>JAGIBK010000001.1:0-600000 GCA_017744355.1 bacterium | reverse complement strand
CGCGCGCTCAGCGACGACGGCTGCGCACCCGGCGCGGCGCAACCGACGAGCCCCAGCAACAGGGTGCAGGCCAGAAGCGCGGAAACGGGCTGGAAGCGAGTGGATGCCATGGGTCGAGCCTCCTTGAAAGGGGTGTTAAGAGAATGTATCGGCCATTCGCCCAAGAATTCGGTTAAAAACCGAATAAGGTTCGCTAAAAGCTCACCGCCTTGCCCGGCACTCCATGGGAAAGGCCCGATCCTGCGCGGGATCGGGCCTCGAGAGAAGGGCGCGAAGGCGGCTTAGGCCATGGTCCGCGCCGGCGGGAGCAGCGCCAGCCCATTCGCGATGAGCTCGCGACGATCCGGGGTCGTCATCAGGGCCGCGAGGGAGGCCCTGAGGTGGCCCTGCAACTTGTTCAAGCGGTCGCCCCGCGTGAGGAGTTCGAGGACCTCGAGGCGCAAGAGCCAGTCCTCGGGATAGGCCTGGTCGAGGCGCTCGGCAATCTCGGCGAGCGCCTTGTCGGTCATCGCCGGGTCCTGGGGCTCCTCGCGCAGGGTGCGCACCCGGGCGTAGAGCGCATGCAGACCCGCGACCTGAGGGTCGAAAGTAACTTCGCTCACCGTCTTGCGCTCGGTGCGGGGGGCGACGAGCGGGTACCGCACGTCGGGGTAGGCGGCGGCCACCGAGGTGACGCGCTCGCCGACGGCCATGTCGTAGACGCCCCAGGCAGGCTGGAAGAGGGTCTCGCCCTGGTAGGTCACCGTGCAAGCGTCGAAGCCGATGAGCACGATCCGCCCACCCTCGCGTCGGACGTAGCGCACCCGGCCCTCGACGTTCACCCCGGAGGCGAAGCGCAGGGCGCAGTCACGGCCAGGGACGATCCCATGCCGCGCGAGGTCACTGTCTTCGAAGGCATCGAGGGGCAGAGCCTCACCTTCGAGCTTGCCGATCGGCGAGCCGAAGCCCTCGGCGTGGTGGCTCACGTCGTGGCCATCGAGCACCTGGCCCCCGATGGCCAGGGCCGTGGGGCCCGCGACGTGGAGGTAGACGGCTTCGCCCGCCGCGTCACGGCGCAGCTGGCCGATGACCCCGATCACCTCGAGCCCCGACGAGAAGGTGGTAGTCACGGCGCTGCCCGCCTTCAGGCCGACGTCGAGGGCGTAGGTGCCGCCCTGCTTCCAGGCCATGCGATCCGCGAAGACGCGGGTGGCCTCGAGCAACTGCTCGTAGCTCTCGCAGACGAAGAGCTGGGGCTGGTAGTCGGTGATGTCGTAACCGGTCGAGACGCAGGCGTCCAGGTCGAAGGGCACCTTGCGGACCTTGTCCGTCAGGCAGAGCTTGCTCTCACCGACCGACGAAAGCAGGCCGGCGCCGTAGATCCGGGGCTGGTCGAGCGTGCCGATCAGGCCGTACTCGACCGTCCACCAGTAGAGCCGCGAGACCATGGTCGCCTCGGAGACGACGGTCGCCGCCTCGCGGGTCCGCACGAAGCGCTCCTCGGCCTCGGCGATCGCCTCGGGGGTGGCGGTGGGGTCCTCCTTGAGGTCGGACAGGATCCGGATCGCCTCGTAGAGGTCGTCATCCGCCTGGGTGGGGATGGCCTTGACCCCGAGCTTGCAGATGGCCTCGAGGTAGGCCGCGAAGGTCGCGTCGTTGAGGATGGGCGCATGGCCCGCCGACTCGTGGATGATGTCGGGAGCCGGCGTGTAGGAGAGATGCTCGAGCGATCGCATGTCCGCGGCGATGGGAAGGATCCGGTGCGCCTGGAAGTCCATGAAGGCCGCCGGGGGGATGAAGCCCCGCACGTTGACGGCACGCCAGCCGAGCTTGGCGAGGCTCTGGTCCTGGTGCGTGGTCCGGGGGATCGACTCGACCTCGATCCCCGACGCGCCGAGCCCCCCGAGGTAGGCGGGATCGGCACGGTCCTTGAGGAAGGCGACGTTCTGACGCATGACATAGCGCCACACGGCCTGATCGATCGGGGTGTAGGCGTCGTAGTCCTGCGTGACCACCAACGGGCGAAGCTGAGTGGGGACCTGGTTTTGCATGGTCGATACCTCAATGGAACACAGCAAGCACTATGATAGCAGCCCTCGCGCCAATCCACACGGCGCGGAATCGCCAAGCTTGGGGCATCGAGTTCGGATGCCTTGCCCTGGCGCTCACAATAACCTTTCAACCGATCCTTAACACAAATGGAACGCTCGCATGGGATGAATAGGCCCAGGACTCGTCAGACCGTCAGGCACGCGCGAAAGGAGCCACGCCATGCGCAAACGGATCGTATTCACGGCCCTCTGTCTGGGAGCCGCAACCCTGGCGGCCAGCCCCGCTCAGGCTGCCGTCGACGCCAGGATCATCATCCAACCGGGAATCGTGATCGCCCCGGCCCGACCCGTGGTCGAGGAGCGGGTGGTCGTCGTGCAGCGCGAAAGGCCCGTCAAGCGGGTGGTGGTGGTCGAGAAGCGGCACAAGCACAAGCACCACCACCGCCATGGCTGGGATCGCGACGCCGACGAGGTGGTGTACATCAGGCGCTAAGCGCAAGACGAAGGGCGAGGGATATCCCTCGCCCTTCGTCTTGCGCCCGGCGGCTGGCGCCCGAGCCTCGGTCGTTCAGCTCGAATGGGGCGCGGGCAACGCCAGCTTGCGCATGATGTCGAGAAAGGCGCGCAGGACCGGCGACGCATCATCCCGTCGCCAGATGGCCACCATGTCCGAGACGGCGTTCTCCTCGGCGATGGGGGCGAAGCTCACCCCCCGCCAGTCCAGGTGTCGCAGCGAGATCGGGATGACGGACACCCCGATCCCGACCGAGACCAGGCTCATGATGGTCGTCAGCAGGATCGGCTCCTGCACGATCCGCGGGGTGAAGCCCGCCCCCATGCACAGGCGCATGATCTGGTCGTGGTAGCTCGGATAGACCCGCTGGGGCGAGAGGATGAAGGGCTCCTTGGAAAGGGCGGCGAGCGGAACGGGCTCGGTTCCCGCCAGGCGGTGCCCCGCCGGCAAGGCGATCGCGAGAGGCTCTCGGCTGACGGTGGTCATGTTGAGGGTCGGCGGGAGCTGCGGACGGTAGTACTCGGCGTCCGCCCGGTACAGCCCCACGTCCAGGCTCCCGTTCTCGAGGCTTTCGAGCTGGAAGTCCGAGGTGTGCTCCTGCAGGTCGAGGACCACGTCGGGGTACTCGCGCCGAAAGGCGCGGCAAATGTCCGGCAGGACCTGATAGGTCGCCGAGTTGACGAAGCCGAGCCTCAGGCGGCCGATCTCGCCGCGGTTGACCCGCCGTGCGGTCCCGACCGCGCGATCCAGCTGGTCGAAGAGGCGGTAGACCTCTTCGAGAAAGGCCCCGCCTGCCTCGCTCAGCTGCACACGGCGATTGGTGCGATGAAACAGGGTGACGCCGAGCTCCTCTTCCAGCATGCGAATCTGCTGGCTGAGCGGGGGCTGGGCCATGTGGAGGCGCTCGGCCGCCCGCCCGAAGTGGAGCTCCTCGGCGACGGCCACGAAATAGCGCAAGTGACGCAGTTCCATGCCCTTATGATACCCCCAGGATCTCATTCCGGCACAATACAGATATTGGACGTATCAATTTTCTTGGCGCATGATGAACGCTGGCTTGATCGGCGCAGCGCGGACCTCGCGGGCGCCTTCCGAGAAAGGAGCGCCAGTGATGCGGACTATCGAGGCCGATTCGACGACGCGGCTCGCCGCTCGCTCTGCCCGGATGCAGAGCTCTGCGATCCGTGAGATCCTCAAGCTGACCCAGCAGCCTCACATCATCTCGCTCGCAGGCGGCCTGCCCGCTCCCGAGCTCTTCCCCCTCGAGGCCATGCAGCAGGGCAGCGAAGCGGCGTTCCGCAAGTACGGCCCCGCCGCCCTGCAGTACGCGCCGACCGAAGGGGTCGAGCCCCTGCGGGCCCTCATCGCCGAGACCCTTCCCTTCCCCACCCGTAGCGAGCAGATCCTGATGACCTCCGGGTCGCAGCAGGCCCTGCACCTGGTGGCGAAGATCCTGCTCGATCCGGGCGATCTGGTGGTCGTGGAGAGCCCCACCTACCTCGGCGCCCTCCAGGCCTTCGACGCCTACGAGCCCGATTACCTGGTGGTCGAATCGGACGACGAGGGCATGATCCCCGAGTCGCTCGAGCACGTGCTCTCGACCGCGCCGGTGCGCCCCAAGTTCATCTACATCATCCCGAGCTTCCAGAACCCGTCGGGCACCTGCCTGTCCGACGCGCGTCGTCAGGAGATCGTCGCGATCGCCGAGCGCCACGACGTGCTGCTCGTCGAGGACGATCCCTACGGGCAGCTCGTCTTCGACGGCCAGCCCAAGGCCCCGCTGCGCACCTTCAGCCAGACCCACGTGCTCTACCTGGGCTCGTTCTCGAAGGTCTTCGCGCCGGGCCTGCGGATCGGCTACGTCGTGGCCCCTGCCGAGTTGCTCACCTACCTGGTGCGCGCCAAGCAGGCTACCGACCTGCAGACGGGCACCCTCGACCAGTACCTGGCCTTCGAGACCTTCGGGGTCATCGACATGGAAGCCCACCTCGCCCGCCTGCGTCAGGTCTACGGCGAGCGCAGCCGGGCCCTGGTCCAGGCCATCCGTCAGCACCTGCCGGCGGGCACCAAGTACACCGAGCCGACCGGCGGCATGTTCGTGTGGGTCCGCCTGCCGGGCGCCCTTTCGAGCGAAGCCTGTCTCGAAGCGGCGGTCGCGCGCGGGGTCGCCTTCGTGCCGGGGGCGCCGTTCTGCGTCGACGGCGGCGGGGCCTCCTCCATGCGCCTGAACTTCTCCAACGTGCCGCCCGCCAAGCTGGACGAGGGCGTCAAGCGCCTGGCCGACGCCATTGCGTCGCTCTCGACCGGCGCGCTCGCCGCGCGTTAAATCCCTCTACACGCACGAACCCCCGCCAGAAACTGGCGGGGGTTCGTGCGTGTAGGAAAGCCTAACCGAAGATCGAGCCGAAGAAATTCTTGACGGCCTTGCCGACCTTCTCGGGCTTGACCACCTCGAGGACCGACGACGCGATGGAGACGGCGGCCCCGATCTGGCTGACCACCGGGATGTTGGTCGCCGCGAGCGCCGACCCGACGGCGGTCACCGAGGCGCACCCCTTCTGCCAGCCGGTGGACTTGGGATCGCGCCAGACGTCGTAGGCGTGCTTGGCATCGACGGCGGCCATGGCGACGTTCACGCCGGGGGCGAAGCGGGCCGCAGCCTTGCCCCCGATTGCAGCGGCCGTCTTGGCGGCCGTCTTCAGCTCCGCCTTGGCGACGGCCTGGCCGATATCCTTGGCCGCCGTCTTGACCGCCGACTTGGTGAGCGCCTCGGCGCCCTCGTCGACGATCATGTTCTTCATCAGGCGCTTGGTGGAGTTCTGTCCGACGTACTCGCTGATCTCGGCGCCCTTCGCCTGCCAGCCACTCGCCAGCTTTTTCAGGTCGCCCCCGTCCTCCTTGAGCAGCTTCAGCTCCTCTTTGCCGAGGGACTTTGCGGTGTTGAGGACCGTGTTCTTGAGGGTCTTGCCGAGCTTGTCGCCATTCTGGACGCCCTCTTGAAAAGCGCTCTTGCCCGTCTGGTAGATGGATTTGCCGGTCTCGAAGGCTTCCTTGGCGACCGTCCCCTGTTCGAAGAGCTCCTTGCCGGCCTCGATTTTCTCCGAGAGGTTCCCGGTCGCGAGCTTCTTGGCGCCTTCCACGAGGTCGCCGGGCGAGATCCCCGCCGCCTTGGCCAGCTTGAAGCCCTTGCCGGTCATCCCGAGCTTCGAGTGCGATTCGACGGCCTCGGAGGCCTTCCCCGCGAAGCTCTCCTCTTCTTCCGCCTTCGCGGGCTCTGCTTGCTTGAGCTTGGTGGTGGGTGTCTTGCCCGCCTGATTCAGAGGGGCGGTCCCGATCCCGTTCTCGTGCAGCGGCATGGTGTAGCCGCCCAGGCGCTGGTTGCCGAGCGTTCCCATGCGCGCCCGGTCCTCGGCCTGCTGCTTGACGGCCGCATGGGGGCCTCGCGGCTTGGGGGTTGGCTCATGCTCGGGCTTGGGAGGCGCGGGGGGCTTGGGCTTGAAAGAGATGCCAACCCCAGAGAGCATGTTTTCGATCATCGGCATAGGCTCCCAACCTTTCAGGCGGCCCCAGGCAGGGCGAGCAAGCGATCGCTACCTCCTATTTACCCGAGATCGCAAAATGGTCACACGATCGACACAACCTTCGTCTGAAAGCGCCTGAGAATGGGACTAAAGCAGGTGACTGAGGGTATACTGGACTGGATAGGGACGTCAGACTCTCTTGAGGACCATCGATTCAATGAGCGAGCCCGTGGCCACCGGCCGGCGCACCATCTTGATCGTCGAAGACGACGAGGACATCGCCCACCTCCTCGGTTTCATCCTGCAACGCGAGGGCTTCGCCCTGCACGCCGCAGCCGATGGGCAGACGGCCATGAAGCTCGTCGACGAGATCGCACCGCCCAGCTTGATTCTGCTGGACGTGATGCTGCCGTACGCCGACGGCTTTCAGCTCGTCTCCCAGATCCGAGCCAAGCCGAACTGGGAAACGGTGCCGATCGTCATGCTCACCGCCAAGTCACAAGAGCAGGACATCGTCCGGGCCCTCGATGCCGGCGCCAACGATTACGTCCTGAAGCCCTTCCAGCCCCAAGAGCTCATGGCGCGCTTGCGCCGCTTCCTGAAGGTCGCGCAATGACGCGCGCCGTACTTGGCCTCGCCACCGTCCTGGGTGCGCTCTTCCCGGCCGCGAGCTTCGCAGCGACCGAGCTGGAGCTCGGCACGACGTATGACCGCCTCTCGGCCCCCTATGCCGACTGGACCAGCCAGTACCTGGAAGGCAGCCATACCTTCGGGCCACGCCAGACCCTCTACGGCCGCGTTCAGCAGACCCAGCGCTTCGGCCTGGCAGACCAGGAGGTCACGCTGGGGGGCTATTACCCGCTCGCTCCAGGCTGGACCCTGTTGACCGAAGGAAGCCTGAGCCCCTCCCACAACGTCTTGTCCGTCTGGTCGCTGCTCGGCCAGTGCGAGATCGAGCTGGGCCAGGGTTGGGTCGGCCACCTGGGGCTGCGGCGCACGGCTTACTCGGCCAACGGCAACACCCGTGAGATCCTGGGGCTGGAGCGCTACTGGAGCCGCTTCCGCGGCGCCTACACCCTCTCGCTCAACCAAGTGGATGTCGGCGGCACCCCCGCGTCGCACCAGTTCCAGCTTAGCTACTACTACGGCGAGCGCAACACCCTGGGGCTCACCTACGCCTTCGGGCAAGAAGTCGAGCCCATCGGCGGCAGCTTGCTCGTCTCCGACGTCCGCGCCTTCGTTCTCAGCGGCCGCCACTGGTTCCTGCCCGGTTGGGCGATCGCCGCCGACCTGGGTTGGACCGAGCAAGGTCAGCTCTACCAGCGTCAAGGGTTCCGACTTGGCCTCCGTCACCTTTTCTGATCCGCTTCTTCGCTTCGCGTTCAACACGGGCGTCACGTCGTTCGTGCTCGCCCTGCTGCTGGTGTTCATGCTGCTGGCCATGCGCCTGCGTCTGCGCCAGAATACCCGACGGCGCGCACGCTTCTTGAGCCAGTGGCGCCCCCTGCTCATGCAGAGCCTCATGGAGGCCCCTGAAGCGCTCCCCCCCATCGCTCCAGCCGACTGGCATACCTTCTTCGCGTACTGGAACCACCTGCACGAATCGCTGCGCGGCGACGTCAAGGATCGCCTCAACCACGTGGCCCGGGTGGTGGGGGCAGATCAAGAGGCTCGGCGCATGCTGAAGCGCCACAACATGCGCGATCGCCTCATGGCGACCCTCACCTTCGGCAACCTGCGTGAGGCCGCCGCCTGGCGCGAGCTCGACGCCTGCGTGACCGGGGAGAACAGCTTCCTGGCCCTGACGGCTATGCGCGCGCTGATCCAGATCGACGCGAAGGCGGCGATTCCCCTGCTCCTCTCCCAGCTCAACCGCCGCAAGGACTGGTCGCTTGCGAAGATCGCGAGCATGCTCCACGACGCGGGGGGCGACGTTTTCGCCGAGCCCCTGGCCGAAGCCGCCCTGCGGGCGCCCACCAATGAAGCGCCTCGGCTGATTCACCTGCTGGCGAGCTTGAACGGCACCTCGGCCCTGCCCGTCGTCCGTCAGCTGCTCGCTGAGACGAGCGACGAAGCGGTGATCGCCGCTTGCCTGCCGATGGTGAACGGGATCGCCGACCTCCCAGTGGTTCGCCAGCACCTCTCCCACCCCTCTGGCACGGTTCGAGCCCAGGCGGCGCTGGCGCTCGGGCGGATCGGGGTGCCCGGCGACGAAACCTTGCTCGTCGCATTGCTGGGCGACTCAATCTGGTGGGTCCGCTATCGCGCCGCGCAAGCCCTCGTGGGCCTGCCTTTCCTTGACCAGCCCACCCTCCAGCACATCCAAGCGGCGCACGCCGATCCGTTCGCCCGGGACATGCTCAAGCAGATACTCGCCGAAAGGGCCATGGCATGATCGTCTCGACCCTTCAAAACCTGGTCATCGGCTACTTCGTCGGCCTCAACGTCTGCTATCTCGCGCTCAACCTCCTGGCGCTCAAGGGCCTGACCCGCACCCTCCAGCGCCAGGACTTCGATGAGCTGCCTCCCCTGTACCTGGGGCTCGAGCCGCCCATCACCATCCTGGCGCCTGCCTACAACGAGTCGCTGAGCATCGCAGCTTCCGTCCGCTCCTTGCTCCAGCTCAACTACTCCGAGTACGAGATCCTGGTCATCAACGACGGTTCCAAGGACGAGACCCTGGACGTGCTCATGCGGGAGTTCGCCCTGCAGCCCTTTCCCGAGGCGTACCACACCTCGCTCGAAACCCGACCGATCCGCGCGATTTACCACTCGAAGACCTACCCCAACCTCCGGGTCATCGACAAGGAGAACGGCGGCAAGGCCGACGCGCTGAACGCCGGCATCAACGGGGCTCGCTACCCGCTCTTCTGCGCGGTGGACGCGGACTCCATCCTGCAGCGAGACAGCCTGCGAAAGGCGGTACAACCCTTCCTGGAGGACGCGACGACGGTCGCAGCGGGCGGCACCATCCGGATCGCGAACGGCTGCGAGGTGAAGGGCGGCTTTCTCGTGAAGACTGGCCTCCCGACCAACTACTTGGCCCTGTTCCAGATCGTCGAGTACCTGCGCGCCTTCCTCTTCGGGCGCCTCGGCTGGTCCTCGCTGAACGCCCTGCTGATCATCTCGGGAGCCTTCGGCCTGTTCTCCAAGGAGCGGGTGGTCGAGGCGGGCGGCTACCGTACCGACACGATCGGCGAGGACATGGAGCTCATCGTCCGCTTGCACCGGACCCTGCGCCTCGCGGGGGTTCCCTACCGCATCACCTTCCTCCCCGATCCGGTGTGCTGGACCGAGGCCCCCGAGGACCTGAAGACCTTGAAGAACCAGCGGATTCGCTGGCAGCAGGGCCTGGGCGAGAGCCTTCTGAAGAACCTCCCGCTCATGTTCCACCCGAAGTCCGGGCTTATCGGATGGCTCGCCTTCCCTTTCCTCTTCTTCTTCGAGTGGCTCGGCCCCCTCATCGAGGTCGGAGGCGCCCTCTTCATGGGGTGGAGCTTCTTGCAGGGGGCCGTTTCCTACGAGGCGATGGGGGTCTTCCTCTTCGTGTCGGTCGGGCTCGGGATCCTGCTTTCGGTGAGCGCCGTCCTGCTGGAGGAAATCTCCTTCCACGTCTACCCGAGGTTCCGGCACCTCCTGATGCTCTTGGGGGCCATCGTCGCCGAAAACTTCGGCTACCGCCAGTTGAACACGGTCTGGCGCATGATAGGCCTCTTCCGGCTCGTGTCCGGCCGGAAAGCGCGCTGGGGTGAGATGACGCGGCGCGGCGCCTTGACTCGAGCGGAATGACGCAGCGCAAGGCCCGCCCGGGAATTCCCGGGCGGGCCTTGCGCTTGAAATGAGGGGGAGCTACTTGCTGTTCGGCTCCACCTTGTAGACGTTCACCCCACCGACCCCGCTTGCGACGAAGAGATAGCCGTTCGCGTAGCGCAGGTCGTTGGCCGAATAACGCTTTCCGTCGTAAGCCTCCCCCATCAGCGAGTGGTAGCCCACCAACGTCGCGAAGCCTGCCCCCGTCGCCTTGGTGTCGCCGAGGGTCAGCACCCGGAAGCCGTACTCCCCGTTCGCTACGAAAACCAGGTTGCCATCGCAGGCGACGCTGTTGGTCACGTGGTTGGGATCGCTCGTCGGGTTGGGAAGGGTGAACACGGTCGCGTTCGACTTCAAGTCGACGACCTGGAAGCCCAGCTGGGAGAGGCCGAGGAAGGCCTGGTGCACGTTCGCTTGGACCGTCGACTTGGCGTAATCCGAGCGGAAATTCTGGATGGGAATCTCGCTGGTCTTGTCGTTCTCGCCGACCATCAGCACCTTGCCCGTCGGATTGGCGTTGTCGGTCATCCCGGCGACGGCGACCACCCCGCTCTCGTACTTGTCCAGATCGCGCACGTCGGGATAGGCGAGGAAAGCGGTCTCCTTGAGGTCGGTGTCCAGGACCGAGAGGCCCCCGTCTCGGGCGCCGACCCCGACGTAGTAGCGATTGCCGTGCTTGGCGATGCCCGTCGTGGCGTAGCTCCTCAGGCCTCGAAGCGAGTTCGCAATCTGGCCCGCATCGAGGTTGTCGAGCGCGATCTTGCCGACGTAGCTCCGGAACGAATAGCGGTCCGGGTTCGCGCCCCCACCGAAGAGCAGGGTCTTGCCGTCGAGGAAGAGCTTGTTGACCTTGAGGTCGGTGAACTGGATCTCGCGGGTGATGCGCGGCTGGAGGCGGTTCGAGATGTCGAGGATCTGGACGGCCCCGGCGAACCGCTCGCCCTGGGTGTTGTAGGCGATGTAGGCGGTGTTGCCGTCCACCTTGATGTCGCTCGCCATGACGAGGCCGCTACCGACCGTCACCGCCGGAACGCGGGCCACGTAGGTGATACCATAGCCGAAGGTCGGCGTTGCCTGGGCTTGGCGGTAAGAAGCCGACGCACCGTTATCGGGCGCCAACTGGATGGGCACGTCCTTGGTCTCGACGGCTCCCTCGGACTTGATGAGAATCCGGCCGTCGCCACCGGTCGTCGCCACGGGAGAGAGCGTGCAAGCGGCGAGGCCGATCGTCGCTCCCATCATCACGAATGGCCGCATTTTTTTCATCAACATCATTGGTCTCCTGGAGGTTTCGGTCGGTATCTCGTGCTCGGTTATCCCTCTAACTTTGCCCCATGAAGCTGAAGAATGGCTGACGAGAAAACAGCTCGTCCTTATGTCGTCGAGGCGCGCTGGACGATGTGAGCGAGCTCTCGCGACACCACCGTGAGCTGGATGGAGGTCTGCAGCGTCTGGCTGGAGCTGACCTCGGTCTCCTTGGCGGCTTGGGCGACGTCCGAGATGGCGAGATTCACCTGCTCGATGGCGGTGGTCTGCTGCTTGGTCCCGAGCTCGATCTCGCGGGCCGCCTCGGCGGTCGCTGCGACCAGATCGACGATCTGCGCGAAGGCGGTCGCAAGCTCGTCGAACTGGCGGCTACCCGCATCGACCGTCTTGGAGCCTTCTTCGGTGGCCATCACGGTCGTGTTCGCCGCGGCGCGGATCTCGTCGATGAGCGGCCGGATCTCGCGGGTCGAGCCCGTGACGCGATCGGCGAGCTTGCGGATCTCGTCGGCGACCGCCGCGAAGCGCTTGCCGCTTTCGCCGGCCGCAGCCGACTCGATGGTGGCGTTGATGGCCAGGATGTTGGTCTGCTCGGCCAGCTCTTTGATGATGTCCAGGATGCCGCCGATCTGCTGCGACTTCTTGCCCAGGGCCAGCATGTGAGAGACGATCAGATCGACCTGGCGCCGGATGATCTCCATGGAGGCGTGCGCCTGGGCGACCGCATCATCCCCCGAGCGCGCGGCGCGCGAGGTGTCATCGGCGATGCGCGCCACCCGCTGGGCGTTCTCGGTGATGTGTCGCGAGGAGGCCAGGATCTCTTGCATGGTGGTGGCCAGCTCGTTCATGGACGTCGCTTGCTCGGTCGATGCAGACGCCTGCTGGTTGGCAGCAGCCCTGAGCTCGGTCGAAGAGCTCTGGAGGTTGGCGACCGCAAGACCGATCTGGCTGCTCAGCGAGCGGGTCAGGAAGATGCCGAGCGCGGTCATGCTGATGAACGCCAGCAGCGTCCCCCCGAGGGTGGTCCCCTCCACCATGTCGATGCTTCGCTGCGAAGAGGCCTCGCGCAGCCCAAGGAGGTGCGTCTCCTCGGCCTGCATCTCGGTGAGCAGGCTCCTGATCTGCTCCATGGTGGTCAAGCCCTTGAGGCTGGCGACCTCTCTTTGCGCCGCTTCGAAGCCGGCGGTGCGACGCAGCTGAACCAGACTCCCCAGCTGCTCGACCCTGAGCTCGACGAGGGGCTGGAGGCGATCCAGGCGAGCAAGCTGCTCGGGGCTGTCCGACAAAAGCTTGCGAAGGTTCGCGAGGGTCTTGGGAAGATTCGCGCGCGACCCCTCGTCCGCGGTCAAGAAGCGATCGTCGCCCGTGATGACGAACCCGCGCTGCCCCGACTCGAGGTCCTTCAGCAACCAAAGGACCTGGCTGATATCGCTCGTGACCTTGTGGGAGTGGAGCACCCAGTGGTGGTTCTTCAGCAGCGAGTCCGCCCCGCGCAGGGCGATGAGGCCGATGATCAGAAGAAATGCCACTGCCACGGCGAACCCCGCGCCGATCTTCTTTCCGAATGTCCATGACCGCATTATCACTGCAACTCCTCGCGATGCCGGGCGCCCGACCGAATGAAAAAAACCACCCGATGACGGATCATCGAGGCAGCGTGGCCATATGCCCTACAAAACGGCACGAAAGCCGAAATTAGGAAGATAGTACCGGAAGTGGCAAAGCAGGTAAATCACCGATCGCTAAGAAGCACGCCAATCGCCCCGTACCGGCACTCAAGAAAGCGTGTCGGAACGGGGCGAGAAGCGATGACTTATCAGCTGACCCGCGGCACGGTGACGATGGCCGGCTGATTGAGCGATGGCGTGGGGGCCTGGGCGCCCGAGCGAACGAGGTTGATGACGCGCTGGCTGAGGCGATCGTAGATCCCCGTGACCTCCACCCGGCTGACGGGATACGCCGGCCCCGCGATGCCGATCTGAGTCAAGGTCGCCCTGAACGGCATCTGCTGCCAGGCGCCCTCGGGCTCGGCGAAGATGAGGTTCGCGACCGAGTAGCTGTTATCCGGCGACGACGGGTACGCCGCCAGGATCCCCTGGGTGATGTTGTTGCTCAGGGCCGTGATCCCGACGCGCCCACGCACGGCGCCGCCGCGCCATGTCGCGTCGCCAGGGTTCCGATTGATCGTGCCGCTACCGAAGTTCGTTCCCTGGTTGGGCGGCAGCAGCAGGGTCGAGTTGGCCTGGGAGACGCTCATCGGCGCGCTCCCGCAACCTGAGAGGGCCAAGGCGAAGATGGCCCCCAGGAGAATGAGATGCCGTTCCATCACGGTCGCTCCTTCCTCAATACCCGCTCGGCAAGGCCAAGCCTGCGGCCGAGCGTCACGCTCCACTCCCACCTTCCATCACCAGGGCCTCAGACGTCTTCTCACGTCATGGAGAATCCTTGGGCGGCACATCCCCCTCTCTTCTCAAGCGATCCACCCAAAGAAATCGGTCTTCACGGCCTGCCGCGATGACGCTTGCTCGCTTATGATCGCGTCGGGTGCAAGGAGTGAGCCATGCCATCGAAACGCTGGATCCTGGCGGGGATCTGCTTGCTTTGCCTGCTCATCCTCATGTCCTGCCGCCTCGGGCCAATGGGCGCGGTGCCGGCCCAACCGGCCAGCGCCCCCCTGCTCGGTACGGGGCGTGGACCTGCCTTGCCCATCCCTTGGGACGTGCCCTCCAGCCCGAGCGCTTCACCTTCCCCCCTGACCCAGATTCCGTTCCCGTTCCCGCCGGGGCCGAAAGCACGCCTCTGCGTCTATGATCGCCCGCGCCAGGAGGTATTCGTCTACCCCGGCAGTGGACCGGAGGTGCGCAATGCCTTCACGCTCAACCCGGGCCAGTACTACTTTGACGACGGGCGCAACATCTATCTCTTCGACGCCTGGCGCGAGCAGCAGATCAAGCTGGTGGACGGCAAAGAAGTCGGTGGCTTCGCCTTTTTGGCGTCGTTTGCCAACAATTACCAGCTGTACTTTCTGGGCCAGAGCGACCCTTGGCTCGCAGCCCGCGGGATAGGCTTCGCCTACGAGAAACGCGACGGAGCTGCCACCCCTTCCGCCGTTGCCTCTCCCTCCTTCGATGTCACGCGCTACGCCACCCTCTCTTCAGCCCCCAGCATCACCATTCCGCCGCCCGACGACATCAGTGCATATTTGGCCAAACCTATCTTTCTCTCGAAGATCAACGCCGTGGCGGTCCTGCATGGGGGCGTCACCTCGATCAGCGTCGATGGCGGGGACACCGCGGTGGCCTTCACGACCGGAGACGGGGGCTTGTATCTGTACTTGCCGCGCCAGCCCCAGGTCGTGGCCCTGCTGAGTGACGAGGTCATCCAGGGAGGCTTCCATGCGAGCTTCGCGAACATCGACCCGATCTGGGGACGCTTCGTCGTCTGGCAGGACCTGAAAGCGCGGCGCCTCTACACCCTGGATCGCTGGACGGGGCAGATCGATTCGATGCCGTATGCCAAGCTTGCCTTGAATGCCGTTGCCGCATCGGCTCCCAGCTTCTACGAGAACGATCCCTACGAGGTGGTCTTCACCCTGACCCTGAGTGACGGCACGACGCGGTTCGTCTCCTACCATCTTTTGACCGAAGGCGTTCTCAATCTCACGCTTCTCAACGCGTTTACCGCCTTGCTCGCGCCGTTCTGCCTCCACGACCCGGGAGGCCACCGATGATCTGGCTCAAAGACCGCCCGCCCTTTCGGGGTGGCTTCAAGCTCGTGGATCTGCTCGTCATCTGCGGAGTGTTTCTGCTGCTCTTCGCCGCCGTTCGATTGGGCGAGGGCATGGCGGTGCCCTTCAGCGAGACCCATCAGCCCCCGATCGAGCTTGGCTTGGCGGCATTACCCTACTACGCGGGGCGATCGCTCTTGCGGATGTTCCTGGCGCTCGGCGCCTCGCTCGTTTTCACCCTTCTCTACGGCTACGTCGCGGCCTATCACCGCTGGGCCCGCGTCGTCCTGCTCCCTTTGCTGGACATTCTCCAATCCGTGCCGGTGCTGGGCTTCCTCTCGGTGACGGTGGTGGCGTTCATGGCGCTCTTTCCAGGCTCCTTGCTCGGCCTCGAGTTGGCCTCGATCTTCGCCATCTTCACGGCCATGGCCTGGAACATGACCTTCAGCTTCTACTACTCTCTGCGGACCGTCCCGAAAGAGCTGAACGAGGCCGCCGCGATCTATCAGTTCGGGGGATGGCAGCGCTTCGTCCAGCTCGAAGTGCCCTTCGCGATGATCGGGCTGGTCTGGAACGGGATGATGAGCTTCGGCGGCGGCTGGTTCTTCCTGGCAGCCAGCGAGGCCATCACGGTCCTGCACAAGAATATCAAGCTGCCTGGGCTCGGGTCCTACCTCGCAACAGCCATCGAGCAAGGGAAGCTGGGCGCTGTTTGGGCCGCGATTATCACCATGCTCGTGCTCATCCTGGCAGTGGACTTCTTCGTGTGGCGGCCCCTGATCGCCTGGTCCCAGAAGTTCAAGTTCGAGCAGACTGAAGCCGGCCTCACGCCCCAGTCGCCGGTGCTCACCATGCTGCAGCGCTCGACGCTGGTCGAGGTCTGGAGCGAGCGGGTTTGGCAACCGCTCCGCGAGCGGTTCTTCTTGGCTCTCGTTCGTCTGAATCGGCTGCTAGCCGCACCCACGACGAAGGGCGATGCATGGGTCTGGCTACGACGGCTCTCGGGCCTGGGGATTCTGGCGCTCGTTGGATGGGGCCTCGTCAAGGGATGGGGCCTCTTGATGGGCCTGGTGGCGACCCTTTCGCCAGGGATGGTGCTACAAGCGATCGCCCTGGGTAGCCTGACCATGCTCCGCGTGCTGGTCATCGTCGTCTTGGCGACGCTCATCTGGACGCCTGTCGGGGTCTGGATCGGCTTCAATCCCAAGGTGGCTCGGGTAGCGCAGCCGGTGGTCCAAGTCCTCGCTTCTTTTCCAGCGGTCATGCTCTTCCCCTTGATCACCCTCTGCTTCTTGCGCTTCCACATCAGCCTGGACTACGGCGGCATCCTGCTCATGGCCCTGGGATCCCAGTGGTACATCCTCTTCAACGTGATCGCCGGGGCCATGGCCATCCCATCGGACCTCCGAGAGGCCGCCGCGGTCTTCAACCTCCGAGGGGCCTTACGCTGGTGGCGCCTCATCATCCCGGGGATCTTCCCGTTCTGGGTGACCGGGGCCGTCACCGCAGCGGGGGGCGCCTGGAACGCCAGCATCGTGGCCGAGGTCGTCTCCTGGAACGGGCAAACGCTCACGGCCCATGGGCTCGGCGCCTACATCGCCCGGGCGACGACCCAGGGCGATTGGAGCGCCATCGCGCTCGGGATCGCGGTGATGGCGCTGTTCGTCGTGGGCTTCAACCATCTCATCTGGCGCCCCCTCTACGATCTCGCCGAACGCAAGTACCGCCTGGACATCTGATCGAAAGGCCTGAAGTGATGATGCAAAGCCGTGCGTCGGGGGATACGCTCCTTCAGACGAAAGACGTCTCGAAGGCCTTCATGCAGCCGGATGGCAGCCAGATTCCCATCTTCAACCATATCGACCTTTCGATCCATCGCGGGCAGATCGTCGCCCTGCTTGGCCCGTCCGGCTCCGGTAAGTCGACCCTGCTCCGGGTCCTCACCGGCCTGACGCCGCCCACCAGCGGCGAGGTGCTCTATCACGGCCAGCGCCTCAGCGGTATCAACCCCGGGGCGGCCATCGTCTTCCAGAGCTTCGCACTGTTCCCTTGGCTCACCGTCCTCGAGAACGTGGAGGTCGGTCTCCAGGCCAAGGGGGTCCACGCCGTCGAGCGCCGGAAACGCGCCTTGAAGGCCATCGACACCATCGGGCTCGACGGCTTCGAGGAGGCCTACCCCAAGGAGCTCTCGGGCGGGATGCGCCAGCGGGTCGGCTTTGCCAGGGCGCTGGTCGTCGAGCCCGAACTGCTGTGCCTTGACGAGCCCTTCAGCGCGCTGGACGTCTTGACCGCCGAGAACCTCCGCAGTGAGCTCATCTCCTTGTGGGTGCACCGCAAGATTCCGATCCAGGCCATCCTGATCGTCACCCACAGCATCGAGGAGGCCGTCTATCTGGCGGACCGCGCGATCATCCTGGGCAAGGACCCCGGTCGCATCCGGGCCGATATCCCGATCGCGCTGCCCCACGATCGCGATCGCCAGGCTCCCGATTTCCAGAAGTTGGTCGATCGCATCTACACCATCATGACCCAGCCCCAGCATGACTTCGCCCAGCTGGGGCTGGGCGAAGTCATGCTCGTTCCGGAGGGGGCGCGAGCCAAGGAGTTTCAAGCGATCCCACATGCGAAGCCGGGGGCGATCGCAGGCCTGCTCGAACTCCTGGAAGACCGCGGTGGGCGAGAGGACCTCTACAAGCTGGGACACGACCTTCATCTGGCGGTGGATGATCTGCTGCCAATCACCGACGGCGCCCAGATCCTGGGCTTGGCGACGATCCACGAGGGGGACATCGCCCTCTCGCTCGAAGGCGGCCTCTTCCTGAAAGCGGGCATCTTGCAACGCAAGCAGATCTTTCGGCGCCTTGCGCTGGAGCGCGTCCAACTGATCGCCATGATCGAGCGGGTGCTCGAAAGCAAAAAGAACCATGAGATGCCCGAGGAGTTCTTCCTGGAAGTCCTCAATCACCACTTCAGTCCCAACGAGGCCCATCGACAGCTTCAAACCGCCATCGACTGGGGCCGATACGCCGAGCTCTTCACCTATGACGAGCAATCGCATTTGCTGTTTATGGAATAGGGGATGCACATGGGGTGGACGGCGCACTCGAACTTGGCTTGTCCTCGCACCTCGGCGCGCCTATGCTGAGCGCAGTCGGGTCTCGCGCAAAGGAGGGGGCCGTGAAGACTTTTCCGGACGAGCGCAAAGCACGCACCGCGGTCGCTGAGGTTATCTCGACCGTCCCCTATCTGGTGATGTACCAGGGCATGCATCGGCGGCGCTGGATCGCTGCCGCGGTGCTCGCCGTCGCTGCGGGCGTCGCCTGGATCAGGTGGCGCACGACCCCGTGAGTCTCCGCGACCGACAGCGCGCGCCGCATGCCGCCCGCCCGTTTCAAGGCAGGGGCTTGTTGGTATGGCTGCCCGCCCTTACTTGCGGGCGTGGGCATGCTCCTCGGCTTCGGCGGCCGCCGCCTCGGCCTTGGTGCGATGAATGGTTCCCGGCGCATGCTCCGGCGGAGCATAGACCGTGTAGAGCTTCAAGGGCTCCGAGCCCGTGTTGATGAAATTGTGTTCGGCATGGGCGGGCACCACGACCACATCGCCAGGCTGAACCCGACCCTTCAGGTCCCCGACTTGAAACTCGCCCTCGCCCGCAACGAAGACCAAGACCTGATCGAGGTCGTGGACTTCGGCGCCGATGTCGTCGCCGGGCTCGATGCTCATCACGACGACCTGCGATCGCTCGGTGGTATAGAGCTCCTTGCGGAAGTAGGAATTACTCCTGGCAGCCTGCACCAGATTGGAGTGAAAGCTCATAAGACCTCCTTTTGGGTGAACAGCATAAGCGACTCGCGGTCAACTTGCGCTACTCTAGCAGCCCTTGAGCGGCAACTTCTGGCGGGTCTCCCCAGGGTCCCAGGTCCATCGGCAGGTCAAGATTTCTCCCGAACGTAAACGGCCAAGCACGTAACCGGGTCGTTGCTGTCAGGTAATATCAGCTTCCCTTTGGGGCGACCTTTGCAGAACTGCCGATTTCACGATTGACGAAGACGTGCTCTTGAAGGCGATTAATTAAATTGTACTTAATGACTTGTTGGGAGACCTCGTACATACGCAAGACCTCTTGAAGCTTTGCTTCGGCACGGCGCGTATCTAATTTTTCCCCTGTCTTGCGATTGAAGAGGGTTCCCGATTCAAGCACGCCATCCGGCGAAGCAAGGAAGATCATGTTCTCGTCCACGAACGAGCCCAGAGGGTATCGACCGGTTAGCGGGCTGGGGCCACGAGGAGTTTGCATCAGGTCCTGCCCCAACATGAGCCCTTGATCGTGCACCCCCATGATGTTGACGAGGGTCGGCATGATGTCGATCTGACCCGCGACTCTTTCGAACGTACCGCGCACGGGCATGCCCGGTACGTGGATGATCAGGGGAATTGTCTGCAAAGCAGACCTACCCCATTCATCAGCGGCTTCCCTCGCCTGGCCCTTAAGCGCCAGAACTTCCTTGTAGTGCTTCAGAGAGATGCCTTCGTGGTCACCGTAGATGACGACGGCAGTCCGCTTATCAAGCCCCTGATCCTTAAGCGCACGTAGTAATACCCCTACCGCCTTGTCAGCATAGTGGACTGAATGCAAGTAATCTTGAAGCTCGGTAGAAATCGTGTCTTTCAGAGAAAGCTCGCGGTATTCGTTCGGAATATAAAATGGAAGGTGCGAGGTCAGCGACACCATGTGAGCAAAAAAGGGCTCCTGAGTTTTCTTCAGGATATTCATCGACTGTTCGTAAAAAGAAGTGTCGGATAACCCCAAGTTAACTAAATCATCGCCAACAAAGTCGTCCTGATTGTAAAAATGCTTGAACCCGAGGCTAGGATACATGAAGACCCGGTTCCAGTAGATCTTGTTGTAGGCATGAAATGCTAAAGAGGTATAGCCCTTCCGCTCCAGGCGAAGCGGCAAAGATGAAAAGTCATTCTCGGGAAAGAGCCAATTGATGGAGGCATCTCGAAGGGGCAAAATGGAATTTAGCAACATAAATTCCGCATCGGAGGTGTTTCCCCGCGCGGTTTGATAGAAGACATTGGGAAAGTACAGACTTTCCTTCGCAATACGATTAAGGTTCGGAGTAATTTCCTGCCCATCGATCGTCATTCCAACAGGAAAGCTCTCAAACGACTCCAACTGGAGCGTAATAAGATTCATCCCCTCGCCAATTCCCGTGAGCGCATTGGGATGCAGTGTTCGTTTCTCAAACACCTGCACAATTTTTTGAATGGACTCAGGATCTTGCTTGAAGTCCCCCGACTTATGCGCCGTAAGCCGCTGGAAGTCGAAGATGTGGAATGCGAACAAGCCTATTTTCTGGACGAATGGATAATTCCCACTCCAATTCACGTCATTATTCCACCCTTGAACAGTGGGCAGATAGCCTGACAGGAACATGGTCGCCCCGGAACCCGCCATCACCAGGGTAACTCTCAGCTTTCTTGAGAACGTCCAATTGAGATGGGCACGCCCCGCTAGGCCCATCCCCAAGAAAACGAGGACCGGTAAAAAGAATAGGAGGTCGATACTCTGCCAAATCGCAAGGATACTCTCTCGGACGCCATAAACTTGGCCGGCGAGCATCAAGGTTGCCGTCGTAATGACATCATGGTAATAGCGGAAATAGACCTGATTGGCGATCAGAACTCCCCCGCCGAGTGCTGCCAGCAGCGCAAGCACGAACCTACGCGGCCTTGGGGACAAAAATAGCGTCGGAGCTGAGATCAACAGCCAGGCGCCAAACGTACAGAGCACTAACTCGAAATTATTGACGGACAGGCCGTTAGCCTTGTTAAAGGCGCCGGTCCCCAAAGTAAGGAGTAGAGCCAAAACAATTGGTTCCCAGCTACCGCGCCAAAATTCTTGCAACTTTCCCTTACACGACCACACGACCACAGTGTCCTATTTCTCCAAACCCACCACGCCCTTGTCTGAGCGCATTTGAGGCAATTGGCAACGTCCAAAACAAGCCCTCAGGGGATATACAAGTATACCCTATAGCCCAGAAGGCAGCAGACACGCCCTCCTCGGGCGCATACAAAATCAATTGACGACCAATCCGCCTGATGTCAAACAGGGAGCTTTCCTGCTAGAGGGGCAGAATTCCGGTCACCAAGACTTGAAGATCAGCCTCACGGCCTTTCCGTACCGGAAACACCTTAGACGAAACGAGTCAATCCGTGAATCGTTGAAAACGCGTAGTCAAAACTCTCGACACAGCACCACTGTCATTCTCAAGCGAGCGCTGACGGCCCTAGCAACGCGGTTAAGGGTCGTAGTGGCAGAGTGGAGAATCGGGGTGGAGCGTCCTGACGCAGTTCGATCGAGCGGAGTTCGGCTCAGGGATTGCAGGACTCGGCCGCCTGACGGCGTGGAAAGCTCGGCACCAAAGGTGTTGCTCTGTGCCGAAGAGAAGTCACCCGAAGGGTCGTAAAAGCAATACGGACGTGATGCATAGCATCACGTCCGTATTCAGTACCCCCGACGGGAATCGAACCCGTCCTACCACCTTGAAAGGGTGGTGTCCTAACCGATAGACCACGGGGGCATCTTGGTCGCGAGCGCCGCAGCGCCTGCAACTCCCTTAAGATAATACAAACACGGCAGGTGATACAACCCCCTGTAGCCTCTTCTTAACATTATTTTAGGGAGTAAGCGTTCAACACCTGGTACGTGGCCCCCGTCGGTTTCAAGACCGACTGGAACAAGAGCAAGCGCTCGACACGCCAAGCGACCTGCCTCACCTGGTAGCCTGCCGCGAGCTGCCTCACGCTTTCGTGTGCTCTGGGGTCGCGCGCGAGGGTGATGTGGGGCGAATAACGCCCATCGGGCCGCAAGAGCTCCAGCGGCTGAAGCGCCGCACGCATCCGCTCTTCGAGCACGCGCAAGCGCTCGACGTCGCCCGCGAGCCCCGCCCAAAGGACGCGAGCCGGGCCGTGCTTGGGAAAGACCCCCAGGCTATCGAGCGCAAGCTCGAAGGGCGGCTCGCCCACCAGGGCGCTCGTGAGGACGCGGTCCAGGTCCCCGAGCTGTTCGCTGGTGACCTCGCCGAAGAAGTGAAGGGTCACGTGGAAATTTTCGGGCGCGGTCAACCGACCGCCCGTGAGCACTTGGCGCAGCGAAGCCTGCACCCGTCGCAGCTCGGCGTTTGCCGCCGTGGAAATCTCGAAGGCGGTGAAGAGGCGCATGGCAGCCTCCGGCTAAACCTCGCCCAGGGTCGTGGCGGGAAAGCCCAGGCGACCGGCATCGGTCAAACGCAGGCCCCCTTCGTAGGTTTCGATGAGGTTCTCGCGTTCCAGCCATTCCCGCAGCAGAGTGCCGAGGTGAGCCCCCAGGTGGTCGTGCGACTCACCCCGCAGGCGCTCGGTGCAGACGGCAACGGGCTTGCGCTCGCTCTGATCGAGGCGCGAGACCTCGACGCCCCAGGCGGCGAGACCTTCGCGACCTTCGGGCGTCAGGGCGGCCTCGTGGGGCATGCCTTCATGCCATTCGACCGTCACCCAGCCCTTGTCGAGGAGCCAGTGCATCAACTGCTCGGCGAGCTCCCCCTTGATATGGCCGTAACAGACCTCTACTTCAGGACGATTGTTCCGCATCGGTATGGATTCTCCCGGGCTGAAACCGACCCACGAAGTCGGACCCGGATCCATTATAGTCCTCTTGCGAGCTGGGCAGTAGGGTATAGAGGGCTCGGCAAGGTAAAGGTTGAGTCAAGAAGAGGACGATTCGATGCCGAAAACGACGACGCCCGGGGCCATGATCCGAACGGCATGGGACCGTCTGGCCCCACGCCCCGGGGGCAAATGGCTGTTCAGCAAGATCTTCGCACGGCTGGTTCCCTACTCTGGAAGCATCAAGCCGCTGGTGAGCGAACTTACGAGCGGCCGCTGCCGGGTGGTCATGCGCGATCGCCCCAACTTGCGCAACCACTTGCGCTCCATCCATGCGGTGGCCCTCATGAACCTCGGCGAGATGGCGAGCGGCCTAGCCCTGGTCTACGGTCTGCCGGACGATACCCGCGCCATCCTGGTCGGCCTCTCCATGGAATACCTCAAGAAAGCCCGCGGCACGCTCGAAGCGAGTTGCGACTTCGGCGTCCCGTCCGTCACGGAGCGCCAAGAGCTGGAGCTTACGGTCGATATCCGAGACAACGCCGGGGACGTAGTCGCCCGCGCTCGGGCGAATTGGCTGGTGGACAGGCTCGTTTGATTTTTAAGTGGGGAATCCCTATACTGAAGCCGGACTACGCCCGCCTTTAAGGGAATTGATCGTGAGCGAACAGAAGCAACTCAAACCGTACCATCTCGTCCCCGAAAAGCCCTACCTCTCGCTGGCCGACTGGCCCGAAGCGGGCAAGGGTCTGGCGCACGCCAAGGAGCTCGGCCCCGAGGGCACCATCGCCCTGGTGAAAAGCGCCAACCTGCGTGGCCGCGGGGGTGCGGGCTTCCCGGCCGCCCTCAAGTGGGGCAACATCCGTGCCGACAAGTGCCCGGTCAAGTACATGGTCTGCAACGCCGCCGAAGGCGAGCCCGGGACCTTCAAGGACCGCAACCTGATCCGCTTCAACCCCTACATCATCCTCGAAGGGGTCGCGATCGCCGCCTACGCCCTCGGCGCCAAGGAAGCCTTCATCTGCATGAAGGTCACCTTCGAGCGCGAGTTCAAGCGCCTCGGCGACGCCCTCGAAGAGATGTGGAACGCTGGCCTGTTGGGCGATATTCCCATCTCCATCGCCCGCGGCCGTGACGAGTACCTGCTCGGCGAAGAGCGCGGCCTGCTCGAGGCCATCGAGGGCAACTTCCCCTTCCCCCGCGTCTCGCCCCCCTACATGCTCGGCCTCTTCACCAGCCAGGGCATGTTCTCAGTGGAGACCGAGGGCGCCAACCCGACCTGCGTCAACAACGTCGAGACCCTGGCCCACACCGCCAACATCCTCGCCGGCGGCAAGGAGTGGTTCCAGTCGGTCGGCACCGAGGCGACCCCCGGCACCGGCACCTTCTCCATCATGGGTGACGTCGAGCGCCCCGGCATCTACGAGCTGCCCATCGGCACCTCGTTCCGCACCCTGCTCGAGGATTACGCCAAGGGCATGAAGGGCGGCAAGAAGTTCAAGATGATGCTCTCGGGCGTCTCGGCGGGCGTTTTGACCGCCGACAAGCTGGACGTGGCCATGGACTTCGCCCCCATGAAGGCCGCGGACTCGAGCCTCGGCTCGGGCGGCTACATCATCTACGACGAGACCGCGAACGCGGTGGACGTGGCCTACGCCTACTCGCGCTTCCTGGCCAACGAGTCCTGCGGTCAGTGCCCCTCCTGCAAGGTGGGCACCGCGGACATCACCATCGCCCTGGAGCGTCTCTCGTTCGGCATCGGCACGGTCGAGGACCTGGAAGCCATCGAGAAGGGCCTGGGCGGCGTCGCCACCGGCAACCGCTGCTTCCTCCCGGTCGCAGAGAAGGCGCTGATCCGCAGCATCGTCAGCAACTTCCCCGAGGACTTCGAGCTGTGCCTCAAGGGGCCCCGTCCCGACCGCCGCGACTTCCCCGTCGCCAAGCTCAAGGACTATGACCCCGAGACCTGCACCTTCACCTACGACCCCAAGTACTACCTCAAGCGCCCCGACGGCCGCTACAACGAGCCCGACGAAGGCATGTTCCGCTTCACGGTGCTGCCCGCGCTCGCCAAGGCCTAACCCCCAAGATCGCAAGCCCCGGATTCCGCAAGGGTCCGGGGCTGCTTCACAAAGGACCCTCCCATGGCTCAATGCTCCAACTGCGGCAACCTCCTGCCGGTCGGCGCCAAGCACTGCCCCGACTGCGGGACGACGGTCAGCGACGCCCCCGCCGCTCCCCCCAAGGCCCCCAAGGCACCCGGCCAGAAGCTTGCGCTGGATGAGCTGCTGCTGCGCGGCGTGATGGGCCTGTTCCTGCTGATTCTCGGCGGGACGGTCCTCTTCGTCGGCTACGCCATCGTCCAGCAGGGAATCGGGGCCGGCGCGCCCTGATGCAAGCCGGCGAGCTTCGCGGGATCGTCGAGCGCGTCCTGCTCGCCTCGCTCTGGGGCGGCTTCGCGCTCGGTACCCTCGGTCGCTCTTTGGCGACAGGCTCGCTCACCGGTTTCGGCCTGGTGGGGGTCAATACCCTCATCGCCGGCCTCTTCTTGACCCGCGCCCGGAGCCAGGCCGTCTCGCACCGCCCGGAAGATTGGCTCTGGGCCCTGATGGGGACCAGTTTGCCCTTCGCCCTGCGCGTCGAAGGCCCTGAGCAGCTGCTCGGCACCCTCGTGCAGGGGCTCGGCATCCTCGCGATGCTCTATTCGCTGGCCTCCTTGCGGCGCAGCTTCGGCATCGTGCCCGCCCAGCGCCCCATCGTCACCCGCGGGGCCTACGCCTTCTTGCGCCATCCCCTCTACGTCTCCGAGTTGCTCTACTTTGCAGGTGTCTGCCTCTCGGTGCCGAGTCTCTGGAACGCAGGCGTCTGGCTGGCGCTCGCCGGTGTGCAGTGGCGCCGTGCGGTGCTCGAAGAACGCTTCTTGATCGCCGATCCCGTCTACGCCCGTTATTGCGAGAACGTCGCCGGCCGCTTCCTCCCAACAAGGTGACGCGCCTTGCCATCCGGCTGCCGATGCGGCGAGGATGGCAAGAAGAGCGCGAGGAGGGACGGCCATGGCTGAGTTCGATCTGCTCATCATCGGGGCGGGCAGCGCCGGCTACGCGGCAGCGCGCGTCGCGACCGAGGAGCTGGGGGCGCGCGTGGGCTTGGTGGATAAGGGGCCGCTCGGCGGCTTGTGCATCCTGGACGGGTGCATGCCCTCGAAAGCGCTGATCCAGTCCTCCAACGTGGCGCACCAGGCACGAACCGCCAAGGAGTTCGGCATCCAGACGGGACCGGTCCTGGTGGATTTCGCCGCCGTGATGGCCCGGAAGAATCACCTCGTCGAGGGCTTCGCCGCGCACCGCGCCGAGAGCATCGCCGAGCTCCAGAACACCGAGTTCATCTGTGGGGAAGCCCGCTTCGTGGATCGCACGACCCTCGTGGTGGGCGAGCGGCGTCTCACGGCCCCTCGCTTCGTCCTCGCGTTGGGCTCGACCCCCACGGTGCCGCGCATCCCGGGCCTCGCCGAATGCGGCTACCTGCTCAGCGACGCTGCCCTCAAGCTCGATACACTGCCGGCGTCCTTGATCATCATCGGGGGCGGGGTGATCGCGCTGGAGCTCGGGCAGTTCTTCGCACGCCTAGGCACCCAGGTGACCATCGTGGAGGCGGCCCCCCGGCTTGTCTCTCGGGAGGACCCCGAGGTGTCCGAGGTCATCACCCGGCGCCTGCGACGCGAAGCAGTAGCGATCCACGTCGGGGTCAAGGCCGTCAAGGTCGAGGGCCGAGGCGATCGCAAGCGCCTGTACTTCGAGCATCCGACCGAGGGGCCTCGCACGGTCGAGGCCGAGTCGATCCTGGTCGCCACGGGACGCGAGCCGAACGTGCGATCGCTCGATCTCGAGAAGGCCGGGGTCGAGATGCAGGGGCGCCGGCTGGTGCTCGATCGCTGCCTGCGCACGACGAACCCCGCCATCTACGCCGCAGGGGACGTGACGGGGGGCTCCTTCTTGGTGCACACGGCGATCGCCGAAGGTGAGCTCGCCGCTCGCAACTCCCTGCGAGGGTGCGCCGCCCGCCCCAGCCCCGAGCACCTCTTCGTCTCGGCCGCCTACACCGAGCCCAACATGGCGCGGGTCGGGCTCTCGGAGGCCGAAGCCCGGGAGATAGGGCGGGAGGTGGTCGTCGGGCGCTACCCCTTCTCGGAGCACGGCAAGGCCGAGATCCTGGGCGAGACGGACGGCTTCGTCAAGCTGATCGCGGACCCGCGCAGCGGCGAGATCCTGGGAGGCACCGTCGTGGGCCCAGAAGGCGCCGAGTTGATTCATGAGATTGCTTGTGCGATAACGCTAAGAGCGACCATCGAGCAGTTCCTGCTCGTTCCGCACCTTCACCCGACGCTCTCCGAGATCTGGACCTATCCCGCCGAGGACATCCTGAACCAGATCCGCGCAAGGGCCAGGGTGCCATCGGTTCTCGTCCCTGCGGGTTACAACGACACGGACGAGACTTGTGCATTCGAGGCACTCGCATCACAGGGCGAGCGCCGCTAGCCACCTGCCACCCAGAAAGGATACCCCCTCCCATGATGAAGCTGTACCAGTTCGAGTCCTGCCCCTACTGCAAGATGGTGCGCGAGGCGCTGAGCGACCTCGAAATCACCTACATCAACATCAACGTGCCCCGCGAGCGCTCCAAGCGCCAGGAGGTCTTCGAGGTCTCGAAGCAGTGGACGGTGCCGGTCCTGGTCGACGGCGACGTCATGCTCGACGACGAGGAGAAGATTCTCCCCTACCTCGCCGAGAAGTACGGCAAATAGCACGAACGCCCCCCGCGGATTCGCGGGGGGCGTTCGCTTGGACCTTGGAAGGTTACGCGTGCGCGTGGCCTTCGAGGTGCGCGACCACGTGGTTGAACTCCTCCTCGTCATCGATGTTGACGAGGGTCTCGTTCTCGAGGCGCATGATGAGGACGTTGGCCTCCTCGGCCTCGGCCTCTTCGGCCTTGGCGAGCAGGGCGTACTGCTTGCCGTGGATCTCGACGATGTCGATCACCACGAAGTCCTCTTCGTTGCCGTCCTCGTCGACCATCGTGATGATGTCTTCGGGAAGGTCCATTTCCTGCTGATCCACTTGTTTCTCCTTAATCGAGCGAAGCTTACTGGGGCGCCTTTTCCTGGTAGGCCGCGAGGGCCTTGCCCAGGGCCATATCACGCCCGAAACGCGTGATCAGATCGACCTTGGCATGGCGGGGAACGCCTCGCCCCTCGTGCTGCAGGGCAGCGCCGACGGGCTTGTTAGGACCATACTTGCCGTGCATGTAGTTCAAGACCTGAAGTGCGACATCCGCCATGGCTAATCCCTTTCGTGAGCGTCAGGAAGATGATTCGAGCGGAGCGAGTAGCCCCGTTCGGTTCAGCATATCAGAGGAAGGGGCCCCAGGGCCAGCCATGCGGGCAATTGTTCAAGCGCGCCGTGGCTGGTATGATTCACCCGAACGGCAGGCCCCTCGCTCAGGAAAGGAGCCGCTCCATGCGCCCTGTTCGTCCGACGATCCATCCCGCGCAGCGCGTGCTCCTTGCGATCGCCACCGGCATCCTGCTCGCTGCCTGCACCGTGCCTACCAAGGCGGGCGGAAACGCACAGGGCTCGCCGCCTCCCGCGACGGATGAGACCGACGAGGCCACGGACAGCGCCCTGACGGGCACCGTCCTGCCCCAAATCAAGTTCTGAGGAAGCCCCATGCCCCCCGAATCCACGCCGACCACGCCCCCGCGCACCTACCACTGCGACCTGTGCGGCACGACCATGCTCGATCTGCACTGCAAGCTCATCTGTCAGTCCTGCGGTTTCAAGCGCGACTGCTCCGATCCCTAAGACACGAGGAACCCCGATGGCCACCTATCTCTTGAAGACCGAGCCCGAGACCTACAGCTTCGACGACCTGGAGCGCGATGGCCGCACCGGCTGGGACGGCGTGCGCAACGCCCTGGCGCAGCGCCACCTGCGGGCGATCGCTCCCGACGACGAACTCTTCATCTACCACTCGGGCAAAGAGCGCCAGATCGTCGGCGTCGCCAAGGCGCTGACCGGCCCGATCCCCGACGAAACCGACGCGACGGGCAAGTCGATCAAGGTCGACCTCGCCCCGGTGCGGCGCCTCGATCGCCCCGTGACGCTCGCCCAGGTCAAGGCGGCGGGTTGGGACCAGTTCGACCTGGTGCGGATGAGCCGCCTCTCGGTGATGCCGGTCCCGGATGACGTGCGCAGCTGGATCCTCGCCCAGGCCTAAGCGCTTGCTACTTGCTCTCGACCACGTAGGGCAAGTTGGTCTGCACATACTTGCCGTTAGCGTAGAAGTAGATGTAGTCCCCACCGACTTCCGCGCGGGTCACCTTGGACCGGCCGATGTCGTAGGTTTTGACGATTTCGCCCTGTATGCTGTACAAGGTCACGGTCTTGGGCGAAGCATCCCAGTCGCGCTGGAACCGGTTGATCGTCTCGTCGACCTTGGCGCAGCCGACCAGCGAGAGGGAAACCAGCGCAACGGCAGTCACGAACTTGTGCATGAAGCGGAATCCTTTCTGAAAATCACGACAACAGGCTACCATGGAATAGGAGAATCAAGATGGATCGGCTCTTCTTCGCCCTCGCCAGCATCAGCGGCTTTCTCGGCGTGGCCCTCGGGGCCTTCGGCACCCACGGCCTCAGAGGCAAGCTCACCCCCGACCTGCTTCGCGTCTGGGAAACGGGTGTCCAGTACCAAATGCTCCACGCCTTCGCGCTGATCGCCGTCGTCTTCGCCGCCCAGCGCTTCCCCCAGGGCCCCTGGGTCGGTGCGGGCTGGTGCTTCGCGCTCGGCACCGTCGTCTTCTCGGGCAGCCTCTACGCCCTCTCGCTGAGCGGCATTCGCTGGCTCGGGGCCATCACCCCCATCGGCGGGCTACTCTTCCTCGCGGGCTGGATCCTGCTGCTCGTCTCCGCTCTGAAAGCCTCGTAACCAGCGCACGCCGCTTCATCGCCCCGCCCCTCATCGCGTATGGTGCTCTCGTCGAATCGAGAGGACCATGCGCGATGAAACTATTGGCCTTTGCGGCGTCTCTCCGCACCCCTTCGCTCAATCGCAAGCTCATCACCCTCGTCGCCGAGATGGCGCGCGCACGGGGCGCTGAAGTGGACTTGGTGAACTTCCACGCGTTCGATATGCCCCTCTACGACGGGGATATCGAGGAGCGCAGCGGCTTGCCGGCGGGTGCCGTCGAGCTCGTCAAACGAATTGCTGCTAGCGACGGCCTGATCATCGCATCGCCCGAGTACAACTACTCGATTCCCGGCCCGCTCAAGAACGCCATCGACTGGATTTCGCGCGCGATGCCCGTGCCCCTCGAAGGCAAAAGCGGCCTGCTGCTCTCCGCCTCGCCATCCGTGGCGGGCGGCAACCGCGGCCTCTGGGCGCTGCGGATTCCGCTCGAGGCCCTGAAGACGATCGTCTATCCCGAGATGTTCTCGCTGGCGAGCGCACACGAGGCCTTCGATGCGCAGGGACAGCTCAAGGATGCGGCCAACCGGCAACGCCTCGAAGGGGTGCTGGAAGCCTATCTCGCCATGGCGCGCAGCCTCGTGGCCGGTTCAAAGGCCAAGCAAGTCGGAGTATGAGGCCTGAATGGCGTCAGTATCGCGCAAGCCGAAGACGGTCATCAGGGCCTCCATCCGGTCCCAGTCGCTACAGGCGACACCCTCGGAGAGCACCTCGAACTCGATGAAATCGCCCAGCCCCTCGACCTGATCCAGGTGGATGCGGCAGTCCTGCCACAGGTACAGGTGCCGGTGCTTGGCGACCACCCCACGTAGACCGTTCGCACTCGACAGGACGGCCTTCATCCCCTCGGGCTCGACCACCTTGGCGACCCGGAAGTGGCTCCAGCGCTGGGCAGCATCTTCCGAGCGATCGTAGTAGATCAACATCGCGTCGGTGCCGTTGATCTCGCGCAGCTTCAGGCGGCCCTGGGGCACCTTGAAGTAGGTATCCACCTGCACGAGCACTCCGGCGTCCTGGGCGCCCAGGCGCGCAGCCGCCGCGTGGAACGCGGCGAGATCCCGCACGCGGGCCTTGAACTCCAGGTTCGTGTGCTCTTCGCCCCCTTCGACCTTAGCCTCGATCATTAGCTACGCCCCCCGAAGAGGCCCGCGTACTTCTCGGACGAGGACTTGGGATTCTTGAAGAGGATGGGGTGATAGGGATTCCGCTGCTCATCTCGCGCGCCGTAATAGACGTCCATGGCGTATCGCTCCTGACCGGTCCCGGTGCCGAGGCGTTCGGCTCCGAGGATGTTGCCTTGGGGTGAGTTGTAGTGGAGGGTGTTGGGAATGCTCGCCGCCGAACCGCGCTTGGCCATGGTGCCGTCGGCCTTCACGACCAGGCCCCGGTCATCGGGCACCTTCATGCCCCTGCCGACGGGGGTCACCGCATGGCTTCCCCGGCCGATCATGACGCTGGGGTTGCCGCCCGCATCCTTCTGCAAGTCCTCCCATGGGGTCATGATGCCACCCCAGTGCCAGGAAGTGTACATGTAGGCCGGGGCAAGCTTCCCGTCCTTACCCGGCTTGAGGTAGACCGAAACGGTGCTCCAGTCCCCGTCGTGGTACTCGGAGGCCATCTTGTTGTCCACGTAGTAGCTGCTGTACTGCAGAACGTAGTATTCGCCCTTCTTTGAGACCGAAAAGCTCATTTCCAGGGGCTGAGCGCCGCCCACCTGTCCGTGCAGGTAGTTGCGCGGGTCGGTCGAGCCGAGCTGATCCCCGTCGAAGCCCGGTCGCACCGGATAGGAGTCTTCGCGGTCATCGAAGTGGAAGTTGGGCGCGTACCGGCGGGGATCCCAGGCGCCATCGGGAGAATCGGGGTTCGCGATGTCCTCGACCTGATAGCGGCCCTGGCTGTCCTTGTAGATCCCGCTCACCGGGATGCGGATCTCGTCCGGGTTGCGATCGCGCTTGTCGGTGATCTTGTTGGTGCTCTTCTCGGAGGCGATGGTGTTGAGGCCCAGGCCCTTGCCGGGGGCTCTCGCGGCGAGCAGGCGCTCTTGCACGATCTGGAGATAGGCCTTTGCCTTGTCGATTTTCGTCTCGCCCATCGGGACTTCGGGACGGATGGGCGTCACGGGCTCGCGCGTCAGGATGCGGGGAGCAAGGGCGACATTGATGGCCATGGGTTTCCTCCGGGTCGTGGTACCTCCAATTCCTATCGGTTTTCGAATGACGAAAAATGCGTTAAATCATGAGTAAGAACTGGCAATCCAAAGCCGTGGAGGGACCATGCCTCGGATTCATCTCCTCATCAGCGGGCGCGTTCAGGGCGTCTACTACCGCCAGAGCACCACGCAGGTCGCAAGCACCCTGGGCCTGAGCGGCTGGGTCCGCAACCTGTCGGACGGCCGGGTCGAGTTGACCGCCGAGGGCCCCGCCGAGACGCTGGAACAGCTGATCGCCTTCTGCCACGATGGCCCGCCCGCCGCACGGGTAGATCAAGTGGAGTGCCAGTGGCTCGAAGGCACCGGAGAATTCACAGGGTTCGAGACCCTGCGCTGATCACGACGAAGGAAAAACATGCGAGCGCTCATCCAACGGGTATCGAAAGGCAGCGTCACCATCGAAGGCGAGGTGACGGGTGCCATCGCACGAGGCTACGTCATCCTGGTCGGGATTACCCACAGCGACACCAAGGCCGAGGTGGACTGGCTCGCCAAGAAGATCCTGGAACTGAGGCTGTTCGAGGACGACGAAGGCAAGATGAACCGATCGCTTGTTGATGTCGGCGGAGAGTTACTGGTCGTTTCTCAGTTCACGCTCTACGCGGACGCCCGCAAGGGCCGGCGCCCGAGCTTCACCGACGCGGCCCCGCCTGAGGCGGCAATTCCCCTCTACGAGGCGTTCGTGCAGGCCTTGCGCTCGCAAGGCGTGAAAGTGGAAACTGGGCGCTTCGGGGCCAACATGCAGGTCGAGATCTTGAACGACGGCCCCGTCACCCTCTGGCTGGAGCGTGAAGCCGAGGCTTAGCCACCCGCGCGGGCGGATTGCGATCGCGTCTTGACCGGCTTGACCGTCGGCTGGGCCTTTGCGATCGCAGGCAGGGTCACCCGGAAGGTCGTGCCCTCGTTGAGCCGACTCTCGATGCCGATGGTGCCCCCGTGCCGCTCGACGATTTCCTTGGTGATGAACAGGCCGAGGCCCGAGCCCGAGGTCTGGTTCTCGTTGACCCGGTAGAAGCGATCGAAGACGTGCGGCAACGAATCCTCGGGGATGCCGATCCCCTCGTCGCGCACCTCGATCACCCAGCGATCGCGCAGCTTCTGGGCCGATACCTGGATGAGCCCGCCTTCCGGCGAGTACTTCACGGCGTTGGAGACCAGGTTGACCATCACCTGGGCGAGGCGATCGTAGTCCGCAAGGAGCATGCCGCGCTGCGGGTCGATCGTCAGCGCGATGCGATGACTCTGGGCGTGCTGCACCTCGAAGGGGCGAATGACGCTCTTGAGCAGCGTTTCCAGCCGGAACTTCTTGAGCTGCAAGCTCAGACGGTTCGACTGGATCTTGGAGAGGTCCAGCATATCGTTGATGAGCCGTCCCAGCCGCCCGGCCTCGCTGTGGATGACCTCCAAGAGCGGCAACTGATCGGCGCGGGGAATCTCGCGAGCCATCATCATCTCGACGAAGCCTGAGATGGAGGTGATCGGCGTCCGCAGCTCGTGGGAGACGGTCGAGACGAACTCGTCCTTCATCCGATCGATCTGGGTCTCGATGGTCACGTCGCGCACCGAGAGCACCCCGCCCGTGATCCGGCCCGAGGGCTCCACAATGGTCGTGAAGCTGATGGAGACAGGGATCGCCTTGCCGTTCGACTGCCGCATGAGCGCGGCACAGCGGGCATTGAAGCGCTCCCCCTCCCGCAAGGCGGCATTGAAGGACTCGAAGACGGTGGAGTTGCGCTCGCTGGTCTCGACCAGATCATCCCAGTACAAGGTGTAGAGCTCGGCGGCCGAGAGGCCCGCGAGTTGCTTGAAGGCCTCGTTGAACGAGACGACGAGCCCCCAGGAGTCCACCACGAGCAGGCCGTCCACCATGCTCGAAAGGACCGCTTCCAGCTCGGCCCGGCGCGTCAGGTTCACGCGGCTGATCTCGACGTTCTCGAGGTGAATCGCCAGAGGCAGCGCCACGACACCCAAGAGCGGCATGTCCTCCAGGGTGAACGGCGTCTGGCCCTCGGCCCTGAAGAAGACCATCCCCCCGATCAGGCGCTCGTCGCTGACGAGCGGCACCCCGATGAGGCAGGTCGCATCCCGGCTACTGCCCACGGCGAGTGACGGGCGCTGGTGGTGGAAGATCTCGTTGTAGAAGGCCCGGATCACCTCGGCGTCGTGGGCGTCTTCCTGGAAGACGGGCCCCACGTCGGCCAACAAGCGCAGATTCGTCGGGTCGGTGGCCGATAGCAAGAAGCCCCCCGTCGCCCCGAGGGACTCGCCGAGCTCCAGCAGGAACTCCTTGAGCACGCCCCCCAGGTCTCCGCGGACCGCGAGCTTGCCGAAGAGGCCATGCATGAGCCCGATGAGCCGCATGGGCGTCATCGGGACGGAAGGGTTGGAAATCCTGGACGGCTGTGGGGGATTGCTCACTAAAACTCTCGCCAGACGGGGAGGATGCCGTTAATAAGCCGATAATCAGGGTACGATTCTAGCACAGACGGCACGTTTAGGGGATCCTGCTCGTTTCGCCGAAGGGGGTGATCGGATGTTTCGTCCGAGCGACTTGGTCGGGGACCATTTTTTGGTGACCACCCAAACGCCACAGGGGCCTTTCCAGCGCCTGGTCCGCGCGTTGTACGAAGAGGATGCCATCGAGCAAGTCGTGGCTTACCTCGCATCCGAAGGGATCCAGCACGGGGCCGTCACCACCCAAAAATTTTAAGGCCCATTTTCTGAAAACCGCTCAAACCGGCTCTCTTGGGGGCCGGTTTGGTATTGACAGGCCCGCCAGGTTTGGTTAATATAAACAAGTCTTCTGCGGAAGACACCCGATAATTAACCGGTCTTTAATCCGGGGACGTAGCTCAGTTGGTAGAGCGCTTGAATGGCATTCAAGAGGTCAGGGGTTCGATTCCCCTCGTCTCCACTCAAATTGAATAGTGTCCACGGGGACGTAGCTCAGTTGGTAGAGCGCTTGAATGGCATTCAAGAGGTCAGGGGTTCGATTCCCCTCGTCTCCACTCTCGAAAAAGCCCTCGCAATTGCGAGGGCTTTTTCTTGCATGTTTTTTTTACTTCTGGGTGCCGACCACGATGATGTTCCCATGCTGGTTGGGGTTGAAGGTCGAGTAGTAGGTGAAGGTGCCAACGGCGCGATTGAAGGTCATGGTGTAGCGCTCGCCGGGCGCCAGGACCCCGCCCCAGTCCCCCTGCCGGGTGACCGCCCCGGGAACCGGCGAGGTCACCGATTGCGTCGTCCGGTCCTCGTTGACCCAGGTCACGGTGCCGCCCATGTGAACATGGGTGTAGTAGGGATGGTAACGGCCGTCCTTGATGATCACCACCGGATTGTCGAGGTCCCCCGTAAACGGCAAGGCGACGTTCTGACGCAGCGCGCTGGGGGTCGGATCCAGAGCCGCCAGGACCGATCTCAAGGTATCTTGCGGCGTAACGGTCGCTTCGACCGGGGATGACGCCAAGGGAGCATCCTTGAAGGGGATCGGCGCGGGCCCAGAGGCACAGCCTGCGGCTCCGAGGATCAGCATGAAGGTGAGCGCCAGCAGGGGGGAGTGGTCGGGCATTGACAGCTCCTCTCATTCGACAAGCTTACAAGCACCACCTTACGCCCCTACGCGCCGCGCAGGAATGGCCAACCAAGCCAAAGGAAAATCGCGGAAGCAGCGGAGCGATAGTTCTGCGGCCCTGTTTGGGGTGCTATCTCTTGTTGAAACCTTTGCGCCTAGACGCCAGGCGGCGGCGTGAGGAAGCCGGTGCCGCCCGTCTTCTTCTTGATGCCCGTTACGTTCTTGAGGATCAGGAAGAGCTTGGTCTGGAAGTCACGGATCTTCTGAATCTCCGCCTCGATTTCCTCGCGCTGGGCCAGGAAGGCTTGCTTCGCCTCGATACGCTCGATCAAGGCCATTGCCTCGGGCGAAGGCTCTCCGTCGGGCCCAAGCTCCATGGCCGGCACTTCGTCCTCTCCGGGCATCAGGAAGGCGGGATCGGCCGATTGCAGGAAGAGCCGCAGCTTCTCTTCGAGCTTCGCCACCTCCTGCGTCTGGTAGCTGCGCTCGTCCGAGACGACCTTGTAGACGTACTTCGGGTCGCGGAACTCGGGCACCACGTCAGGATCCTTCAGGTAAGCCATGATAAAGGCCTGGCGCATTTGGGATTCTTCGGCGAGCTCTTCGGGCGTCCGGGTAATCGGCGGCGTCCTAAGCGGGCCCGTCGCCGGGGTTGCGTTCAGGGGGCCCGTGTTGCGCACGAAGGTGGAGCTAGGATTCTGGGGAGCCCGGGGGACCGGAGGCTTGGGAGCAGGCTGCTGAGGCACAGGCGCCATGCCCGCCTTCACCTTGTCGAAAAGGTTGCTGAAAAAGCCCTTGCCAGCCCCGTCATTCGCCATGAATGGCTCTCCTCTTACCCCGCCGGACTAGTGCTCAGCAGGACGACCAAGCGTTGTAATATATACCACCGCCTCGCTCTCAGGAATCCCCAGCAGCTCGTTGACTTCGTCGTCGAAGAAACCGCCAATGCCGCTGACGCCGATCCCCATCTGCATGGACGCGACGTTGAGGCGCTGGCCGAGGTGCCCCGCATCCAGGTGCAGGTAGCGATAGGCGCGCTCACCGTACCGCTCGATGGCCGCAGGCAGGTTCGCGGTATGGAAGACCACAGCGCTCGCCTTCCCGCCGAGCTCCTGACCGAGGCAGAGGTACTGCACCTCTTCGCTCAGGTTCTTGAAGCGGATCTGGCGAAGCTCTCGACGACCAGGATGGTAGTGGTAACAACCGGGCTCCAGGCCCGCGACGTCATTCACCGCGACGTAGGTCCCGAGCATGGTGGCGTCGAAATAGCGCGGGTCGGCGTTGATGCGCGGATCATCCGAGCAATCGGGCCGATAGGTGAAATCGAGCAGGGTGGCAAGCTCCAGGCGACTCAGAGCCGCCCCGCTGAAGGCGCGAGTCGAACGACGCTGGATCATCGCATCCGAGATCCCCTGCTCCCAGTCGATGGGGAGCCCCTGCAAGGGCTCGGCCACGGCGAAGGGGTAGCGCTCCTTGGACTCCTCGTCCATAGGCTGCGGCGCCTCGGGAAGACCACCGGGCAATGCGTGCAGTTTAGAAGCCTCATGCAAGGCGCTCAGGCGATAACCTTCCGGCAGCGAGGAAGCCCCAAGCTCGACTTCGGAAGCGAGCGCCGTAGGCGCTGCCAGCATCGCGGAGGTGATGCGATCGCGGCGCGGCAGAGCGATGACGGCAAGAGCCTCTTCGCTTCCGCGCTCAAAGAAGAACAGCTCGTTCAGCTCATCATCGAAGAAGCCACCGATGGGCAGCGCGATGCGATCGAACCAAGGGGCTGCCATCTCCAGATTGCCGAGGACGTGACCGGTGTCGAGACAAATCCGGCGATAGGCCCGGTCCTGGTAGCGCCAGGCGCTCCGGAAGAAGACCGAGGAAGCGACGATTGCGAGGTCCGCTTCCGCGAGAGCAGGATGCCCGAAGCAAGCTTGCTGAAGGCGCGCCATGTGATCGCCGGGCCAGAAGGCGAGCAGCGAGTGGTCCCGCACCTGAAAGTTGTAAGCACCGTCCGGGAGGCCGGGATAGCCGCGACTCACAACGTACAGTTCGGTCGGATAGAGACCGCCCGCCGAGGGTGCCGCGCGCATCATGAAGTCGCGCTGAGGATGGGGCAGGACCGCCGTTACCCCGTTGGTGAGGTAGAGCAAGTGCGAAAGCTGAGCGAGCGAGACCTCGTCGGCCCCCATCTGCGCGGCGAGCAAGGTAGCAGAAGGCGTACGCGGGCGCTCGAGCAGCGTCAGGTAATGCGAGAGGTCCACCACGTCGCCCGTGGCGTAGTATTTCACCTGGTCAGGCGGGTGATTCCAGTCGATCTTGTTCGGACGCTGGATAGATTCTGGAGAATACTTGGTCAGTTCGTGGTAGGTCTCGGCGACCGATCGGGTCAACATGGTCAAGGCTATTCTCCTCGCAGCATCGCTTGCCGTATCCGGCCATGATAGCAGTTTTGCGGCTTTGGACACGCTCGGTTGACGCTACCTCGCGCGCCATGCTAAATTGGTGCCTCACCGTGAGACAGTAGCTCAGCCGGTAGAGCATCTGACTTTTAATCAGAGGGTCCCGGGTTCGAACCCCGGCTGTCTCACTTAGGCATGGAGTGGGTCTTGGGCTTTTAGCTCGGGGCCCACTTTTGCTTTGGTGTTACCCGTGGGTAACGGGTGTCTAGTGGAAAGGCCATGAATGGCCCCTGTCCGGGGAATAGAATTGACATGAAACAACCAAGCCATGTCCAAGCAAAGCGTAAGATGCCGCATCAGTCCGAGAAGGACCAATTTCACAAGTTGGGCTTGGCCACGATGGGCAGGAATTTGTTATGAGTAGGCGTCGTAGACTTCAGGAATATGCACGAATACTAGGCCACTTGGCAGAACGGTCCAAGACCGACCCGGTAGGACTTGAGAGAGATCTTCGGCGCTACCTCTACCTGAGAACAACGGCCATCCTCCTTTGCCTATGCCTATCATTAGTGTTCACGCACGGGCTTGAGTTTCTTCTCCAAGACGGCTTGCGAACGCTGCAGCATTTAGTGTCCGCATTCCCCAACCAAAGTGCTGCCATCCTAGCTTGCACCGGAATTTTGCTCTATCTCTTTCGACGAATATCCAAGTATTACTATGGAATACTAGAGATATCTTTCGCGTATTCGTTGATAAACGTGGCTGTGTATCGACTTCCTTCAGGCGGCTTTCCTGAACTTTTGGCGCTTGGAAATGCAATTTACGTACTCGTTCGAGGGATAGACAATACGATCCAGGGGTTTGAATCTCCACGGCTCACAGTAACGAAACTAGATTCTCAAAGTCGGCCGGCCTAGAATTAGAAATAGCTCTCCGTTTCAACAATTCTCGGCTTATTGCCAATTTCCCAATGTCGGAGGAATACCATGCAATGTAGCTATTTGGTAACTGATACACTAACCACGAGACCACGCCCTTGTCTGAATTTGGCTGTACGGCAGGTCGAAAGGCAGTGGGTATGCACAATCCATGCCAAAAAGCTCTTGCAGGAAAAGAGGGCGAAAACGTTGCAGAAATTACCGAAGAATCTCAAGAAGTCCTAGCGGGCCAATACACTGTTTTGGGGTTCTTACAGTGGCTTATTACTTGCTGTAGAGGCCCAAACACTCAGCGGCCGCGGGTGCTCCTATGTCGCATGATAACGTCCTAAACCTTCCACTCGAGATCCTCGATGATGTTCTTGCCGAGGGGGCTTTGATCCCCTTAGGAGCCCATGAAGCGGGCTGGGATCGGCCGAATGCTAAGGCTGTTTTGGATGCTCTGGCCGGAACGGATGTGGCGGTGCTGGGTGGCGATGTGTGGGATGCATCGGGTACCTACTTCAAGCTAACCTACGACAACTGGTACTGCGTTCGAGTTTCGGACGAGCCATTCCAGTTATTTTCCCGGCGCAGCCGAGAGGCAGCCTACAAGTTCATCGACGGCTATCGCGAGCCCATGGATCGCCGCACCCTATACATTCTAGTATTTGCAGACGAGAGACAGTTTGATGCACTAGAGCAAGTGGGCTGAATTAGAGGTATTCGTTGGTAGGATTCTGACGCCAAGGGGTTGGTCGGCTTCTCGAATCCCGGCAATCTCTCTTAGGAAGAGAGTGGGTCTTGGGATTTTGGCCTTAGGCCCGCTTTGCTGTGGCGTTACCCGCGGGAAACAGAGAGCCAAGAGAAGTTAGCATAAGGCGGATCCAGGGATGTGTGCGGCTACCGGCGACTGGTCCTGATAATCACCATCGGGGATGAGCCTATCGAGCAGGTATTTGTTCGGCGATAGAGGCTCTGATAAAGATAATCTAACTGTTTCAAACATATAGAACACGTATTCTAATTTAAGAGATGTGGTCGATGAAGTGAGTATGATGAATGGAGGTTTGTGTAAGATAGATATAATTCATCCGCCCGCCATCGCAAGGTATATCGGCCATCCTGGATGCTCACAGAAAACGATATCAAAGAGGAATTGAGCTACGCGTTTGTCCACGCAATTGCCGCACATGCGGGGTATAGCTGTGACAGACCGGTAAAAGACCGAGACAGTATCGATGCTGTAATTTCGGCTCGTGGTCTTCTTCTTGAAGACTCGATATTAACTTCACCAATAATTCAAGTTCAACTTAAGGCTACAGCCTGCGATCCGTTTGAAACGGAAACTTCATTTTCATTCCAACTGCCTATAAAGAACTATAACGACCTTCGCAGCCATTCGATGGCGCCGAGACTATTGGTTGTAGTAACACTTCCTCTACTAAAAGATGAATGGCTTACCATGACGGACGATGCCTTAATTGCAAAGAGGTGTGCGTATTGGGCAAAGCTAAAAGGTCTTTCTGATAGCTCAAACACTCACACGCAATCGATAGTTATACAACGAAACAACCGTTTTACCTCCTCGACTCTGAAACAAATGATGATTAATGCATCTTTTCAGGAGGAGCTTGACCGTGGCCTATAAGGGGATTCCAGAAGACTTGGTAACTTCCGTTAATCCGTTGGAACTCGTTGGATACCTAGTGTCCTCAGGTTGGCAAAAGATTGACCGAGTGAAGGGTCAAATTGCCTTGTTTCGTAATAACTCGCTAAAGGGTCTTTTTGAGGTCGCTGTCCCATTAGATCCCACCTATTCTGATTATTTTTTACGAATGGCTGATGCAATCGAATCTTTAGCTGAATTCGAAGAAAAATCTCCTAGAGAGCTCTTAGCAACAATAGCCAAGGCACACAACGACCAAAGTGATGTCCTTACTTCGCGACTCCGTACCTCAGCAGAGCGATTTGGCGGCTTGCCTGATCTCCGCGTTGCATCGTCGATACTTGCTCAATTAGCAAAAGCTATTGATGTTGCGTCCGAATTCGAGCGAGATACATCAGAGAAGCCGTCGGAAATTGCACCCTTTAGACTTGCTCACTCTCGAGTTGGAAGCTATTGCATTGATGTTATATCGCCTGTTAACAGTCAGACAGATGAGCAAGCGATTATTAACAGAAAAGCAATTGAGCGCATCATGCGCGGGCTATCCTATGCGGAAAGAGCAACAAATAATCAAAACCCTTCCGCTCTAATAAACAATACAGCTGATGGATTTGATGCCAATTTATGTAAGATTTTTGCAGAGTTCTGTGAGGAACTTACTGATTTTGATGTCGATTTTTCAGTTAATCTTTCTAATAAAATTGAAAGTTCATTAGAAGTTGCAAGCCCTCGTCTATGTGAGGAGAGTGCTCAGTATCTTTGGGCTGCCGCTGACGCTATCAAAAAAGATTTCGAGGAATTTGGCACGGTTACGGGTGGTGTTTTGGAGTGCCATGACAGAAGTCGGATCCCCGGTGCTCGAGAAGGTAGTGGCCGTCGAAGAGTACGAGTTTCTTTTAGTGATCCGGACTTAGGGACGAGAAGCAGGATTATTACAGCCTACGTCAGTGAAGATGATTACCAGAAGGCAATGTTTGCGCATGGAAATCGCAGAATGGTCAGAGTCTCTGGGACTATCAACAAAACAACTGGCCGATGGATCATTAATGCAGCAGATAGCTTTGAGGTGCTCGATGCTATCATCCAGAATAATGATATCGCGAACCCGCAGCGAACTTCCCAACTTTCTCCTGCTTCGGCCCGAGTTCTTAGACCCCGATCAGGTGGAAGCCTCATTCATAAGTTGCGGGACGCCGTTGAGGAGGGGTTACTTCCAAAAAAATTTACTCGACTTGAATACTACGAGTGGATTCGAAAACACAATGTCCGACATGCAAAAGGCGCGTATTCTTCGGAGACCATTAGGAAAACCCTCGATAACTTCAGTATTGGTTCTACCTCCGGAACGGGCGGGCCAACCGGGGCGTTGCGCCGAACAACTGAAAGCGTCAATGGTACAAATGTGACGTACTTTGAATTTGTTGAATAGGTTGCCGAGCATTTAAAATCGATGGCTTTTCTACTTCAGTCGAAGTAGAAAAGCCAGATAAAACACCACTGTTCGCGTCAAAGTCCTTTTGACCTGCCCCCAAGCATTGGACGCTGATTTTGTGAGTCCAGCGGGCGGGTGAGCTTCACCCGGTTTTCGTAGGGGCAAGCAGGTAAGGTATGCGAGCCTTTGAGCTTCACCTATCCCCTAGGGAAGGTAATCCCTCTTGGTAGAAGATAGTACGGCCTAAACGTCCCATAGGACGGATGGGCGCTGAAACATACGACATCGTCGGCACCCACTCCATCATCACAAATGTCATCTTTGACATCCGGATTTGTACAGTAAATGGTTTTCTTGCCCTCAAGAATAGACCAGAGGCAAAGCAAATCGTCTTTCGATTGTTCCCTGACATGGCCTTTCCACTCGCCGTCCAACCAATGCTTGTCGGTGCTTTTCACACTTGGCGGACGCAGATATGGGATACGGTTATGGAAGATGAAGCCGTGTTGCCCACTGGCAATGAACTGGCTTGCTGAGCTGACTGTTGCCTTCGCGTTCCAGCCACGTTGTTCGGCAGGATGTTTCTCCACATTGTAGTAACTCATAATCCAGCACCAGAGGTTTTCCCAGTACCGGTCGGTATGTGCAAAGGGATTTTCAATAAGTTCAAACCAGGACTCGGGATCTAGATCCCCAATTGAGTAGTAGTCAGCTGCTACGAAAATGTGCCAATGGGTAGGCGTCGATTTGAGCTGCGCAAGCGCCCAGTCTGTATACGGGTTGAGGCCGAAAGCGATCCCTTGTTGCGTCCCTTCGAGCCTTGATTCGAACGGACTACCGAAAGTTTGGGCTTTGGATGCCGCAGCTAGTTCATCAAGTACTTTATCCGGGTCGTAGGCACAGCTCAATTCGTTGTTCACCAGGACGTTGTAGCCGTTGATGTCGTCGTATTGATTACGTTCCCTTATCTTCGCCAGAAGTTTTGTCAAGCCAAACTGTTGGTACCTTTCAAAGCAGAGGTCGCGAAGCTTCAGGATCTTCGTCCGTTCTTGGCTCAACATTGTTAGATCTCAGGTCCCATTTTCGACCCTCTTAGCATTATCAACAGCCTTGTAAAGAGCGTGCATGGCGGCATTACGAAATGCGTATTAAAGGGCATTTATAAGGCCTTGTTTTGCAGGATGGGCAAATCACCGGCCAGGCGCTTGGCCTCGCGGCGCATCGTCGACAGCGCAGGGTAGAACGGGTGGTCTTGGTTCTGGTCAAGATTCAGCGGAAGCGACAGTTTTCTAATGAGCCTCTCCTCCAGCTCCCATGGACGGGGGTTAACCAACCATGTCACGTATGCATTTTCTGCGAGCCACTCTGAGAGCACCCGTTCTCCCGGGCCGAACGTCATGCGGCCGCTCGCACTGACGCGACGCAGTTGAATTCCAAGGTCATCTGCAAGCAAGCATCCAAGGGTCAGCCTAAGAGTCGAGCCATAACAGTTCCCCGTCAGGTGGTAACGGATCCGGCTTCGAAGCGTCTGGGAGCTCGGTGGCTTCCCGCTCGTTGGCGGGGCCTTTGGTGAGATCCCGACATAGGCAAGGACGAGGTCATCGTATCGAAGACAATCAGCGACGTGGACGCTGCCAGGCAGGTTACGGAAGTACCAACCGTAGACACCCGGTTCCCGTGGCACTGGCGAGGGCTTGGCGATGATTTCTTGTCGTGTCCAGAGGCGGGGCGGGTGAGTAATCACCGTCTTCATGTGATGCATCCTTTCTCTGGTTGCTCAGGGCGTCTCACCGAGCAGGATCAGAACATCCGGGTCTTCTGTGGTCCGGCTTGTCTCCAGCAATTGAAGGACTTCTGCGTTTATTTGGGCCCTGGGGCCCTTCGCCCGCCATTCGCGGCATAGCCCAGCCAGCCAGAGGTATCGATCTAACTCAGCCGCTGAACATGTAAGCGAGGCCACAGCCCTCAATTGCCCCACCGCACGGACGAAGGCTCGGTAGGGATTCAGTTTGTCTGAGGCGTAGCGCGATACGCCTAGGTGATGTTTGACCATCCTTTCGGCATATGAGTCATATATGAGGAATACGTGTTGGTCGATGAAGAAGTGCGCGAACTTTGCAGCGAAGCTTACATGCATCCGCTCGGTCCCATGATGAGACAGGGTTGCGATCGCCTTGACGAACTCATCGGGCGAAGCCGGTGGCGCCTGCATGACCTCGGAGATGTGCCGCGCCATCCGGCTGATGGCAAAAACGTTGGTCCCATAGAGCTGGTTAACGGCCGTGGCCTTGAGCACGCAGGCCGCGACGTCAAAGCCCGGCACCTTCTCTTTGAGCAGAGTAATGGCCTGATCGGCCTCCACCCACTGTGTTAGGCGGGCATGCAGCCGATTGGCCGCTGCAATCTGTTGATGATCAAGCGGCACGCTGAGTGGTTCAGTCGCCTGCATTAGACCTCCCAGCCTTGCGCAATAGTACCGGCCTTCTATTCGCCGGCTGGGCGGAGACATAAAAGGGAAGCAATACCACCGCGTCACGCCACATAGCGCGACCTCATTATCAAGCCATGTGCCACCAAGCGAGGGTTTCTCATACTAGCAGTTTCGACGGTCATGGCCCGGTTGGTCAACCGGGTTCCATGGATTTACGGACATGAGCGGGACAGGGGTTGCTCCTGGGCTTCCCCGGCGGCTCCCCGGACAGCCACGGCCCGGCATCCGGTTCGACCCAGGTAGTCTGGCAAGGGCCTGGCTAGGAACTGGGCTTTCTGGATCAGCCAAAGCTGGAACTGGGGCTTGTTCCAAGTCGTTCCAAGTCCGTTCCAATTTAGTAAAGGTCCGAAACCCAGTCATAGCAAGGCCATTCCAACTGTTCCAACCGTTCCGACATTTTTTCAGATAAGAGCATTCTGAAATATGGAATTATTGGATTTCGGGACTTCCCCCGGTTCGGCTATATTCGAGGTCCATATATAGATATATATTTTCTTAGAACAATTGGAACATTGGAACGAAAAGCCCTAGAAGCTTGCCAGGACTGGCTTTCAGTCGTTCCACTATTTCCTGGGGCAGTCGGAACGAATTGGAACGGTCGGAACGGGGGATTGGCCAAACTGGCTATTGCCCAACAGGAGCCGTCAGCAGGTGGACCAATGAGGCGGCCAGGTGTCGGATCCTACCTCCTCGAACTGGCCTTTCCCGTCCCCCGAGAGCGCCCTTTTGGGCCGTCTTGTTACCCAAATCGTAACCCGCGGGGGTGTTAAGTGATTGGAGCGCAGGGGTGGAGCAAGTAGTGGCAAAGCTCTTGGGCAGGAACGGGCGTCCCGACACAGTGATTAACAATCAAAGGGTCCCGGGTTCGAACCCCTGCTGTATCACTTATCAAGCAACTCAAAGTCTGGGGTTTTTCGCCTGAGACTTTAAGGATTTTTGCGCGCGTGAGATAACTGATGAGAGCGCTTGGAGTGCCACTTCGCTGTGCTCGAGCCAAACTAGAGATCCCAGTCGTAGGTGCAGCTCTGTAGGCACCAGCTCTGCTGATCGGCCCCGGCAAACGCGCACTGCCACTCGGCGCAATAGCGGCGTCGCTGGGGCGTACCCTTTGAGCCGGGGGCCAGATTCTGCTGCATGAGATAGCTGCCGTTCAAAGGCCTCACGGCCTGTTCCTTGAGCGCTTGCGAGGGCGCGGCCGAGAGGCCGCCACCACAGCCGAGCGCAAGAATACCAGATGCCACAAGGCCCCGGCGGGCCCACTTCTTCAGGTTGCGCATCGCGAATCTCCCTTGCGCCACGTCCCAGGACGGGCTTTCGTTAAGACTACACGCTGGCATGCCCATATCAACAGCTAAACGGCTATCTTGCGCGCTCGCCCGGTGGCGATCGGAGCCGGGATGATCAGGGTGATCCAATGGCGCGTACAGATGCGCAGCTGGGGTCTCACACGGTACCAAGGCAGGAGTGAGCGCCTCGCGCTCATCACAGCGGACTTGAAGCGTCAGCAGGCGCTCGTCCGTGATGTCTACCCCCCAAAGTTCGAAACCTGGGTGCTGGAGGAGGAGCGGATCGTCGGCTTCAACGGCGGCCTTGTGATGGAGAAGCGCTAGACATCCCGCCGATCGTCGGGCTCGCCCGAGGCGAACTCCTCATTGCGGCGCTGCGCCCAGCGGTAGACGAAGAACGCGATGACGATCAAGACCGCGATGGGCAGCACCCACTGAAAGAAGACCCAGACCCCCGCCAGACCCACCAACCACTCCATGGCGTCCTCCTTCCGGATTCGTCCACATCTTACGCCGGAGCTGAGGGACCTTCCACCGACACTTGCTTTCAATTGAACTGTGAATCCACCAAGGCTTGAAGCGGATTACAGGTTCAAGAGGCCCATGCGATAGGGGGTCAGCTCCGATTGGAAGCGATAGTTCCGTGCCTCGGCGCTAACGAAGGTTCTAACGCCTCGCGCTCATCGAAGACGAAGCATTCGCCACGCCAACCCGGGGCCTCGGTCTCCTCAAAGTACTTCAGGATGCCGCCTTCGAGCTGATACACGTGCGGAATCCCGGCCCGCTGCATGTAGATCGCGGCCTTCTCGCAGCGAATGCCGCCCGTGCAAAAGCTCACGACGGTCTTGCCTTCCAGCTCGCGGCGATGGGCCTCGACCGCCTCGGGAAAGTCGCTGAACTTCTCGATGCGCCAGTCGATGGCCCCCTCGAAGCCGCCAAAGTCCACCTCGAAGGCGTTACGCGTATCCAGGGTCACCACTTCGCGCCCCTCGTCGTCGTGCCCGGCACGGATCCAGCGGGCCAGGGTCTCGGGGCTCACGGTCGGCGCGCGACCTTCTTCCGGGCGGATCGTCGGATGGTTCATGCGGATGATCTCGCGCTTGACCTTGACCAGGAGCCGCCGAAACGGAACGGTCTCGCTCCAGCTTTCCTTGGGCTCGATCGGAGCGAAGCGGGTATCCGAGCGAAGCCAGGAAACCCAGCCTCTCACGGCGTCTTCCGTGCCCGCCAAAAACAGGTTGATGCCTTCCTCGGCAAGCAACACCGTCCCCTTGAGGTTGCGCGCGCTGGCCTCGGCCAAAGCCTGCTCCCGCAGAGCCTGCGGGTCCTCGATCGTCACGAAGCGATAAGCCGAAATGTTGAGAATGGGGGGCACGTCAAGTCTCTCCTGCAATGGTTCCGCGATCCTAGCATACCCCCGGAAGCGATCGCTAAGGACGTGAGTTCGTTCCACCGTCACCATGCGGTAAAATGGAAAGCCCATCTCAAGGAGGCCCCATGCTGTCTACCCGTCCGACCCCTGCCGAGCGCTTCGACATCGACACCACCCTGCGCACGCTCTACGACACCCTCAAGGACCTGGACGCAGGCAACGTCGCCTCCTACATCCCCGAGCTCGCCAAGGCCTGCCCTGATTGGTTCGGCATCACCCTCTGCAGCCCTGAAGGGGAAATCTTCGAGATTGGGGATGCCCGGCAGCAATTTACAATCCAGTCGATCTCGAAGCCCCTCGTCTACGGCCAGGCGCTCGATGCTTATGGACGCGCGTTCGTCGCCTCACGGGTCGGCGTGGAGCCCACGGGGGACGCCTTCCACTCCATCATCTCCCTGGACGAGAAGTCCAAGCGCCCGCACAACCCCATGGTCAACGCCGGGGCCATCGCCATGACGAGCCTGATCCAGGGGGCGACGGCCAGCGAGCGCCTCTCTCGGCTGCTCGATACCTTCCAGCGCTACGTCGGCCATCCGGTCGCAGTGGACATGCCGACCTACACCTCCGAGCGCAGCACGGGGCACCGCAACCGCGCGATCGCCCACCTCATGCTCAACTTCGGCATGATCGAGGGCAGCGTCGAAGAGCAGCTCGACCTCTACTTCCAGCAGTGCGCGGTGCTGGTGGACTGCCGGGACCTCGCCGTCATCGCCGCCACCCTGGCGAACCGGGGCATCAACCCGCTCACGGGCGATCGCGCCGTCCACGAAGAGCACGTGCGGGACCTATTGAGCGTCATGTTCACCTGCGGCCTGTACGACTACGCCGGCGAGTGGGCCTACGAGGTTGGCTTCCCCGCCAAGAGCGGCGTGGGTGGCGGCATCCTCGCAGTCGTGCCCAATCGCTGGGGAATCGGCGTCTTCTCGCCACGCCTCGACGCGCGTGGCAACAGCGTGCGCGGCATCGAAGTCTGCAAGGCGCTCTCTCGGCAGTGGCGGCTTCACCTGTTCGACGCGCCCAGCCCCTGAGGCTTCAGACCTCGCGGGCCGGGATCGTGAACCAGAAGGTACTGCCGCGGCCAAGCTCGCTCACGACCCCGATGCTGCCGCCGTGGGCCTCGATCAGCGACTTGCTGATGCTCAGGCCGAGGCCCGTCCCCCCCTTGGCACGGCCGCTATCGAGCTGACCGAAGCGCGTGAAGAGCTTCGCCAAGTCCTTGGCCGCGATCCCTTCGCCCGAATCGATGACCTCGCAGCGAATCCCATCGCCCACCCGCAGTGCCCTCAGGCGAAGGGTGCCTCCAGCCGGAGTGAAAGTGATCGCATTCTGGATCAGGTTCGAGAGGACCTGCCCGATGCGCTGACGATCCATGCACGCAGGCAGCGGCTCATCCACCCCTTCGAGGATCAAGTGGATGGCGGAATCCTCGATGAGCGGACGGAAGCTCTCGGCGATGTGTCGGACCTTGAGGGCAAAGTCCGCTTCCTCCACCCGCAGCGAGAAGGTGCCCGCATCCAGGCGGGCGAAGTCGAGCAGGTCGTTGACCAGGTGCTCGAGGCGGTGGACGCCGCGTTCGATCTGCCTGACGAAGCCCTGCTGCTCGGGCACGAGCATGCCTGCGATGCCCTCGGATAAGAACTCGGCGTATCCCTTGATCGAGGTCAGTGGCGTCCGCAGGTCGTGAGAGACAGCGTTGACGAAGTTGGTCTTGAGCCGATCGAGCTCCTTGGCGGCCTGGGCCTCGGCACGGGCTTCCTCGGCTTGCTTGCGCTCGCTGATGTCGATCACGGTGGCGGAGATGCCGACAGGAGCGCCTTCCTTTTCCTGCACCCTTTGCGCCAGGACCTCGCCCCAGCGATACGAACCGTCCGGCAAGCAGAAGCGGGCCTCGAAGTGAGTCGTCTCGGTCTTTTGGGTCAAGAGCTGTTGCAAGCGCCGCCTGACCCGAGGGCGATCCTTGGCATGCAGGTGGCGGGTGAAGGGGGTCCCAAGCGCCTCCGCGACGGGAAGCCCCGTGAAGTCCGACCAGGCCGAGTTGAGGAAGCGGAGACGCCCTTCCGCGTCGATCTGGACGATAACCTCCTTGAGGCTTTCGATGACCTGGCGGTACTTCTCCTCCGAGCGCTTCAGCTCCTGGTGGTAGAGCAGATTGCTGAAGGTCTCGCCCATCCGAGCGGCGATGTCGCGGAACAGGCGCTGTTCTTGCGGGGTCCAGTTACGGTCGTAGGTGCACTGGTGCAGACCCAGCAACCAAGGCTTCCCGAGGCGCGGCCGGATTGGGGTGTAAAGCTGGGAGCGGATCTGGAAAAGCGAGACCATCTCGGATTGCCATGGCACGGGGTTGTTGCGCCCGTGGGCCACCGGCGTCGGCGTTTCGAGAGCCTCGCGCATCATAGCCGCGCCACTCGCGCCAAGGGAGATCTCGTGCTGCTCGCCGGAGGGGATCTCGAAGCCGGGCCTCGTGAGCAGGAACGGCACCTTGAAGGCATCAATCTCGGGGTCACAAGGGTAGAGGAGCCAGGTGCGATCGCTCTCGAAGATGTCCTGGAGCAATTGCAGCAAGCGTGGGAGCATCATATCGAGGTCCAGCGTCTGCTCGAGCAGCTCCGAGACCCGGTTCAGGCACTCTATCCGGTGCAGCTCCTCTTGCAGGGACTGCAAGGATCGGCCCGCCCAGGGATCAAGCTCGCCCTGAGCCTCGGAAAAAAGTTCTCGCGCCGCCCAGGTATCGTTTCGCTTGCCCATGTGTTGCCAGCCGCCTTGATAGTTACCGTTTCAAATCCTTATTGTATCAAAGAGGTGCGCATCCGAGCGCCATCATCACGAACAATTCTTAGGACGGCGGGTCTAATAGCGTTAGGAAATGCCTTACAATGAGGTGCCCCCTCGATGGCCCAGGAGGTTCCTCAGCCCATGATGACGGTCCGTCTGCGTCTTGCCGCCATGCTCACCCGCTGGTTCTTCACGGAGCGGAGACAGGCACCCGCCCCCGTCAGCCGCCTGACCATGCGCTGCAGCCTGTTCGACTGCGACATCAACCGCCACATGAACAACAGCCGCTACCTGGCGCTGATGGACCTCGGGCGCTACCATCTCACGCTCATCAGCGGCCTCGGACGCGAACTGTGGCGCCGTCGCTGGTTCCCGGTCCTGGTGCGGGCCGAGATCGACTTCAAGCGCTCGATCAAACCCGGTGAACGCTTCGTGCTGGAGACCAGCCTCGCCGAGGTGGGCACCAAGCGGGTCGTGCTGGCGCAGCGGTTCTGGCTGGGCGACACCTTGGTCGCCGAAGCCTTGGTGACAGGCGTCTTCATCCATCGCGGAAAGGGACAGCCCCTCGCGGAGATGCTCGAACAGTTCCGCGACTTGTGGCCCGAGATCGACGCGAGCCTCGCGCAGGGCTCGACTTCCGCCTGATTGCATCTTAGGATCGAAGGGCCCCCACCCTCGCGGAGAGCCCGGCGCTGTGAGCACCCTTTGCGCCCACTACACGGACCAAGGACACCAAGCGTTCGCGCGCGGTGACTTTTCGAACGCCCGCAGGCACTACCAGGCCGCGCTCGCGATCGCGCCCACCTCAGCTCCCCTACACCTGGCTCTGGGCCTCGTCGCCCAGCGCGCCGACGACCACGAAACGGCCGAACGGCACTTTCGCGAGGCCATCCGCCTGGATCCCGCCAGCGCCAAGGCCCATTACCTGCTTGCGACGGCGCTTCAAGCCAGAGGCATGATCCCCGAGGCCTGCGCGAGCCTCGAAGCCGCCGTCCAGCACGCGCCGGACTTCGCGATCGCCCACCTCTTGCTCGCTCAGCTGCTGCGCCAGCGTGGCGAGGCCCGTGCCGGCGAAGCTCACCTGCGCCGTGCCGCCCAAGAGCTGCCGGATTTCTCCCCGGTGGCGCGCGCGCTCGGCGAGTGGCTCTGCGCAGAAGGCAACCTGCTCGAAGGCATCTCCTGGCTAGTGCGCGCAAGCCGGCTTTCGCCGCGCGATCCGGCCGCTTGGCTGAGCCTCGGGCTCGCCTATGGGCTCGCGGGCAGGTGGGACGAGGCCGCCAAGGCGCACCAGCAAGCCAGCGAACTCCTGCCAGGCAACGCCCAACCCTTCTTCCAGATGGGCTGGCTGCTCTACCGCGCCGAGCAGCTCGACGCCGCAGCGGATGCTTTCGAGCGCGGCTTGCGCGCCCAGCCAGTCCATGTCCCGTCCCTGCTCGCGCTCGGAATCCTGCGCGGACGCCAAAGGGCTTTCGAGGCGGCCAACGCCTGCTTCGAGAAAGTTTTGCGCCAGGAACCCGATAATCCAGATGCCGGGTTCTGGCTCGGCGTCGGCTTGATGAACCAATCGCGGTTCGACGAGGCGCGCCGCCATCTCCAGCGCCTGGTCGAGCACCATCCGGACGCCGCCCTCGTGCGTGCGGCCTGGACCGCGCTCACGCTTCCTGACCGGTCATCCTGAAAGGCCCATCCGGCGTGTCCGACCGCGACCTGAGCGTCACATCCCCCCGACTGACGCCGCCGCCCATGCGGCCGGGCGCCCCTTCGGCTACGCCCACCGCGCCGCTCACCGCCCCCAAGACCGCTCGACTCGCAAGCGACTCCCTTTCGACCCAGGCCGCTCCCCAAGCAGCGCCCAGTCTCTCGGACCTGGTCAGCAAGGCACAGGCCGCCCAGGCCCAGCCGCCGCAGGCAACGAGCGCGGTCGATCGCCTCTTCAAGAAGGTGGGCGACGGCTTCGAAGGCGGCGTGAACTGGTTCGAATCGGCCGTGGCCCGCCAATCGAACGCCGTGGCTGCGAGCGTCAAGGGCGTGCCCCTGCTCGGCGAGATCGCCCAGGCCCAGGCGTGGGTCACCACCCAGTCCGCCCAGATCCTGGGCGGGGTCGTGAAGGGGGCCGGCAGCTTCGTCGGCGGCATTGCCCAGATGGTCGCGCACCCCATCGACACTGTGAAGGGCCTCTACTCGCTGGCCGAGCACATCCCCCTGCTCCCCCTGAACCCCTTCCGTGCGGCCCATGCGGCCTACGACATCGTCTTCGAAGGGGCGGACGCCGCCAAGACCCTCAACACCCACCTGAACCCCGTCGAGGTCTTCAAGAGCGACGCCGAATTCGGCAAGGCCCTCGTCAAGGGGCTGGTCGAGCCGTACAAGCAGGCCATCGACGAGGGCAAGTACTCCGAAGCCTTGGGGCGCGGCCTCTTCGAGATCGGAAGCCTGGTGCTGACCTCGGGCGCGGGCGGCTCGGCCAAGGGTGCTGCGGTCGGCGGCAGGGCGGCCGTGGGAGCCGTCGGCAAGCTGGAACGCGGCGGGGCGCTCGCGAAGGGTGCGAGCGTCATCGACGACGCCGGCCGAGCACTCGCAAAGGGCGCGAGCGCTCTGGACGATGCCGGTCGAGCACTCGGCAAGGTCGCAGGCAAGGAGCGCGTCGCCAAGCTGCTCGGCTCCGAGTACGCCGTGGCGGGCGAATCCGCCTTCAAGCGCTTCACCGCTACGATGAGCGAGCAAAAGGCTCTGGAAGCCGGCCGGGTGATGAACGCTGAGCGCGCCTCCCAGATCGCGAAGCTGAACGGGCCTTCCTTCTTCAACGAGATCAAGGCCATGCCAGCCGAGAAGCTCCGAGAGCTCGCGAAGCTCGAACCCAGCGTGATCGACAAGTTCGACACCCTGCTCGAAAGTCAGCAGCGGGTCGGCCTGCGGGACATCAACACGGCGCTCGCCAAGCACGGCGTCAAGGCGAGCGGTCCTACCAAGCAGTGGGAGAGTGCGCTCGGCAAGGTCCAGAAGGAGTCGGTCCGGCAATACGCCCTCGGCATGGATCCCTTCGCCTCGCTCGGCGACCTCAACGACCTGAACCGTGCCCGCGTCAACGTCCCGCGCTTCAACCCCGAGCAGCTGCGCGCCATGGCCGACGACGTCATGCACGAGCTCAAGACCCGCTACCCCGATCGGCAGTTCCGCTTCGTGCTCAAGGACGAGGGCCTCGCCGACGACATCCTGCGCGACCCCGATCGCCTCTACAAGGGGCGGATCAACATGCAGATCCAAGACGTCACGGGCGGCAGCAAGGGCAGCGCCTTCGAGCTGCAGCTGGGGCCCCAGCAGGTCACGGACTTCTGGGACAAGCCCTTCCGGATCGGCGAGAGCCCCAATTCCTTCAACATCCACGACACCGTCTACAAGGGCGTCGAGGGCATCAATGAGCCGGGCGACCTCGCCAAGGTGGGGCGTGCTTTCCAGCCGGGCAAGGCCCTCTCGCCGGACGAGGCGGTGGCGGCCGGCAAGGCGGCAGTGGCCGAGACCATGGGTACCTACAAGCGCCAGCTCGCGGACGCCCTCAAGCAGGCCGAAGCGGGGGTTCCGCTGAATTATGCCGACACCCAACCCCTTCGCGATCGCATCGCAACGATCTATCATGCGCTAGAGGACAGCCCGACCCTCCCGAAGGGCCTTGCGGGCATGGCCCCCTAGCGAGAGGCGCCCACTTACGAGGCGAAGGAATCCATGCAGTTCATCCTGATGCGCGACCCGGCCAAGGGTCAGATCATCCACCGCGAGATCGTGGACACCTCCGACGCGGAGCGCGACCTGAGCGACCCCTTCTGGGAGGCGCTCACGGCGCGCAAGAAGGAGCTCAAGGGGCAGTTCCCCGATGCTGAGCTCATCATGGGCTTCGGCGAGAGCATCGAGGCCTTCCTTCAGGACTACCCCGAGTATCAGGAGAGGGTCTAAGCCATGGCCGACGTGCAAGTGGCTCCCGGTGTCACCATCCCCGACGCGGCGATCGCCTTCTCGGCGAGCCGAGCCTCGGGGCCGGGCGGCCAGAACGTGAACAAGGTCGCAAGCAAGGTCGAGCTGCGGGTGGACACCCGGCTCATCCAGGGCCTGACCATGGGCGCACGCTCTCGCCTGCAGGCACTTGCGGGCAAGCGCTGGCTCGACAGCGGGATCCTGCTCATCACCTCGTCCGAGACCCGGAACCAGGTGGACAACCGCCTCCTGGCCGAGACCAAGCTCATCGAGCTCATCAAAGAGGCGATCGTCATCCCCAAGGCCCGCCGCGCGACCAAGCCCACCCGCGGCTCGCAGGAGCGCCGCGTGACGAGCAAGAAGGAGCGCTCGCAGGTCAAGCAGAACCGCGGTCGCTACCGCGGGGACGAATAGCGTCATGTGCGGCCGCTTCAGTCAGAGCGCCTCGCCCGAGGCTCTCGCCAAGGCCTTCGGGCTCCCCGAGGTCCCGACGCTGAGCCCGCGCTACAACATCGCGCCGAGCCAGCCGATCCCCATCATCCGCCGTGATGCGAGCGATCGCGCCCGACACCTGAGCCTGGCCCGCTGGGGACTCGTCCCTGGTTGGACCAAGGACCCCAAGACCGCTCCGCACCCCATCAACGCCCGCGCCGAGAGCGCAGCCGAGAAGCCGACCTTCCGCGACGCCTTCCGCCATCGCCGGTGCCTGATCCCGGCCGACGGCTTCTACGAGTGGAAAACCCAGGACGCCAAGAAGCAGCCGGTGCGCTTCACCATGCAGGACGGCCACCTCTTCGCGTTCGCCGGGCTCTGGGAACGGTGGCAGGCACCGGACGGCACCCTGCTCGAAACGGCGACCATCCTGACCACCGAGGCCAACGCCCTCGTGCGCCCCGTCCACGACCGGATGCCCGTCATCCTTCCCCCGGCGGCCTACGATGCATGGCTCGACCCCGGGCTGCGCGACCCGGCGGCCCTGATGCCGATGCTTGGACCCTACCCCGCCTCCGAGATGCGCAGCTATCCGGTCAGCCCCAAGGTCAACGCCACCGCGAGCGAAGGCCCCGACCTGATCACCCCGCAGGAGCCCGGTGGCGGGCAACTGTCGCTGTTTTGAAAGGGATCGAACGATGAAACGCTTGTTGCTCGGCTCCGTGCTCCTGACGGCGATCGCCGGCTGCGATCCCACCCTGATGGCCCAGCTCGGGCTCGGGGGCAAGCCCAAGCAGCCGAACAACGAAGATTGCTTCGTCACGGTCGAGGCGCCGGCCGCCGTCTTCCACGTGAGCGCGCCCGCGACCGCCTCGGCACAGGCGACCGTCTCCCTGGAGCCGTGGATCTTCCTCGAGGCCCCGGCCCTCACCATCGACAAGCCCCTGCCTGAGAGCTTCAAGGCTGCGGTCGACGAGCAGGCGAAGACCATCACGCTCAGCGGCCTGATGACCCGTGTCCTACCCAGGCCTGGAGCGCAATGCGCGATGCCCGCCATGTACATGATCCCGAAGGCCGCGACACTCAGCGTGCCGGTCAGCGTCGCGACCGCCGGCACCTACGAGATCCGGATCGCCTCTGAGAGCTTCACCACCCAGCGCCCGCCCGAGATGGCGCACCCGTCCGAGCCGCTGCGGCAGTATCCCGAGGCGATCGCAACGCGCTCGATCGTCATCGAGTAAGCCCGAGGCCCGCCATGCCCGACGCCGCCGCTCAGGTCCAAAGAACGCTAGACCCCGTGCGCGCGGCAGGCGCCGACTGTCAGAAATGCCCGCTGGCAATCGGCTCCGAGGCCAATGGCTGACCAGGCCGGACGGCCGTGATGCCCATCTTCCACCCGTCGTACCTGCTACGTAACGACTCCCGCGAGGTCGGCTCACCCAAGTGGCTGATGTGGCAAGACATCAAGCGCGTGCGAGCGAAGTACGACGAGCAGATGGGCACCGCGGAGCGCTAAAGGCTACGCCTAGCGCGCGACGCGGTAGACGGCCTGGACGAAGCCGAAGTCGTAGGCCTTCGTGGCCACGTGCGTGAGGGCGATGTCTTTTTCCAACGGCCCGAAGAGCGGCCGCCCTTCGCCGAGCAGCACGGGAATCGTCGTGATGGTCAGCTCGTCGATCAGGTCTTCTGCGAAAAAGCGCTGGATGGTGATACCACCGTCGATGTACAGGTGCTTCGCGCCCTCGGCCGTGAGGCGGTTCACCAGGTCGCGGGGGGCCTCCGACGAGGCCGTGACGGTGCGCGCGAGCGCGGCTGGGATCGCCATCTCCCGCCTGCTCAGGACGACGACGCGCTTGTCGCCGTAGGGCCAGGTCTCGAAGCCCACGACCGTCTCGAAGCTGGCGCGCCCCATCACGAGAACATCGACCGTCGAGAAGAAAGCGTGATAACCGCAGTCCTCCCCCTCGGGCACCCAGGTATTGGCCACTTCCAGCCAATCGATGCTGCCGTCCTTTCGCGCGATGAAGCCGTCGAGACTGGTCGCGATGAACACCGATGTTTTGCTACGCATAGGGAAATCCTTTCAAGGAAACGGGGGAATGAAGGACTCCTAGCGTAGCGGGAAATACCTGACAAGGAGTGTCATCTATCGACGTCTTGCTCAGCAGCGTTCCTGATGAGGCGATGCCCCTTGATGCCCCGGCCCACCTTGGGAGGCAGATTGGGGAACCCTGTTCAATTGGTGAGGCGCGAAGGCGCCTGCATGGACTTGTTCCAGCGCAAGAGGCAGGCCTCCATGGTGAGCCCCGGTCCGAAGGCCATCAGGACCGCATGCTCTCCGGGCTTGGGCTGAGCGGATGCCAGCAAATCCTCCAGCACGAAGAGAACCGTCGGCGAGCTCATGTTGCCGTAGTCACGCAGGATCCGGCGCGACGAGGCCAGCTGAGCGTCGCTCAGGCCCAGCGCTTGCTGAAGGTGATCGAGAATCTTTCGCCCCCCTGGGTGGATGCCCCAGTGCCGGATCTGGTCCACGCGCAAACCGTTGCGCGCCAGCATGCCGTCGAGCAGGCCTGCGACGTTCGTTGCCAGGACGGTCGGAACGTAGCTCGACAGGTGCATCCTGAAGCCGTGGTCGCTCATGGAGAAGGCCATGTGATCGACGGTGTCGTAATGGGTCAGGGTCTCGGCGTCGAGGACTTCGAGCCCTCCTTCGGCTTCCAGGATCACGGCGGCGGCCCCATCCGCGAAGAGGGCGCTGCTCACCACGTTGTCCGGCGACGCGTCCAGCTGGTAATGGAGCGAGCAAAGCTCGACCGCCACCACCATGGCGCGCCCTCTGCGCGCCATGACCGCATCCCGAGCCCGCGCGAGCCCTGGAAAGGCCGCATAGCACCCCATGCCGAGGATGCAGGAGCGCTTGAGGTCGGGACGCATCCCGAAGGCCTTGGCAAGCGTCAGGTCGAGCCCCGGGATCTCGTAGCCGGTGCAGGAGACGACCACCAGCGAATCGATTGAACTCGCCGAGACCTGCGCGCGCGCCAGGCAGCGGCGAATCGCCTCGGCGGCGAGCTTGTGCGCCTCTTGGACGTAGAGGGCGTTACGCGCTTGAGTGCTGGGGTTCGTGAGGAGAAAGGCCAGGTCCGGTAGGACGGTGTGGCGGGTGGCGATCGCCGAGCGTGCGAAGATCCGCTCGATCTTCGCCGCCTCCGCGGTCTGGCCGTAGAGCATTCGGTAGAGCTGATCCTGGCTGTGTCGGAAGGCCGGAACGGCCGTGGCGAGGTGGGTGATGTGCGCCATGACGGTCCTCCTGTCGGTGCGACGTTTGAGCAAGGTGACGCTATTGCTTGGGTAACGCGGGCGCAGCGAGCCTCACAAGATCGAGGAAGAAGCGCTGCGGCGGCAGGACTGCCCCCTGATACGCCGCCATCCGGTCGGCGAGGCCCCGCTGGGCCGCCAGGGCCCGGACTGCGAGGTTCATGACAGTCTCGGACTGAGAAAGGCTCGCCACCGCCTCCGAGAAACGATATGCCCATCGGAACTCCCGTGCGAGTTGCCGGCCATAGGGCGCGAGGCGCTGGCGGGTGGGAAGGCCCTCGCGCAGCGCCGCCCCGAGCAGGTCACTTGCGAGCTCGGCGCTACGCAGCGCCCGGTACATGCCCTGGCCGGTGAGCGGATCGAAATAGCGCACGTTATCGCCGACCACCACCAAGCCATCGGCCGGGAGCACCTCGCCCGCGTAGGGTTCGAGTGAGAGGCCATGCAAGACGCCGAGCGGTACCGCCCGTTCGAGGCGCCCTCGCAAGGCGGGTTCTTCTCGTAGCAGCCGCAAATACCCCTCGACGGCTGCTGGTCCGAAGTGTGGGGGATCCCCCTCCGTCGAGACCAGCGCGATCGCTGCCCGCGTCGGGCCTTGCGGGTTCAGGACGAGCTGACGCCTCGCGCGGGGCACGATCAGCTCAAGCAGGGTATCCAGGCCCTCGACCCCCTCGAAGGCGGCGACGAAGACACGGCGCTTCCTGCCGCGCGATCGCCGCAAGAGGGCTGGGTGCAGCCTCGAAAAGCGCCCTTCGGCGAGCACGACGGCCCGCGCTCGAAGCGGCCCTTCCGCCGTCCGGACCCCGACGCAGCGATCGCCCTGCCACAGCAGTTCATGAACCATCGTCCCATCGGTAAACTGAAGCGAAGGCTCAAGCTGCGCCAGTTGCACGAGCACGTCGTCGAACGAAAGGCGCGCGATGGAGAGCCCGAAGGGCGGAACACCCTCCGTCCCGGGATACCTGCCCTCGCAGGCGCGCCCCTCGGGCGAAACGAGGCGGATCCCTTCGAGCCGCAGCGCCGAAGCCGAAAGACGAGACCAGGCGCCGATCCGCTCAAGGATCGGTATCGCCGCGGGGCTCAAGGCGCCCCCGCAGATCTTGTCGCGGGGAAAGCGCGCCTTATCGAGCAGGAGAACGCGGTGCCCCTGACGCGCGAGCAACATCGCGCTCAGCGCTCCGGCAGGCCCTGCTCCGACCACGATCGCATCGAACTCCATGGCCAACCATCCCGCTGCACTTGATTTGCAATTGTAAACCTTTGTAACATACCATGCATGCAAACGCCGCTCAACGCTCCGCGCATCCGCCTCGAAGAAGCCAGCTGCACCTCATGCGGCGAGACGGCCGGGGCCTGCCTCGCGCGGGTCACCGACCACCTCTACAGGGTCGATCCCCGCGAGTTCAAGCTGATGCGCTGCGCGGCTTGCCGGATGGTCTACCTGAGCCCGCGCCCCATCCAGGAGGATCTGGCCCTCGCCTATCCGCCCGAATACTTCTGGAACGGGTTCGACCTGAAGCCGCTCCGGTCCTGGCGCGACGCCGCCTGGAACCTCTGGGCGAGGCAGTTGGTCCTGCGGCGGGTCGGCTTCCTGCGCCGCGCCCACCGCGCGCCTGCAGAGCAGCCGGTGCTGGATGTGGGCTGCGGCCGGGGGCTCTTCTTGCGCGAATGGCAACGCGTGACGGGCAGCGAGGCGCACGGGATCGATCTCCAGCACGAGAACGTCCGCTTCTTGCGTGCGCATCATCCTGGCCTGCACACGTACCACGGGGACTTCCTCGCCTGGGAGGCTCCGCCAGAGCGCTTTGGAGCCGTCACCATGTGGCACCTGCTGGAGCACTTGCCAAACCCGCGCGCGGCCCTGCGCAAGGCCCACACGTGCCTGGCTCCCGGCGGCGCACTGCTCGTGGGGACCCAGAACTATCAAAGCTTGAGCCGGTATCTCCAGGGGCCCACCTGGACCCTCAACGACGTGCCTCGGCATCTTTCCCACTACACCGAGCAAACCCTACGCGCCCAGCTCGAAGGCGAGGGGTTCGAGGTCGAGCGGGTCTGGCACTGGACCGAGTTCTTTCCTACTCTCGGCGCGCACCTCTTCGCCTCGCGGATCCTCGATGCCGAGCGCAACGTCAAGCCACTGAGCGGCCTGCTCTGCAACGTGCTGCTCAGCCCTCTCGAAGCCCTCGCCATCTTGTTCAAGCGGGGCTGCATCCTCACCGCCGTCGCCCGCAAGCCCGGTTGAGCAGTTCCTCAATCCTTCCCTACCGCCGGACCGGGCATCCCCTTCCCTTCAAGCGCGGCCTTCTCTTCCGGCGTCAGGATGAGCTCGCACCGTTCCGGCACCTCGCACTCGAAGGTCGCGGGGGGGTTCGTCGCGGATGCTTTGGTCGTGGGGACTTTCTTTTCCTTCTCGTTCAAGGCCGACCTCCTCTCGGATCGCTTTGAGCTTAGCGAGGTGGGGCAGGCGTTGAAAACGGGCGCCGGACCTCTCTTGGCGAGAATATCACTAGTCCGTCCATTGGATTTGACGCCGTCACCGCCTATCCTGTGGCCCTGAAATCAGCGCGAACCGCTATGGACAGGAGGTGCCAGGTGAAAGCCGTCGTGTTTCACGGGGTGGGAGACATTCGGCTCGACGAGGTTCCCGATCCCCAGATCGAGCAACCGACTGACGCTATCGTGCGGCTGACCGCAAGCGCGATCTGCGGGACGGACCTGCACATGGTCCGTGGGACCGTGGCCGGGATGCAGCCCGGGACGATCCTCGGTCACGAAGGCGTCGGGATCATCGAGCAGCTCGGCTCGGACGTGCGTAACCTGAACGTGGGCGATCGCGTGGTGATCCCCTCGACGATCGCCTGCGGCGCCTGCTCGTACTGCCGGGCGGGCTACCACTCGCAGTGCGACGTGGCGAACCCCAACGGCCCCCTCGCTGGGACCGCGTTCTACGGCGGCCCGAAAGAAACCGGCCCCTTCCACGGCCTCCAGGCCGAGAAGGCCCGGATCCCCTTCGCCCACGTGGGGCTCATCAAGCTGCCGGATGAAGTCACGGACGATCAGGCGATCCTCCTCTCGGACATCTTCCCCACAGCCTACTTCGCCGCGGAGCTCGCCGAGATCAAGCCCGGCAACACGGTAGCGATCTTCGGGTGCGGGCCGGTCGGGTTGCTCGCGATCGCTTCAGCCAAGCTGCTCGACGCCGGCCGGATCATCGCGGTGGACTGCATCCCCTCGCGGCTCGCCCGCGCCCGCGCGCAGGGGGCCGAGGTCGTGAACTACGAGGAGGAGGATCCGGTCGAGGCCATTCGCCGGCTCACCAACGGGATCGGGGTGGACCGGGCCATCGATGCGGTCGGGGTCGACGCGAACCACTCTCACCACCTGCCCACCTCGGACGAGGTCGAGCGCCTGGAGCGCTTGTTCAAGCAGGAAGTGCAGGAAATCGCCCCCCAGGCCAACCCGCAAGCCGACAACTGGCACCCGGGCGACGGTCCCTCTCAGGCCCTGATGTGGGCGGTCCAGGCCCTCGCCAAGGCAGGCACCCTCGCCATCGTCGGGGTCTATCCCCCGACGGTGACCCGCTTCCCCATCGGCGAGGCCATGAACAAGAACCTCACGATCAAGATGGGGAACTGCCCGCACCGGCGCTACCTCCCGGAGCTGATCGAGCTGGTCCGCACCAACGCGATCAATCCCGCCGAGATCCTCAGCCAGCAGAAGCCGCTCGCGAACGCCATCGACGCCTACAAGGCCTTCGACAAACGCGAGCCCGACTGGATCAAGGTCGAGCTGGAGCCGAGCGCCCGCTGAGGAACACGGTCCAAGCACGCGGATCCGCTAGGCGGCGCTTATAATGGTCAAGCGCCCGCCCGGACAAGAAAGGACTCCGCGTGCTCACGACCGCCCTGCTCTCCGTCGCCGCCCACGCCGACCCCGCGGCGATGGGCGAGTCGCTCGTCTTCGACATCGGCGGCTCCCTGCTCATCGCGGGCCTGTTGGCCGCGCTCTTCACCCGCTTCAAGATCCCCACGATCGCGGCCTTCCTCTTCGCCGGGGTGTTCGTCGGGCCTCAGGTCACCGGCCTGGTCACGAGCAAGGCCAACATCGAGACCATCGCCCATCTGGGCCTGGTGCTGCTGCTCTTCTTGATCGGCCTCGAGATCGACCTCAAGAAGCTCCTCTCGAGCGGCAAGACCCTCATCTGGACCGGACTGCTCCAGTTCCCGCTGTGCGTGGCCTTCGGCTTCGGCGCCACCTGGCTTCTCCAGAAGACGGGCTGGGCGGCCATCCAGGGCCCCTTCACGCCCCTCTACCTGGGCATCACCGTCGCGGCCTCGTCCACCCTGCTCATCGTCAAACTCTTCCAGGAGAAGTACCAGCTCGACACCACCGTCGGGCGCATGGTGCTGGGCCTGCTCATCTTCCAGGACCTGTGGGCGATGGTCGTGCTTGCCGTCCAGCCGAATTTCTCGCAGCCCGACCTCCAGCCGGTGCTGATGACCCTGCTCGGCATCGGGATCCTGGTCGCGATCGCCTCGGTCTTCGCGCGCTACGTGCTGCCCACCGCCTTTCACTGGATCGCGCGATCGCCCGAGCTGATGCTCGTCACGGCCATCGGCTGGTGCTTCGGGATCGGGCTGCTCGGCACCCACCTGGGCGAGATCCTCGGCATGATCGGTATCCAGGCGCCCATCTCCGTCTCGCTCGAAATGGGCGCGCTCATCGCCGGGGCCAGCATCGCCTCGTTCCCTTACTGCTACGAAGTGCTCACCAAGGTTTCGGCGGTGCGCGACTTCTTCGTCACCCTCTTCTTCGTCGGGCTCGGCATGGGAATCCCGAAGCCCGACGGCAGTGACATCCTACTGCTCGCCCTCCTGATGACGGGGCTTGCAATCCTCTCGCGCTACCTGATCTTCCTGCCGCTGCTCCATGCCACCGGTTTCGATCGCCGTGGCTCCGTGCTGACCGCGACCCGGATGGTGCCCATCTCCGAATTCTGCCTCGTGATCGCTTACCTGGGCCTGAGCTTCGGGCACCTGCCCGCGACGACCGTGGGGGCTGTGATCTTCGCCTTCGTCCTCACGGCGCTCCTCTATCCGAGCCTCTTCCAGCACAGCGACGCCCTCTACCAGCGCATGGCCCCCATGCTCACCCGCCTCGGCATGAAAGCACCCGCCAACCAGCCGGACGCCGAGACCCCGGCCGAAGAGTACGAGCTGGTCTTGCTCGGCTTCCACCGTATCGCCTCGTCGCTCTTTTACGAGTTGGAGCGCACCAACCCGGAGCTGCTGAAGAAGACTCTGGTGGTGGATTTCAACGTGGCCCTCCACCCCGAGATCGAGCGGCGCGGCGCGACGGCGCACTACGGGGACATCTCCAACCCCGAGACCCTGCGCCACGCCGGGGTGGACAAGGCCGGGATCATCCTCTGCACCATCCCGGACGACATCCTGAAGGGCACGAGCAACCTGGCGCTCACCAAGAGCCTGCGGGTCATGTGCCCGACGGCCACCATCATCACGAACGCCGTCCAGACCACCGAGGTGCGGCCGCTCTACGAGGCTGGAGCGGATTACGTGTTCGTCTCGCGGGTGGACTCTGCCCGCAACCTGATGCCCGCCCTGGACGCGGCCGTGCTCGGGGCAATCGCGGCCTTCAAGGAGAATCAGGAATTCCAGACGGGGAAGATCGGCGAGCGGCGCGAGGTGCTCACTTAGAGCGTCTAACAAAACTGTTCCTTCTAGCCGCCCACGGCGGCACAAGGCGGTAACATGCCTGGTTTTGTTAGACGCTCTTAGCAGACCTTCCAAGGCAAACGGAACCAGAAGGTGCTGCCCTTGCCTACCTCGCTTCGCACGCCGATCGTGCCGCCGTGCGCTTCGACGATGGCCTTGCTGATGGAGAGGCCCAGGCCGATGCCGCCCGCCTCGCGCGTCGTGCTCATGTCGAGCTGCTGGAAGCGGTGAAACAGCTTGGGAATGGCCTCGGCGGGAATCCCGAGGCCGTTGTCCTCCACTTCGGTGACCAGGTCGTTCTCTTCAAGGCCCGCCCGGATCCTGATCCGCCCGCCCTGGGGCGTGAACTTGATCGCATTCTCGATCAGGTTGCCCAGCACCTGGACGGTGCGCGGGCCATCGAGACAGACCTCTTGCGGCACCTGCACCTCGATCTCGAGGCCGAGCCCCTTTTGAGCGGCGAGCGGCCTGAGGCTCGACACCGCTTCGTCCACCACCGGCGCGTACAGCGTCGCAGAAGGCGCAATCCTAAAGGCTCCGGCCGCCATCTGGCTCATGTCGAGGAGGTTCTTGACCTGCACCAGCATGCGCTCGGCGCCGGTCATGATCTTGCTGACGCAATCGTGCTGCTCCGCGTTCAGCTTGCCCACCAGCTCGTCCTCTAGGATGCTCGCGAAGCCCATGATGAAGTTGAGCGGCGTCCTGAGCTCGTGGCTGATCACCGAGAGGAACTCGTCCTTGTAACGATCGGTCTGCTCCAGGGTCTCGATCTGCTCCCGTTGCAGGCGCTCTTTCTCCATTCGCTCGGAGACTTCGATCGACAAGATGAGAAGGCCCTCGACCTCTCGGGTGTCCCCCAGCAGCGGCACGTACGAGAAATCCCAGTAGGTATGGCGCTCGACGCCCTCCACCCCGTAGACGAACGGGAAGCCCATGGCATGAAAGGGGCGCGCAGTCTCGATCACCCCGCGCAGCAAGGACCCTATTTGTGGTTCGGCGCCTTCCAGAGCCTCGAAGACGGGGCGATTGATGAGGCGCTCGATCGGCAGCCCGATCAGCTGGGCGTATGCGGGATTCAGCCAGCGAAAGACGAGGTTTTTGTCCAGGTAAGCGATCCCTGCCGGCACGTTGTCGATGATGCGCTCCAGCAGCTCATGCTGACGTGCGAGGGTCTTGGCATGCTCGACGGCCTCTTGCTCGGCCTTCCTGCGCTCGGTCAAATCCCGCGTCACCTTGGCATAGCCGACCAGGTGCCCCTCGTCGTCGCGAATGGCGGTGATGACGACATCCGCCCAGAAGCGGGAGCCGTCCTTGCGCACCCTCCAGCCGATATCCTCGATGTGGCCTCGTTCCTCGGCCGCCTTCAACAAGTGCCAAGGCAGGCCTTTCTGGACGGCCTCAGGGGTGTAGAAGACCTCGAGACTCCGGCCGATGATCTCCTGCGCATCGTAGCCCTTGAGGCGTTCGGCCCCTTCGTTCCAGGTCAGCACGCGCCCTTCGGGATCGAGCATGAAGATGGCGTAGTCCACCACGCTCCGCACCAGCAGCTCGAACTGGCGAAGCTGATCCTTGGCCTTCTTTCCCGCGCTGATATCCTGGATCTGGCTAATGGCGTAGAGAGGGGCCCCTTGCGGATCCTGAACCATGGAGACGCTGAGCTGGACCCAGACCAGATGCCCGTCCTTATGGAAGCAGCGCTGTTCGACCTGATAGCGCTGGAGCTCGCCTTCCTGGAGCGCCTGGTACAGGGCAAGCTCAGGGGCCAAATCTTCCGGATGAATCAGCTCCTGGAGCCGCTTGCTGAGCAGCTCCAGCTCCGAGTAGCCGGTCAGCTCGCACAGGGTGCGATTGACCTGAAGAAAGCGCCCGTCCAACCCGAGCAAGGCCATCCCGATGGGGGCGTCGTTGAATGAACGCACGAAGCGTTCTCGGGCCACGTCGCGCCAGCGGGTGCAAAACCGGATGACGACTTCTTGGGCCCCGCTCAGCTCCCCTTCCAAGGCGAGGGCAAGCGTCACCGCCGCTCGACTATCGGGAGTAAAGCGTGGGATGAACGCGAGGAGCGCTTCACGCTGCGCGGCGAAGAAGCGCACGAGATCGTCCGGCTTGATGCTCGGAGCAGGAAGGCCCGGTTGCTGTACGACCCCCCATGGCGCATAGCGCTCGATCGCCCGTTCGTGCAACGTGCCTGCCGCTAGATCATCGAGCAGCGAAGCGATGTTCGCCTCCATCTCCTGCAGGCGCTCACCTTCGGGCGCCTGTTCGAGGACATGCCCGTTCGGCACCTTCCGCACTTTGGTGAGCCTGAGCAGCTCAGAGGCAAGCTCGCGCAGGTGCGCTCGTTTGAGGAAGGTGACAAAATCAAGCAGGAGGCCGGTTTGGGTCATGGAGGCATTCTCTCTCCATTGCCGGCACGAGGCAAAGAGCGAGCAGAAGCCCCGCCCCCGATGAGCCGCCCCTGCTGCTTGTGGGCGCTCACCTCCCAAATGAAAGAGCCACCGGGTTGAAGCCCGGTGGCAAGAGGCGATTGAAGTTTACTTCTCGGCGAGGGCCTTCAGGTTGCCCAGGCCCGTCTCGAAATCCTTGCCGACCATCTTGTCCATGTCGATGAAGATGCACATGACCTTCGACATGTAGGAATTGGGACCGCGCATCGCCCACGTGACGTGGGTGGTGTCACCCTTGGTCTCCAGCGTGAACTCGGCGACGTTGTTGGCCTGGAACGGCTTGACGAAATTCAGCTTCGTGACGACCTTGGCACCAGGAACGGCCTCGACGATCTCCATGTTGCCCTGGCCGACCTTGTCGCTGCCTTCCCACTCGTAAATGGCTCCCACGCCGCTCTCTGCACCGCGATAGGTCTTCTTCATCGCGGGATCCAACTTATCGTAGGGCGACCAATCCGCCCAGCGATGGAAGTCGCTGATCTGCGCGTAGAGTGCCTCGGGCGAGGCTTTGATGCTCGCTGAGCGCTGGATGGTGAAGGTGTCGGGCTTGGTCGCGGCGAAGATGAGCAAGCCACCGAGCAAGGCGGCCACGACGATACCGATGGTCTTGAGCATTGAGTCCTCCGATGCGGGGGGTACGGCGCGGTGGTTTCGCAGGTGAGTCACCAGGCGAGCGAGCTATGATACACCATGGGGTGGGCGCAAGGGTAGTCCTCACCTGCTTCTCAGCAGCAACGCCCCACCTTTCGGTAGGGCGTTGCTTGGTTTTGGACGCGGTTACGCCTTGGCGCCAGCCGTCGCCTTCTCGCCCATGTGCTGGGCAATGAGGGCGTTGGCGGCTTCGGGGTTCTGCTTGCACTCGAGGAGCGCGCGCAGGATGAGGGGCGCCACGATCGTCGCATCGGACTCGACGACGAACATGGGGGTCTCCTCGGTCAGCTTGTCCCAGGTGATCTTCTCGTTGGGGGTCGCACCCGAGTAGGAGCCGTACGAGGTGGTCGAGTCGCTGATCTGGCAGAAGTAGGACCAGGGCTTCACTTCCTCGCCGAGGTCGTACTTGATCGAGGGCACGACGCAGATAGGGAAGTCGCCGGCGATGCCGCCGCCGATCTGGAAGAAGCCGACGCCGGCGTCAGTGCTCGAAAGCTCCTTGTAGCGATCGTAGAAGTCGGCCATGTACTCGATGCCCGACTTGGCGATGCTGGCGCTGATGTCACCGTGCTTCACGTAGGACGTGATGATGTTGCCGAAGGTGGAGTCCTCGTAGCCGGGGACGACGATCGGCAGGTTGGCGCGGGCGGCGGCCAGGAGCCAGCAGTCGTCCGGGTTGCCTTCGTACTTGGCGGGATCGATGGCCTGGATGACCTCGTAGAAGTACTGGTGCCAGAAGCGGCGCTCGCCGTTGGCATGGGCCTTTTTCCACATGGGGACGACGATCTCTTCGACGGCGCGGAAGGCTTCGTCCTCGGGGATGCTGGTGTCGGTGACGCGGCGCATCCGGTCGTTTAGGATGCGGGTATCGTCCTGCTTGGTGAGGTAGCGGTAGTCGGGGAAGTCCTTGTACTCGTTGTGAGCAACGAGACGGAAGAGGGATTCTTCCAGGTTGGCCCCGGTCACCGAGAGACCGTGGATCAGGCCCGCGCGGATCGCAGGCGCGAGGGTGATGCCGAGCTGCGCGGACGACATGGCGCCGGCCACCGCCCAGAACATGCGCCCGCCGGCCTGGATGTGGTCCCAGTAAGCGAGCATCGCATCGCGGGTGGCGCGCGAGTTGAAGTTCTTGTAGTTGCTCAGGATGAAGTTGAGAATGGGAAGTTCGGCGCTCGACATGAAGGCCCTCCTAATGACGAATGGTGTAACTAGGGGCGGGCGGCGCCATCCAGAAGGCAGCCTCCCGCGAACGCCCTACGGATACGACGCTCGGTCGCTCCGCCATCGGGACGTTGGGTGGCTACCATCATGTGTAGCACGATCGCCTGGGATCGTGTCAACGCGACGGCTCCCTCGGGTATGCTGAGCAGAGGAGCGAGGAGGAAAGCTTGAAGCCCTGGTCACCCGCCCATCACGTACTGTTGCCGGTCATCGCCTTGTTCGGTAGCCTCGTCTCCCTGACGGTCGGGGCATCCTTCGCCAAGCACCTCTTCCCTGTTCTCGGTGCCGAGGGCACGACCGCTTACCGGGCGGTCTTCGCGGCCATCCTCCTGCTTGCAATCTGGCGTCCGTGGCGCCTGCCGCTCTCGGCGAAAGACGCCCGCACCATCGTGCTGTACGGCGCGGTGACAGGCCTCATGAACCTGTTGTTCTACATGTCGATCGCCAGGATCCCGCTGGGGGTCGCGATCGCCATCGAGTTCACCGGGCCGCTCGCCGTCGCGATGGCGGCCTCGCGCAGGGCGCTGGACTTTGCCTGGATCGGCTTCGCGGTGCTTGGCATGGGGCTTCTGCTTCCCCTGACCGAGGGCAGCGGCACCCTGGACCCGGTAGGGGTCGGCTTTGCCCTTGGCGCAGCGGTGTGCTGGGCGCTGTACATCGTCTTCGGCAAGCGAGCAGGGCAAATCCCGGGTGGCCAGGCGACCTCGCTCGGGATGCTCACCGCTGCCTTGGTCGTGCTCCCCTTCGGGGTCGCCCGCGCCGGGACCGCCTTGCTCGATCCCGCGCTGATGCTCGCCGGCCTCGGCGTCGGCATCCTCTCGAGCGCGGTGCCTTACTCGCTGGAGATGGTGGCCCTCAAGCGCCTCCCGAAGCAGACCTTCGGCATCCTGCTCAGCATGGAGCCTGCGATTGGCGCGTTGGCCGCCTTGGTCATTCTCGGCGAGCAACTGACGCTGCTGCAGTGGCTTGCGATCGCAAGCATCATCGTGGCCTCGATCGGCAGCGCGACGAGCATCCAGCAGGCCTTGCCGAAGGCAAGGCAAAGGGCCGAGAGACTCGCTCCCGACCCTCCATCTAACCGGTGCTAAATGAGGCCTACGCCTTCTTGCCGGCGATGTTGACCAGCCAATCCACGCCGAACTTGTCGGTGCACGAGCCGAAGCTGTCCCCCCAGGGGGCCTGCACGAGCGGCTGGTTGATGGTACCGCCTGCCGACAGCTTCTCGAAGTAACCCTTGAGCTCATCGTGGTCATCGCCACTGAGTGCCATGCTGATCCGAGCGCCGGGCTTGTATTCCATGCTGTTGGGAGTGTCGGAACCCATGAACGTAATCCCGTTCTCGGCCTGGAGCATGGAGTGCATGATCTTGTCAGCCTCGGCGGGATCCTCGGAGACGTTGAAGTCCTTGAAGGTCATGGCGTCGAGCTTGCCGCCAAAGACCGTCTGATAGAACGTCATGGCCTCGCGCGCGTTGTCTTTGAAGCTGATGTAAGGGCTCAGTGCTGATTTCATTTCCGCCTCTTCTAATCGGTGTGAGGCACTTGGCCCGTCGCCAAGAACCTCTGCTCGCATAATGAACAGATGTTCGAGTCTTGTCAAGGAGCCATCCCACCCCTGCACTCGCTTACCTTGCGTGGCCTCGTTTAAGAGTCGCCCGATGCGGGGTCACGCTTGGTTAACGGCTCAACAATGGGCCCAGGCGAAATAAATCGTCCTGGGCCCATTGTTGGCAATCAGGTGTGTTTCGTCAGTTGAACACATTCACCCCGCTAAGGCCATACAGCTTACCGAAGAGGACTTCGAAGCCAGGGTCGAACTCTTCAGCCTGCTTCCCCTCGTAGGTAATGAAGATGGTCGGAAGCTTGCTGATGAGTTCGGGGATCGGACCCATCGAAATTTTTGCGATCTGGCTCTCGTTGCGATCAACTACCTTTCCATCGATCGTGATATCCCTCGTCGCAGCTCCTGACGAGGGCCCTATGGGAGAGGAAGTGGTTGATGCCACCGTCATCGCCATCTTGAAGTCTTCGCTCAAGGAAAGGCCAACGAGACTCCTGCCCGTTGAAATCGAGACATCGCCTTGCCTGATATACGAGTTTTCAGCCGACAAGGAGAGGGCGATCTTCTTACCCGAGCGCAGGGTCACTGTCCCTGAAAAGGTGCTGTCGTAGTTATGGAAGCTGGTCTTCAAATCCACGTTGGTGCCAGAAGCAAGCTCACCAACCAATTTTGCGCTGTTCGACGTGTCGGTGTTCGAGGTGCGATTGTGATCGGCGGTCAGCGTGTAGGAGCGAGAAATGCTCTGGTCCGCGGACGTATAGGTGGTCTGGAGTTCGGAATGGCGTGAACCGATCTCCCCGCTCTCCGGTGGCGCAATACCTTCCGTGAGATAGGTGCCCAGCGGGCGCGTCTCGCTGGCCTTTACGACATCCGTCCGAGTGATCTGATGCTCGCCAGGGCCCAGGACGAGGGTCGACTCGATATCCTCGACAAGTTGGTTCCCTTCGCCGGCCTTTTGAGTCGTCCTGACCCACTTCGTCTTGCCGTTTCCAAGGTCCGTGGGGCCTATCCAACCACTGTTCATGAGTGAATCGGACAACGCGGACACGCGATAGGAGGAAGCCGGCGGAACAGTGCCGCGCTTTGGGAATCCCACCTGATCGAGGTCTTGAACGGCCACGTTGAGATCACGCAAGGTGGCTCGGAGTTCATCGATCGACAGGATTGTGATCGTTGGTGTTTCATCGGCCGCTTTCTGTGGCGTCTGAGAAGTGTTGGGAGCAGTGGCGGTGCATCCGACCAGGATCGTGGTAATGGCAAGCAGCGCGATTTTCTTCATCCGGAAAGGAGCCTCTTTCATCTTCACCCACACGGGGCGCCTACAGCTTTGTTTTCCAATTTTCACAAATGATCCACTTTGGCTCAGGCAGCAATCGCTCTGAACCAATCGCCCAAAATCTCAACAGAAAACCTTGAACGATCGCTCCATGATAAACAAATCACTTGTTTAACTCTACTAGATAAAATCATCAATCACACGAAGCATTCTTCGCGAAAAAGAAAGGCCCCACCCGAAGGTGAGGCAATACGGGTGGCAACTCCAATTCTCGCTGATCACACGGCCTGAGGGCTTGCCATCTGCAAAATTCGCGGTAGCAAACTCAGTAAATTTCTTTCACTCGACCAACCTGACCATCCGTGAGGCGCACTTTGATGCCGTGGGGATGAAAGGGCGACTTGGTCAGGATATCCGCCACGATGCCCCGCGTGATCCGATTTGAGCGCTGATCGGCCTTGAGGACGATGCCCACCTCGAGGCCCACTTTGATTGCGTCTCGTTCTTGTCCGAGCATTTTTCCCTCCTGATTTGATTGAACAGTCTAGCATGCGGGGACTCTGGCCCAGGCTGCCAATCCTCATTCCTAAGCAAACGTCTGGACTACGCATGATCAGCCAGGAAATCGTTGTCGAAATGCGAGTTTCATGGAGTGATATGACGATCGAGGCCACGCTCCCCCATCAGGTCCCTCGTTATCGAGAACCATCACCTCGGCCCCCTGAAAGAGAGAGTTCGTGCATTCCAACCACAGACCGCGCATTCTCCTGATCGGCTCCGCGCTTTTACTGCCTTTCCAGTGCCTACCAGCTCAGGCGATCGCTCCGGAATCGCTCGCCGACGTGCGAGCGCGTGAAACGGAGCAGCAAATGACGGACGCTGAACGCTTCTCGCTGGTCATGGGGCTCATGCCCATGGGATTCGACGGCGCACGGGACCCGCGCGTGCCTTCGGATGCCCGACCGAGCGCCGGCTACGTGCCGGGAGTGCCGCGCCTCGGGATTCCCGCGCTCAGAGAGACCGATGGGAGCTTGGGCATCACCAACCCCTCAGGTTTCCGGGCCGGTGACACCGCCACGGCCTTACCTGCAGGCCTGGCGCTCGGCGCGACCTTCAATCCAAAGCTCGCGCGAGAGACGGGCGTCATCCTCGGACGCGAAGCGCGCGCCAAGGGCTTCAATGTGCTGCTCGGCGGTGGGATGAACCTTGCCAGGGATCCGCGCAATGGTCGAAACTTCGAGTATCTCTCGGAGGACCCGCTGCTCAGTGCCGTCTTGGCGAGCGAGCAGGTCATCGGCACGCAGGCGCAAGGGGTCATCTCGACGATCAAGCACTTCTCCCTCAACGCGAACGAGACCAATCGCCACCGGCTCGATGCAATCATCGACCCGACCGCCCACCGCGAATCCGACCTCCTCGCCTTTCAGATGGCGCTTGAGCGCTCCGAGCCGGGCGCTGTCATGAGCGCTTACAACAAGGTCAATGGCGTCCATGCTTCGGGCAATGACCTGCTGTTGAATGGGGTCCTCAAGGGCGATTGGGGCTACCGGGGATGGGTCATGTCCGACTGGGGCGCGGTCCATGGCTGGCGTGACGCTTTGCACGGCCTCGATCAAGAGTCCGGTTCGCAGCTGGACGAGCGAATCTGGTTCGATCAGCCGCTCAAGGAGGCTTACGCCCAGGGGCAATTTCCAAAGTCTCGCCTCTCCGACATGGTCCGCCGCATCCTGCGCTCCATCTACGCGGTCGGCTTGGACCAGCCCCCGCCCCAACCTGCGATCGACACGGCGCAGCATCACGCGGCGGCGCTTGAAGTCGCTCGCCAGGGGATCGTGCTCTTGAAGAACGAGGGCATGCTCCCCATCGCGGCCGGCAAGCAACGAATCGCGGTGATCGGCGGTCAGGCGCATCTGGGCGTGCTGGCCGGTGGCGGCTCGAGCATGGTCACACCACCGGGCGGCTTCGCTGCGACCGTCCCGCTCGGCGGCGAAGGCAACATGGCGGCGGTTCGCAATATGAGTTTCCTCCCCTCCTCGCCGCTCGCGGAGTTGAGGAAGTTGCTCCCGGACGCCTCCTTCAGTTACAACCCCGGGGCCTCTCCGGCCGAGGCGGCCGCTCTGGCACGGCGATCGGATCTTGCGATCGTCTTCGGGGTTCGGCATGAGAGCGAAGAGTTCGACAGCCCCGACATGTCGCTGCCGTTCGGGCAGGATGCGCTGATCGAGGCGGTGGCCGCGGCGAACCCCAACACCCTCGTCGTGCTCGAAACCGGCAATCCGATTGCGATGCCGTGGCATAGCAAGGTGAAGGCCATCGTCGAAGCCTGGTTCCCCGGGCAGGCCGGTGGCCAAGCGATCGCTGAGATCCTGACCGGCAAGGTCAATCCGTCCGGCCGACTGCCGATGACATTCCCAGCCAACGCGGCGCAGACGCCTCGGCCAGAGTTACCGGGCTTCGGCACTCCCTACGGGGCGCCGGTCACGGCCCATTATCGCGAAGGCGCCGAGGTGGGTTATCGCTGGTACGCCAAGACCGGGGCAAAGCCCCTGTATGCCTTTGGGCACGGGCTGAGCTATACAAAATTCGCCTATCGTGACTTCACGGTCAGCGGAGGCGAGGCGCCGACGGCCAGTTTCACCGTGCAAAACGTCGGCGGCCGATCGGGTGCGGATGTGCCTCAGGTCTACCTGACGGAAGCAGCGGGCGAAAAGCGCGCTCGCTTGCTGGGCTTCGAGCACGTCGAGCTTCGTCCCGGGGAGGCGCGGCGCATCACGATGACGATCGATCCGCGCTTGCTGTCGCGGTTCGACGCGAAAGCCGGCCGCTGGCGCCTTTCGAAAGGAACCTACCGGTTGGCAGTCGGCAAGAACGCCGGCGACTTGGCAATAACCGCCGACCTGAAATTGGCTCCGCGGCTCTTGGGGCGCTAAACCCGCCTCGTCGGTTTGGCCCCCGCATCGCCGGCCAAACCGAAACCAAAACAACCTGCACTTGTCTCGTTTTTGTGTCAAAATTGAAGGGTAAGCAATAGTACCCCCGTCAGCGGATTTTCTTGCTAGAAAGGCTTCCCTGATGCACCCTAGCTGGATTGACTACGCGGTTCTTATCATCTACGCCGTCTTCGTCCTCGGGATCGGCTTTGCGCTCAAGCGTAGCGTGAAGAACGCCGACGACTTCTTCAGTTCGGGGCGCCGGATCCCGGGTTGGATCGCGGGCCTCGCCTTCCTATCGGCGAATCTCGGCGCGCTCGAGGTCATGGGAATGGCCGCGAACGGGGCCAAGTACGGTCTGTTGACCAACCACTTCTACTGGGTCGGCGCCATCCCGGCCATGGTCTTCGTGGGCATCTTCATGATGCCCTTCTACTACGGCTCCAAGGCCCGTAGCGTGCCCGAGTACCTCAAGCTGCGCTTCGACGAGAAGACCCGGGGCCTCAACGCCATCTCGTTCGCGGCCATGACGGTACTCGCCTCGGGCATCAACATGTACGCCATGGCCTTGGTGTTCCAGCTGCTTCTCGGCTGGTCGATCCACGCGAGCATCCTGGTCTCGGCGGTGGTAGTGCTCGCCTACACCATCCTGGGCGGCCTCACCTCCAGTATCTACAACGAGGTGCTCCAGTTCTTCCTCATCGTCTTCGGCTTCGCCCCCTTGGTGATGCTGGGGCTCAAGGACGTCGGCGGCTGGGAAGGACTGGTCGCGCGCATGCCGGACGGCTTTGCTCACGCCTGGCAGGGCCTGGGCTCTGCGAGCAGCAACCCCATGGGCATCGAGTGGCTCGGCATGGCGATGGGTCTGGGCTTCGTGCTCTCGTTCGGCTACTGGTGCACGGACTTCCTGGTGGTCCAGCGCGCCATGGCCGCGCAGGACATGAACGCGGCGCGGAACACGCCCTTGATCGCCGCGGTGCCCAAGATGCTCTTCCCGTTCCTGGTCATCACCCCGGGGCTCATCGCGATCGCCCTCACCCTTCATCCGCTGCGCGGCGCCGCCCCCTTACTCACCCAGTTGCCGGGTGGGGGCTATGACTACAACATGGCGCTCCCGATGCTCCTGCAGCACTACTACCCGTCCGGCATGCTCGGCCTGGGCCTCACGGCCCTCTTGGCCTCGTTCATGTCAGGGATGGCAGGTAACGTGACGGCCTTCAACACGGTCTGGACCTATGACATCTACCAGGCCTACATCAAGAAGGATGGCTCAGACGCCCATTACCTCTGGATGGGGCGGGCAGCGACGTTCGCAGGGATCCTGATCTCGGTCGGGGCGGCCTACATCGCCATGAACTTCAAGAACATCATGGACTACCTGCAACTGCTCTTCTCCTTCTTCAACGCGCCGCTCTTCGCGACCTTCCTCTTGGGCATGTTCTGGAAACGTACGACGGGCCATGGGGCCTTCTGGGGCCTGGTGGTCGGCACCCTGACCGCCATGGGCCACTACGTCCTGCTCAAGATGGGGGCGCTACACTATCCGAGCGATATGGCCGCCAATTTCTACGCCGCCATCTACGCCTTCGGCTTCTGTCTCGGCAGCACGGTCCTGATCAGCCTGTTCACCTCGCCTCGCCCCGACAAAGAGCTGGCGGGCCTGGTCTACAGCCTGACGCCCAAGCATGACGCCACGGCGATAGCCTGGTACCGTCGGCCGGCCTTGCTCGGGGGAGTGGTGCTGTGCCTCACCGTCGCCCTGAACTTCGTGTTCAAGTAGGAGGAATCATGCTCGATATTCGCATGCCGATTGGCTTGATGTTCCTGATCCTCGGCGGGCTTTTGGCCGTTTACGGCCTCACGACTGAACCATCCCTCTATCGGATCTCTCTGGGATACAACCTCAACCTCTTGTGGGGCGGAGCCATGGCGCTCTTCGGCCTGGGGATGCTGGGTTGGATGCGTCTGAGGCCTCAGGCTGACCATGCCGAGTCGCGTGAGCAGAGTCAGGCGATTCCTGTCGAGGCCCTTGCCACGCTCCATTTATAAGGGAGTTCGTCATCAACGCGATCCAGCCTATCGGCGAAGGCCTCAGATCCACAGCCGTCGACCTAACAAGATAGGCCCTGCGTGAGGACGTCTGTCACGATGCCTCGCGTGATCCGGTAAATACGCCAATCGGCCTCGATGACGATATCGTCATCGAGGCCGATTTTGATTGCTTACCGTTTATTGCCGACCTTCGGGATGTCGCTTACCCGTGGGACGGCCCGCCATCGAGCGGCTTCTTCACGAAAAACGCAGCTGCGACAGCGAACATCGAGATGACGGCGCCCCACACAAAGGCGACGCGAATGCCGCCGGCAGTGGCCGCCACTTGCGACAGCCCTTTGGACAGCAGGGCAGTCGTTTGCAGCGACATCAAAGCGACGAAGAGCGCAGCACCCGCGGCGCCTGCCAGTTGCTGGATGGTGCCGACGAGGGCACTGCCGTGAGAGTAGAGCTTGGACGGCAGCGAGCCGAGACCGGCGGTGTAGATCGGGGTAAAGGTCAGGGCCAAGCCCACACTGAGCACGACGTGCGCGATCAAGAGCGCGGGAACCGGCGTGTTCGGGCTTATCGTCGTCATCCACCAAAGGACGGCCGAAGCCATGAGAGTACCGGGCACGACCAGAAAGGTGGGACCGTGGCGATCGTAGAAGCGCCCGACCGGAGGGGCCATCAGGCCCATGATGAGGCCGCCGGGGAGGAGCAGCAGGCCGCACTTCAGCGGGTCCAGACCCAGCACGTTCTGCATGTAGATGGGCAACAGGATGAAGGTGCCGAAGAGCGCCATCATGCTGATGGCGAGCGCGGTCACGCAGAGCGTGAAGTTACGCGAGGTCAGCGTCCGCAGGTCGAGCAGAGCGCGATCCTTACGCTGGAGCCAGAGCTGGCGTGCGATGAAGGCGACGAGCGCCACGGCGCCGACAGCAAGAGGCGCCCAGCCGGCGACAGATCCGGCATTGCTCGCCATTTCACCGATCTTGTTGAGGCCATAGACCAGGCCACCAAAGCCGAAGACCGAAAGAATGACCGAGGGCACGTCAAGGGGGGCATCGTTGGTGGTCGCGACGTTCGAGATGCGCGTCGCGCCCAGGATCAGTGAGCCCAGGGCGATCGGCAGCACCAGCCAGAACATCCAGCGCCAGGTCAGCTGGCTGAGGATGATCCCTGAAAGGGTGGGCCCGATGGCAGGGGCCACCGAGATGACGATCGAGATGTTGCCCATCGTCTTGCCACGGGACTCCGGTGGGACCAGGGTCATGATGGTGGTCATGAGCAGAGGCATCATAATGGCCGTACCGATCGCCTGAATGATGCGACCGACGAGCAACACCGGTAGGCCGGGAGCCAGGGCTGCGACAAGGGTGCCGAGGCTGAAGGTGGTCATCGCCAGCATGAAGACCGGTCGGGTGTTGAGCCGCTGTAGCAAGAAGCCGGTGACCGGGATGACGACCGCCATGGTCAGCATGAAGGCCGTGGTCAGCCATTGCGCAGTGCTGGCGGTGATCCCGAGGTCATGCATCAGGTGTGGGATGGCCACGCCCATGATCGTCTCATTGAGAATGACCACAAAGGTCGAGACGAGTAGCAGGGAGATGACGAGCCGGTTCCGGGAGGCCGTCGCGGTATCGAGGGTGAGGTCTGTACTCGTTGGGGTGGCGGCGGATTCGGCGGGATTCATTTGTCTCCTGTTCGTTGTTTGAGCGTCAGAGTTGCTCATTTTCTACTATTCACAAAAGCTTTGACAAGAACATCCGCTCTCCGTAAACATCGCACTGGAAGCCGCGTCTTGCTCTACGCTCTTTATGCGTGATCAAGGCATCCTTTTCGTTGACGGCACCGCCAACAGGCCTCATTCGCGAGCATCTCTGGATGCATGCCCTATATCGTTTCTAGGTTGGACATGATATCGAACAAATATTCTACAGTCAACCAAGGCTTCGGCAGCAGGCGCCACGCGAGGAATTCAATGCCCGAGGAAAGCGTTGAGGGCTCAACTGGCTGGGTGATCCGTGGCGCATGGTTACGCCGCGCAGCCAGGCCGTGGCTCACCCAAGTAGCATTCATACCTCAAATACCTTTTGCCGCCATTCTTTGGGCGCATCCAGGCGGTAGTCTTCGAATAGGGGACCATCGACAGGTGCTAGAACATCCTCAACCAGTGCAATCACTTCCGCAGACGCACTTTCTCTGAAGAGTTGCTCGAAAGCTTGGTGAAAGCGATCGTGGAGCTGTTCGTCAGTCGCCTGAAGCCGACGCGGAATCCATTTGCCAGTCGCTGAATAGACGCCGCGTTGGCGAAGCGCAAAATCAGCCAACGGTCCGTACAAGGCCGTACCAATAGCCATCATCTCAACCTTGGAACGGGGCGCCCGAAGATCGTCCAGCAACTCCCCCAGGTGATACCGCCGTCTTGATATTTCCTCCGTGCTCATCGGCTCTGGCCCCGCTTCTAGAACTTTCTTGCCCATCAAGACAAGTTCTTCTGCAAGTTGGGAAGAAGCTGGCAAAGCAACGCCATCTGCGAGCATGGTTGGCAGTGAGGGAATCCCCTCTTTTCGATCCATCTGCCAACAGAAATAGGCAAGGGTCTCGGGATCGTGAACGAAGGCTTCCACGGGAAGCCCCTCAAACAGGAAGGATTCCCGATATGCCTGAGAAAGTTTGTCGAAGATTACCACCAGATCGAGATCAGAGGTTGAAGTGCCTTCGCCACGTATGATCGATCCGGCAGCGAAGGCAAGTTGGGCTCCTGGGTAGCGCTCCCGGAGGATTCTGGTCGCATAATCCAGAGCAACTTCGCGCGTCATGTAAGTTTCGTTCATTTGGTGGTACGCCATTCTTTCTAAGTCTGCGGCAGCGCAGTCAAAGCGATAGGACCCGATGCTCGGGCCGATCGAGTTGCATCGCAAGCTGCCGAACCATGAACACGGGGTTCTTCTCGTCTTGGACCGTGATAGTCTGCTGGAGTTCGCCCGTAAGAGCAGCCCCTGATATTGGCCTTCGAGTGGAACGTAGAAGGTGTACGGGTAATCCGTCAAGATCGGGGCATTGGTGTTCACTCCCTTAACACTAAGAACGCCCTAAGAATGGGGCGCCCTGTGTCATTTGAAATTTCCAAGCACTCAGAGAGCTGATTGACAGGCCATGGCATGCCTGCTACGGTATGGGGCCGCCCAGAAAGGAGGTCGTGGTTCCATGTCGATGATTCAAATCATGCTTTCGAGCATCAACCTGAATAATCCAATGGCCCACGCCTCTCCGTACTAGCTGCGCTGGGGCTTGGGTCGTGTACGGCCATGCCCCGGTTCAATGTGATTCCCTTTGCAACCCGGGTTATGGCCCGGGTTTTTGTTTTGGCTGTCTTGCAAAGGAGAACCCGATGAGCGGTTGGTTGTTACTCGATGGTTTGGATTGGACGAGCTTCCTGAAGGGGGCAGTGATTGGACTTTCAGTTGCTGCCCCTGTAGGGCCGATCGGATTGCTTTGTATTCGTAGGACTCTTACTCAGGGGCGTCGGGTCGGCTTTGTCTCAGGCCTTGGAGCGACGGGCGCGGATACCCTTTACGGTTTGGTGGCGGCCCTCGGGCTTTCCTCTGTGTCTGGATGGCTGCTGGGGATGAGGCCTTGGCTGCACTTGCTTGGCGCTCTCTTTCTCATCGTTCTTGGCTGGCGTACCCTGCAGTCGTCTCCTGCAACAAAGGCTGCAACTCTGGCCCAGGAGCAGTATATGGGCGCTTTCGCAACGACCTTTCTACTTACGATCTCGAACCCGATGACCATCCTTTCCTTTGCGGCCGTTTTTGCCGGGATGGGCCTCGGCTCAATGAGTGAACGGGGGGCAGGTCTCTTGCTTGTGGCAGGGGTGTGTGTTGGATCGGCACTATGGTGGCTCTTGTTGAGCGTTGGGGTTGGGATGCTCGCTGAGCGACTCGACATGAAGATTCTTCGCTGGACCAATCGGCTGTCAGGCCTGATCATTCTCAGCTTGGGACTCTTGGCCTTGGTAACGCTACGTTTTTGACCTTGAGTTTCATGGGCTTGACTTTTTTCGGAAGAAGCGTCGATTAATAATCAAGATTCTACGCTGGAGCATAAAAAGCAAAAACGCCGCAAGCCTGAGCGCATTGCGGCGTGGGGATCGAGTAAATATAAATTCTGTGAATCACGGGCGACCAGAATTTATAGTCCGATCAATTAGCTTCGATACTCAAGATGTATCAGCGGATAGGGCCGGCCTTGGTCATCAACTGGCGAGCGACCAATTTGCTTGAAGCCCATTTTCTCATAGAAACCAACGGCTTGACCGTTCTGTTCATTAACGTCGGTCGTCATCTGAGGATGAAGCGTGAGGCCATGACGCACTAGCGCAGCCCCGATGCCAGTTCCCCGGTAAGCAGGGTCAACGAATAGTGCTTGCATATGCCCGTCTTCGATGAACATGAAGGCCAACGGATAGTCATTGTCATCTACAGCAAGCCAAAGCGGCGCCTGGGGTAGAAAGCCACACACCATCTCGTCGATAGCTTCTCGGTCCTGAGATGACAAAAAATCATGCGTAGCATCAACCGCACGCCGCCAAATTTCAACTGCGCGCTCACCATCACTGGAACGAGATTTTCTAATTTCAATCATTTCCTAAATACCTTTTTGATACTGCCAAAGTTCTCACCTAATACACACTATTCTGCGGCAGCATTTAACTCGTCATCTTCGAATATTTATTCGCATTCATCTTAAGTTGAATAGTGGTGATATCGCCTATCGCCATTTTGAAAAGGCCTATAGATAAGAATTATTTATTTCCCATATTAGCACATGTTCTTTGTTCTATGTATTAACCCAAGGATTGCAGCCATCCCAATCGTCAAAAACTAGTTTCAGCAAAAAATAGAGCAGGTCAGCTGCTGCGGGCCTACGCCGAGCAGGGCACCGTCCTCGACCGCGAGCTCCTAGTCCGCCGCTTCCAGCGCATCTCGAAGCTGACGGACGTCAAGGTGAGCGCCCACTCGCTCTGCCGCTCCTTCGCGACGGCCCACAAGAACGTTCCCTGGATTAGCTCCAGGCCGTACTTGGCCACGCCGACCTGAAAACTAGGATGATCTACGTCTGCACTTGCAAGAGCACCGTTGCCGAGAAGATGCGCGACTGGTGAGCGTCCGCCAATTTGGGGCGAGTGCTCGTCTCCGAACGGGCTGCGCTCGGAACTGAGAATTAGGCGTCACTTCCGACACTATGACAGCGAAATCCCCGCAGCGCCTGATCTTTTGGTTTAACGACAGACGATGTTGAGCCGACACTGGAGGCTGGCTCGACGACGGCACCGTAGCACGCCGGAACGAAAAAAGAACGAGAGAGCGTATTCGCGCCATGTTGTTCACCTTCCAAAGGAACTCAGACGGCGGACCCCGCAGGAGGCCTGGGAGGAAGGCGTTGACGCCTTCATGGATAAGCAGTTCCAGAACCCATGGGGCGCCTGATTCGCCGGCTTAAAGGTGCTTGGAAGGCTCCCGATGGCATCGAGGAGATCCTCAACTTCTCACTGCGTCGTCAGGTTGATGCCCGAGCTATGGGGAAGCATCAGCGGAAGCGAAAGCTGCAAAGGGAGCAAGGCCGAGGGACAAACGACAAAAGGGCCCCGGATTCCTCCGAGGCCCTTCTGGTTTTTTAGCTCCGCGTGCTGGACTCGAACCAGCGACCTAGTGATTAACAGTCACCCGCTCTACCGACTGAGCTAACGCGGAATATGCGTCTTACTATAACAGCATTTTGAGTCGCATGGCAATCGGAAGATGCTGTTATTTCGCCGATTTTCGCGAGCGCATCCCTGGGCGAGGTCGATTGGGTGCAAGCCCTCCTACTGGAGGCGACGCGCTGAACTTGATACGCTCTGCAAATACATGCCTCAGCCTATCTCTCGCGCAGGCACTGAGCGCGCAATCGTAAAGCGCATGAATTCCTGAGAGCCTTTCTCCGCGTTCGTCGCTACCCGTTACGGGTGTATTGCTGCTTCACCATCCTGGACCATCGAGCAATCTGCATCTGATGGCGCGAGTCGTTGCTTGAAGAACGACAGGATCTCGTCACGGGCAGCGACGGTAGGCTGGCCAGCTTCATCGATCAGATGGGCGGTTACGACGCTGTGCGGAAAAGCCACATGCCGTGAGAAGAAGGGTGCCGTGTCCGGATTGGCGGCGCTGTCAGGAAGCACTCGCCCCACGAAGCGCTCGCCGAGAGCCTCGGAATAAGCCGCAAACCGCTGGGCCTTGCAGAAGCGATCCCCTTCGAAACGATAAGCCAGGACGGTGAGGTCTTCCCGATCAAGACGCTCCCGGACAGCGGCAAGCTCGTCGGGAGAAATGTTCAGGCCGGCCGGATCGTTGAGCGGTAGCGAGGGTTGAGAGAGGACCGGCGCGAGCATCGAGGGCTCGAGCATCATCGTGAGCGCGAAGTTTCCGGTGAAGCACATCCCGATCGCCCCGACGCCGGGACCACCGCACTCTTCATGCGCCAGTCGGGCGAGCGCGCGCAGCCATATGGTGACGGGGCTCGACTCGTTGGCGGATAAGGCGCGGAACTCGGCACTGACGCAGGCGCGCTGGAAAACGGCTGCCCCCTCCTCGGCACCCGGCACAGCACCATCCCGACCGAAGAGCGAAGGCATGTAGACCGTGAAGCCCGCATCCCGCACCCAGCGGCTGAAGCGCGCGACGTGCGGGCTGATACCCGGCATTTCCGTCATGACAATCACGGCGGGGCCGGTTCCGGCAATGTAGACCTTCTTCGTCACGTCGTTGAGGGTGATCTCGCGAGGATCGAAATCATCGAGCTTGTCATCTCGGGTCATGTCTCGATTCGTCATGCGTTAGCTTCCTCCTTGTCGGTGGGGGCGTGATACGGGAAGAGGACCTTGTTCCGAGGGTTCGCTTGCGACATTCCAGGGCCGAGGATGCGAGATGTTACCCGAAATCAGCTGTCGCTGCTGCCGTTGGCGAACGCCGTGAGAAGGGGTAAGAGCAGAGTTTCAAGCGTCTCACGCTGGCGATCTGGCGGCCAGTGCTCGGGCTCCAGTGTCGCTCGCGTGCCGATGCCGTCTATCGCCGCGATCAGCGCGTCCGCGCAGCGCCTCATCTGGGAGGGGGCAGGGGGGAGATCCGTCGTCCGGATGGCTGGCAACAGCCCAATCAAACGCTCGACAATCTCCGCATAGTATTGGCGGTGCAGCGCGCGCAGCCGTTCATCAGCGATGGCCCGCCCCCAGAAGGCAAGCCAAACGCGCCATTCCTGACGGCTGCCCGCGTCGATCGGGAGGTAGGCGCATGCGCTTTTGATGAACCGCCGAACGTCCATCGGACCTGTCCTGCCACGGGGGCTATCTTGCTTCTCAAGGATGCGGCGAACCGCTTCCTCAAGCGCCGCCTCCAGGACGGCATCCTTGCCGTCAAAGTAGTGCATGACGGCTCCGGTCGTCACATTGGCGGCTTGTGCGACATCGCGTAGCCGGGCCCCATCCAGCCCGACATCGTTGATGACGTCGATCGCCGCGCTGGCGATGAGGCGTCGTTGCAAATCAGAATCAACTCTTTTTGGCATAACAGTGATTATGTATTACGGACAGTTCGAAAGTCAATTGCATCCGAACGAGGCAAGCTTGTGCAGCTATCGACACGGTGCTTGAATGATAACGTCCTTGAATCCATCCGCCCCCTGAACGGCACTGCGCCCAGGCGAGGTTGCTTACCGCGCCACTCACGCGCTCGCAATCACTAAGATGCCCTAGAAAGGCGCACAAAAATGGCCTCTACGATGAACAGAGATAGCAAGGCGAGCGCAAGAAGCAGTTGGCTTGTCCCAATTGGCTTGATTGTTCTGAGCCTCCTCCCCGTGGTTGCCGGCACCGTTCGTCTCGTTCAGCTCGGAGGCGATGCCCCGATCACCCCGGAAAACGCGCGGTTCATTGCCGCCCCTGTTCCTGTCGTGCTGCACATTTTGTGCTCAATTATTTACGCGATCCTGGGGGCCTTTCAGTTCTCACCTGGTTTCCTACGCCGAAACCCCAAGTGGCATCGCTTGGCCGGGCGGGTGCTCATTCCGAGTGGCTTGATCGTTGCACTCTCTGGGTTGTGGATGACCCTGTTCTTCCCCCTTGCGAAATTTGACGGCCCTGCAAGGTTCGACGGCCCGAGTCTCTACGTGATCCGGCTTCTGGTGGGCGCGGCAATGACCTGGTTTATCGTGCGCGGGTATCTCGCGATTCGGAAGCGCGATATCCTACGCCATCGCGCCTGGATGATGCGCGGTTACGCCTTGGGCCTGGGCGCCGGCACGCAGGTCTTCACCCACATCCCCTGGTTTCTTGTCCCTGGCATCCACGGGGAGTTTGCCAGGACGGTTTGTATGGCCGCCGGTTGGGCTATCAACCTTGCGGTGGCAGAATGGCTCATTGTGCGAAGTTTCCGCCACGGATTGGCTTGAGGATGGCCTTACCGCCTCATCGCGCCTGGGCGCGGGCCGCTGAACGCACCTCACGCTGCCTGCATGCTATGATGCCCGAGCAGGCGAGGGTTCCGCTCGCCACTCCATGAGGACGAGGTGAGTTGATGAGCTGGTACGCGCAAGGCTTGTGGCTGCTGGGCGCGGCGATCGCAGCCCCCATGGCGTACCTGGCCCACATGCGTCGGCGCCTCGGCGGAGACCCTTGCCCGGCCGAGCTCTCGTATCTCACCACCCCGGACGGCGCCCGGCTCGCCCTCTATCACTATCCGGCGGCCGACCCTATCCCTGGCCGAGAGCCCGTTCTGCTGATCTCGGGATTCGGAGTGAACCGAGCCGCCCTCGATTTCGACGATCGGTTCAGCTGGGCCCGACGCCTCGCCGCCGAAGGCTTCGATACCTGGCTGCTCGAGGTCCGGGGCTCAGGGCTTTCCCGGCGGGCCGGCATCTATGACGGCGCGTTCGACGACTATCTGGTGGACGCCCGGACGGCCATCTCCCATGTGCGGGATCGAACGGGGGCGCTCAAGCTGCACTGGGTCGGTTATTCGCTGGGGGGGATGCTGCTGTACGCGGCGCTCGGCTCGGAAGAGGCCGACCTGATCCGCTCGGGCGTGGCCATCGAGTCGCCCGTGAGCCTGTACGGCTATCCCCTCGACAAGACGAGCCTCGCCGCCCTGGATGTCATGGAGCGCTTCCCCTGGCTGCACGCGGTTCCTTACCGCCTGCCGAGCAGGCTCGCGATGGACCTGCTGCCGCTCTGGTATGAGCAACCGCTCTTCAAGGCTTGGATGAACACCGAGAACATCGACCGTAAGTTGCTGAAGGCGATCGTCTATCGCACCTTGGACGACGTGCCGACGCCGCTCGTCCTACAGTTCCGGGACTGGATACGCGAGGATGGCCTGCGATCGCGAAACGGCGCGACCGATTACCTGGCGGGCTTGGCCACGACCGAGGTGCCGCTGCTGGTGATGACGGGTGATAGCGAGTTCGCGCGTCGGGCTCGCTTGGTGATGGAGCGATCGCGCCCGGCGAATGTTCGGTGGATCGAGTGCCTACGCGCCAACGGATTTTCGGCCGATTACGGGCATACGGACCTGCTCTTCGGCCCCCGCGCACCGGAAGAGATCTTCCCCCATGTGCTGGACTGGCTACGGGTTCACGACCCGGCTGGCAACCTTGCGATGACGTAATAGTGGCCGGGGCCCCACGCCATGCGCGGCTCGTGCGGCGCGAGCACGGCCTCATCCAGTGGTTCGACGTGGAAGGCCTTCAAGAAAGCTCGCAAGGGGGACCGAAAAGGCCCCCAGAGGCTCCCCAAGTCGCCAAAGTCGACCACGATCACCTCGCCGCCGGGAGCGAGCGCCCTTCGTGCGTTGCGGAGCGCGGCTTCGGGGTCCTGCACCATCGATAGCGCGTAGGAGAAGAGGATCCGGTCGGGCCGGCGATCGAGCACTGCGGCGAGGTCCGCGGTTTCGGCGTAGCCGTGCTGAAGGGTCGCCCAGGCACAGCGCGCCTGGGCGTAGCCGAGCATCTCGTCGCTCGCCTCGACACCCCCATATCGCGCCCCCGGGCGAGCCCTGTGCAGGATTTCAAGGTTTCGGCCCGTGCCGGGACCGATTTCCAGCAGGGCTTCCCAAGGCTCGCCGAGCAGTTGCTTCAGGGCCGTGTCGCGGCCGAACAGGTAGTACTTCCGTGTCAGGTCGTAGACGTGCTTGACGCTGCCGTAATAGCGGTTGAGGAATGCCCGATGCTCGGTCTGTTCGCTCGCCATCACCGCACCACCCGGTAGAGATCGACGCGGCGGTAGAGCCCGGCGCGCTCCATGGCGGTGGCCTCGTCCGATTCAAACGGCAGCCGCTTGAAGCTATCTTCCAGACCCAGTCGGCTGATCATGCAGGTGTCTTCCACGCTCCGGTTGATGAACAAAGCCCCGGGACGGCTCGTTCTCACCACTTCAGCGAGCGTGCGCCGCTGGAGGTCTTCGGAGAGCCAATCCATGGCGTCGCTGAAGTTGTAGTGGGTCCAGATGCGCTCTTCGGCGCCCGCCATGACCTCCAGAAAGCTCCGATGATGGTAGGCGGTCGTCGTAGGCGCTCCGAGGGAGCGGGCATGGTTCGCCTGGCGCAGATAAGGCGGCCGCGCCTCGGGGTGGGCATGGTTGAACTGCCCCGCCATCACGTGCCAGAAGATCCAGTTGGTCTCGACATCGGTTGCCGCCACGCGCCGCCCAGTGTCCTGGCATACCGCCGCCATGTCCATGGTGCCGGTGCCGCTCAGGTTGCGATCGCGCTGCCGGAAGTTGATGCCCGTGGCGAGCATCAGCAAGGGCGAGCGAGCAGCGACGGCGAAGAAGGGGTTCTTCAAGAGGCGCTGGTACACCTGCTCGACCTCTGCGACCCGCTCGGCGGTCGGTAGGGCGATTACGCGGCTCATCCAGGCATCATCCAGGCCGGCGATGGACCGCATCCCCCCGAACAGCCGGGTCGAGAGGCTACCGCGATACAAGCCCCGGCGGAAGGTGGCGCGATGCCGGGCCCAATGGGCTTGAATCCATGCCGGAAGCGACGCGGTCAACTCTTTGAGCACGCGGTCCGGGTTGGAATGAACGCCGTACCCAAACAGCTCGTACAACTCCTCGTGGGAACTCAGGCGCCGGGCAGCTTCGACCTTCAGCGCGGTCAACGCCAGGTGATGCGCATTGCCGTCCACCGCGTCGATGTGCTGCGGGCGACTCGCAAGCAGGCTCGCGATGCCACAGCCGGCGGCCGCGACGGATAGGACCCGCGAAGCCTCATCGACCTGGAAAAAGCGCGCCTCTACGTCGGTGTCCTCAAAGAGGATCGTGAAGACGGGCAGATTTGAGAAAACGCGCCAAAACAGGCGATCTCGCAGCGGATCGGGCAGGATGGGCGCATCGGCGACTTCGAGAGTGGGACGTTGAATGGTTGTGTTCACGGAAGTCGATGCCTCGTCATATGAAATATAAAGTAGTTGATACTAAAATACCCGAATCATAGGTTGGTTTCCACCTCCATGACGCTTGCCCGACCAAGTTTCCGGCGGCCCTTCAGGATGTGGTCGCTTCGGCCGATCCGATAGGCCCGGATTTTCCACTTCCGACCGGTCCGGCTTTGGGCACTGCCCTAACCTCCCTTGCTCGCTGCCTGCTCCCTGGATCGAAAGATGGCCCGGCTTCTTACAGCGGAGAGCCGGGCTTTCTCGCTATCATCCTTTGCATCGCCGCGCCAGGCGGCGCACCGTCATAAACGTCTAGGCTGTGGTTGAAGAGGCGTCCCCACCATGCGGGTGGCGTCAGTGCCAGGCTGGAATTTTTTATGATTGGCAATATGTCTATTGATTGATAGGCTATCATTCGTATTAAGTACTTAAATATTATTTTAAATTAATGAATATATGTTTCTGATTTGGCATTCATTTGCCGAATGAGGGGCGGCTTCGACTTAACGGGGGAACTCGATCCCCCTGGCCGTGGAGAATGACTCATGCCTGCTGATGATCGCAACTTGCCCACCTACTTGCACGTTCTTTATGCCGGGCGCGGCGACGCCATGATCATCCAGGACGGGGACAAGCTGATCATGCTGGACGGCGGTCCGATGGGCTATGTCCACGGATCGCGTGGCGCCGCGTATTACCGGTATCTTTGCTCGGCGGTGGCCCGGATCAACCGCGAACTCCGGGGCGACGTGGATCACGTTACCCCGGACGCGATCATCATCAGCCATCCGGATGAGGACCATTACGGCGGCCTCGTCGAATTGCTGCAGACGTATCTTAACGAGGACCCCAGCGCGAGGCCGACCTGGCGTAAGAACCTGGTTTTCAACGGCCCCCTCCTGCTTCCGGCCATCGACGGTTCTTCGGTCGTCGAAGCGGCGCTCAGCGGCCACCAGTTCACCTCGACACCCCATGCCGGCCTGTCGGGTTACACGCTCCACGGTCCGGGAGGGATTTCCGAGTATCGGCGTGGAGGCCCCCGTCGTCTGGCGCGGGACTGGAGCGTCGATTCCTCCGGAAACAACCTCAACAGCATTCTCATGGCCCATGACGCGACGCGCATGGTCTTCACGGGCGACAGTATCGGGGCCGCGATCGTCCCGTTCCTCGAGTCGAGGCTTGCGGCCTGGCAGGGCGAGCCTCTTTCGATCTTCAAGGTGCCGCACCACGGGAGCTTGCGGAACTCCCAATACCGCACCAGCATCGCTCCAACCCTCACGGAGTCGGCCAAGGCCGATTACTTGCTCAATCTGATCCTGACGTTCGCAGCGGACCCCACGGATCTGGAGGTGCAGCGCGTCGTACGCTCGCTCGGCAGAGAAGTGCTGGAGACGATTTCGGCCCAGCACGGCGGAGAGGGGCTGGAGAACGCGGCCGACCGGTTGGGGTATCCCGACCTGGGGGTGGCGCTTCACGATCTGGGTTCAAAGCTCTTGACCGAATCCCAGACCATCCTCGAAACCGTCATTGGTTCGGCGAAGGCGGCGGGTGTCGAGCTGAAGGATGAGATTAAAGCCCTAAAGCAAGCGGCCAAAACGCGCCTCGATGATCTGGAACAGCGCATCGCAGCCGTCCAGGACGACAATTATCAGATTGAAACCTCGGTGGACGGCAATCGCTCGATCGCGCTCATCCGCTCCTTCAAGCAAAAGGCGCTGGAGTCTGAACACTTCTACGTATCGAGGGTACGTTTCTCCCGGCATGCGACGCCCGTTCTTGGGTCTTGGTACAAAGTCCTGATGGAGTCGAGCGCGGTCGATTTCTTCATGGGGCGGATCGTCTTCAAGGAGCTCACCGTATTCTACATGAGCTTCGAGGCCAAGGCCTACGTCATCTCCGCCAACGGCTCCTACGGCCACCCTTCACCTGAAACCATTGCCGCCATCGCGACCGCAGCCAAGGAGAGGCAGCGGCAGGTCCGCTTGTTCGTGACGGACGGCAAGAGCGTCAAGCGGGATTCGGTGACGCGGGTGGCCGGAGCAGGCTGGGAGCAATACCTCGAGATCCGCTACCTCGCGAGCACTGCATCGATGGTGCTCGACCCTGCCCAGGCGGATAGCGCCGCCATCGATGTCTACGGGAGAACCGAAGAACTGCCGGCTGTCGCCGTGGATCTCGGCGCGCTGCATGGCTGCCTTGAAAGGAATTTCCAGCCGCTCCCCGATCGGGGCGTGCCAGCCGACCAGTACGAGATTCAGGTCGTGGGGCAATCGGATCAGCCCTTGTACCTGGGGCTTTCGAGTAACAATCTGCCCGTCGTTCGGAGTCGGCCGACTCCTTTCACGATCAGCGAGGCCCATGATCTGGGTGCCCGAGGCTTCAAGGAGATTCGCGTCACCTGCGAGGCCCCAGACGCGATGGGGGATAGCGTCGCCTACCAAAGCTTCGTCTTCTCTTGCGAGTGGAGAGATGAGACGGAGTTCGTGCTCGTCTGGGACCCTTTTAAAGGCCTGAATCCCGATACCTACGTCACCACCGATGCGGACAACGCCTTCCGGACCGTCGACCCGCAAAATCCGGACATCGCCGTCTTCCGGGTCAACCGCATTTCGCCCGATGCGGCTCCTCTCCTCCGGAATGCTCCGATGCCGCGCCTATTGGCGAACGCATCGGTCCCGCTTCGGAAGTTCTTCGAAGATGCCGGCATCGCCCATGAAGGTCCCATGACGGCGCCAGACGTGCTGCGGGCGCTCCTCGGTCCCGAGAATGCGACCGAGATCCTTCGCCAACTTCAGCTCCAGGACGACCCACAGGGACTTGACTGGCGGGTAGACCTGGACGGGGCGAGCGTGACGTACGAGGCCCAGGGCTTGACCGTCACGGAGGCGGCCTTCGCGCTCGTTCCGCCCGAAGGGGCCACGCACGTTTCCGGTGCCCGCGTGACGATCGCCTGGCACGACGACTTGATCGTCGAGCTGATCCGAGACCCCTTGCGTGCCTCTTTGCCGCAGCCGGCTCGCTTCTCGCCGTTGACGACCTACCTGGATTCGATTGGCATCCCTCAGGACCAATGGACCGGCTTGCGGGTCGGCAATCTGCTTACTTATATGCTGGGCTCTCGGCTTCAGGCTGCCACTACTCTGCTGAAGCTACCGGCGTTCTTGAACGAGATGACGAGTGGCGCTTCGGAGCTGCCCGCTTGGACCATGGATCTCGGGCGCTCGAGAATTCGGACGTTCCCCACGATCACAGGCCAGCGCGAGGTCCTACAGGCCGACTTGACCTTGAACGCCGGTTCGCTGAGGCTTCCCGCGCCGATGGCCGGCTTGGACCTGAGCTTGTCCAACCTCGTCCTGACCGTGACAGACGCCCGTCTTCCGACCCTGGCCATGGCGTTGACGGCAAACGCATCGCTCAACGGCGTCTCGCTTGAGGCGGTCATTCCTATGACTACCGACCGGCCGAGCATGCAGTTGAAATTGCCCGGCAACGCCACGCTGGGCGACCTGGCGGGCCTGGTCCCGGGCCTTTCGGGGCTCGAAGGCCTCGGGATTCCGATGGGGGCGGGGCTGCTCGGCTCGGCGGCGAACCTCTCCGACCTTGGCTTTACGCTCGCAGCGGTCACCGAAGGGACCCATACCTACCACCTGACCTCGGTCTCCGGGACGCTCACGCTCGACTGGGCGGCGATCCTGCCCGCGGGTTTCCCCGCGCCGACGACGACGACGATCAAGTTCGAGGTCTTTGATCCCCTGATCCCCGAGGCCCGGCGCGTCGGAGTCGGGGTGGACTTCACGTTTGCCGTTCCGGAGAGCGGCAAGCAGGTCATCGCGCATCTCGCCGCCTGGCCGCTCGCCGGGGCGATTCAGGCCACCCCGTCCCTCTCCGCTGCGGAAGAGGCGAATGCCTACGCCTACACCCTCGAGCTACGCTCGCCCCTCGACGCTCCCCCCGCCTCGCTGACCGAGGTGCTGAGTGCGGTGAGCTACGGCGCTTGCCTGGATACATTGGGGAGCACGCTCCCGCTGCTCGCCGACGTGCTGAATGCCGTCACGCTGCGCCAGGCGAGGCTGAGCCTCATGAGCGGCGACGCTGGCTATGCCTTCAATGAGGTGAGCCTGGACCTCGCCATCCCGGAAACCTGGACCGTGATCCCGAACGTCCTGGCCTTGCAAGGAGTCGAACTCTCGGCCCGGTATTTCGCCGAGGCATGGTCGGGCGCGCTGAGCGCCACGCTGCTTTTGGGAACCGGCGTCGCGGTCTTCGGCTCAGTCAAGCTTCCGAGCTTGACCGAGCGGGGCTCATTCCGCTTCGTGAACGTCCAGAAACTGAGTGTCTGCGGCATCATCCACGACGTCCTCGGCCTGCCGGATCTGAGCGGCACGCCGGTTCTGGGGGCCCTGCTGTCGACCACCCTCGATACGTTCGAGGCCGACCTCGCCTATCGGATCCAGGCACCTGGGGAAGCACCCCAGCTCGGCCTCACCCGTGCGACCGCCGCCTTCAACCTCGACACGCTGAGCGTCGGGCCGCTGTCGCTCTCCGCGGTGGCCGTCTCCGTCACTTACACCCACGCCGATCCCAAGGCCTACCCGGGGATTCCCTTCCAGCCGTTCACCACCTTCGAGGCCGAGGCCTACCTGGGCTCCTCCGCCGTGGCCACCCTCGCGTACGACGGCCAGGCCGGCACGCTTCGAGGAACGCTGCGCTCTCTCGGCAATCGGAGCGTGAGCGATATGATCGCGGAGCTCCTCGGCGCGCGCGTGCCGAACGCCTTGCTTCCCGTGATCGGCGGCATGACCGTCACCCATTCCAATGTCGAGCTCGATACGGAGAGCCTGAAATTGCGGGCCTTCACCATGGCGCTGGCGGCGGATGCGTCGCTCACCGTGGGGACCTTGGCGGTCACGCGCCTGAACCTGGCGTACCGCGCAGCGAGCGATTCGGACGCGGCGCGCTACCAGCTCTCGGGGGTCATCCAAGGTAGCAACCTGAATGCCGTCATCGTCATCGATTGCCTCGCTTCCGACGACGCGACCGCGATCACGGCCTCGATCAGCAGCCTCTCCGAGACGCAGCGCCTCACCTTGTCCGGTGTGCTGGGCCTCTTCGGCCTTGCGACGCCCGATGTCCCGGATGGGTGCCCCGACTTCCTCGACCTCGAGGTCTCGACCGTGGCGGCGACCCTGACGCGCTCGGCCGCATCGTCGGGATTCGAGCTGAGCGCGCTGGACGTCCTCGTCGCGTCGAGCGGTCAACTGGTCGTCCTGAAGTCGCCGACCATCGCGCTTCGCGACCTGCGCCTCAACGTCTCCTACCGGGCGGATGCCCAACCCACGACGATGGGCATCGTCTCCGGGCGCTTGAGCGTCGCGGCCGGTGAACCCATTTCCGGGCAGGTGCCCGCGCTGGCCGATCTCTGGCTGGCCTATGGGCGTGATGCCGAGGGCAGCTTCTATCGCGGTGATCTGGCTTTGGGCAGCGGCGCGCTCGCCTACGCGGACCTGCTCGCTCAGTTCACCCCTGCGGGGAGCATCGCTTGGCCAAGGGATCTGAACCTTCCTGACACCATGCCGGCCGCCCGCCTGAGCATCGAGGTCCGGCCGGAGCAATCCATCGAGCTCTGGACCTATGCCGACCCGACGCAATGGGAGTTCCAGCTCGGCGGGCAATCGCTGAGCCTGGGCCTTCTGGGGGGCCGGGTTCGCGTCCTGGCTCCCGCCGACGCGCAGGCCACGGCGATCTACGAAGCTTGCCTTTACGGTCGTCTCAGCGCCGGGGGCTACGTCACTGCGGAGGCGCGCCTTTGGCTCGGTAGCGCCCAGAACACCGTCATCACCGCCGTGGTTAGCCCGGACGACGGCGTCTCCGATCCGCTGGCCTCCCTCACTGGCCAGTTCGCTTCCGCCGATCAGCCGGCCTGGAACACCCTGATCCCTGCAGCAACGGCGCCGCTTCAGTTTGCCGGCGGAGCCTTCATGTACCTCGATCTGACGGAGGACGTGCTCGCCCTCTTCGGATCCGTCGGTGACCTCGGGACCGGCTCCTTGCTTTTCAGGCCCTCGGCCGCCGGCACGAGCCGCCGTTACCTGTTCTCGCTCGGTCTGCGTCCGGACAAACTGCTCGGAAGCCTCTGGCCCTCTTTGCAAGAGGCGCTGGATGCGACGATCCCCTTGGCCAGCGCCGGAGCCGTGGTCGCCTCCTACGAGGCCAGCGGAGCCGAGCTGACGCAGACCGTTCAGGCAGTCTCCGCCTACGCGGCCACCCATGATGTCCCCTTTACCACGCCTTTCTCGGGAATGACGCTGGCCCCCGACTTGCCCGTGCCTCGGGGCATGGTCCTGTACGCCAACCTCCAGGTTGCCGATTCGGGCGCCTTGTCTCGTCTGCTGAATCACTTTGCTTCCAAAGGGACCCTCCGGGCTTCCGTGTTCTTGGTCGCACGGGTCGACGACGCGAACCGCCTGGACCTCAAGGTCGAGGGAGCGCTCACGTTCGGCGGGATGGAGCTGAATGTCCGGCTCTACGTGGTCGACGGCGCCCCCAAGGTGGCCGCTGCCACCCTCATCGCCGATCTGTCCATTTTGGACCTCTTCGACTCCGTCGTCTCGGGTGTCGACTGGCCGAGCGATTACTCACCGCTCACCTTCAAGCGTGGCGCCGTCTACTACGCCGACCTGCCGGACGGCAGTGCCGCGACACTCGACGGCCACCGCTACGTCTCCGGCTACCACCTCCGCGCCGAGGTCGAGATCTTCGGGAAGCTCTTCCTCGTCGACGCCGAGCTTCCGGCGGACCGTGACGGGATGCTCCTGACCGGCACGTTCCCGGGCTCGCTCGATCTCGGACTCGTCGAGTTGACGTCCTATTCCTACACGGATGCTCAGGGCGTGACGCACGTGACGCCCGGCCCGACCATCACCCTCGACAGGCGAAAGTCCCGTCAGACCGTCTATATGATCCAATCGGGCCTGAAGATCTTCGGCGTCGACTTCCTGCAAGCATCGTTCGCGTACGTCTCAAGCCCCATCCCCGCGGATCGCTACTATCTCGGTGAGGCCCATTACCAGGGCACCCTGCTGGGCATCGAGAATCCGCAGATCGCCTTCAGTTATTCTGACGCCAAGGGCTTCCGCCTTACGAACTTCCCGGCCATCGGGGATTGGCTGGATGCGCTCGATTTCGCCAAGGAGCTGCGGGAGGCCTCGAAGAATCAACCCTGCAAGGAATTGGTGGACCTGGTCTTCGACAAGGCCATCAAGACTTCCTGTTCGGTCACCGTGGCGCAAGCCGAAGGGGGCGAACCGGTCTCCTCCGGCTCGCTGCATCTGGTCGTTTCTGGCACCTACTCGATCACCGTCGTGGGGAAAACCCTCGTGGACCTACCGCTGCCGGAATTGCCGGTCGTCTTGACCAAGTCGGGTGATGGCTTCACGGCCGAGGCCTTGTTCGCAAGCATCGGCAAGTCGTTGCTCGAGAGCGCCGTCGAGATTGCGGAGGCCTTGCTGGCCCAGACCGACAAGGTGAGCGAATTGATTGCCGTGATGGCCGTCGAGAACTACAGCAAGGAGCTCATCACCCGCCTACTCTGTAGGGGCATCTGCCCGCCCAACGTCAAGGATCGGGCCGATGACTTCGTCAAGAAGGCTCCGGATGATTTCTGGCCGTGGTTCGCGACGGCCGCAGGCCTGGCGGTCGCGGCAGGGGCCTTCGTGGCTCTGAAGCGACTGGTTTCGCATTACCCTGCCGCCGAGCGGGCGAAGGCCCTTCAGCAACTGGAGCTGGTCCGGACCGAGTTCGAACTGGCAAAGGCCCGGCTCGCGGAGAAGTTGAACTTCTCGGGGAAGCCCACGAGTACGTTTGTCGACGCCAAGACGGTGAAGGTGGATTTGGCGTCCACCAAGCCCACGATTCCCGAGTTGACCGCCAAGGAGGGCTCGTACGCCTTCGAGCTCGAATACAGCACGACGGCCGATTTCTCGGCCAGCACGACCCTGACGACGACTGAAACGAGCGTCCTGCTCCAGAGCGAGGCGTTCGCCTTCGTGACGCAGGTCTTCGTTCGGGTCAAGGCCGTGTTCACGTTCTTCCCGACGGCAGAAGGCGGCGACGACGTGCCCTCCGAGGACCTCATCTACCGCTCGCGTGATTGGGCGATCGCCGACATCGCCGATCATCCCGCTCAGCTCACGCCGCCCGCGACCGTTTCTCTCGCGCGCGACGATGACGAGCACTGGCGCCTCACCGTGACGCAACCGGATGCGCGGGCCTCGCGCATCCGGATCGAGGTGGTCGATACGGCGCATGCCGACACCGTGATCGCGGGGATCGACGTCTCGGAGCTGCCCGTCGGAGAGCCCGCAACGGCCCTGATTTCCGAAGAGGAGTTGGCGAACGCGGCGCCAGGTGCCACTCTGGTCACCAGAGCTCGCTCAGTTGGCGACGGGCAAGCCACCGCGGACTCGGAGTGGGTTTACGAGGCCACGGTGCATGAGACGCTGGCGGCGCCTGCAGGGTTGGCAGCCCGGGTGACCGATGGTCAGCTCTTGGTCACGTGGGACGCCGTTCCGGAGGCCGACGGCGGCTACGTCCTGGCCCTCAGGGATGCTGCAGGTCAGCCCCTCTGGCCGGACGTGGTTCAGACCTGGAAGGATGCGACGACCTGCGTCTTGGATGGGCCGGCCTTGTACAATGGCCTGTCGCTTCAGATCGGCGTCCGGGCGAAGTCTTCCGTCAAATCCGGCGTCTGGAGCCGGGTCCAGCAAACCTTCGAATTGCCAGAGCTTCCGACTCCAGGCGCGGTCGAGGCGATGTACTACCCGGATACCCGGTTGATCGAAGTCACCTGGGAGTCCGCAACCATGCCGGAAGGGGTTCGGTACTGGCTGGACGTAACGGTGATGAACGGGGACGCCGCGCGCGTGCGGGAACGCGAGACCGCCTCGGCCTCGCCTTACTTGCTCGGCGACGTGCATGCTGCCGATGGACGCCGTTTCGAGCTTTGCCTCACCGCCGTCATGCTGGATGCGGCGGGTCGCAGGGTTGCGGCGAGTCCGCCAACGCGCGTATCGCTCGCTCCGAGCAACTTCGTCGAGACTCCCGGCTACCTCGTCGAAACCCTCAGCCCCGGCGGCTTCACGTTCGAATGGCCAGGCACCTTCGATGACGGTCTCACGACCTACGAACTCGTCCTGGCGCAAGACGGAACCGTGCTTGGCCAAAAGTCGGGCCTGGCCGTCAAGAGCTGGGGGGAGACCAAGCTCGAGGTCCCGTTCGGCCTCGATGACGATATCCTCCTGATTCCTGGGCAATCGTACGAGGCGACCGTCAGGGCGAAACGCGAGCACTCGTATAGCTCGCCGAGGGCGCATGGCGTGCAGGCGCCGGACGCGCGGGCCTTCGCCGAAACGTTCGTCCGCTGGATCAAGCCGGTCATGGAGGCGGCCGACGCGTTGCGGCGGTACATCCCCCAGATGCCTCCGCGAGTCATGAGCATCACCTTGACGGCAGGCGGCTATCCGATGGAAGAGGTCGTCGCGGCGCTCGCGACCCGCTTCCCGGCGGTGTCGTCCGAGGAGTGGGCGCGGGTACGCGAGGCCATGGGCAACCCCTTGGCGATCGCCACCCTCCTCCTAGAAGACGGCATTTTCGGCAGCGAGGCGATGGGCTTGTTCAAGGCGCTCTTCGCTGGCCGTTATCCGGCTGCCGAGTGCTTTGCGTTCGCCCAGCTCTTCCACGCTTCGGCGGCACCGGTCACGGAAGTCACCGAGGCCATGCGCCAGCGGGGGCTGGAGCTTCCCCCGCCGCTCCTGGTGGCCGCTCTTCTGGCGGCAGGCTATCCGTCCAGCGAAATCGCGGCCTGTATCGGGCTCTCCGAGGCTGAGTGGGCACGTGCGGCGGAGACCTTGGTTCGTCCAGCGGCGCTCGCGGCGTTGCTGGATGACTTCGGGGTCTCCGACGACGAGCGCCGCTGGCTCTTGGCGTCGCGCTTCGGCCTCTCGACGCCGATCGCGATCGCCCTCGTCCTCAAGGCCGCAGGCCGGGACCGGGCTTCCCTGGGGGCGGATTTTGCGCCCGAACTCTTGAGCGCCATCTACGACCAGCCCTGGCAGCTGGGGGCCTTCCTGAAGGAGGCCGATTTCCCCGCCCAGAGCTTCGTCACGTCGCTCGGAGAGCTCTGGCTGGCCCAGGCATCGCCAGAGCTGACCCTCTTGGAGGCCATGGCCATCCTCAGGGGTGCCGGGTACGACCCCGGCGACACAGGGGCCCTGCTTCGCGTCGGGCGGTCGGCAACGGCGGATGCCTTCGCCGACGCGCTGATGCTGGTCACGAATGACATGATCGCTCCCCCCGGCCCAGGGATGGGCCTGGTGAAGGCCTTGCAGCGCGAGGGCGCGAACGCGGAGAGTGCGCGGGGCTACCTGCGGTCGACCTACCCCGAGTTGAGCGATGAGCAGGTTTCGGCTGCCGTTTCGGCGGCGTATGACCCTTCCTGAGGCGATGTTGAGGAAGTCAGAAGGAGAAAGACCCGATGCATGAGGCGTCAGAAGCGGAGATAATCGCGTTACTGTCCCGAACGCTCGACGGAGGCCTGGCAGCCCCACCCGAGGAGGGTTTGCCGCCCGTGGCCTGCCCGATGGTGATCCGCCCCAAGCGCCCGCCGGCGTTCATCGATCCCAGCAGCATGGGGCCGCTGGACCCGTGGCGCTTCGCCGAGGTCATGGCCAAGACCGGCTTCAGTGTCTCCGAAGTCGCGTCCCAGTTAATGCGCAAATTCGAGCGGATCACCTTGAATCGTGCCGGGGCGTTTATCCGAGTCGACCAGATCCTGTTCGGCGAAGTACCGGCATGCGTGTTTCAAGGCTTTCGGCGGGCCGGCATGCCGGTCGACGTGGACATGGTCGCTTCGGCGCTGGCGCTCAAGCCGATTCAACTGGCAATCGCTCTCAAGGAGGGCGGCTACTCCCAGGCCGAGGCGCAGGCCGCTTTCTCTCCAGAGATCGTGTCAGCGGTCTACGCACAGCCCTGGTGTCTCGGCCACGCCTTGGCCCAGGCGGGGCTCTCGGTCGCGGAGTTGGTCCCGCCTTTCGGCGGCGATTGGCTGACCATGGCGTACCCGGAGATGCCCCTGCTAGCAGTGATGGCTTGCCTGCGATCCGGTGGCTACGACCTGGGGACGGCTGCCCTCATCCTAAAGGATCGCTTCCCGGTAGGGGCCTCGGAGTTCGGACAGGCGTTGCGCTGGGTGGCGAATGATGCCGCCCACCCGCGGGGCCCCGGCGTCGGGATGGCGGCGGCCCTGCGGGTCGCCTGTCTCTCAGCTGCGGAGGCCATGGGTTACTTGCAGGTGGCCTATCCGAGACTGACGCTGGCGCAAGTCTCGACCGCCGTCACGCTGGCCTACGGTGCCGCGCCGGAGGCCGTCCGCTACTCCGACGAGACGATCGACTTGAGGCCCCTCGAGCCGCAAGCCCTCGTCACCGTCATGGCCCGGGCCGGGTATTCCGCGACGGAAGCGGCTTCGGCCTCGATCGTAGCGATTCCCGGCCTGCACTTCCTCGAGGAGCTGCCCGGCGCCTTGGAGCGAGGCTTCGCCGATGCCGGGAGGCCGCTCGACCCCGACAAGCTGTTCATGGCCATGGTGGATGCGGCAGCGTCTTCGCCCGTCGGGACGATCACGCCGCCTCCTCCACGGATCGAGGGCGCGAACCTTGCGTGGGCCTTGCCCCTCCGGGGGAGCCAACTCGTCGTCGAGCTCGGTGCGCCCCCGGAGGACTCACCCGGGGATCGTCCCCTCGTACGAGTCTTTGATTCGAATCGGGGGTCGACGTTGTTGCTGGACGCAACATCCGGCAAGGTGAGAGGGCGGATTCCTCAAGGTCGGGTCATTGCCGAGGGATACGGCCTGCTCATTGGGGCCGATCCTGGAGGCAAGGGGCTTACCGGCTATGAGGAAACCGGCCAACCGGTCTGGAAGATTCCCGACGGCGGCGCGTGCGCTTTCAGCGGAAAGGTGCTCGTCGTCGCCCACGCCGGCCTATTGGCGGCGTATGACGTGTTTTCAGGGCGCGTTCTCTGGGAGCTTAAGGATGCGGCCCTCTCGGGCGTGCATCCCAGGGAGCTCGCCTGTGGACAGGGGCAAGTCGTCTATTACTCAGGCAATCCTAAGGCCTCACTCACGGCGCTCGACGTACACACCGGCAAACCGACGTGGACGCGCCAAGCGCCTATCCCAGAGGACCCCAAGGCCGGCGGGGTATGGCTGACGATCGCCCGGGGTACGCTTTTCGTGGGAGCACGCCAGCTACACTGCCTAGACATGGCGACCGGCTCGGAGATTGCCGTGCACCCTTTCGACCTGCCGGCCAACATGTGGCATGTGGTCGCGGCGGAAACGCGCAACTCCGTCTTCCTCAAATGCGAGCACGCGGCCGACTTCGTCGAGGATTTTCGTGAAACCCGGCGCTGGTTCGTGAAGCGGTTCTGGCAGCAGACTCGGGAGGCCACCCGCCGCACCGTCGGATTCTACGGCGGGAATATCATCATGTTCGACGACGTTCCGGGGGGCACCGACGTCTCGGTGCTCTTCTTGGCTCCTCCTGGGGATCGGGGGATTCTATCCGAGCGGAAGTACGCGCTTCCCATGACGCTGAATCAGGTCACCCAACGAGGGGAGATGATCTACGTTTTTGGAAGCTTACGCGAGAACGCCGAACACCATTACCTGATGGCCTTTTCGTTGGACGTCACCATGCCCCAGTAATCGCAGCCAGCACCGACGGCGTCGACGCGCCCATCCAAGGGAGTACCAATCATGCAACTGAGTCCGCACTTTCACATACGGGAATTGGCTTGCCGCTGCGGCTGCGGTGGCGAGCATGCCGCCGAGATTCTCGCCAATCTCACCAAGGTCGCCATCATGCTGGAAAAGGTCCGGGTGGCCCTCGGGAATCGGCCGATCACCATCACCTCCGGCTTCCGATGCAGAGCCCATAACGCCAGGGTGGGGGGCGCGCGGCAAAGTCAGCACCTCAGCGGTCGCGCCGTCGATATCCAAGTCCAGGGGCTCACGCCCGCCCAAGTCCAGCAGTCGGTGAGGGCCTTGCCCGATGTGCATGGGATCGGCGAGCATCCTCGCTTCACCCACCTGGATATCCGGGGAAGTCGCGTCGTTTTCGACTACGCCTAGCCCGTATCATTCACGAGACTAGCGATTCGCGCTCGACGGATGACTTGGCGGGTGCTATCGCATGGGGGCAGCGTGAAACTTGGCAGGCAAAGTCTCGAATTCGATCGTCAGGATCCGTCTGTTCCTGTACGGCCTCAGCACCAGACGATTTTGACCATGTCGAGGCGCCGCCGAACGGCGGATCGCTAACTCGCGAGTTTGGTTCAGGCGAGCATCGGGGGCAGTGCCCCCGGACTGCAGCAAATCGGCTCCAAAGGTCTGATGGTGGTAGCCTCTCGGCCGCCGGATATGGGGGTGATACTGCGCGACGGGGGGCCGAAGTAGGTAAGCCCGGTAGGTGCACCATACGCGCTAGGGGCTAGCGCGTTGTCGCGTTCTCCATACCCACGATCTCAGCCAAGTGGGGCGTGCAAAGATGAAGCACCTCGTAGCGGACACCGGTATCCTGCGGAGCGCACTGCTCCCAGAGGGTGAAGCGGACCAGCTCCCACTGTCTCGGATCCAGGCCGATGGCCATGGTGTGCAAGCCGGGGGTGTCTTCGGCTTCTGCCAGTTGTTCCAGCTCGCGGGCAATAACAGTGCGAGGGTCCTCATCAAGGAGTAGGGATTGCGTCTGGCGCAGTGCGGCGCGAGGAAACGCCATACGGGCTGGACCTTGCACGCAGGCGACTCCCATCCAATGCTCGACCGAGGGTCTACCGAACGATTCGATGATGCCTTGGAAACCGCCACCGCCCCACAAGAAGCGGCTCATCCCCACGGCAGACGCCCAGAGGTAGAACGGGGCGTATTGATTCACCGACGAGCCGTTGATGCCACGTTCACGAATGCAGTAGGCCTTGAGCCCTAATCCAGGAAAGGCATCGAGCAGATGGCCCTTGCTTGCCACTCGCTCGCGGATGATCCGCATGTCGTAGTCAGCAGGCAACGTCAGCGCATACTGCATCACGTCCATGGTGGTTCCTTCCTTGTAAAAAATCGAAGGGCCCCGGATTTCTCCGAGACCCTCCTGACATTTTAGCTCCGCGTGCTGGACTCGAACCAGCGACCTAGTGATTAACAGTCACCCGCTCTACCGACTGAGCTAACGCGGAATATTCGGTATCGTTCGCCCCGCGAACAATTAAGACTTTATCAAAGGGCGGTTATGGTGTCAACAGGGTTCAAGCAAGAAGTTTTCAGCCGATCCATGAGGGCGCGAAGCCGCGCCGCACGGGGCTGTGCTACAATTTCGGAAGAATCAACCAAAAGAAGGATGGCCAAAACAGACCATGGGTAAGCCCGCCGCCTCCCGCGCTCGCCAGCAGGCGCGCTTCCGCCGCCGCCGCCAGGCACTCCTCATCACCTCGTGTGTCTTCATGGGCGCCTTCGGCGGTCTCTTCGGCATCCTGGGCCGCAACGTGCTCGCCTCGCCGCCCAGCTTCCTCGCCTCCTTCGGTAAGCAGCCGAGCCGTCCCCAGAGCATCCTCGTCCTGGGCATCGACGACAACTACGACCCCTCGGGCAAGAAGGTCCGTAACGAGCGGGCCCGCACCGACACGATCATGCTGGTCACGGTGCTGCCCGAGAAGCACCGCCTCCACGTGCTCTCGATCCCCCGCGACACCAAGGTCCTGGTCCCCGAGTACGGTACCGAGAAGATCAACGCGGCCCACGCCCTTGGCGGCACCGAGCGCACCAAGGAAGTGGTCGAGAACCTGACGGGCCTCCAGGTGGACCACGTGGTCGAGGTGAGCCTCAGCGGCGCCATCGAGTTCCTCGACAGCATGGGTGGCGTCGACGTCTTCGTCGAAAACCCCATGCACTACACGGACCGGACTGCCAAGCTCTTCATCGACCTCAAGCAGGGCTGGCAGCACCTGGACGGCAGGACCGCCGTCGGATTCGCCCGCTTCCGCCACGACGCCCTGGGCGACATCGGCCGGGTCTCGCGTCAGCAGCACCTCATGCACGCCGTCGAGCAGAAGCTCCTCAATCCCATCAACTGGTGGCGCCTGCCCCAGATGGCCGCGGCGAGCGGCAAGCTCTTCAGCACCGACCTCACGGCGGGCGAGCTGGGCGAGCTTGCGAACTTCGGCAAGAACCGTCCGGCGATCAGCTACACGACCCTTCCGGGGGACTTCGGCTACAATGGCTACTGGATCCCCAACCGCGGGCGGATCGAGACGCTGGTCGCCAAGCTGACCGAGGACGCCAAGCCCGCGAAGCAAGACGTCGAGACGGCCGCCTCGGTCGAGATCCTCTACGGGTCCCAGAAGGAACAGGCCGCCACCAAGGTCGCCGCTGCCCTCAGCGAACGGGGCGTGCTGGTCGTCCGCACCGCTCCGGCCACGAATGGCACGAGCACTGCAACGCGGATCATCGGGCGCAACGGCAATCCGGTCCACGAGCCCGCCCTCGCCGCCCTGATGCCCAACGCCCCTTGGCAAATGAGCGACGACACGACCCCGTACTCCGCCGATTACACCCTGGTCATCGGCCCAGACTATCGATGAGGCGCACCCTTTGAGCAAGATCGTGCTTCAAGCCGCCGAGGTCACCAAGTCCTTCAAGAAGGAAGGCCTTCAAGTCCTGCGCGGCGTCAGCCTCTCGGTCAAGCGGGGAGAGTTCATCGCCATCACGGGCCCGAGCGGCAGCGGCAAGAGCACCCTGCTCTACCTCCTCGGAGGCCTCGATCGCCCTTCGAGTGGCACCATCCACATCCAGGATCAAGCCACCACCGGCATGAGCGACAAGCGTCTCGCCGCGCTGCGCAACAAGGCCATCGGTTTCGTCTTCCAGTTCCACTTCCTGCTGCCCGAGCTGACGGCGACCGAGAACGTCATGGCGCCGCTGCTCATTGCCGGCGCCTCGACCAAGGAGGCCAAGCCGCTCGCCGAGAAGCTGCTGCACGAGGTCGAGCTCTCCCACCGGCTCGACCACAAGCCCGCCGAGCTCTCGGGCGGCGAGCAGCAACGGGTGGCGATCGCCCGGGCCCTCATCCATCGCCCGGCGCTACTACTCGGCGACGAGTTGACGGGGAACCTCGACACCGGGACCGGCGAGGCCATCTACCAGCTCCTGCGGCGCTACAACCGCGAGCTGGGGCAGACCATCATCGTGGTGACGCACAACCCGCAGCTCGCGCAGCACGCCGACCGGGTCATCGACATGGTGGACGGTCGGATCCGCTCGGTGATCAGCAACCGAGGCGACGTGGAGCGCTAAGCCCCTCTGAAAACGCAAGGCGGGCCGCCCGATGGGCGGCCCGCTTCGTTTGACGCTGGCTTACAGCGCGTCTTCGTCGTCCTCCTCGTCGAGCAGGTCGAGGACCGGCTCGGGAGGCGCCACTTCTTGGTTGATGAGGGTCAGCTTGGTGCGCACCAGGCCCTCGATCTCGGCGAGCAGGTCAGGCTGGCTCGCGAGGAAGTTCTTGGCCCCGTCACGACCCTGGCCGATCTTGTTCTCGCCGTAGCTGAACCACGAGCCGCTCTTCTTGACGATCTCGTGCTCGACGGCCATGTCCAGCACGCAGCCCTCGCGGCTGACGCCTTCGCCGAACATCAGGTCGAACTCACCGACCCGGAAGGGGGGGCTCACCTTGTTCTTGACGACCTTGGCCTTGACCCGGTTGCCGATCTCGACCCCGTCCTTCTTGAGCGTCTCGATGCGGCGCACCTCGATGCGCACGCTCGAGTAGAACCGCAGGGCGCGGCCGCCGGTGGTCACCTCGGGGCTGCCGAACATGACGCCGACCTTCTCGCGGAGCTGGTTGATGAAGATGACGATGGTGTTGCTCTTGCCGATGGTCGCCGTGAGCTTACGCAGGGCCTGGCTCATCAGGCGGGCCTGGAGGCCCACGTGGCTGTCGCCCATCTCGCCCTCGATTTCGGCCTTGGGCACCAGGGCCGCCACCGAGTCCACGACGATGATGTCCACCGCGCAGGACTTGACCAGGGCGTCGGCGATCTCGAGCGCCTGCTCACCCGTGTCGGGCTGGGAGACCAAGAGGTTGTCGATGTCCACCCCGAGGCGAGCGGCGTACTGGGGATCCAGGGCGTGCTCCGCGTCGATGAAGGCCGCGACCCCGCCCGTCTTCTGGACCTGGGCGACGACCGTCAGGCTGACCGTCGTCTTACCGCCCGACTCGGGGCCGTAGATCTCGACGACGCGGCCCTTGGGCAGGCCGCCCACCCCGAGCGCGATGTCCAGGGGCAAGATGCCGGTCGGCACGACGCCCACCTTGAGGCGGGAGTTGTCCCCGAGCTTCATGATGGAACCCTTGCCGAACTGCTTTTCGATGCCGGCGAGGGCGAGATCGAGGGCCTTGCGCTTGTCGGCCGCCATCTCCTTCGCGTTGTCCTTGGGGACCACCGTCGCTACTTCTTTGCCCATGTTGGTGCGCTCTCCTTTGCGGAAGGTCGGGAAGGCTGCTGGCAGCACGACGGGGGATGACCGTCATCCGCTCCCAGTGGATACGCATCAGAATATCGAATTATTGTTCGAAGGTCAAGCACATATGTTCGAAAATCTTTCGAACGCTAAACACGAGGAAACACCCCCGGCGATCGCCGGGGGTGTTTCCTTCTGCCCTTACTCGATGTACTCGATCATGCGGCGCTCGGACATCTCGTGCTTGAGCTTGGCCAAGGCCTTGCCTTCGATCTGGCGGACCCGCTCGCGGGTGACGCCGAAGATCCGCCCGATCTCCTCGAGGGTGTGGACGTTACCGTCCACGATGCCGAAGCGCAGCTCGACGACCTGACGCTCGCGATCCGAGAGGCTTCCGAGCAGGGCGCGGATCTCCTCTTGCAGGAGCAGCGACGCGACCGCCGAGGCCGGGCCTGGCGCCTCGCGGTCGATGATGAAGTCGCCCAGACGGCTGTCCTCTTCCTTGCCGATCGGGGTCTCGAGCGAGATGGTGTCCTTCACGATCTTCTTGATGTCCGCGATCTTCTCGACCGGCACGTTCGCCTCGGCGGCGATCTCCTCGTCGCTTGGCTTGCGACCGAGCCGCTGGGTCAGCCTTTGCGAGATGGCGCGCAAGCGGTTGATCGTCTCGACCAGGTGCACCGGGATGCGGATGGTACGGGCCTTGTCCGCCAAGGCCCGGGTGATGGCCTGCCGGATCCACCAGGTCGCGTAGGTCGAGAACTTGTAGCCGCGGGTGTAGTCGAACTTCTCGACCGCCCGAATGAGACCGAGATTGCCCTCCTGGATGAGATCCAGGAAGGAGAGGCCGCGCCCCAGGTACTTCTTCGCGACGCTGACGACCAAGCGAAGATTGGCCTCGATCATTCGGCCCCGCGCGCGCTGGCCGGCCTCGCCGGGCTCGCCCATGGCGCGGGCGATCCGCAGCTCCTCGTCGCCCTTGAGCAAGGGAATCGCCCCGATCGCCCGCAGGTAGGCGTGGACCGGGTCGGAAATCGGCACGGCCTTCTCGGCCTTAGCCTCCTCGTGGGGATGGGCCTCCTCTTCCGGGGGATGCTCTTCCTCTATGAAGCTGACGCGCAAGCCGAGCTCGTCCTGGGGGGGATGCTCCAACTCGTCGAGCTCGCTTGCCTGAGGGCCGCTAACATCGGTCAAGAGCTCATGCAAGAGCCGGCTATCGTGAGAATCATGGTCCTGCATCGCTCCCACCTTCCTGTATTCGCTGGGGCCCGACGCACGGCATGGGGCGGAAAGCGACATGCCTGGCCAGTCTGGTGGCTGGTTACGCCCTTATGGTAATGCGGAACGCGGATAAGGCAAGCAGCGAGTGAGCGTCGAGATCGGCTCACCTCGCTCATTTCAAGGCGAGCAAGGAAGGCGATCGGCCCTCACAGCAAGGAGTGCGGCTCCACGTCGATCGCCAAGCGCACGCCCTGAGGGCGTTCCACCTGCCGTACGGCTTCGCGCAGAGCATTGCGGGCATAGGGCAGCTCGGGGGTCTTGATCAGGACCTGCACGCGATAGCGGCCCCGCAGCTGGAAGAGCGGCGCCTCTGCCGGCCCGAGCGCCATCAGCTCGGGAAAAGCGAGCAGGCGATCCGCGAGGGCCTCGCCTACTTTCCACACGATGCCCGAATCCTCGGCGCTGACCACCACGTTGATCAGGTGCTGGAAGGGCGGATAGCGCAGCTCTTCGCGCTCCACGATCTCGCGCGTGTAGAAGGCGGTGAAGTCGTGGACCTGAGCGGCCCGCACGCTGGGGTGATCGGGGGCGTAGGTCTGGACGATGACCCGGCCCGGGATCTCGCCGCGCCCCGCGCGCCCCGCCACCTGGGTCAAGAGCTGGAAGGAGCGCTCCGCCGCTCGGAAGTCGGGAAGGTTGAGCGAGGCATCCGCCGCCATGACGCCCACGAGCGAGACGCGCTGCAGGTCGAGGCCCTTGGCGACCATCTGGGTGCCGATGAGCACGTCGCCCTCGCCGGCCGCAAAGGCGTCCAGGATGCGCTGGTGGGATCCCTTGCGGGTCGTCGTGTCCCGGTCGAGGCGCATGATCCGCGCCTCGGGCAGCAAGGCCGCCGCCGCTTCGGCCACTTGCTGGGTTCCCGCTCCGAAGTGCTTGATGTAGGGGCTCCGACAGCTCGGGCAGCGCTCGGGAGGCGCGGCGTGATGGTCGCAGTAGTGGCACCGTAGGGCCTCGCCCGCCTTGTGGTAGGTCAGCGACACCGAGCAGTTGGGACAGCGCACCGGCTCCCCGCAACTGCGGCACATGACGAACGAGGAGTACCCGCGCCGGTTGATGAGCAGAATCGCCTGCTCCCCTCGCCCCAGGTGCGCGTGCAGGGCATCGGTCAGCGAGCGACTGAAGATGGAGCGGTGGCCCGCTTCGAGCTCCGCGCGCATGTCCACGACCTCGACCGGCGGCAAGGGACGCGCGTTGACGCGCTCGGTGAGCGTCAGCAGGCGATAATCCCCCTGCTCGGCGCGGCGGTACGACTCGACCGACGGAGTGGCGCTGCCGAGCACCACTCGCGCACCCTCGAAGGCCGCCCGCTGCAAGGCCACGTCGCGGGCGTGGTAGCGAGGGGCGTTGTCTTGCTTGTACGAGCCCTCGTGCTCCTCGTCGAGGATGATGAGGCCGAGCCTCGCGAGCGGCGCAAAGACGGCCGAACGTGCGCCGATGCCGACCTGGGCATCGCCGTTGCGCAGGCGCTGCCACTCGTCGAAGCGCTCGCCCTCGCCGAGGGCGCTGTGCAGGACCGCGATCCGATCGCCGAACCGCGCCCGAAAGCGCGCGACGGTCTGCGGCGTGAGGGCGATCTCGGGCACCAGGACCAGTGCCTGCTCGCGCCGTTCCAGGGTTTCGGCGATGGTTTGCAGGTAGACCTCGGTCTTGCCGCTGCCCGTGACCCCGTGCAACAAGAAGACTTCGCCCGGCTCCCCGGCTTTGATCGCCGCGATCGCTTCAGATTGCTCGGGCGTCGGCTCTGGGATGGCGCCCCGCGAGGCGTTCGGAAGCTCCGGCGCGCGCCAGATCCGCTGGGTGGCGATCGCGATCGCTCCCTTGGCTTCGAGGGTCCGCAAGAGGCCCGGGGTGGTCTGGGCCGCGCGGACCAGATCCGCGAGGGTCATCTGCCCTCCGGCGCCGGTCAGCACGCCAATCACCTGCATCTGGCGCTTGGAGAGGTCCCCCGTCAAGCCATCCTGGAGGGTCACCACCAGCTGGGTCTTCTCCTTGACCGTCCCGTTCAGGGTTCCCCGCGGAAGGGCCATCTGGTAGACCTGGGCCACGGTGCAGAGGTAGTAGTCCGCGACCCACTGGAAGAGGCGCTGCAGCGCAGGGGGAACGATCGTGTCCCCCAAGAGCTCGCGGATGTCGCGCGCCGTCCCCTGGGGCGCCCGCGCCGGATAGGCGACCACGTAGCCGCTCACCCGCTGCTTGGGGCCGAAGGGGACCACTACCGCGCTGCCCACCCGCACCCGATCGCGCATGGCCGCCGGCACCCGGTAGGTGTAGGGGCGCTGCTGCGCGAGGGGGATCGAGTCGATCAAGACGTCCGCGTAGACGTCGGTCGCCTGGGGGGCAAGGGGCTCCATGGGCTCAGGGCTGCGGTAGGCGATCGGCGATCACATCCAGGATGCGCGCGGCGACCACCGTTTTGGGAGCGCGCGGCACCTCGCAGACGACGCCTTCGGCATCGAGCACGGTCACGGCGTTCGCATCCGACTCGAAGCCGATGTCCGCGCGCGACACGTCGTTGGCGACGATGAGATCCAGCCCCTTGCGCGCAAGCTTCCCTGCCGCGTAGCCGAGCACGTCGTCGGTTTCGGCGGCGAAGCCCACCACGAGCTGATCTGCACGCTTGCTGGGCGCAAGGCTCGCAAGCACGTCCACCGTGGGTTCCAGTTCGATGACCAGGCGATCGCCGCTCTTCTTGATCTTGGAAGGCGCGGCCGCAACGGGCCGATAATCCGCCACGGCGGCCGCCATCACGAGCACGTCCGAAGCGGCAAAGCGCTCCTCGACCGCGCGCTGCAGCTCGGCAGCGGTCGCGACCCGCACGACCTCGGCCCCAGCAGGGGCAGGCAGGCCCGCGGTGGTCACCAGGGTCACCTCGGCGCCTCGGGCGCAGGCGGCCTCGGCGATCGCATGGCCCATCTTGCCGCTGGATCGGTTGCCCACGTACCGCACCGGGTCGATGGGCTCGCGGGTCCCGCCCGCGGTCACGAGCACCCGGCGCCCTTGGAGCGACTCCCCGCGCCGCAGAGCCCGCTCCAGGGCCTCGGCGATCGCCTCGACCGTCGCAAGCTTCCCTGCTCCCACGTCCCCGCAAGCGAGCTCACCTTCGGCCTGGGGCGCGATCACCTCGACCCCGCGGGCGCGCAGGATGTCGAGGTTGGCGCGCGTCGCCGGGTGCTCCCACATGGCCGTGTTCATCGCGGGCGCGACCAAGAGCGGGCAGCGCAGCGCGAGCAGGGTCGTCGAGAGCAAATCGTCCGCGATGCCGTGGGCGAGCTTCGCGAGCCCGTTGGCCGACGCCGGGACCACCGCCGCGAGGTCCACGCCCTTGACCAAGTCGATGTGCTCGACCTGCCAGTCGTCACCGAGGGCGAACTGGTCCACGTGCACCCGGTGCCGGGACATGGTCTGGAAGGTGAGGGGGGTGACGAAGCGGGTCGCATTCTCGGTCATGACGACGCGAACCTCCCAGCCGCGCTTGCGCAGCAGGGAGGTCAGCTCGACGGCTTTATAGACCGCGATCCCGCCCGAGACTCCGAGGAGCAGGACGGGCATGGCTTTAGCCTTCTTGGCCGCCCTCGGCAGCCTTGCCTTCCTGGACCATCTCCTGGATGGCCAGGGGGATGGGCTTGTTGACCTCGATGCTGCCGTCGCGCTGGATGTCGTCCTTGAGGTGCTTGGCGCGGCGGGCGACGTCGAGCACCAGCTCGTACTTGTTGTCGCAGGTGGCCAGGAGTTCGCTGTGCATGATGAGGACCTTTCTGAGGTGAGCGTGGGCGCCCGGACTAGTGCGGGAGGTGCCGGCTGATGCGGCACCGTTCGGCGTTGATGATCGCCTGAAGCTTTTCGGCGGCCTTATCGAGGTCGTCGTTGACCACCTGATAATCGTAGAGGGGCAGGAAGTTGAGCTCGTCCACCACGACCGAAAGTCGCTGGCGGATGGCCTCGACCGCCTCGGTCTGGCGCTTGACCAGGCGCGCCTCGAGCTCCTCCAGCGTGGGGGGGAGCAGGAAGACGTAGACGCCGTGGGGCCAGCGCTCCTTGACCTGGATCGCGCCCTTGACGTCGATCTCGAGGATCACGTCGTGGCCGTTGCGGATCTGCTCCTCGACGTAGGCGCGGGGCGTGCCGTAGAACAGGCCGTTGACGAACTGGGCGTACTCAAGCAGGTCGCCATCTTCGACCATCTGTCGGAACTGCTCCTCGGTGCGGAAGAAGTAGTGTTTGCCTTCTTCTTCCCCGGCGCGCGGGGCGCGGGTCGTCACCGAGACCGAGAGGTTAAGCCCGGGCATCTGGGCCCGGAGCACCTTGACGAGCGTGCCCTTGCCGACGCCAGACGGGCCGGAGATGACGATCAGCATGCCCTCGCGCTTGCGGGTCGCATGGCGCTGGGCTTCGTCGCGTAAGTTGTTCCGCGTCGTTTCCAATGTCGGAATGATCCTTGTGACTGAAGGCGTTGAAGTCGCGCACTGCTCGCGGTTTAAACACCGCAAGAGTAGTCACCCATCTTACACCAGACCCGCGAACCGAAGCAAGAAAGCGCGCCTGGGCGGCCTCCAAACGACATTGGCCGGCGGACGAACCGCCGGCCAAGCCAATATGGAAGATTCGGACTAGAAGGACTTCGCCTTCAGCTCCATCTTGCTGCCCGTCGACTCCAGCTTGATGATGCCCACGCCCTTGGCAACCCACATGGTGGTCTCTGAACCGTCCATGGTGGCCTTGCCCTTGACGGCGTCCTTGAACTCGCCGGCCGCGACCGTCACGGTCTCGGTCTTCTCGTACTTGACGCCCGAGGCGGCCTTGCCGGGGCCCTTCTTGCTGAGGGTGTCGGTCTCGTCGGAGATGGTGGTCTCACCCATCTTGACGGTCATCTTGACGGTGGCAACACCGTCCTTGACCTCGGTCACCTTCCAGAGGGCCTCAGCGGTGCCCTCGCTGCCGGAAGCGGTGCTGGTGACGGCGTAGGTCCAGCTCATGTCCTGCTTGAACTCGGGATAGTAGCTCTTCCAGAAGTCCTCGGTCAGCTCCGCACCGGCGGTGGTGGGAAGGGTGTAAGGCGCGGGGCAGGCCGTCAGCGAGACGGTTCCGAAAGCGAGGGCGGCAGCGAAGAGACCGCGAACCAAAAGCTTGTTCATAGTGTTGATGAAACCTCAATGAGACGACCTGGCTGAAAAGACTCAGGCCAGATTGGGGAGTAATAACGGGATGGTCAAAACTTGATTAACCAATCCTTTACATTACCTTATCATAAAACGCTTACCATGTCTTCACGAAGCGTCATAAATGATTGCCACGCTTTCGAAGTCCGGCTAAAGTAGTGATGAGCGGCCCTGGCGCCCGCTTCGTCTTGTGATGCGCAATGGAGGTAGAACCCCTTGTCCTACGATCCTGCCTTTGGATGCGGCGACAAGCCCCAATACGGCCTGTGATCCTCTGTCATCTCACCCCGTGCTTGGTATCTAGATGACAGGAGACATTACGATGCAAACCGCCGAAACCGCCCCCAAGGTCTACTCCGAGGAGTCCGTCCCCCACATCAAGCCCCCGGCTCCGCCCGAGGCCTTCGCCCACAAGAACCTCCGCGAAGGCGAATTCTGGCGCGAGATCCCGGCCTACCGCGACGTGGACACCGAGACCTTCCTCAGCCACCTTTGGCAGGGCAAGCACTCCATCACGACCGTCGAGAAGCTGATCGAGACCATCCAGGACCTGGCCCCCGCGGACTTCGTCGAGGACGCCCGCGCCGGCTTCGCCAAGGCCCCCATGTCGGTGCGCGTCTCGCCCTACATGCTCTCCTTGATCGACTGGAAGGATCCCTACAACGACCCGATCCGCACCCAGTTCCTGCCCCTCGGCTCGCGCCTGATGGCCGATCACCCCAAGCTCACGCTCGACTCGCTGCATGAGCAGGAAGACGCCCCCACCCCGGGCCTGACCCACCGCTACCACGACAAGGCGCTGTTCCTGCCCCTCGACATCTGCCCGGTCTACTGCCGCTTCTGCACCCGCTCCTACGCGGTCGGCATGAACACCGAAGAAGTCGAGAAGATTCAGCTCTCGCCGAGCGCTGCGCGCTGGGCCAAGGCGTTCCAGTACATCTCGGAGCGTCCCGAGCTCGAGGACATCGTCATCTCGGGCGGCGACACCTACCAGCTGTCGGCCAAGAACATCCGCCTGATCGGCGAGACCCTCGTCAACATGCCCAACGTCCGTCGCATGCGCTTCGCGACCAAGGGCCCGGCCGTCATGCCGATGAAGATCATCTCGGACACCGAGTGGTTCAACGCCATCTGCGACGTGGCCGACATGGGCCGCAAGATGGGCAAGGAGGTCGTCCTCCACACCCACTTCAACCACCCGAACGAGATCACCTGGATCACCGAGAAGGCGATGCGGATGTTCTTCGAGCGCGGCGTCTACGTCCGCAACCAGTCGGTGCTGCAGCGCGGCGTCAACGACAAGAAGGAGACCATGCAGCTCCTGGTCAAGCGCCTCGGCCATATCAACGTCCACCCCTACTACGTCTACCAGCACGACATGGTCAAGGGCGTCGAGGACCTGCGCACCACCATCCAGACCGCCCTCGACATCGAGAAGTGGGTCCGCGGCTCGACGGCCGGCTTCAACACGCCGACCTTCGTCTGCGACGCCCCCGGCGGCGGCGGCAAGCGTGACGTCCACAGCTTCGAGTACTACGACCGCGAGAACGGCATCGCCGTCTACACGGCTCCGAGCGTCAAGAAGGACGAGCACTACCTCTACTTCGATCCCATCGACCTGCTCAGCCCCGAGGCTCAGGCCCGCTGGAAGGACGACGCCCAGGTCGAGGCGATGATCGCCGCGGCCAAGCAGAAGGCCGGCGTCCTCTAAGACCCCGGCCCCGCCTTTCGCCCCCGTCGCACCGTCACCAGACGATGTCGACGGGGGTTTTCGCTTGCTCACCTCTCGGCTGGCGCAGCAAGGCCCGATCGATCCGCGCACGGTCGAAGCCCACGATGGCCTCGTCCCCGACGAGGACGACGGGCGTCCCCCTAAAGCCCTTGCGCAGGAACTCGTTGCGGGCCGACACGTCCCGGCCGATGTCCTTGACGACGAATGGCACGCCCCTGCGCGTCAGGTACTCCTTGACCGCGCCGCAGGGCGGGCATCCTTCTTGCGAATACACGATGACCGCATCGGGCATGGCACACCTCCCTGGTTCGTCTCGCTCGATGCGCAGAGCGTAGCAGAGGCGCCACACGGGCGCATCGCTCGTCCGCACCGCGCGGGGCTTGCCACCCGGGCGCTCGACACATGCCTGGTTTTGTTAGATGCTCTAACTTTAGACAGCCGTTCCCTCTTTCGTCGCACCGGAGGCCCGTCATGCCGACCCGCATCCTCGAAGAGCGCCGTGATGGCGTCGTCACCCTCACGCTGGAGGGGGAGCACGGCCTCAACATCCTGCACCGCGCCACCCTCGAAGCCCTGCGCCAGATCCTGCTGCGCCTCTCGCAGCAGGCAGGGCTCACGGCGCTGGTCCTGACGGGCTCGGGCGATCGCGCCTTCAGCGCCGGGGCCAACCTCAACGAGATCGCCGAGCTGACGCCCGCGGCCGCCCTGGACTTCTCGCACCTGGGCCAGAGCGTGACGGCGCTCCTCGCCGACTTCCCGGCGCCGGTCATCGCGGCCCTCAACGGCCTGGCCTACGGCGGCGGGCTGGAGCTCGCGCTCGCCTGCGATTTGCGCCTTGCGGCTCCCCATGCGCGATTCTGCTACCCCGCGAGCAAGCTCGGGATCCTGCCCGGCTTCGGCGGTACCCAGCGCTGCCCCGGCATCATCGGCACCGCCCGCACCAAGGAGCTGATGTTCCTGGGCCGGGTGATCGACGCCGAATGCGCCGAGCGCTGGGGGCTCGTCAACGCGGTGGCCGAGGACGTGAAGACGGAAGCGATGCGCTGGGCCGAAGAGCTCGAAGGCCGCGACGCCTACGCCCTGCGCCAGACGAAGGAGACCATCGGCATGACCGAGCGGGCCGACTTCTTCTTCGAGCAGGAGGCCTTCGCCAACTGCTTCCGCCAGCCGGGCATCCAGGATCGCCTGCGGGCCTGGGAGGCGGCGAAGCGCTAAGCCATGGACCTCAAGGAACTCACCGCGCGAATGCACGAATTCGTCCGAGCCAAGGGCTGGTACGAGCCGGACTCCAAGCGTCCCCAGACCCCCTCGAACCTCGCCAAGTCGCTCGCCATCGAGGCGGCCGAAGTGCTTGAGCACTTCCAGTGGGGCGATGCGGCCGATCCCGAGGCGCTTGGTGATGAGCTCGCCGACGTCTTCCTCTACCTCATGCAGCTCGCGGATGTCTCGGGGGTCGATCTCGAAGCCGCGACCCTCGCCAAGCTCGCCCGGAACCGCGATCGCAACTGGTAAGCCCCTGTGCTAAAATTTTAAACGCGGGTTAAAGCTTCGATTCCCGCGTCATACCTAGCACAACGAGGTTCAGAACAGATGGATCGCACCGTCATCGTCAGTACTGCTCGCACGCCGTTCGGCAAGATGAGCGGGGCCCTCAAGGATTTCAAGGCTCCCGACCTGGGCGCGCTCGTGATCGAGGAAGCTCTCCGGCGTGCAGGGGTCGCCCCCGAGCTGGTCGAGAACGTCCTGATGGGCATCGTCCTCCAGGCGGGCGTGGGCCAGATCCCCTCGCGCCAGGCGGCCATCAAGGCCGGCATCCCCGCCACCGTCCCCTCGCTGACCATCAACAAGGTCTGTGCCTCGGGCATGCGCGCCGTCACCCTGGCCGACCAGCTCCAGCGCGTCGGCGACGGCGAGATCTTCGTCGCGGGCGGCATGGAGAGCATGACCAACGCCCCCTACCTCCTCAAGCAGGCCCGCTCGGGCTACCGGATGGGCAACGCCGAGGTCCTCGACGGCATGATGTTCGACGGCCTCACCTGCGCCTTCCACCACGTCGCGATGGGCGTCCACGGCGATACCACCGCCAAGGAGTTCGGCCAGCAGCGTGAAGAGATGGACGCCTGGTCCGTCCGCAGCCACCACAAGGTCCACGAGGCCGCCGAAGCGGGCCGCCTCGACGCCGAGATCGTCGCGGTGGGCGTCCCCCAGCGCAAGGGCGATCCCATCATGGTCAAGCGCGATGAGAGCGTGCGTCCCGACACCTCCACTGAAGCGCTCGGCAAGTTGCGTGCAGCCTTCACCAAGGACGGCGTGATCACCGCGGGCAACGCTCCCGGCATCAGCGACGGCGCGGCGGCCCTCGTGCTCATGAGCGAGCGCAAGGCCCACGAGCTCGGCCTCAAGCCGCTGGCGGCCATCGTCGGCCACGCCAAGGTCGGTCAGGAGCCCGCCTACCTCTCCACCGTGCCCGGCCTCGCCATCCAGAAGGCCCTCGCCCAGGCGAACCTCACCGTCGACCAGATGGACCTCTTCGAGATCAACGAGGCCTTCGCGGCCGTCACCCTGCGCTCGACCGAGATCCTCTCGGGCGGTGATGCGGGCAAGCTCGAAGCCATCCGCGAGCGCACCAACGTCAACGGCGGCGCGATCGCCCTCGGCCACCCCATCGGCGCCAGCGGCGCTCGCATCGTCGCATCGCTCGCCCACGAGCTCTCGCGCCGCGGCGGCCGCTACGGCGTGGCGGCCATCTGCTCGGGTGCCGCTCAGGGCGACGCCGTCATCCTCGAACGTCTTTCTTAACGTTGTAGAGCGCCTGCAGCTCGAACTCCAGAAAGGAACTTTCACCTTGAAGAACATCACCACGGTCTCGGTGCTCGGCGGCGGTCAGATGGGCTCGGGCATCGCCCAGGTCTTCGCCCAGAACGGCTACACCACCTTCATCTACGACGTGAACGCCGGCGCCCTCGAGAAGTCCAAGAAGGGAATCGAGAAGAACCTCGCCCGCATGGTCGAGAAGGGCAAGCTCGAAGCTGACGCCATGGAGGCCACCATGGGCCGCCTGACCTGGACCTCGAACCTCGCCGACCTCTCGGATTCGGACCTGGTCGTCGAAGCCATCATCGAGAAGCTCGACGTCAAGCTCCAGACCTGGAAGCAGGTGGATGAGCTCTGCCGCCCCGACGCGATCTTCGCTTCCAACACCTCGAGCCTGCCCATCACCCAGCTCGCCAACGGCGTCTCGAACCCCGAGCGCTTCATCGGCATGCACTTCATGAACCCGGTGCCCGTCATGCAGCTGGTCGAGATCATCCGCGGCTTCGTGACCTCGGACGAGGTCTACCAGGCCGTGTTCGAGACCTCCAAGAAGCTCGGCAAGACCCCGGTCACTGTCAACGACGCCCCCGGCTTCATCTCGAACCGCATCCTCATGCCCATGATCAACGAGGCCATCTTCTGTCTGGGCGAGGGCATCGCCACCAAGGAAGACATCGACACGGTCATGAAGCTCGGGATGAACCATCCCATGGGCCCCCTGACGCTGGCCGACTTCATCGGCCTCGACACCTGCCTCTTCATCATGGAGGTGCTGTACAACGACTTCAGCGACTCCAAGTACCGTCCCGCTCCGCTGCTTCGCAAGATGGTGCAGGCCGGGCTGCTCGGCCGCAAGACCGGCCGCGGCTTCTACGACTACACCGAGACCGCCAAGCCCGCCGCTGCCGCCAAGTAGCGCAGCGCCTCACCCCATAAGGATTCCCCATGGATCTCGAATTCTCAGACGATCAGCGCGCGCTGCAGGAGATGATCCAGCAGTTCGCCGCCCGTGAAATCGCGCCCCACACCGCCCAGTGGGACCGCGACGACCACTTCCCCGTGGATGTCTTCCGCAAGCTGGGCGAGCTGGGCGTACTCGGCCTGCCCATCCCCGAGGAGTTCGGCGGCGCCGGCGCCAACCTGCGCGACTACGTGACCGTGGTCGAGGAGCTCGCGAAGGCCGACCCCGGCCTCGCCTGCGCCTACTCAGTCCACGTCTCGGCCCACACCCGCTCGGTTTACGAGTTCGGCACCGACGAGCAAAAGGCCAAGTACCTCGAAAAGCTCTGCTCGGGCGAGATGATCGGCGCCTTCGCCCTGACCGAGCCCTGCTGCGGCTCGGACGCTACCGCCCTGCGCACCAAGGCGGAAGAGGACGGCGACTTCTACGTCCTCAACGGCAGCAAGCAGTGGATCACCAACGCCAAGTGTGCGGGTCTCTTCCTGCTCTTCGCGCGGACCAACCCCAACGAGCCCGGCGCCAAGGGCATCTCGGCCTTCCTGATCGAGGCCGGCACACCGGGCCTGAGCCTCGGCCGCAAGACCCACAAGATGGGCATGCGCACCAGCGAGACCTATGACCTGGTCCTCGAGAACTGCCGAGTGCCCAAGTCGGCCATGATCGGCGAGCTCAACAAGGGCTTCGCGATCGCCATGAAGACCCTCGAGAGCGGGCGCATCGGCATCGCCGCCCAGGCCACGGGCATCGCCCAGGCCGCCCTCGACCTCGCCAAGAAGTTCTCGAACGAGCGCGAGGCCTTCGGCAAGCCCATCAACCGCTTCCAGGGCATCCAGTGGAAGATCTCGGACATGACCACCAAGATCCACGCCGCGCGCATGCTGACCTACCGGGCCGCGTGGCTCAAGGACGAAGGCATGCCCGTGAACAAGGAAGGCGCCATGGCCAAGCTCTTCGCGAGCAAGACCGCCCGCGAGGCCACCAACGAGAGCCTCCAGATCCACGGTGGCTACGGCTACACCGACGAGTTCCCCATCGAGCGGCTCTACCGCGACGCCAAGGTCACCGAGATCTACGAGGGCACCTCGGAGATCCAGAAGATCGTCATCTCGCGCGCCCTCCTGGGCCAAGGCAAGTAAGGAGAAGCGCATGGACTTTCAACTGACCGAAGAGCAGCAGATGCTCAAGGAGATGGCCCGGGACCTGGCGGACCGCGTCATCGCTCCGCGCGCGGAGCACCTGGACAAGACCGGCGAGTACCCCATGGAGAACTTCAAGGTCCTCGCCGAGAACGGCCTCTTGGGGATCCCCTTCTCCGAGGAGTACGGCGGCGCCGGGGCCGACTACGTCTCGTACGTGATCGCCCTCGAAGAGATCTGCCGCGCCTGCGCGAGCACCGGCGTCACCATGTCGGTGCAGACCAGCCTGGCTTCTGCGCCCCTCAACCAGTTCGGCACCCACGAGCAGAAGCTGAAGTACCTCAAGCCCCTGCTCGAAGGCGAGAAGATCGGCGCCTACTCCCTCTCCGAGGTGGGTGCCGGCACCGACGCTGCGAGCCTCAAGTGCCGCGCGGTCAAGGACGGCGACGACTACGTGCTGACCGGCACCAAGATGTGGGTCACCAACGGCTACTACGCCGACACCTACATCGTCTTCGCGACGCTCGACCCCAGCCTCGGCGCCAAGGGCATCACCGCCTTCATCGTCGAGAAGGGCACCCCCGGCTTCACCTTCGGCAAGAAGGAAGACAAGCTCGGCATCCGCGCCTCCAGCACCTACGAGCTGGTCTTCGACGGCTGCCGGGTGCCTGCGGCCAACCGCCTCGGCGACGAGGGGCAGGGCTTCAAGATCGCCATGTGGACCCTGGACGGCGGCCGCATCGGTATCTCGGCCCAGGCCCTCGGCATCGCCCAGGCCGCGCTGGACCAGGCCATCAAGTACACCCAGGAGCGCAAGCAGTTCGGCAAGTCGATCTCGGACAACCAGGCGATTCAGTTCTACCTGGCCGAGATGGCGACCGACATCGAGGCGGCGCGCCTCCTGATGTACCGGGCGGCCTCGCTCAAGGACCAGGGCAAGAACCACACCCAGGCGGCGTCCATGGCCAAGCTCATGGCCTCGGAGACGGCCATGTGGGTCTCGACCAAGGGCGTGCAGTTGCACGGCGGCTACGGCTTCACCACCGACTTCCCTGCCGAGCGCTTCATGCGCGACGCCAAGATCACCGAGATCTACGAGGGGACCTCGGAGGTCCAGCGGATGGTCATCGCCCGCAACGAGCTGGCCTAAGCCTCCCGAAACGAAAGTCCCGAGCAGCCTCGTCGGCTGCTCGGGACTTTTTGCTTGAAGGGGTCAGGGCGTGGGATCGGAAGTGGGGGTAGGGGTGGCGAAAGGATCGGTGGTCACGACCGGCGCCGGCGGCAAGGTGGGCGTCACGGTCGCCGACGGGGTAGGCGTGGGGCTCGCCACGATCCAGGTCGGCGCCGTCGCAGTGGGAGCAGGCGACAGGGGAGCAGACGGCGTGGGGGTGGGGGTCGGCGTGGTCGTCCCTGCGCCGGAAGGCGGCGCGTTCGTAACCTCTGGCTGGTCGGTGATGCAGGCCGCAAGGAGAAGGGGCAACAGGAGCATCACGCCGCGGAAAATCGAGTGATAAGCGCTTGGCATGATACCCACCCTTCAATCCAGCTGGACATGACTTCTGAAAAAGGCAAACCCGCAGCCGAATCCAAAAAACGCTCAGAACAAAGCCGTCATCGCGTCGGTACAAAATTTCAGACTAAACATTCGGTGCAATAGCAAGGAAATAGCATAAAGTCCAAAGCGAAATCAATCTAACGGGTATAGTATTAACAATTCGCTTGCCTGATTATCTAAACGCCATGATTGTTAATTAATCATCCAAAACTTTGGATGGATGAGTTTTTTGGAGAAAATTCATGCTCGGACGGTTTGTCGCCTTGGTGGTGGTTCTGGCGCTCTCTGCCTGCGTTCGCCCACCGATGACGGCCCCATTGCCCGGGTCGGACTCCGCCCTGGCGGGCCGGGTCGAGTTCGGGGGGACCGCCGAGCGCGCAACTCAGGCGACGGTGGATGAGATCGCCAAGGCTTCGACCGTCTCGCTGATCGATCTCGGCACGAGCACGACGATCACGAGCGGCGTGACCGACGCGAACGGCTCGTTCACCCTCAACCCGAACTTCAGGCCAAACGCGAACGCCCTGTACGCCCTCGAAGCGGTCAAGGGCCTCTTCGACAACAAGGCGGGCAAGCGTGCCGCGCGCGTCCGGACCCTCCTGGGCTACCAGAACGGCTGGACCTCCCTGACCGGGGCGCAGATCCTCATCAACCCCTCCAGCACCGCCCTCTCGATGATCGTCGACTTGCGGAGTCAGTCTTCCGATCCTGTGGCGAGCGGCTCGATCCCGGTCTGGGGATCCTCGCTCATCGGCACGCTCGATCCGCGCACCCGCCTCTCGCTCACGCCCGGTGTCCCCGAGGCCCCCATCAGCTTCGCCGGCAGCGCGGCGCTCAGCGGCGTCCACCAGGATGAGTATCGCCAGGTCCACGGGATCGTGATCCGGCAACTCGCCCTCAATGCAGACCCCGTGGCAGGTGCGCTCATCAACACCCGGCGCAACGCCTCGGCCCCTTGGTACTCCTACGCGGCGGCGGTCGAAGGCTTCTCGATCACGGACGTGATGCCCGCCTCGGGCGCGGTCGGGGACGTCGTCACCCTCTTCGGCAACCAGTTCAACCTGGATCCGAGCCAGAACCATGTCTACTTCAACGGGGTCCGGGGCACCGTGCGGGCCGTGCTGAGCGACCAGACCCAGATGCAGGTCGAGATACCGGCAGGGGCCACCTCGGGCCCCGTCACCGTCGAGATCGCGGGCTTCAAGGGGGTCGGGCCGAGCTTCCATGTCACGAGCAACGACGGCCACTCCATCCTGGACGCGGCCGGCAACCTCTACGTCGCGGGCAACAACGGCGTGGTCTTCAAGATGGCCCCCGATGGGACCATGGCCTCCTTCGCCACCGGCTTCACCGCCCCCTCGGCTCTGACGCTCGACCGGCAGGAGAACCTGTACGTGACGGACTCGGCAGCAGGCAGCGTCACCAAGGTCACCCCGGCCGGAGTCAAGTCGCCCCTCGCGACCGGCCTCTCTCAGCCGAGCGGCATCGCGCTCGGTCCCGACGGCCTCCTCTACATCTCGTGCCAGGGCAGCGGCAAGGTCGTGAGCCTTAAGACCGACGGCACGGGCCTCAGCGATCGGGTCACGGCTCTGTCGGGACCCGCTGGCCTCGGCTTCGACCCGCGAAGCGGCGATCTCTTGATCGCGAACAACTGGAACGGCTCGATCAGCCGGGTGGCCAGCGGTAGTGCGAGCGGCTTCACGTATGCGGTGGGCTTCAACGCCCCGTGGGGCCTCGCGGTCAACACGGCCGGCGATGTCTTCGTCGCCAACCAGCGCGGCTCGTCGATCGTGAAGGTCGCTGCGAGCAACGGGACCACTTCCACCTACGCGAACCGCTACGCCAATCCCAAGGGCGTCGCGCTGGACAAGAACGGACGGCTTCACGTCTCTACGGGCAACAACGGCCTCTACCGCATCGACCCGAACGGGAGCGAAACCCTGCTCGCGAGTGGTTTCGGAAACCCCTGGGGACTCGCCTTCGACGCGGCGCAGAACCTCTTCGGCGTCAGCACCGACCACGAATTCCTGAGCGTCGTCCCGAAGGGCGCCACCGTCGCCCAGCGCCGGCTCGGCGTCAGCACCCCCACGGACATGGCGAGCGACGCGGCGGGAAACCTCTACATCGCCTCGCAGGGGAATACCCTCTACAAGTACGCCAGCAACGGCGCCCTTTCGTTCTATCCCCTGCCCGATGCCGCCAACGGGGTCGCCGTCGGCACGGACAACAACCTCTATGTCTCCGGGAACAACACGCAGGCGATCTACAAGCTCGACGCGAACGGCTCGGTGCAAGGGGCCATCGCCCACAACCCCATCTACTATCCCAGCGGCATGATCGGGGACGGCGCCGGGAACATCTACTACCTCAACGAGTCCATCAACCCGACCGTGAAGGGCACCCTCGTGAAGTGGGACGGTAGCCGCTTCACCACCTTGGCCACCGGGATCCAGGATGCCTTCGGCCTCGTGCAGGACGCGGCGGGAGACCTCTATGTCACGGCAGCCGGGGGCGGGCAGGTCTACAAGTACACCCAGGCGACCAAGACCCTGAGCGTGATCGCCTCGGGCCTCAACCAGCCCCGCGGTATCACCATCGCCTCGGAATCCCTCTTCGTCGCCACCCGGGACAAAGTGGTGAACCTGAGCATGGCAGGCGCCATGCTGGATTCGAACTACCTGACCGTCACCGGTGGCCCCAAGCTCATGGGGATGACGGCGGACGCCTCCAACAACCTCTATCTCGTGGACGGCTACAACACCAGGGTCTACAAGATCACGGGCAAGGGGGTACGCTCGAACTACGGGACCGGCCTCACGGAGCCAGTCTCCCTCGCCTTCGGGGCCGGGGGAGTCCTCCTCGTCGGCTGCGAACAAAAGGTCATGAAGGTAGCAAACGGAGGCGGCGGTGCCACGAACTTCGCGACCAACGCCTCGGGCGCCTACGGGGTCTACCAAGACCAGGCGAGCGGCAAGACCTACGCCGTTCAACACTGGAACAATGACCTGATCGATCTCTCCGACGCCTACAACCCCAAGGTGTACAACTGGGGTCGCCCTCAGGGCATGTGGGGGGACGCCGCAGGGCGCCTCTGGGTGGTGGGCGGATCCCACCTCTTCCAACTCGACCCGAGCGACGGGGGCCTCACCTACTACTCGGCTTGGATCGACGAGCCGAAGGACGTGGTGGGGGACAACGCCGGCAACCTTTACGTCACGAGCGAGGTTGACGGACAGGTTCAGCAGTTGATGGTCGGCAACTACACCAACCTGATCGATCTGTGCGTCAAGTACACCTTGAACAAGCCCTGCGGGCTCGTCATGGTCCCGGGGGAGAACGCGCTCTACGTCGGCGAGCGCGGCAGCCATTCCATCAAGCGCTTCGATCTGGGGCCCAAGACCGCCTCGGCGACGAGCTTCTGGCCGTACAGTCCAACCTTCTGAGGAGTTCCAAGATAACGAGCCGCTCGCCCTCATCCGGGCGGGCGGCTCAGTCATACGGGTCCTTCCTGGCAGCTTGAAGGCGACGGCTGCCTTGCGATTTGGCTCCCGGTTGGCTACGATCGGGCTAGCATCTCACGAAAGGGCGCCCATGACCGCAGGAACCATCGACTACGTCAGCCGCGTGAAAGCGGGCGATCGCCGTGCCGCCGCCCGCCTCATCTCCCTCATCGAGAACCAGGCACCCGAGGCCGAGCAGGCCCTCGCCGAGCTGTACCCCTCGACCGGCAACGCCTTCCTCGTGGGCATCACCGGCCCGCCCGGCGCGGGCAAGAGCTCGCTGACCGACCTCTTGATCGCGGCCATCCGACAGGACGGGCTCAAGGTCGGGGTCGTCGCGGTCGACCCGTCCAGCCCCTTCTCGGGCGGGGCGATCCTCGGCGATCGCATCCGCATGAAGAGCCACGCGGGCGATCCGGGAGTCTTCATCCGCAGCATGAGCAGCCGCGGCCAGCTCGGCGGCATCGCGCTCGCCACCAAGGCCGCGACCGAGGTGCTGGATGCTTATGGCTGCGACGTGGTGATCGTCGAGACCGTGGGGGTGGGTCAGAGCGAAGTCGCGATCGCCCAGGCGACCGACAGCACGGTGCTCGTCCTGCCGCCCAACCTGGGTGACGGCATCCAGGCCATCAAGGCTGGCATCATGGAGGTGCCGGACCTCTTCGTCGTCAACAAGGCCGACATCCCCGGGGCCGGCAAGGCCGCCGCCGAGATCCTCGGCATGCTCGAGATGCAGGTGAGCACCGGCTGGAACCCCAGCGTGGTCCAGACCAAGAGCCTGACCGAGCTCGACGAGAGCGGCGTCCTGGATTTGTGGGAGCACCTCAAGACTCACCGTGATTACTTGAAGCGCACCGGCTCGCTCGCCGAGAAGCGGGCGCATCAGGCGCGCGAAGAGGCCGAGGCCCTCGCCATGGCCCAGATCGAGCGCGCCCTGCAAGGTGCCCTGGGCACTCCGGCGCTCGTGGAAGCGATCGCCGCCGTGCAGGAACGGCGCGAGCCGCCCTCGTTCGCTGCGCGCCGCCTGCTGGAGGCGCTGAAGCGAACGCTGCCGTAGCCGTTACTGCTCGGCAGCGGCCTTGTAGCGGATGGCGACGCCCGAGATGATCGTGCGCTTACCGACGGACGGCTTGCTGATTTCCTTGACGCTGCGCTTCTCGGCGCGGTTGCTGCCGAAGTAGGTCGACTCGCGGGTCGTTTCGGTGGCCTTGCCGTACTCGACCTCTTCCACGTCGAACTTGAGATCGATGATCGCGTCGGCTCCCATCATCGCGGCACGGCGCTTCAGCTCCAAGAAGGTGTCCTGGGAATTGCCGAAGATGGGCTCCGAGACGATCTTGGCGAGCCGCACGTAAGGCTTGGTCGGTACCTCGCCCTCGAAGACCTGAATCTCGGAGGCCACCCGGCGCTGCTCGTAGTCGCGATCGCCGTAGCTGAAGACCTCCGAGCGGGCCCGCCATTCGGACCCCGCCGAGGAGCAGCCGGTCAAGGTCGCAAGGGTCATGGCCGACAGGAGGGCGCTTCTCATCCAGACGTTGATTCGGTGCATGGCGGTATCCTTCCACGGTGAACCTTTGATTGCTCGATTATACCAAAGGCACCTACCCGCCAAACTGGCTTCGGTGCAGGAGGTGGGGTAAAATCGAAAGGTCCGGCCCTTGGGGCTGGGCGCCCATCCCGCCAAGAATGGAGAGCACTGACGCCATGGAAGCCACTGCCACCCGGACGGTACCCGCCTCGTCGCCCTACCAGGCCAAAAACAAGGTCCGGTTCGTCACGGCCGCCTCGCTCTTCGACGGTCACGACGCGTCGATCAACATCATGCGCCGCATCCTGCAGGACACCGGCGCCGAGGTGATCCACCTGGGCCACAACCGCTCGGTCGCAGAGATCGTCGAGACCGCCATCCAGGAGGACGTGCAAGGCATCGCCATCAGCTCCTACCAGGGCGGGCACGTCGAGTACTTCAAGTTCATGGTCGACCTCTTGCGCGAGCGCGGGGCGGGCCACATCAAGGTCTTCGGCGGCGGCGGCGGCGTCATCGTCCCCGCCGAGATCGCCGAGCTCGAAGCCTACGGCGTCACCAAGATCTTCTCGCCCGAAGACGGGCGTACCCTGGGCCTCCAGGGCATGATCGACCAGATGATGATGGCCTGCGACGTGGACCTGGCCGAGGGCATCCCCCCGCAGGCCCTCGATGTCACGCGCGAGGACATCCCCCTGCTCGCTCGCCTCATCACCCTGACCGAGGCCGAGACCAAGCAGGAGGCGGACTTCCGCTACCGCGATCTCTTCCACAAGCTCGCCGAGAAGGGCGCGACCCGCAAGGTCCCCGTCCTCGGCATCACCGGCACCGGCGGGGCAGGCAAGTCGAGCCTGACCGACGAGGTGATCCGCCGCTTCCTGGCGGACTTCCCCGAAAAGAGCGTAGCCATCCTCTCGGTTGACCCCTCCAAGCGCAAGACCGGCGGCGCCCTGCTGGGCGATCGCATCCGCATGAACGCCATCTACAACCCGCGTGTCTACATGCGCTCACTCGCCACCCGCGCCTCGAACGTGGCGACCAGCAAGGCCCTCATCCAGGCCATCGGCGTGGCCAAGGCCGCGGGCTTCGACCTGGTGGTCGTCGAGACCGCGGGCATCGGCCAGTCCGACTCCGAGATCGTCGATCTGGTAGACGTGTCCATGTACGTCATGACCTCCGAGTTCGGCGCCCAGAGCCAGCTCGAGAAGATCGACATGATCGACTACGCGGACCTGGTGGTCATCAACAAGTTCGACAAGCGCGGTGCCGAGGATGCCCTGCGCGACGTGCGCAAGCAGTACCAGCGTGGACACAAGCGCTTCACCGAGGACACCTCGGCCATGCCGGTCTACGGCACCATCGCCAGCCAGTTCAACGACGCCGGCACCAACTGGCTCTACGTCAACCTGGTCGAGACCCTGGTCAAGAAGACCGAGCTCGACTGGAAGTCCTCGCTCGAAGTCACCGAGCGCGAGAGCCGCAAGCAGGCGATCATCCCGCCCGAGCGCAACCGCTACCTCGCCGAGATCTCGGACGCGGTCCAGGGCCACAAGAAGCACGCAGCCAGCCAGGCCGAGCGCGCCCGCGACGCCTACGCCTACCACACCTCGCTCAAGGCCCTCGGTGATGCCGTGCCTGCCATGGCCCAGCTCTACGACGCGGCCCAGCTGACCGACCAGAGCGCCGATCCCGCCATCCGCCTCCTGCGCCAGCGCTACCAGGAGGCCCTCCTCGACCTGGACAGCGAGAGCCTCAAGCTGCTGCAAGGCTGGAAGGCCATGGTCGAGGGCTACACCGCCCCGGTCCACTCGTACACGGTGCGTGGCAAGGAAATTCGCGTCTCCAACTACACCGAGAGCCTCTCGCACCTGATGATCCCCAAGGTCAGCCTGCCCAAGTTCCACGACTGGGGTGATCTGCTCTCGTGGATGCTGCTCGAGAACGTCCCGGGCCGCTATCCCTACACCGCGGGTGTCTTCGAGTACAAGCGCACCGGTGAGGATCCCACCCGCATGTTCGCGGGCGAGGGCACGCCCGAGCGCACCAACAAGCGCTTCCACTACGTTTCCAAGGGCCAGCCCGCGGCACGTCTTTCGACCGCCTTCGACTCGGTGACCCTCTACGGCGAGGATCCCGACTGGCGCCCGGACATCTACGGCAAGATCGGCAACTCGGGCGTCTCCATCTGCACCGTCGACGACGCCAAGAAGCTCTACTCGGGCTTCGACCTCTGCGCGCCGACCACCTCGGTCTCCAAGACCATCAACGGCCCGGCTCCCATGCTGCTGGCCTTCTTCCTCAACGCCGCCATCGACCAGCAGGTCGAGAAGTACCTCACCGAGCAAGGTGAGTGGGACGCGGCCGAGGCCAAGATCGACGCCCACTTCAAGGCCCTCGGCCTCGAGCGTCCCGCCTACCGCGGCGCCGACGAGCCCGAAGGCAGCCGCCTCTTCGGCCTTCGGACCCTGGGCGTGACCGGCGACATGCTGGTGGACGCCGAGACCTACGCCCGGATCAAGGCGCAGACGCTCGCCACCGTGCGCGGTACCGTCCAGGCCGACATCCTCAAGGAAGACCAGGCCCAGAATACCTGCATCTTCTCGACCGAGTTCGCCCTGCGCATGATGGGCGACATCCAGCAGTACCTGATCGAGCACGACGTCAGGAACTACTACTCGGTCTCGATCTCGGGCTACCACATCGCCGAAGCCGGTGCGAACCCCATCTCGCAGCTCGCCTTCACCCTCGCCAACGGCTTCACCTTCGTGGAGTACTACCTGAGCCGCGGCATGAAGGTGGACGACTTCGCCCCCAACCTGAGCTTCTTCTTCTCCAACGGCATCGACCCCGAGTACGCGGTCATCGGCCGGGTCGCGCGCCGCATCTGGGCGACGGCCATGAAGGGCAAGTACGGCGCCAACGAGCGCAGCCAGAAGCTCAAGTACCACATCCAGACCTCGGGCCGCAGCCTGCACGCCCAGGAGATCGACTTCAACGACATCCGCACCACCCTGCAGGCGCTCTACGCCATCTACGACAACTGCAACAGCCTGCACACCAACGCCTACGACGAGGCCATCACCACGCCCACCGAGGAGTCGGTCCGTCGCGCCATGGCGATCCAGCTCATCATCAACCGGGAGCTGGGCCTCGCCAACAACGAGAACCCCCTCCAGGGCGCGTTCATCATCGAGGAGCTGACGGAGCTGGTCGAGGAGGCCGTGCTCGCCGAGTTCCGCCGCCTGTCGGATCGCGGCGGGGTGCTGGGGGCCATGGAGACCATGTACCAGCGCGGCAAGATCCAGGAGGAGTCGCTCTACTACGAGCACCTCAAGCACTCCGGCGACCTGCCCATCATCGGGGTCAACACCTTCCTCAACCCCAACCCGGTCGAGTACGGCGACAGCATCGAGCTCATCCGCTCGACCGAGGACGAAAAGAAACAGCAGATCGCAAACCTGCACGCCTTCCAGGCCCGCAACGCCGCGCGCTCGGAAGAGGCCCTGCACCGCCTCCAGCAGGCGGCCACCACGGGCGGCAACATCTTCGCCGAGTTGATGGAGACGGTGAAGAGCTGCTCGCTCGGTCAGATCAGCCGGGCTCTCTACGAGGTGGGCGGCCAGTACCGCCGCTCGATGTAACCTCCATCCCGAGCCTCAAGACGCCGGCGAGCCCTGCGGCTCGCCGGCGTCTTCGCGTTTAACAAGCGCTTTACCGGTAGAGAATGAGCGCTTGATCTGTCTTTGACATACTCCGAAGCATCGAACCCCCAGCGTGAAAGGAGCAGGTCAATGTACGAAGTATGGGCGCCCTTCACAGATTCGTTCACGGCGCGGGATCTCGCCACGCTTCAGTCCCTGAGCCATACCGGCCTGAAGCTGGTGAGCATCAAGCTCTCGCCCATGAGCGAGGCAGCGGGAAAGCACGTGCCGGAGCTTGCGCTCCCCAGAAATTGCGTGCTGGTCCTGCTGATCCGGGACGACGCGGTCCTCTATCCCCGAGGCGACACGCAGTTGAAGCCCTGGGATCAGTTGTTCGCGGTCGTGGACGAGCGCGCCGAGGGTGAGCTGCGGGATGCGTTGACGCGCCTAGCCTCATAATTCAGGACTTCATACGCTATAATAAAGGCGTGGAAACATTCGTCCAAATGGAGGGCTGGCGCTCCGCCGCCCTCCTGCTCAATCTCATCACCTTCTTCCTGGCCTTTTCGGCCTTCACCGTGGGTTGGCTCATCGCCACACGGATCAGGCGCCTCCTCGGCTCTGCGCTCTTGACGGGGATCGTCACCTGCTTCTTGATCGCCTCGGGGGCGCTTTCGCTACGCTGCCTGGTGATCATCCTCCACCACCTGGCGCTCGTCCCCACCGTACCTGCGCTCGTCGTGAGCGATGTGGGGCTGCTCGTGGTGGGTGGGGCTCTTTTCGGAGCCTATCTCATCTTCGAACGCTTCTTGCGTACCAAAGAGGCGCGCTGATCCCTCATCGCACCACGCGCACCGTGCCCCGCATGGAGGGGTGGATGCTGCAGTAGTACTCGAACACGCCGGGTGAGTTGAAGGTGATCGAGTAGCTGCCGCCGACCGGCAGGGAGCCTGCAGAGGCTCCCATGGTCGCGCTCTGCCCGGGCAGGGGGTGCGTGACGTTGTGAGGCACGGTGTCTTGATTGTTCCAAGTCACCGTAGTGCCCACCGGCACCTCGATGGTCGCCGGCAAGAACTGCAAGTTGCGGACGACGACTTCTCTCGCGACGCCTTGTTGCGTCCGGTAATAGGAGATGACGCTCGCAGCCGAGGTCCCGTCGGGACGTGAAACGGCCGGAGTAGCGCCAGGGGTCTGCTGCGCGCAGCCGGTGGCGCTTGCGAGCAAGATGAACGTCGCAACGACCGAGAGCCTTTTCATGGCTGTGGGCCTCCTCTGAAAACAAGCGTGCAGAACCCTCCGGCTCCGCCGCCTCACCGTATCGCCGTGAGGGGCGCAGGGCATGCACCGTGGGGCCCAATCTTTCGGCAAAAATAGCTCGGCCCTGCGCTTGTTCCGGAATGAAAGGCGCCGCTTCGAGAGCTAGAGCGGGCATCCGTCACAGCCTCGACTCGGAGCGTTATGGTATCCAAGAGGAAGCTAGCGCACCGATCCTGGAGCTTCCCATGCGAACGGCCTATTTCGACTGCTTTCAAGGCGCCAACGAGACCATGCTGCTCGGCGCACTGCTCGACGCCGGGGCCGACCCCGAGCGGCTGCGCGAGGATCTCGCGGGCCTCTCCGACGCTTGCTCGCTTTCCGTGACCCGCGATCGCGATCGCGGCGTCGCCGCCACCCGGGTGACCCTCAAGGTCAAGGACGACGCCATCAAGCGCGAGATGCGCGAGGTCGCGGGCATCATCCTCAAGAGCAACCTGGCCACGAGCGTCCAGGAGCGCGCGCTGCGCGTGTTCCACCGCCTCGCGCTCGCGCACGGCCGCATGCTGGACCAGGCCCCCGAGCGGGTCATCCTGCACGAGGCGGGCAGCATGACGGCGATCGCGACCGTCGTCGCCTTCATCCTCTCGCTCGACCAGTTGAGCCTCACCCAGCTCTCGTGCTCCGCCTTGCCCCTGGGCAGCGGCACGGTCAAGACTCCTCAGGGCCTGATGCCCGTTCCCGCGCCGGTCGTGGTCGAGCTGCTCGCGGGCATCCCCATCTGCGACAACGGGGAAACCGGCGAGCAACTGACCGCGCTCGCCGCTGCCATGCTCAGCACCCTCTGCCGGGACTTCGGGAAGATGCCCGCCATGCGGCTCGCGAGCCAGGGCTGGGGCGTCGGCGTCGGGCGGCAGGCCCCCATGTGCCGGGTGCTCACCAGCGCCGCCGAGCCGGTCGAAGCCGAGCAGCGCGAGACCGTCGGCGTGGTCGAGACGAACATCGACGACGCCAACCCCCAGTTCCACGAATACGTGGTGGATCGGCTCTTCGAGGCCGGGGCGCTGGACGTCTTCCTGACCCCCATCGTGATGAAGCGAGGTCGCTCGGGCATCAAGCTCACGGCCCTGATCGCCCCCGAGAAGCAGGAAGCCATCACCGACATCATCTTCGCCGAGACCCCGAGCATCGGGGTGCGGACCTACCAGGCCGAGCGCCGGATGCTCGATCGCGAGATCATGTCCATCAAGACGGACTTCGGCCCCATCCGCGTGAAGGTGGCCCGCCAGATGGGCGCGATCACCAACCTCATGCCCGAGTACAAGGACTGCGTCTCGGCCGCCAAGAAACAAGGCGTGCCGCTCAAGACCGTCTGGCAGGCGACGCTGTCGCAGGCCCTTCAGCAGACGGGGCGCGCGGGATAGCCCGGCGGGAGCCGGTCTGCTTTACAGTGCATGGCCCGGCTCGTATCATGGCCGGGTCCCATCGCAGGAAGGAGCCGCCCATGGTGGAAATGACGCTCTCGGGGGTCATCCTCGAACCGAAATCCAAGTCTCCCATCGTGGTGCTCAAGGACGACGACGAGCAACGGGCCCTGCTCATCTGGGTGGGCGAGCCCGAGGCCAACGCCATCCTGCTCGCGCACGAGGGCATCAAGACCCAGCGCCCGCTGACGCACGACCTCTTCCGCAACACCCTGCAGGCCTTCGCCGCCACGATCAAGCAGGTGCGCATCACCGAGGTGCGCAACAACACCTACTTCGCCGAGATCGAGCTGCAGATGAACGGAACCACCGAGGTGATCGACGCGCGGCCGAGCGATGCGATCGCCATGGCCCTGCGCTTCGGCGCGCCCATCTTCGTAGACGAGAAGGTCATGACCGACAGCGCGGTCCCGATCAACCAGGAGCGCGAAGAGGAGGATGAGGCCGAGCAGTTCAAGAAGTTCCTAGAGAACGTGAAGCCCAGCGATTTCGGGAAGTTCGGCGGCCCGTCTTAAACTGGAAAGCCGCAGGCGCTAGGCGTTGGAGGCGCCGAGACCCTCGCTGGTCAGGAGGTGCCTGGTCATGGCGCGGTCCATGAGGGCGGTTTCGGTGGCCTTGACCTGGGATCGGATGGCGATCGCCTTCTCGCGCAGCTCGGCGGTGAAGGCCGCATCCTCGATCTTGGCGGCCTTGGCGAGGCCCGCGAGCAGGGCCCCGTCGATGGCGGCCACGGCGGTACGGACCGCGAGGATGGCCTCGGTGGCGCCCGTGGGCACCCCGTAGCGGAAGACCGCCTCGGCCAGGTTGAAGATCTCCTGGCCGTTCTGAGCGATCAGCATGGGCACCTGGGCCGCGCTCTTGAGCGCATTCTGGACCAGGCTGTGCCGGATCTCCTGCTCCTCGGGAGAGTGCTGCGGCAAGGACGCAGCCGAGGCCACGCGGTTCATCACGGTGGGATCCTGGTCGATGAGCTCTTCGCTCTGGTCGCCGAGGGTGGTTGCGCGCGACAGGATGCGGCGCATCTCCTCTTCGACCGGTTCGAACCCCTCGCGCCCGATGGTCATGCGCGCCACCTTGGCGACCAGGGCCGCCGCGATGGCACAAAGCCACGAGGCAGCGCCACAGGCGCCGGGGGGCGGTACCTCGGCGAGCTCCTTGAGCAGGTCCTCGACCGGGTAGCGATATGAGGGCAGGTTCTCCAGATGTTCCAACTGACTGATGCTCGCGTTTCTCGATTGCAATCACGCGACGTACGGGGCACGACGCGCTCGAAGCAACGGTCATTATAGCACACCTTGCCAGTAAGGGGCTGTCATGCAGTAAGCACGCGCCTCTCAGCAATTCGCAAGCGTTGAGCAGAAGCACAAAGCTTGCTGCTTTCGGGAGCATTGGCTAAAATTAGGACTAACTATCATTAAATTTGGGAAACATCGCCTAGACACGCTTACATCGTCCACGAAATTCAAGGAGACATCGCCCATATGAAGCTTCAGTCGAAACTGGCCCTGGCCTTCGCCGGCACGCTCGTCGTCGCCGCGATCGCCGGCTGCCCCACCACCACCCCGACCCCGACCGTCACCCCGACCCCCGGCAATCCTGCCAGCAAGCTGAACGGCCGCCTGACCTTCGCCCTCGCCAACGATGGCGCGAGCCCCGGCGAAGTGCTGACCGTCAAGCTCAAGCAGGCGCTCACGGGTGCCTCGACCGCTTCGAACTACACCGCGACGGCCTCGACCGACACCGCGGGCAACTTCAGCTTCTCGGATCTGCCCAACGCCAAGTACCAGATCTGGTACGACGACGAGGGCAAGGTCGCCTCGACCTCGTTCAACACGACCGGCGTCGCCGTTTCGGACCCCGTCGAGGTGAGCAGCACTCAGACGGCCGTTCCTTCCCAGAACATGGAGCTCGCCTGGGACTTCACCAGCGGCGTCGTCCCCATGCCCAACACCAACGTGACCGCGGGCAGCCCCACCAGCTTCAGCTTCAAGAAGAAGAACGGCGTCAGCGCCACCGACACCGTCTACCAGGTGACGGTGTTCAGCTCCGCGAACACCGGTAGCGGCGCCATCGTCTCGTCGACCCCCAACGAAGCGGCAACCGCGTCGCTGACCATCCCCGCGACCTTCCAGAACGCTTCGACTGCGGGTACCCGCTACTACGTCGTCAAGTACTACAAGAAGAACGGCGGCTTCGGCAACGGCGCGCTCAACTACTACGGCCAGACCAAGCCGATTCCCGTCACCGTCGTTGTGGGTAGCTAACAACCCCACATCTTCCTAGGGAATTTCAAGAATCGGCCGCGCGACAATCGCGCGGCCGATTCTTCTTGCAAATTTCCCGATGTTCTTTCTCTGGCTTCCCCTATCGTAGGGACTCGCCCACCCCCATGAGGAGAGCGAGATGAAGCTTCAGCAAAAGCTTGGGATTGCCGTCACGGGCGCAGCCGTCATCGGCACGCTCGCAGGCTGCCCAACCGGTGTTCCCAGCGTGACTCCCGGCTCGCAGATCGTCAGCGGCCGCGTCACCTTCGGCGGAGGCAACCCCGGTCAGGACCTGACCATCGGCCTCAAGAAGTTCGACGGCTCGGCTTACCAGAAGCTCAGCCAGACCACCAAGACCGACACCTCGGGCAACTACGCCTTCACCGACACCAGCCTCACGAGCGGCAAATACCAGGCCTTCTACGACGACGGCGGCCAGGAGGTGACGGATGCGACCGTCAACACCGTCGGCGTCTACGTTTCGGAGGCCAAGGACTCGCCTGCGACCATCAACTTCGACGTGCAATGGGCGTTCTCGCCGAGCGTCACGCCGAACGCGGTCTTTACGGTCGGCACCAGCACCTTCGGCTTCGCCGCGAACACCCATGCGCCGGGCGCCGAGTACCAGGTGGCGGTCGCCGACGCCAACAAGAGCGTGAAGTGGTCGTCCGCCTGGGCGAACACCACGAGCTTCAGCTGGAACGGCAAGGAAGGCAGCGAGACCAACACGCCGACCGGCGCGGATCGCCCCACCGGCAAGCACTACTACCAGATCAAGTTCCGCAAGGCAGGGACCACCTTCGGTGGGGCCGGCTTCTACGGCCAGACCAAGTGGGTGCCCTTCACCCTCGCCCGCTAAATCAAAAAGGGGACGCGCGATGCGCGTCCCCTCGTTTCTATCCCAGGACCTCGGCGAAGGCCTTCAGGAAGGCTTCGTTCTCTTCGGGCAAGCCCACGCTCACCCGGAGGCAGTGGGGCAGGCCGAAGCCCTTCAAGGGCCGCACGATGATGCCACGGGTCAACAGCGTCTCGTAGATCCGCATCACCTCGGCCTCGGTGCCGAGATCGAGCATGATGAAGTTGGTGTCGCTCGGGACGTGCTTCACGCCCAGGCGATCGAAGCCCTCACGCAGCATGGCGAGACCCTTGCGATTGTTCTCGAGGGTCCGGGCGAGGAACTCCGTGTCGCCGAGCGCCGCAACACCTGCCGCCTGGGCGGGAGCACCCGCCTCGAAGGGCAGCTTGACCTTCGAGAGCTGCGAGATGAGGCTCTCGTGGCCGAGGCCGTAGCCGATGCGGATGCCCGCGAGGCCGTAGGCCTTCGAGAAGGTGCGCAGGGTGATGACGTTGTCCGCGCGGTAGAGCATCGAGTCGGGGTAGTCGTAGCGATCGCCCACGTACTCGTAGTACGCCTCGTCCAGGATGATGATGATGTGGGGCGGCACCGCCGCCAGGAAGCGCTCGAAGGCCTCGCGGGTGAAGATGGTGCCCGTCGGGTTGTTGGGGTTGGCCAGGTAGATCAGCTTGGTCCACGGCGTGATGGCCGCGAGCATGGCATCCAGGTCGTAGGCGTAGTCCTTGAGCGGGGTCGTCACGATGGGCACGCCCTGCGCCTTGGCGAGCACCATGAAGCCGATGAACGTCCCCTCGGAGGTCAGGACCTCCTCGTTGCCGTGCAGGAAGGTCCGCACGATGGTCGCCATGATGCCTTCCGAGCCGGCGCCCAGGATTACGTTCTCGGGGGTCACCTTGTACTTCTCGGCCAGGGCCGTGCGCAGGCTGAAGCCCGCCGCGTCCGGGTAGAGGTGCAGGTGCGAGAGGCTCTCGCGGATGGCTTCGATGGCCAGGGGCGAGGAGCCGAGAGGGTTCTCGTTCGAGGCGAGCTTGTAGACCCGCTCGAGGCCGTACTCACGCTGCACCTCTTCGATCGGCTTACCGGCCTTGTAAGGCACGAGCTGCTCGATGTTCCGGGGAACGAGCTGGGCGCGGGTGATGGGATGAGGGTTCATTGAACGCAATCTCCGGTAAGCAAAGGCTTTTGGCCTGCGACGATACCTCGATTATAGCATCCACGCGCCCGGCATCCATTCCCGGCGCGTTGACAGGCCAAATCGACTCTGATACGGTGCGTGCCATGAATAAGCGAGAGTTGGAAAAAGGCATCGAACTCGATCTTCGCGATCGCATGACCTACACGGGCTACCTCTGCCTGGATCAGTTGCTGGGGGCCCAGAAGCCGCTCAGCAACCCCGAGCACCACGACGAGATGCTCTTCATCATCCAGCACCAGACCTCGGAGCTGTGGATGAAGCTCATCCTTCACGAGTTGCAGGCGGCGATCGCCTACATCCAGGACGACAAGCTCGATCCCTGCTTCAAGGTGCTGACGCGGGTCAAGAACATCCAGGCCCAGCTCTTCGACCAGTGGGGGGTGCTCGCCACCCTCACCCCCAGCGAGTACGCGGAGTTCCGCGGCGTGCTTGGCAACGCCTCTGGCTTCCAGTCGCCGCAGTACCGGGCCATCGAGTTCATCCTGGGCAACAAGAACGCCGACATGGTCCGGGTCTTCAGCTACGCGCCCGAGTGGCATGCCCAGCTGACCCGGATCCTGCACGCGCCGAGCCTCTACGACGAGTTCCTGCGCTATCTCGGCCGCCGCGGCCTGCCCGTGCCCGAGGACTGCCTCGAGCGTGACTGGTCGCAGCCCTACCAGCGCAACGAGGCCTTGATCCCCGTCTTCAAGCAGATCTACGAAGATCCCCAGAACTACTGGGACGCCTACGAGATGTGCGAGAAGCTCGTGGACGTGGAAGAGCAGTTCCAGCTCTGGCGCTTCCGCCACATGCGCACCGTCATGCGCACCATCGGCTTCAAGCGCGGCACCGGCGGCTCGTCGGGCGTGGGCTTCTTGCAGCGCGCCCTCGACCTCAGCTTCTTCCCCGAGCTCTTCGACGTCCGCACGGAGATCGGCGCCCGATGATCAAAGCCGCCGTTCACGCTCTCGGCCCAGGCCCCCTGACCGAGGCGTCCCTCCAGGAGCACATCCGGCCGCTCTTCTCCCGCACGCTCGCGCGTGCCGAGATCTACCTGGCCAACCACTCGCTCGGACGCCCCCTGGACCGTACCGCCCAGGACGTACAGGAAGCGCTCGGCTACTGGTATCAGGACCTGAACGGCGCCTGGGATCCCTGGATCGAGGCCATCACGGCTTACCGCACCCGCATCGCCCACCTCATCCACGCGCCCCGGCCGGATTGCGTGGTCCCCAAGACCAGCGCGGGCCAGGGCCTTCGCGCGGTGCTCAACACCTTCGATCGGCCCATCCGGGTCGTGACCACGCGCGGCGAGTTCGACTCCCTCGACTTCATCCTCAAGGTGTACCAGCAGCACGACCGCGTCGAGCTGGCCTACGTGGAGCCCGATGCCGAGGGCAGGTTCCAGGTAGACGACCTGCTGGCTGCGATCGACGACCGCACGGGCTTGGTGGTCGTTTCGGCGGTCATGTTCACCTCTGGCCAGGTCGTCACAGGGCTCGATCGCTTGGTCAAGGGCGCCCATGCCCATGGGGCCAAGGTGCTCGTCGACCTCTACCACGCCGTCGGCGCCCTACCGGTGGACGTGGCCGCGCTCGACGCAGACTTCGCCGTCGGCGGGTGCTACAAGTACCTGCGAGGCGGCACCGGGGCCTGCTACCTGTACGTCCATCCCCGCCACCTGGACGGGCAGCTGACGACCCTGGACACCGGCTGGTTCGCCAAGCGTGAGCCCTTCGCCTACCAGCGGCCCGAAGTGCCCCAGTTCGGCGAGGGGGGCGACGCCTTCCTCGAGTCGACCCCTGCGATCCTGCCGATCTACCAGGCCAAGGCCGGGCTGGAGCTTGCGTGCGAGCTGGGCCCCTCGCGGATTCGGACCTACTCGCTGCACCAGCAGTCGATCCTGATCGGGGCGCTGGCCGAGCACGGCATCGAGGCCATCGGCGCGCGCGAGGACCAGGGCGCCTTCGTGGTCGTCTCGCACCCGCGCGCAGTCGAGCTGGCCAAGCGCCTCATGGCCCGAGGGGTCAACACCGACGCGCGCCACGCGTCGCTCAGGCTCTGCCCGGACGTGGTGACCACGACCGAGGACCTGCGCACCGCTGCCGATCGGCTGGCAGACACCATCCGCGCTCTCGCTTGATCGAAACTCCAAGCTCAACAGGAGCTCGGTTTAAATCCCCGGGGCGCCGTCGCCCTGGCTGACGTTCGGGGGCTCCTTGGCGAGCGTGAACCAGAAGGTGCTGCCCACCCCCTGCTCGCTCGTCACCCCGATCGTTCCTCCGTGCGCCTCGATGATCGACTTGGAGATGCTGAGGCCGAGGCCCGTCCCCCCCTTGTGCATCCCGAACGGCAGCTGGGAGAATCGCTGGAACAATTTCGGCAGATCGTCGAAGGCGATGCCGGGACCGCTATCCGTCACTTCACACCGCACGGCCTCCCCCTCGTCGCACGCCTGCACTCGGATCCAACCGCCGGCGGGAGTGAACTTGATGGCGTTGTTGAGGAGGTTCATGAGCACGCGGCTGATCCGTTCGGGATCCATCCGGACAAGCAGTGGGTCCGCCGGGAGCTGGAGCCGGATGTCCAGGTGCGCCTCCTGGAGCTGCGGCCGCAGGCTCTCGGTCAGCTCGCGGATCTCACTCGCCAGATCGGCTTTCACCAAGCGCAGGCTGAAGGTGCCTGCCTCGATGCGGGCGAAGTCGAGCAGGTCGTCGACGAGGTTCTCCAGCCGCTCGGCACCACGCTCGATCTGGAGCACGAATTCCATCTGATGGGGGCTCAAGGGGCCGCCGACCTCGTCCTCGAGAAACTCCGCGTAGCCTTTGATCGACGTCAGCGGGGTCCGCAGGTCGTGAGAGACCGCGCTGACGAACGTGCTCTTGAGCTTATCCAGCTCCTGGAGCTTCTCGTAGCTCGCCCTCAGGTCCTGGTTGAGGCGCGCAAGTTCCTCGGTACGCTCACGCACCTGCCCCTCCAGGTTCTCGGCGCTTGCGCGAAGGCGCGCGGCCATCTGATTGAACGCCAAGCCCAGCAGCTCCAGCTCGTCGCGAGGGTCGGCGGGGACCGCCACCTTGGCGTCGTACTGCCCCGCCCCGAAGCGATGGGTGGCGCGGACGAGCTGCTTGAGCTTGAAGGTCAGCTGATAGCCGAGCGTGATGGCCAGGATCGTCCCCAGCGCGAGGAAGAGGAGGATGAGCGAGAGGGTGAGGAAGCGAACCTGAGCGATCTGGCGCTGCTCGGTCTCCTGGGAGATGCCGACCCGGATGATCCCCTCTGCTTGCTTGAGGTAGCCTCGCACGTACGGCAGCGCGAGGTCATTGCAACGCCTGCCGTGCTCATCCGTGACGTCCTGCAGCAGGAGACCGTCACGGTCGAGCGTCGCTAGCGCCCGGCGCGTCACCGGATCCTCGAAGCGGCGCCCCACCTCGGCCGGATCCGTCGAAGCGATGACGCGGCCCGTCGCGCGCTCGATGATCCGGACGTAGCAGATGTCCTTCGCCCCTTCCGCTAGGGTTTCCAGGTAGGCCTGGGCCTGATACTTGCCGGCAAAGAGGACCTGGTTGATGGATTGCTGGACGTTACGGGCGAAAAGCTCTTCGCGCGCCTGGGTCTGCTGACGGACCAGGCGCACGTTTTGCCGGTCGAGGACGTACGCGAGCACCCCCAGCATCACCGCGAGGAGCAGCACGAGGCTCGCCGTCAGGCGGGTGCGCAGCGAGATGAAGCGCGCGTGGCTCACCATCTCACGAGGTTCCCTGGGACCTGGCGGTGAGGGGGCCAGGGGCGTCGGATCACGGGGGGCACGACGCCGCCCCAGCCAGGGTAGGCCCCGAGACTCTCTCGGGTGATCGGGAAGACGGTCATGAGGATCTCTTTCGGGATGCGTTCACCTTTCAGCAGGCGGTACGTGACCCTGAGACTCTCCGCGCCGAGCGCCCCGCAAAACTGGGCCGTGTCGATGGCGATGGGGCCCCCTTGCGCAATGGTACGGACCGCGGCAGGATCCCCGTCGATGGTCGCCATCAGGATGTCGTCGCGCCCCGCTTCCTTGAGCGCACGCATGACGCTGAGTCCGCCACCGTCGTTGACGCAGAACACCGCATCCACGCTGCCGCGAGGGTGACGCTTCGCGATCGCGCGTCCTGCCTGGAAGCCGCCCTTGGGCTCGACGGCTTCGTATCGCGCCACGATGCGATAAGGGACTCCCGCATCGGCCAGGGCGTCCTGCAGGCCCTCGACACGCTCGACCGTCGACGAGACGTAAGGGTACTCGACGATCACGAGCCGCAAGGGATTCTTCGCGGTACGGGCCCGGAAGCGATACGCCAGATACTCACCATCCAGGTAGCCCGCAAGGGCATTGTTGCTCGTCAGATAACAGGCAAGCTTGCCCTTCAGGACGTACTGGTCGTAGGCCACCACCTGGATGTTCGCACGGTTGGCCTCTTGGACCGGCTTCGAGAGGGCCGCCGAGTCAATGGGCTGGAGGATGATCGCGTCGGGCCGCAACTTCACCAGGCGAGCCATGGCGGCGATCTGATTGCGAATGCCCGTCTCGCCGTCGCCACCGACGAAGGGGATCAGCCGCACCGGACGCGCGGGGCGTGAACGGTTGATCTCGGCTGCCGCAGCTTCAAGCCCGTGGCGCATGGCCACCTGGCCGGGGATGGCCATGGACCAGTAGACGACGCCGATCACGTAGGGTGGTGCAGCGCCGAGGGGCGACACGAGACAGAGCGTCAGCAGGCAAACAGCAAGCAAGACGCGGAAGGCCCGGCTCATGGCCGTCTCGTGGGCCAGTCCCGCACGGCATCGCACCGGCAGACCCGTAGCAAGCAGGGAACCGCTTCGTTCGGCCTCGATTCGAAGGCGATGAGGAGCTCCATATGCGCACTCCGCCTAATAACGGAACATGCCGCATTGTATCAAGGCCTTCTCCGCCTTACAATCCGTGTCCTCGGCAAGAAAGACCGGCAGCAGCCAAGATGGATGGCTTGTTTAAAGGGGCAGGTCTCCGACCCAGTCGATGAAGAGGAAGGCCCGATCCTCGGCGCGACCGCTGCCCGAGACGTAGTAGCCGCCCGTCAGGCTGATGCGGTCGTTGATGCTGTAGCCGAGCGCCGCGTTCGCCCCACCGAGCGGGCGGTTGCCAGCGATGTGCGTGCTGCCGCTCGTGTAATCCCCCATCACGTAGAGGTTGAAGGGCAGGTTGCGGAAATAACCCGCCATCCAGCCGTTGTAGTCGGACCCGGCGGCCGCGGGGTTCGCGTGGTAGAGCCCCAGAGTGAACTGGCCCAGGTCCAGGTCGTCCCACGACAGCCACTTGGTCGCGGTGAAGTGCAGGACGTTATGGGAGTACTCGAGGTTGGGCAGGCTGACGCTGTAGGCCCCGAGCGCGAGGCCCGGCAGGGTCTCGGTCTCGCGCAGGACCCCGAGCTTGAAGTGCGGCTGCACCGGCATGGGCACGTTGGCGGGATCAGGCGAACCGGGGAAGGGATACAGCAGGTCGACGCCCACTTCGAGCGCCCCCGACTCGACGCCGGGTGCCAGCTCGTAATAGGGCAGAACCCCACCCACGAGCGAGCCCTCGAAGAGATAGGGCGAGTTGGGGGTCGAGAGCATGCTGGGCTTGAGGTAGTGGTAGGTGCCCAGGTGATACGACTTGAAGGGGGTCACCCCGGCGGTCGGGACGTTCACGACGGCCGTCGGGAAGGCGTGAGCGGGAAGGGCCAGCCCAAGCAACAACAAGGCGGACAGCGAGAGCGTACGCACGGGATCCTCCTACGACGAAATGGCGACGAATGTTGCCAGCTTACCTCGCTCGCCTCGTTCGCGCAATCTTCAGGCGCGGCTCAGCGATCGCCCTCTTCGCGACCACCCTTCAGGACTTGCCAGCCCCGCGCCTGGGCCTTGGCGTCATCGACGTGGCCGATGGGGTCGAACTCCGCCGGTAGCTCCAGCTGATCGGTCGCCCGCTTGTAGACGCGGATCTTCTGAAGAATTTGCTCGATTGGGCTGTCGCCGCGGCGCGCCATCTCCTCGGCGAGTTCGCCGACCATCTTGCGCCACTCGGGCTCGGTCAGGATCACGCGCTGCTGCGCGAGGAAGGCGTCAATGTCTTCGGGGGTCTTCAGGTGGTCGAACATGGGAAGTCCTCTCTGCTGGGGGTCATGGTATTAAACCCACCGAGCGTCCCCGGCAATCCAAAAGACGAGCCCCTCTCGCTGAGCGAGAGGGGCTCGTTGCAGCTCGTGGCTACGGGGTGACTTCGAGGATGGTCACCGAAGCAGCCGGGAAGCTGTAGGCGCCGCTCAGGTTGGCGGCCTTGGTCTCCATCTTGACCTGGCCCTCGCCCGAGTTCCAGCCGGCCGTGCCGGTGAGCTGGTAGGCAGTCGCCTGCTTGGGGGTGAAGCCCATCGCGAGCTTCGCCGAGACAGCCTGGTGCTCCGTGCGGTTGGTGACCATCACGTAGACCTTGCCGTCGCGCCCCTTGGACGCGGTGATGGCCAGGTTCGGCATCGACAGGTCGCTGACCTTGGTGGTCGGGATGCCCTGCGGGGTCACCTTGACCTGCTGGTCGCCCCAGTGCTTGGACAGCATCTGCTGGAACATGAAGATGGGCGTCACGCGGTTGGCGTCGCCACCGTAGAAGAAGGCCGCATCCGCCGCCTCGCCGTGGTCGAAGCAGAACTGATTGGCCACGAGCATGTTGTGGTTCAGCGCGAGGGTCACGGTGTCCGCCGAGTAGAGGGCGCCGAAGAGGCCGCGGGCCTGATTGGCGTTGTTGTACTGCTCGGTGAAGAACTCGGTGTTCGCGAGCTGGACCGGGTGCGAGGCGTACTGCTTGATGGTGGGCTCGATCTTGTCGGTGATGAGGCGATCGTTCCACGCGTTCTGGGCCATGAGGGTCTTGAGATCCCCCTCGTTCTTGAGCGGCCAGCTGGGGTAGCCGTGGTAGATGAGGAAGTCCACGTCCTGGCCCATGTTCTGGAGGATGTTCTTGACCACCTCGCCCTCGGCGCCGCCGCCGTCCCACCGGAAGTTCGAGTTGGTCGAAGCGACCGCGCCGATCTTGATGGGGGTGGGGCTCGCCTTGCGCATGGCCTGGGCGAACTCCTTGGCGCGCTTGGCGTACTGGGTCTCGTTGGCCGCGTACTGGCTGTGACCGCGCACCATGGACCAGCTGATCTCGTTGCCGAGCTCGAAGTACTTCACGCCCTGTACGGGGTAGGGATGGGCCTTGCGGTTGGCGTCGTCCGGATTGTTGAGGTAGCTGACGTAGCGAGCGGCCTCCTGGGCGTCGCTGGTGCCGAAGTTCACGACGTGCAACTGCTCGGCGCCCAGGTCGTTGGCCTCCTTGAGGCCGTTGCGGATGTCGTCGTAGGGGTAGCTACCGTTCTTGTCCCAGTGCTTCTCGAAGTGGTAGCCGGTCATGTAGTCGTAGTCCTGGCGGCCGTCCGTCGGACCGTGACCCAGGCGGTACATGTACTTGCCCTGGCCCCAGCTCGGGCGCAGCTCCTTGAGCTTGGCGAGCTTGGCGTTGCCGTTGGGGAAGTAGTCGGTGGTGTGGTTGCGGTTGGTCGCGAGCACGAAGCTGTTGGCGGCGTGGGTGACCTGGTTGACGTGGATCTTGTAACCCACCGTCCCCGGCTCGAGGGTCGGCTCCTGCGCGGTGAGATTGGGCACGTGGCCAACGAAGCCCTCGCTGGCACCGCCGCTAGCACCGCCGCCACCCGGCAGGAAGGCCGTGGGGGCGACGCCGCAACCGGCGAGCACGATCATGGGAGTGGAAAGGGCGAGCATCATGGCGACCTTGGGACGCTTATGGAACATGCGAGCGATGGTGTCCTTTCTTTGAGAGAGATTACGAGCGGATAAAGATCCGCAATCTTTCTTCGTCTCACCTGTCCTACCCGTCTCAAAGCCGCAATATTCTTGCGATAAATGTCGAGATGTTGCGCCGACGCTCAGCCGTCAAGCGCGCAAAAGCAAGGATGCCGGGGCGACGAATCGACCCGGCATCCGTTTACATAGGGCGGAAAAAAGATCTCAGCGCGCCGAGAGAGCGCCCGCGGCAACCTCGTCGGCCTTGCCGGCCGAACCGAAGAGGCGAATCTTGCCGCGGACCACCTCGCTGATGGCCGCACGGCCGGCACCGAGCATGGGGCGCGGGTCGATCTGGTCGGGGTCCTTGGCGGCCGCCTGGCGCAGAGCGTCGGTGAAGGCGCGGTTCAGCTCGGAGGCCACCGAGATCTTGCAGATGCCCTGGGCGACGGCCTCGCGGACCTCGTCGTCGGGGATGCTCGACGAGTGGTGCAGGACCAGCGGAACGCCCGTGGCGTGGCGGATGGCGCTGATCCGCTCGATGTCGAGCTGGGGGCGCTTCTCGAGCAGCTTGGGGATGGCGCCCACGGTGACGGCCAGGCTGTCCACCCCGGTGAGGGTGACGAAGCGCTCGGCGGCGTCCGGATCGGTGTAGTCCGAGGCGTTGCCCACCACGTCGTTGGGCTTGCCGCCCGAGTGGCCGAGCTCACCCTCGACGGGGATCCCCATGACGTGCGCGGCCTCAACGATGCGGCGCGTCTCCTCGACGTTGACGGCGAAGGGGAGGGCCGAACCGTCGAACATCAGCGAGGTGAAGCCCGCGACCAGGCTCTTGAGGTTGAGGTCGAAGTCCCCGTGGTCCAGGTGCATGGCCACCGGCACGCGGGCCTCCTGGGCGGCGGCACGGACCATGGAGGCCATGGAGCGCAGGCCGGCGTAGTGGATGGCGCGGGCCGAGACCTGAAGGATCACCGGGGCCGAGAGGTCCTCGGCGGCCCGGATGATGCCCTGGACGAATTCCATGTTGTGGGCGTTGAAGGCTCCGATGGCGTAACGGCCCCGGAGCGCGGCCTGAAGGATCGGTGTGGCGTTGACGAGCGGCATGCGGCCTCCAAGATCAGAGTATGACGGATCGACTGAGGTGACGCGGCGCGTCGGGATCGGTCCCGTTGCGCACCGCCCGGTGGTAAGCCAGAAGCTGGAGGAAAGGCGTGTAGAGCAGCGCGCGGGTCGCGTCGCTCGACGCCTCGACGAGGAAGTGGGCATCCGCCCGCGACGCGATCGCCGCCTGGTCGGCGCTTGCGATCGCAAGGGTCCGTGCCCCGAGCCCCTTGAGCTCGTCCAGGAGGGCGGCTTCGTAAGCGCTGCCACCTTCCGAACAGAGCAGGGTCACGAGGGTATCGGGCCCCGCGGTGGACTTGGGGCCGTGACGGTACTCCAGGGCGTGGAAGGCGATCGCCGAGGGCTCCAGGGCCATCTCTTGCAGCTTGAGCGCCCCTTCGGAGGCGATCGCATGCAGCAGGCCCCCGCCCAAGAAGACGAAGTTCCGCACCGGCCAGGCCGCAAGCGCCTTGAGGGCCTCACTCTGGCGCAGGGGCGCCTCGGCCTGGCGCACGGCCTCGCGCAGGGCGGCCGCCCGCAGCGGGTCGGGCCGCAGGCTCAGGGCCCAGCCCGCCAGGGCGAGCAGGGTGCCCGTGAAGGCCTGGGTCATGACCACGCTCTCTTCGCGCGAGGGAATGACGATAGGAAAGTCGCAGGCTTCGACCAGGGGGCTCTCGGGCGCGCAGGTGATGCCGACGACCGGCGCAGATGCGCCCGCGCGTCCGCGGAAAGTCCCAATCGCCTGGAGCACCTCGGAGGTGGTGCCGGTGCGCGAGAGGGCGACCAGCGCCACCTGCGCATCGTCCGAAAGCAGGGTATCGGGGAAGAGGATCAGCTCGGAGGCCGGCGCGAAACGCGTGCGCACGCCCGCCCAGCCGGCGAGGAGCTTGGCCCCCGCCTCGGCCAGGTGGTACGAGCTGCCGCAGCCGGTGAAGACGACCTCGCGGACGCCGCCGAGGGCCGAAGCGCTCAACGTGGACACGAGGTGCTCGCCGACCCGAGGCCAGAGGTCGGGCTGCCCGAAAATCTCGCGGATGGTATGCTCGCCGTGCATGAAGGGCGTCTCCCTCCGGTTTGCCGCCGTGGCGGGCTCGCTCGCCTGTCGAGCCCCAGTATAGCAGGGCGATTGGGCGAGGCGCCAGGCGATTTGACAGCTCGCTCGGCGCATCCATATCATGGCGCATTCGGCAACGCCCTCCTCACGCAAGAGAACGGAACATGATCGAAGCAAAGACCTACGAGAACATCCTGGTGACGCGCGAAGGCCGGGTGGGGATCGTCACCCTCCACCGCCCCAAGGCCCTCAACGCCCTCTCGCCCGAGCTGCTGGGCGAAGTGCTCGAAGCCCTCGAAGCCTTCGACCGGGACGACGCCATCGGGGCCATGGTGCTCGCGGGCAGCGATCGCGCCTTCGCCGCGGGCGCGGACATCAAGGTCATGGCCGAGGCCACCATGGTCGAGATGAGCCAGCACGAATTCCTCAAGGTCTGGGACCGCATCGCCCACATGACCAAGCCCCTCATCGCGGCCGTCAGCGGCTTCGCCCTGGGCGGCGGCGCCGAGCTCATGATGATGTGCGACATGGTCATCGCCTCGGAGACCACCAAGATCGGCTTGCCCGAAGTCGGCCTGGGCGTCATCCCCGGCGCCGGCGGCACCCAGCGCCTGACCCGCGCGGTCGGCAAGGTCCTCGCCATGGAGATGGTCCTCACGGGCCGCCAGCTCAACGCCCAGGAAGCCCAGGCCCTCGGCCTCGTCAACCGGGTGGTGCCCGTCGAGCTCTTCCTCGACGAGGCCAAGAAGCTCGCCGCCGACATCGCGGGCCGCGCCCCCGTGGCCGTCCGGGTGGGCAAGGAGAGCGTCAACAAGGCCTTCGAGACCTTCCTGTCGCAGGGCCTCGACCACGAGCGCAAGAACTTCTGCATGCTCTTCGGCACCGAGGACCAGAAGGAGGGCATGCGCGCCTTCGTCGAGAAGCGTCCCGCCACCTGGAAGGGCCTGTAGGCATGTACCAGACCATCGCCTACGAGGTCCGCGACGGGCGCATCGCCTGGATCGCGCTCGATCGGCCCGACGTGCTCAACGCCATGACCGACCAGATGAAGCGTGAGCTGCTCGACGCCTTCAAGCGCGCCGACAAGGACCCTGCCGTGCGCGCGATCGTTCTCACCGGCCGCGGCCGTGGCTTCTGCTCGGGCCAGGACCTGGCGGATGCGAGCAAGTCCGAGGTGAGCCTCGGCGACAACCTGCGCACCCTCTACAACCCGCTCATCCTCCAGATGCGCCAGATGGCCAAGCCCATCGTGTGCGCCGTCAACGGGGTGGCGGCAGGGGCCGGCATGAGCCTCGCGCTCGCCTGCGACCTGCGGCTCTGCGCTGACAACGCCGCGTTCATCGAGGTCTTCGTGCGCATCGGCCTGGTGCCGGACGCGGGCAGCACCTGGCTCTTGCCCCGCCTGGTCGGCCTCGCCAAGGCCTTCGAGCTCGCAGCGCTCGGCGACAAGGTCGACGCTGCCGAGGCCCTGCGCCTCGGGCTCGTCAACCGGGTGGTTCCGGCCGACCAGCTCGAAGCCGAAGCCCAAGCACTCGCTTCGCGCCTGGCTGAGGCGCCCACCAAGGCCATCGGCCTGATGAAACGCGCCTTCGAGCGCGCCTTCGACCACGATCTGGCCGACCAGCTCGAATACGAGGCCCACCTCCAAGAGGTCGCCGGCCGCACCCGTGATTTCGAGGAGGGCGTCGGCGCTTTCCTCGCCAAGCGTCCCCCCGCGTTCACCGGCCAATAAAAGGAGATCGCAATGATCAAGGAGACCCCCATGGTGAAGAGCATCCAGAGCGTTCTTATCTTCGTCAGCGACATGGATCGCTCGGTCACGTTCTACCGCGACGTGCTCGGCCTCAGCGTCCTCTCATCCAACCCGGCCATCACCGAGTTCGAGATGGGGGGGATCACCTTCGGCCTGCAGTACATGCCCGCCGGGGCCCGCAATAACGGCATGGCCGTCACCATCGACTTCGCGGTGGACGACATCCAGGCGATGATCGACAAGCTCGAGGCCAAGGGCGTCGCGTTCGTCGCCAAGGAGCTGGACCAGCCGTTCAACAAGCTCGCCAAGTTCCAGGATCCGGACGGCAACCTGCTCGGCTTCATCGAGCAGACGGCCTAACGGCTCCGAAGCGCGACGCCCCCGCCTGCACTTGCAGGCGGGGGCGTCGCGCTTCGGAGGCTTAGCGGAACAAGTTGCGGTTGGCCAATTGCACCGCGGGGCACTGGGACTCGCCAGACACCGGATACAGCTCGACCTTGCAGAGCTGCTCGGTCTTGTAGCTGCAGTGCTGAATCGACTGGTGGACCGGACGTCGCTTCCAGTGATCCATCTGGTTCATGTAGGTGATCCGCACGGTATGACCTTCGTGCGGGCAGTGGAACAAGGTGAGCTTGCGTTCGCGCATCGGGCAGCCGCCTCCTTCCAGCCTTCTGTACCCGGAAGCAACGGGTTGTTATACCAACTTAATATTCATTTGATAGTTTGGTCGCATCTCGTTCACGCTTCCCGGGGAATGTAGATCTTATGTCAAGCCGTCATGAAACCATGCGACGCCGCGTGCGGCTGCTCATCATGCTCGGGGCCGCCGGCTTGATCAGCGCGGCGCCGCTGCCGGCGTTCGCCGCCGAGCCAACCGCCGGCCAGGCGATCGCCAAGGCGCAGGCCGCCCGCAAGGCCAAGCAGTACCAGCCGGCGATCGAGACCCTCGCGGGCCAGATCCGCAAGCCGGGCTTCCAGGCGGACCCGGCCGCGCCCTCGCTCCTCATGACCCTCGCCGAAACCGCCGAGGCCTATGTCCAGGTCATCAACGACCGCTACTGGCAGCGATCGCGCCTCAACCCCAAGAGCCCCAGCTGGTTGACGTACCTGCGCAAGGAGCAGCGCTGGGCCGCCAAGCATTACGCCTCCTTCCAGTACTTCGACCCGCGCGGCCGGTACCGCTCCGACGGCGACGCCTACAAGCTCCTGGTGAGCCGCTTCCCGCGCCATCCGCTCGCCGAAGAGGCCGCATGGCGCCTCATCCCGCACGAAGACGACGGCGAGCACGACCTGAGCGTGGACCCCGCCCTGATCGACGCCAGTCGCCACGAACGCTTCCTCAAGCAGTATCCCAAGAGCAAGTACCGTCTCGCCGCCAAGCTCGCCATCGGCTGGGACTACCTCTACGCCTCGGGCTTCACCTGGGGCACCCCCGATCGCAGGCGCTTCGAGAAGGGGCAGCGGATCCTCCAGGGGATCATCCAGGAGGCCCCCCAGTCCGCGGAGGCCCAGAAAGCCAGGCGCTTCCTCGACAAGGCCAAGGACCCCTGGCGCTAGGGGTCATGAGGGGATTGGACAAGCGAGGGTTTGCGAGGGAAAATGGTCATCGGCCGATAGCTTGCGCCCCCCTTCTTGCCACGCTGAAAGAGGATCCCCCGGGCATGCAGACCCCCACCAAGTTGAACTGGGAGCAATTTCTCGCCGAGGCGGCGCGCCACACCCCCGAGACTTTCGGCCTCAGCGAGCTCAAGGCCCTGGTGGATCGGCTCGAGATCACCCCTGCGCTGTTCGAGGGCAAGCTGCAATTCTGCCCCGAGGCCTACGCCCGCAACCTCCTCTTCAAGAACGAGCTCTTCGAGGCCATCTGCCTCTGCTGGCAGGACGACCAGCGGACCAGTGTTCACAACCACGGCCGCTCCTTCGGGGTGGTCGTCGTCTTCGAGGGCGTCATGCGCGAGGAGATTTTCCGCCGGGTCGAGGGCGATCGCCTCACCCTGGTCCATACCCGCGACATCACCCCCGAGAGCGGCTTGGCCGCCGCCCCCATCGGCATGATCCACCGCCTCGGCAACGCCGGCGGGGCGGGATCACACCTCGTCTCGCTCCACTTCTACGCGGGCCCGCTCGACGAAATGGACGTCTTCGACCTGGAGACCGGCACGGCCTACCGCAAGCCCATGCGCTACCTGAGCGACGGGGACCTGCCTCCGACGAGCTAATTACCTGCCTTCGCGCTGCATCGAGGAACGGAAGAAAGGTTGCCTGCGCTGCCGGGATGGACTAACATTTCGTTAGTCCATCGAGAAGGAGGCTTTTCCCATGGCAAACATCGCTCCCAGCATCACCGAGCGTTTCGGCAACACCCCCATGGTCGAACTCACGAAGATTCCGGCCGGGGCCCGTGCCCGGGTCGTGGGCAAGGTCGAGTTCTACAACCCCTCTAGCTCGGTCAAGGACCGCATCGGGATCGCGATGGTCGCCGACGCCGAGGCCAAGGGCCTCATCGCTCCCGGCCGCACGACCCTCGTCGAGCCCACCAGCGGCAACACCGGCGTCGCCCTCGCCATGGTGGCGGCGGCCAAGGGCTACAAGCTCATCCTGACCATGCCCGAGACCATGTCCCTGGAGCGCCGGGCGCTGCTCAAGGCCTACGGGGCCCAGCTCGTCCTGACCGAGGGCGCCAAGGGCATGAAGGGGGCCATCGCCGCCGCCGAGGAATTGCTCGCAAACACCCCCGGCGCCCACATGCTCGGCCAGTTCGACAACCCCGCCAACCCCCAGGTCCACGCGGAGACCACCGCCCGCGAGATCTGGGAGGACACCGACGGCCAGGTGGACTACGTGGTCTCGGGCATCGGCACCGGCGGCACCATCACGGGCATCTACCAGGCCCTCCACGCGCGCAAGCCCAGCCTGCGCTACATCGCCGTCGAGCCCTCCGAGAGCCCGGTGCTCGCGGGCGGCACCCCTGGCAGCCACAAGATCGCGGGCATCGGGGCGGGCTTCGTTCCTGCCGTCTTCGACCAGACGCTGCTCGCGGGCTTGCGCGATCGCTCGCTTGGCGAGATCATGGGGATCTCCTCGGCGACCGCCATGGACATGGCGCGCCGCGTTTCGCGCGAAGAGGGGATCCTCGTCGGCATCTCGAGCGGGGCGGCGGTCGCCGCGGCCCTCGAGCTCGCGCAGCGCCCCGAGGCCGAAGGCAAACTCATCGTCGTGGTCCTCCCCAGTTGCGGCGAGCGGTATCTTAGCACCCCGCTCTACAACTTCGAGGCCACCGGCACGACCACAGGAAAGTAACCAAGGCGTGGCATTCCGGCTCATCGAAAACATCCGTACCGTCCTCGAAAAGGATCCTGCCGCCAAGCACTGGCTCGAGGTCCTGCTCTGCTATCCGAGCATCCACGTCCAGCTGTTCCACTGGGTGGCGCATCCCCTCTACCGAGCCGGAGTGCCGATCCTGCCGCGCTGGATCATGCAGATTGCGCGCTTCTTCACCGGCATCGAGATCCATCCCGGCGCCCGCCTCGGGCGCCGGCTCTTCATCGACCACGGGATGGGCGTCGTCATCGGCGAAACCGCCATCGTTGGCGACGATTGCGTCATCTTCCACCAGGTGACCCTCGGGGGCACCGGCAAGGACACCGGCAAGCGTCACCCGACGCTTGGCAACGACGTCATCGTGGGCGCGGGCGCCGCGGTGCTCGGCAACATCCGGGTGGGCGACCATTCCCGGGTCGGCGCCAACTCAGTGGTCCTGCGCGACGTACCCGAACACGCCACGGTGGTCGGCATTCCCGGCCGCGTGGTGGTGGTGAAAGGGCAGCCCATCGAGCAGCCAACCAGCACCACGCCTCAAGAAATCGACGATTTCATTCACGGAGCGGGCATCTAGCGCGCCTCATACCGCTTGCCCACCTGGCATTCTCGGGCTACGATTGAGCTTAGAGCGTGTAACAAAGCTGTTCCTTCAAGCCGCCGCCGGCGGCAATCCACGACACATGCCTGGTTTTGTTACATGCTATATTCACCGTCTCTCCCCCCCATGGAGTTCAAGATGAAGCACCTGCGTCCCATGAGTTTCGCCGCTGCGTTGGCGCTCTCGTTCGCCCTCGCGGCCCCGGCTTTCGCGAGCCTCGCCTCCGACACCTTCAAGGACGTTCCTGACGGTCACTGGGCCGAGCAGGGCGTTGCCGACGTGGCCGTCAAGCGCGACCTGATGCGCGGCTACGCCGACGGCACCTTCCGCGGCGACAAGCCCTTCACCCGCGCCCAGTTCGCCGACAGCCTCGCCAACCTCCTCAAGGAGTTCGAGACCCTCTCGAAGACCTCGTGGCGGCCCAAGACCACCTCGATCAACGTCTACGCGGACGTGCCCGCCGGCAGCGAGCGCACCAAGGTCCTGATGCTCGCCAACGACTACGGCCTCTTCGATGGCGTCCCGGGCATCACCCCGGACTCCTTCGGCATGGAGCGGACCGTCACCCGCTACGAGATGGCCAAGATCATCGACAACCTCATGCGCCTTGCCGAGGCCAAGGACGTCATCCGCCCCCGCACGGGCAACAAGTTCACCTTCAAGGACGTGGACGACCGCGCCTGGGCCTACAACGACGTCATGGAAGTCGCGAACCGCTACGGCGTGATGGTCGGCTTCCCCGACGGCACCTTCCGCGGCAACGAGGAACTGACCCGCTACCAGTACGCCCAGGCCATCTCCCAGACGGTGCCCCTGATCCGCGAGCTCATCAAGGAGACGGTCGGCGCCAAGGAAGAGGAGCGCCGTGCGGCCGAAGGCCCCTGGCGCTTCCAGGAGAAGCAGCCCTTCCGCCTCTCGGTGGACGGCGGCGTCACCACCGGCGCCACCTCGGGCACCCTGGGTGGTCTGAGCGGCCGCTACGTGGCCTATCCCGGCAGCATGTTCCTCATGGTCGACCCCAAGCTGCGCCTCAGCCCCGGCCTCAACCTGGACGCCGAGCTCGGCGCCTTCTGGCGGATGCCCATGGTCGGCTCGTTCCACATCCAGCCCTACGTCGGTCCCCACGTCTACGCGCTGGGCACCACCCCGACCACGGTCGGTCTCGGTGGCGGCATGGCCGTCTACTGGCGCACGGCTGCGTCGCCCATCGGCGCGTACCTGAAGGGCGGGGCCAACTACGCCCTGAACAACAACAGCGGCCTGTTGACCAACGTGGAGCTCGGTCCTGAGTTCCACTTCAACAAGAACCTGGCCCTCACCGTTGGCCTGAGCATGGCCGACTCGCCGGCTGCGGCTGGCGGCAAGGTGAGCAACGTCGGTATCACCGGCGGCCTGCTGTTCAACCTCTAATCCATATCAAACGAGAGGGGCGCTTCCGGATTCGGAAGCGCCCCTCTCGGCTTATGACTGGACGACGGCTGCCGTCTTGAGGCTCTGGAAGAGCATCGCGAGCGCCCGCTGGCTCGCGAACCACTTCACCTTCTCGCGCGGATGGCGGCCGAACCGGAAGGACTTCACCTCGGTCCCCTCGGGCCCTGTGAGGGCCACGAAGACGTGTCCGACCTCCTCCTCGGGGGTGTTGGCGCTCGGGCCGGCGTAGCCGGTCACGCCCACCCCGTAGGTGGCGCCGGTGATCCGATGGATCCCTTCGGCCATGGCCTGGGTCACCTCGGCGCTGACGTGGCTGTGCTCGTCGATGAGGGCGGGATCGAGGCCGAGGAAGCGAACCTTCTCGCTCACGGCGTAGCTGACCACGCCTCCCAGGAAGTAGTCCGAAGAGCCGCCCACGTCCGTCACCCGGCTCGCGAGCAGGCCGCCGGTGCAGGACTCGGCCACGGCGAGGGTAGCCCCTCGCTCGCGCAGGAGCTTGCCCACCACCCCGGGCAGGGTCTCGTCGTCGGTGCCGAAGTGCCAGGGCGCAAGGCGCTCCAACAGCTCGGCGACCACCGGGTCGAGCAAGGCGTCCGCCTCATCGGCGGTGGCAGCCTTGGCCGTCACTCGCAGGTGGACCTCGCCGTTGCCCGCATAGGGGGCGACCGTCGGGTTCTGGCCTTCGATGAGGTCGCTCACGCGGTTGGCCGCATCGGCCTCGTCGATGCCGACGAACTTCAAAAGGCGCGAGCGGATGCTGCTGCCCGAGAGCTTCTCCAGCTCGGGACGGGCCCAGGTCTCCCACATCTGCGCGAGCTCGTGCGGCACCCCGGGGAAGGTCATCAGGCGCTTGTCGCCCCGCTCGATGTAGACGCCCGCCGCGGTCCCCGCCGGGTTGCGGATGAGGGTCGCCGTCGAGGGGAACATGGCGAGCTTGTGTTCGCTTGGCAAGAGCTTGCGGCCCTTCTCGGCGAAGACCTGCTCGATTCGCGCCAGGATCTCCGGCTTGAGTTCCATGCGATCGCCGACGAACTCGGCGATCACATCGTGGGTCAGGTCATCAGCAGTGGGACCGAGGCCCCCGGTGCAGATCACGAGGTCCGAGCGGCTCCAGGCGAGCTTGAGCGCGTCCAGGATGCGGCCCGGGTTGTCGCCGACCGAGGTGATGTAATACAGGTCGATGCCGAGCTTGGCGAGCTCCTGGGCCAGGTAGGTCGCGTTGGTGTTGACAACCTGGCCGATCAAGAGCTCGGTCCCGATGTTCAGGATCTCAGCCTTCATCTAGTAGGTCCCGAACGTGCGATCGCCCGCGTCCCCCAGGCCCGGCACGATGTAGCCCTGCTCGTTGAGCTTCTCGTCCACCGAGACGGTCAGGATGGGCACGTCGGGGTGCTGGGCGTGGACGTTGCGCACGCCCTCGGGGCTCGCGATGAGGCACAGGAACTTGATGCGCTGGACTCCGCGCTTCTTGAACAGCTCGATGGTCGAGACGGCCGACCCGCCGGTGGCAAGCATGGGGTCGATGATGAGGACGGTGGTCTCGATCGGGTAGGTTTCGGGAAGCTTGACGTAGTACTCGACCGGCTGGAGGGTCTTCTCGTTGCGGTAGAGGCCGATGTGACGGACCTCAGCCTCGGGCAAGAGCTCCATGGCAGGCTCGACCATCGCGAGGCCCGCGCGCAGGATCGGCGCGATCACGATGGGGCGATCGCCGAGGGTGCGGCCCGGGGCGGTGACGCCGAGCGGAGTGGGAACCTCGATGGGGTCGGTGATGAGGTCGCGGGTGGCCTCGAGGACCAGGTACTTGGCCAGCTCGCGGGCGCGCTGGCGGAAGCGGACGACCGGGGTGTCCTTGTGCCGCAGCTCGGCGACAGCGTGGTGAACGAGGGGGTGATCGAGGATGACGAGGTTGGTGTTGGCTTCGATCGCGAGATGGACCATGGATTCCTCCGACGCTGCGCCCGGACGTCGCTTGCGCCGGGCGTCGGATTTAATCCTACACCCAGATGCGGCGCGTCTGCCAGAGGTATTCCAAGCCCGAGTAAGCCGTCATGACGATCGCCACCCACCAGAGCCAGTCGCCCCAGGGGTGCACACCCGCGAGCAGCAAGGCGATCGCGACCATCTGGGTGGCGGTCTTGACCTTTCCGGTCCAGCTCGCCGCGAGCACCACGCCCGCGTTGATGGCCGCCGTGCGCAAGCCCGTGATGAGGAACTCGCGGGTCAGCACCAGGGTCACCGCCCAGGCGTGGATCACCCCATGGCGCGCGAGGCCCACGATGGCCGCCGTCACGAGCACCTTGTCCACCAAAGGATCCAGGAGGGCGCCCAGGCTCGTCGCCTGGTTGAAGCGGCGGGCGATGTAACCATCGACCCAGTCGGTCAACGAGGCGACGAGGAAGAGCGCGAGGGCGGCGCGGCTGGTCGGCGAGACCTCGAGGAAGTAGACGAGGAAGGGCACGAGGCCCAACCTCAGGAGGGTGATGAGGTTCGCGAGGGTCATGGCCTAGACGTCGTCCCAGACGACTTCGCCGTGCAGGTCGTAGGGCTCGGCCTCGGTGATCCGGACGTTCACCAGATCGCCCGGGAAGGCGGGGAAGGTGGTCGTCGCGTAGGTCGTGCCGTCGATCTCGGGAGCGTCGCGGTGGGTGCGGCCCACCAGGCGGCCAGTCTCGACCTCGATGCCCTCGACCAGCATGGGGATGACGGTGCCCACGAGGCTCTTGTGGATCTCGTAGGTCACGGCCTGCTGGACTTCCATCACCGCGTCGCGGCGCGCTTCCTTGACCTCATCAGGCACCTGGTTGGCCATCTCGTAGCCGGCGGTGCCGATCTGGGGCGAGTAGGCGAAAGCGCCGACCCGGTCCAGCTTGAAGGTGCGGATGAAGTCCAGCATGTGCTGGAAGTGCTCCTCGGTCTCGCCGGGGAAGCCCGTGATGAAGGTCGTGCGGATGACGATGTTCGGCAGCTTCTCGCGCATGCGGTTGATGAGCTTGTCCACCGGCTCGTGGCGGGGGCGGCGCATGGCGCGGAGCATGTCGGGGTGGGTGTGCTGGAGGGGCATGTCGAGGTAGGGCACGACCTTGGGCAGGCGCGCCATGGTCTCGAGCAGCTCATCCGACATGTAGTTGGGGTAGGCGTACAGCACCCGGATCCAGGTCAGGTCCTCGATCTCGTTGAGCTTCTCGAGCAGCTGGGGCAGCAGGTACTGGCGGGTCTGCTCGTGGCCGTAGCGGGTGGTGTCCTCGGCGATGAGGACCAGCTCCTGCACCCCGCCGCTGACCAGCATGCGCGCCTCGTCGAGGATGTTCTCCATGGGGCGCGAGGCATAGCGGCCGCGCAGGCTCGGGATAATGCAGAAGCTACAGGCGTGATCGCAGCCCTCGGAGACCTTGAGGTACGCCGAGGGGCCAATCGAGGTCAGGAGGCGGGGCAGGAGGGTCTGGACGGGTGCCTTGGCCTTGGGCTGCACCTCGGTGAAGCGCTCACCAGCCTCGACGCGCTTGACCACGTCGACGATCTGGTGGAACTCGGAGGTCCCGATGGCCGCGCTGATCTCGGGCATCTCCGTCATGAGATCATCGAGCTCGCCCTGGGCGCGCTGCGTGAGGCAGCCCGTGACGATCAGCTTCTTGTTGAGGGTGCCCAGCTCCATGATGGTCTGGATCGACTCCCGCTGCGAGGCCTCGATGAACGAGCAGGTGTTGAGCAGCAGGATGTCCGCCTCGGTCTCTTCCGAGACGACCTCATAGCCGTCCTGCGCGAGCAGGCCCAGCATGTTCTCGGTGTCGACCGTGTTCTTTGAGCAGCCGAGGCTGACGATTCCGACCTTGGAGGCCACGGGGTATTTCTCCTATTGGACGCCGGCGCCGAGGACGATGTCGCTGATGGGCGGCGCCTGACCGGGGGTAGAGGTGTAGGGGACGGTGCTCAGGCGATCCGAGCCCGCCGTGAACTGGCCGCTGACCATGCCGAAGTAGCCGAGGCGGTTCTGCAACGAGACCCACAGCTCGGTACCGGCCGAATTGACGGCGATCGCCTGGGGCTGGGTCGCATCGGCGACGCGGTCGTTGACCTGGACCGTTGACTTGGCGTTGGTCTCGAGGTTGATGACCTGGACGAGACCGTTGGGCCGGCCCGCCTTGTCGGCAGCTTCGGGCAGGGTGACGTAGGCCATCTTGCCGTCTTCGGCGATGGCGATGTCGTAGCCGTTGCCGTTGAGGGCAACGGAGCTATCGAAGGTGTAGTTCTCGAGGTTGACCTTCCAGAGCTGGCTCGCCCCACGGTCGGTGAGGTAGAGACGCTTGCCGTCGGGCGAGATGGCGCCGCGCCACAGCTTGACCGAGCCGGGGATGGTCAGGGCCGAGCCCAGGCTGCCATCGGGATTGATCTTGACGATCTCGCAGCCGGTGGAGCTGGTCGCCGGGGTATCCGAGAAGACGTAGGCCGCGAGGTTGGCGCTGGCGAAGGTCTTCGTCATGGGATGGGTGACGACCCCGCGCGGCATGAAGGTCGTGCTCGGCGGGGTGAAGGTCTTGGTGACGGCGTTGGTCTGGGCGTTGAGGCGGGTGAAGGTGCGATCGCCGTAGCTCGTGACGTAGACGTACTGCCTGTTCTGGTCGCGGGCGGTGGTCGAGGGGTCCTTCTCGGGCGGCGTCACGGCGACCCCCGTGGGGCGCGAGCCGGCCTGAAGGGCCTGCACCTGCTTGCCGCTGCGCAGGTCGACGAACGAGACCGTGCCGTCGTTCTCGTTGGCGGTGTAGAGGTACTCGAGGTCGGGGCGCGGGTTGATGGCGAGCTTCACGGGCGCCTGGCCGACCTGGATGGAGCCGATGGGGCGCTTGTCCGTGACGCTCACGACCGCCACCGCGTTGTCGGCGGGCATGCTGGCATAAGCGAGCAAGCTTGGACGGTCGTTGGACGAGACGGGCGAGCCGAACAACGAGCAACCGGAAAGCCCCAGTGTCAGTGCTAGACCGAGCCAGACGATTCGATGATGCTGCATCCTCGGGGCTTCCTCCATAGAGCGCACGTACCTAGAGCGCCGAGCAACCATGATACCAGACTCCCATACCCGAAGGTAGGGGAAAATAGCGCCAGGGACGGTGATCCCGGCACCCGCCCTCAAGCCTTGGGGGCAGCGGGTGCGCGTCTCGGGCGAGGACGAGAGGGCTTGCCCGCAGCACTCGGGGTATCGAACTTGCCCGTCTGAAAAGCGGGGCAATCCGCCGTGAGGGGGCAAATCTCGCACTTGGGCGATCGCGCCACGCAAGTATAGCGCCCGTGCAGGATGAGCCAGTGGTGGGCCTTGGCCCAGTCCTCACGCGGGATGATCCGCATCAGGTCGGCCTCGACGGCCTCCGGGGTCAACCCCTTCGAGAAGCCCAGGCGATGCGAGACACGAAAGACGTGGGTATCGACCGCGATGGCCGGCACGTCGAAGGCGGTGCTCAGCACCACGTTCGCCGTCTTGCGACCGACCCCGGGCAGGGCCACCAGCTCTTCCATGGTGCCGGGCACCTTGCCGCCGTGCTGCTCGACCAGGAGGCGCGCGGTGGCCACCACGTTCAGGGCCTTGGTCGGCGCGAAGTTCACGCTCGAGATGAGGGGGAAGACATCCTCGCTGCTTGCCGCTGCCATCGCCTCGGGGGTCGGATAGCGCTCGAAGAGGCCCGGGGTGACCATGTTGACCCGCTTGTCGGTGGTCTGAGCCGAGAGCATGACCGCCACGAGCAGCTCGAAGTCGTTCGAATAGTGCAGTTCGGTGACGGCCTGCGGGTAGGTGGCTTTGAGGATGGCGAGGACCCGTTCGATCCGGGCTTTTTCCTTGGCGCTGAGGCGTTTCATGGTCGGCTCCTTGTCAGAAGGAGCCATTATATCAGCCATTGCCGCCTCGCAGCCTGCAATGAAGGCGCCGACACAGGGCGTCGGCCTCCAGGGCGTTGAGGACCCGCTGCTTCTCGACCCAAGCGCGACGGGCGATCGCCACCGCGTAGCGCATCAAGCGCAGTTGCTCGAAGGAGTGCGCGTCGGTCGAGAGGGTGAAGTCGAGGCCCGCATCCCGCGCCGCCCGCCCAAGATCCGAGGGCAAGTCCAGGCGCTCGGACCCGTTGATCTCAAGGGTCTTGCCGCACCGCGCAGCCGTCTGGATGACGGAATGAAAATCCGCCACGTAGGGTTCGCGCATCCTCACGATACGCCCCGTGGGGTGATTGAGCCCGTTCACCTCTTCGTCCCTCAAGGCGCTCACGAGCCGCGCGGTGTTCCGCCCTTCGCCCTTTCCCCGGGTGCCCACGTGCAGCGAGGCCCCCACCCAGTCGAAGCCCGCCAGGAAGGCGTCATCGAAGTCGAGGGTCCCGTCCGAGCGGATCTCGACCTCCACTCCTTGCAGGATGCGGAAGGGCGCAAGCTCACGGTTCAGTCGCGCGATTTCGGCGCGCTGCTTCAGGGCCTTCTCTTCCGTCAGGCCGGTGGTGACGGGCAAGCCGTAAGAGTGGTCGGTGATGACGATCCAGCCGTACCCGAGGGCCATGGCCGCGCGGGCCATGGTTTCGAGGCTGTCGCGCCCGTCCGAGTAGCGCGTATGGGTGTGGCAGTCGCCCCGCACGTCCTCCAAGGCGATCAGATCCGGCAAGCGCCCCAGGGCCGCCGCCTCGATCTCACCCGTGTCCTCGCGGATCTCGGGTGGCATCCATTCGAGGCCAAGGGTCTCGTAAATTTCGGCCTCGGTCGCGCCGCCGACACGCGCGCCTGTGTCGACGCGGAAGATGCCGTACTCGCTGACCTTGTAGCCCTTGGCGATCGCAAGCGTCCTCAAATGGATGTTGTGCTGCTTGGAGCCGGTGAAGTACTGAAGGGCCGCCCCCCACGTCTCGGGCGGCACCACCCGGACATCCACCTGGAGCTGTGTGTGGGTCAGGATGGTGGACTTGGTCGGCCCTCTGAGCAACACCTCCTGGACCAGAGGCAATGTCGCCAGGTGGTCGAAGACGGCGTCGGGGTCGTGAGAGGCGACCAGCAAGTCGATGTCCCCGATGGTCTCCTTGCGGCGGCGGATGCTGCCCGCAGGCTCCACCTCCTTGACGGCGGGATGCTCGCGCAGCAGGTCGGCAAGGGCGTCCGCCAGAGGCCAGGCGACGAAGAGCGGAAGGCGCAAGGTGCGCTGGGTGACGCGGCGGGCCTCCTTGAGCACCTGCTCCTCGGAGCGAGCGCCCATGCCGGGCAGATCGCGCAGGTGGTGGGCCTCCGCCTCCTGGATGAGTTCGGTGACGCTCTTGATCTTGAGGCTTTCCGCGATGAGCTTGGCGCGCTTGGGACCGAGGCCGGGCACTCGACTGAGGGCGACCGCCCCGACGGGCACTTCATGTTCGAGCTCGCTCAGATACTTGCTCTTGCCGTGTTCGAGGAAGTCCGAGATCTTGGCGGCGATGGACTCCCCAACCCCATGGATCTCCTGGAGGCGCCCCTCTTTCCAGATATCCGCAATATCCTCGCCCATGGCCCCGATGGTGCGAGCAGCCGTCTGGTAGGCACCGACCCTGAAGCGATCGCCGCCCTGCAATTCCAGCAAGCTTGCAATCCTGAACAGCAGGGTAGCCACTTCGGCGTTGCGCATCGCAGGACCCTCCCGCGCCCATCTTGCGGGCGCGGGAGGGTCTAGACAACGGCCCCCCGCTCCTTGCTGGAGCGAGGGGCCGAGATCGGTTTAGCCGTTCGTTGGGAACTTGAAGAGCCTCAGGGCGTTTTCGGTCGAGCGCTCTGCGATGTCCGCGAGGCCCACCCCGTGGACCTCCGCCAGGGTCTCGGCGATTTTCACGACGAAGGCCGGCTCGTTACGCTTGCCCCGATGCGGCGGGGGCGCCAGGTAGGGCGCATCCGTCTCGATGAGGGTCCGTTCGAGCGGCACCACCTTGGCGGTCGCGCGCAGCTCCTCGCTCTTCTTGAACGTCACCACCCCGCTGAACGAGATGGAAAAGCCCAAATCGAGCGTCGCCTGCGCAAGCTCAGTGGAGCCCGTGAAGCAGTGGATAACCCCGTGCGTCGCCCCTTCTTCCTTCAGGATGGCGACGGTGTCTTCCTCAGCGTCCCGGGTGTGGATGATGACCGGGAGCCCCAGCTCCTTGGCGAGGCGAAGCTGTTCGCGAAAGGCGCGGTGCTGCGCCTCGCGGCTGCCGTGCTCGTAGTAGTAATCGAGCCCGATCTCGCCGATGGCGAGCACCTTGGGATGCGCCGCGAGGGCCTTGAGGCGCTCGTACGACGTATCGTCCCAGCTGTCCGCCTCGTGCGGGTGGATGCCCACCGCGGCGAACACGTGGGGGTAGCGCTCGGCCACCGCCATCACAGCGGGGGTTTCCTCCCAGGTGGAGCCGGGGTTCAGGATCCACTCCACCCCGGCATCCCGCGCGCGCTGGACGGCCTGTTCGATCTCGGCCTCGGCGGCCTCGGGCGTCAGTTCGCCCTCGACCCACCGGGGCAGCATGTCCAGGTGGCAGTGGGAATCGATGAGGCGCACGGGCTAGGCCTTCTTCTTCGCGCCGGCGAGCTCAGCGCCGATGCGGGGATAGATGGGGCCGAGCTTCTGGGTTGCGGTCCCTTCGGCGAGCCCGCCCCAGACGAGGTCCGACCAGCGCTGGGCTGAAAGGGGCGCCTCGATGCCAAGCTGCTCCCAGATCTTGCCGGCGAGCGTGGGGATGAAGGGCGAAGCGAGGGTGGCGGCGATGCGCAGCGCTTCGAGGACCGCGTACAGGACGCCCCCGAGCTTCTCGGTCTCGCCGTTCTTGGCCAGCGCCCAGGGCGCGGTCGAGTCGATGTACTTGTTCACCGCATCCAAGAGAGCCCAGACAGCAGCGATCGCCTCCTCGATGGCCATCTCGTCCATCCGGGCGATGACGGCCGCGAGCGTCTCTTCGGCGATGCGGGGCAGGTCGCCCTCGATCTCGGGGAAGCGGGGGCTGACCTTGCCCTCGAAGTTCTTCTCGAGGATGGTCAGCGTGCGGTTGAGGGCGTTGCCCAGGTTATTGGCGAGGTCCGCGTTGACGCGGGCCTCGAAGGCCTCGTAGGTGAAGTCGCCGTCGCGACCGAAGGAGACCTCGCGCAGCAGATAGTAGCGGATGGCGTCGGCGCCGTACTCCGCGGCCAGGGCCTTGGGCTCGATGACGTTGCCGATGGTCTTGGACATCTTGAGGCCGGCCACGTTGACCCAGCCATGGCCGAAGATCTGGCGGGGCAGGGGCAGGTCGAGGGCCATGAGCAGCGCGGGCCAGATGATGGCGTGGAACTTGGTGATGTCCTTGCCGACCAGGTGCAGTTCGGCGGGCCACCAGTGGTTGAAGCGCTCCATGTCGGTGTCGTAGCCGATGCCCGTCAGGTAGTTGGAGAGGGCGTCGATCCAGACGTAGATGACCTGCGACTCGTCGCCGGGCACCGGGATGCCCCAGCGCACGTTCTGGCGCGAGACCGAGATGTCGGGGAAGGTCTCGAGCAGGTTCAGCAGCTCTTTGCGGCGCGCCTCGGGCTGCAGGAACTCGACGTTCTGCTCGATGTGGGCGCGGAGGCGATCGCGGTAATTGGAAAGCTTGAAGACATAGTTCTCTTCGCTGGACCACTCGACGGGCTGCTGGTGCTGCGGGCAGATCTTGTCCTCGGGGAGGTCGCGCTCGTTCTTGAACTCCTCACAGCCCTTGCAGTACCAACCCTCGTACTTGGCCTTGAAGATATCGCCCTTGTCCATCAGGCGCTGGAAGATCCGCTGGACCGCTTCGCGGTGGGTAGGATCGCTGGTGCGGATGAAGCCGTCGTAGCGAATGTTGAGGGCTTCCCAGACCTCCTTGGCCTTCTCGGCGATGTCGTCCACGAAGGCCTGGGGAGTGACGCCCGCGGCGTCGGCGGCCTTCTCGATCTTGTTGCCGTGCTCGTCGAGGCCGGTCAGGAAGAAGACCTCCTCGCCGCGCAGGCGATGGTACCGCGCGAGGGCATCGGCGGCGATCTTCTCGTAGGCATGCCCGATGTGGGGGGGCGCGTTGCCGTAGTCGATCGCCGTGGTGATGTAGTACTTCTTCGAGGTCATTCCAAAAATCTCCTGACTTCCGCTAAAGCCGCGTGAAACGGACGTTTCAGGTTACCAGATCGGCGCTAATTCAGCAACCAACCTTTCCCAATGCTTGACACGGATTTAAAGCTTGCTATACTGAATAAGTCAGCGGTTCGCACCGCGGCGAGGCCAGGTAGCTCAGTTGGTAGAGCACGAGACTGAAAATCCCGGTGTCGGCAGTTCGATTCTGCCCCTGGCCACTTCCCTTAAATCCGCACCCCGCCGTAATCGGCGGGGTGTTTCTTTTTCGAAGCCATAATCGAGCTGATAGGCGGTCGAATTTTCCTTGAAGCCAATTAGGAAAGACCGCATCCCCCGGCTATCGGGGGTGCCGTTATTGCCCGTCTGAAGATGCCGTCGGATCGCTATCGTGCGCGACCGGCAGGTGCCATCCTCGGCGGATCGCCATCACCCGTAGGCCGAAACAGATCAGCCCCCCGCCAAGCGTGGAGATGACGACCGGAAGATGCAACAAGCTGCCGCCCACCACGGCCGCCGCGCCAGCCAAAGCTGCCACCGCATAGAGGTCGGACCGAAGAACCACCGGTATCTCGGCGAGCAGCACATCGCGGACGACGCCCCCGCCGATGCCGGTCAACATTCCCAGCAGGGCTGCCATGACCGGGCTCAAGCCAAAGGCCAGCGCCTTCTCGGTGCCCGAGACCGCAAAGAAGGCGAGGCCCACCGCGTCCATCATGCGCACCGGATTGCGCAGCTTCTCGATCAAGGAGGAGAAGAAAAAGGCGATCAGACCCGCCAGGAGCGATACGGTCAGATAGCGCCAATCCTGTAGGGCGGCGGGTGGCACCGCGCCAATCAGCAGGTCGCGGGTGATCCCACCGAAGCTGGAGGCCGCGAATGACAGAACCAGGACGCCGAATATATCCAGCTTCCGCCTGATCCCCGCCATCGCCCCGCTGAGCGCGAAGGCAAACGTCCCGCAAAGGTCGAGAATGGGGATGATCGTATGGATCACTCCGCTCGTGGCGTTCAGCTCAACCATCATCGATGTGCCGGAGACACGTCATGGGCGGGGAAACGACTCATCGAGCCGCATTCCATGCCATCGCCGCTGCGGCCAGCGCTTCCACCCCGGTTTCCAGCGTCGGGTGCAGGACAGGTGCAAAATGCGGGCTGTGGTTGACCGGCAATTCGTTGAGCTGTCCTTCCGCTTTGGCCTTGGCATAGACCGCGGGGTCGGTGCCGCCGACGAACCAGAAAACGGAAGGAATGCCCCATTCGGCTCCGAAGCAGCCGAAATCCTCGCTCGCCGGCGCCGGCCCCGTATGACGAACGCGCTCGGTCGAGAAATGCCCACGGAATGCGGCGGCGACGCGTTCGCTCGCTTCCTTGTCATTGACGTTGAGCGGATAGCGGTCGAGCGTCATGATCTCGGGCGGTCGTGGTGCGCCGGACGCTTCGGCCTCAGCGTTCACGATCCGCTCGATCGCGGCGAGCACACGCTTGCGCACGCTCTCGTCGAACGTCCGGACGTTGAGCTTGATGAGCGCTTCATCTGGAATGACATTTTCCTTGGTTCCGGCATGCAGGACGCCGACCGTGAGCACGGCCGCATCGTTCGCGGCCACTTCACGCGAGACGATGGTCTGCAACCTGAGGACCGTCGCGGCGGCCATGACGACCGGATCGATGCTTGCCTGCGGCATCGAACCATGGGCGCCGCGCCCGAACAGCCGGATCTGCAAGCTATCCGCCGCTGAAGTGATCGGCCCAGCGCTTCCGGCGACCGTTCCCGCCGGACCGACCATGACATGCTGGCCCAGCACCACCTCCGGTCTGGGAAAACGCTTGAACAGGCCGTCATCGATCATCGCACGCGCACCCTGTGCCGTCTCCTCGCCCGGCTGGAAGACCGCAATCAACGTGCCGCGCCAGACATCGCGATGTCTGGCAAATAGCGCGCTGGCTCCCATCAGCCAGACAACGTGCATGTCGTGGCCGCAGGCATGGGCCACTGACACCACCTTGCCAGCAGAGTCGACCGCAGTCGTCGTGCTGGCATATTCGAGCCCCGTGTCCTCCCGGATGGGCAGCGCATCCATATCGGCACGCAGCATGACGGTCGGTCCGTCGCCATTGCACAGCAGGCCTACGACGCCTGTTTTCCCGACGCCCGGCGTCACCTCATAACCATTGTCGGCTAGATACTTTGCGGCGATCCCGGCTGTGCGGCTTTCGTGCATGGACAGCTCGGGGTGGGCGTGGACGTCCTTGTAGGTCCCCTCCAGCGTCGGAAGGAGATCAGGAAGATCGGCCAGAAGCCGCCTCAAGGGTTCGCTTTGAGGATCGCTCATATCAGCTCTCCTGTGGCCAGGCGTCCTGCGGCAGGACTGATAGAACCCGGGCAATAAAGGGATCAATTTCCTCCATGTAATGGAGCAGGAACTCGTCGGGGGATGCAACGGTGACTTCGCCGCCGTCGCCAATCAGGCCGGACGAGGTGCCGCTGACCGTGGACGGCTTGTGGGTGAAGCTGTTGATCCCACTGGGCCGGCTCGACACGAGACTGAAAATCCCGGTGTCGGCAGCTCGATTCTGGCCCTATCCACGGAAGAAAACGAGTCCCGCGAAATCGCGGGACTCGTTTTCTTTCAGGCCAGCACCCGAGCGTGCCTCAACCCTCGTCACCTCCAAGGAACCGGGCGATCCGTTCGCATCGCCCACACCTGGCCCCTGGCCCTTCGCCTTGCGGAACAGCATCGGGCCTGCAATCGGAACAGTTCTCGAGGATCTCGAGGAGCAAGAAGCGCTGGCGGGTGATGGTGGTCGTCGCCTTGTCGAGCTCACCCGCCATCGTCAGCAGGGACTCCTGCAGCGAGCCAACCGTCGTCATCATCCGGGCCTGCACGTCCGATAACTGGCGTTCAAACTCGGCCTGCACCATCTGCATGTGGGCGAAAAGTTCTTGCTGGTTGTTCACGTCCATCGGGCTCCGTCATTTCATCGAAAGTTCACGGCTCAACTGAGAGTATAGCCCGAGGAAAGCTCAAGCGCACAGGTTTCAGGCGCTTCGATTCGTCACGGTCGGAAGGCCTATTCAGGCTGGACCACCTTGCCCATGAAGAGCATAGCCTTGGTCGCATCCTCCCGGATTGCGAAGTAGAAAGGCCGATTGACCTCCATGTGGAAGGGGGTAGGGTCGACACGGGCACTCGTCGGCACGGCCTTCAACACCGTCGCTGCCGCCGCAACGGTCCCTTCCTCATCCACCTCAACCCTTACGTCTTGACCGACCTCGTCAAGACGGAGGTTATCGGCAATCCCGTCGAAATTGGCCGCATCCGAGAAGGCGAGGCCCATTCCTGAGGCCTTCAGCGCATCGGTCAGCGCGACATTCAGCTTCATCGAGAAACGAGGCAGCAACAGTTGGCCCTGGTTCGACGAGAGCCTATCCGCCAATCGTTCAAATGCCTCCGCATCGATGGGCGCCGGGGCCGGCACAGAATCGGATGCCAGCAGGACGTACATCGCATAGGCGCTTTCCTGGTATGGAAGGCGAATGACCTGATAGCCCGCCTCCTCCGCATACAGGAACTCGCCTGCACGCTGCATCATGGGCACCTGTCGGCTCTCGGATGGGCGAGTAAAGAAGGGGCGGGGCTGTGTCTGGGCCTTCTGGAAGATTTCGTCCCAGCGACCGTCGAAGGTGATCACATCGGCAAGGGCGAGTACCACGTCATCGCTCAACTCAAAGCCCTGCCCATCCAGTAAGCCTTTACTGGCTTTCTTGATCCAGGCACGCAGCTTGGCGGTGCCGTCCGCCGAATCGCGGAACGTGCCCACCTCGGCCGAAAAAAGGCGTCTGAGCTCGTCGGTGAACGACGGCAGGATCGAGAAGTTCGCGCGGACCCACGCCGAATCGGTTACCTGGATGGACACTCCCCGTCTATCGAGGCTGGGTCCCGTCGCAGCAGCCCAGTGTGCGAGCGTCGTTTCGGATTGGTCCGGCATCCCCAAGGCGCTCGCCATGGCCTCTCGGGTGCTTTCGCGAGCGCCAGCATAGGCCATCAACAGGGCCCGACCAAGGCTTGTCGGGGACAGGGCGAGATTCTGAGGCGTTCCCTGTGACAGCAATGCATTGAAGACAGTGAACCCGAGACGGTTCAGACCTGGCGTACCGACTTTTCGACGCTCGATATCTGCGGCTAACGCTTCGCGCGATGGCGGGACGTTCGGCGATGCTTGAAAGGCTGAATCGTCCACGGGCATGGGGGGCTCAGCGGGCGAGTCGGAGAAAGTGCAGCCCCCCACCATCAGGGTCAGCGCAAGGGACGTTAGGAACGATCGCCTCATGATTCGGACTCCTTACGCTATTTGTCGTTCTGAGCGAAGGGGAAGAGCCAAGAGGGTGGTGGTAAAAGCATTTGGGCGGAGGCACGACGCCTCCGTGTTCAACCGTGGCAATCACTTCTGCGATCGCACCATGACGAGATCCTAGTGGAGCATCATAGCCCTTTTGCCCGTTGGCTTCAGAGCAGGGTCAGCCAACGAATCTCGACGTGACGGCCAATCAAACCAACAAGCATCCCTCGCTCAACTCCCGAAGAACCGGCGTTGCCGAGGCCGCTTGCCAGGATGACAGGGGACGAGGCCCTAAGCACCCGCTCCTGGCGGCGCATAAGTGCGATGGTCTGAAACTACGCTATAATTCATCACATGATGAATCGTTCTGCAAATACAAACGCTGAAGGGATCTGCCAAACTCTCTTCATCAATACCGAAGAGGTGCAGAGGGTCTCGGCCCAGATGCCCGCACCAGCCGCGACTCAAGCGATGGCCGAGACCTTCAAGCTGCTCGGAGACCCCACGCGCTTGCGCCTCGTGCACGCGCTTTCATACGGCGAGCTCTGCGTTTGCGATCTAGCGTCGATGCTCGGGGTCGGTCAGACGACCATCTCAAACCACTTGCGACTCTTGAGAAGCATGCGTCTGGTCACTTACCGCAAGGCCGGCAAGATTGCCTATTATTCGCTCGCCGATGACCACATCACCCGCCTCATCGCAGAATGCGCCCGTCACGTCCAGGAATTCACGCCAAGCGCGACGCCACGATAGGAGGGCGAGATGAATCTCGAGATCAGCACTCAGGCACAGCACCGAAAGAACCTCGCCCTCGGCATGGGACTCGTCTTCATCACGATGGCCTACAACGCAGTCGAGATGTTCCTCGCCCTATGGGCAGGCTTCCAGGACCGCAGCATCTCGCTTGAAGCCTTCGGCCTGGATAGCATCATCGAATTGGCGCTTGGCGCGGTCCTACTCTGGCGCCTCTTGGTCGAGGCGCGTGGGGCCGATGAAGCACGCATCGAGCAAGTAGAGCGCCGCGCCAACTGGTGGGCAGGCGTCGTCTTCTATGCCCTGGCCGCCGTCATTGCCGTCGGCTCGCTCGTGACGCTCTGGACGCGCACTGAATCCGAGCCAGGGCCGCTTGGCATCGGCCTGGCCATCGCATCGGTGATCATCATGCCCATCATCGCGACCGCCAAGAAGCGCATCGGGACGGCCATCGGCAGCCAGGCCCTCAAGGCCGAAGCAAACTGCACCTGGGTCTGCGCCTATATGTCCGCCACCCTCCTGATCGGGCTACTGGCCACCAAGTACCTGGGATGGTGGTGGGCCGATCCGCTTGCCGCGCTCGGGATCCTCTACTGGATCGTCGGTGAGGGGCGCGAGAGCTTCGAACGCGCTGCCGGTCGGGAAACCTGCTGCAGTTGCTCGCACGACTGAGCAGCCCCTGATGAGCCGACAGTGCCGGCGTGGTTTACCGGATTGGCTGTCTCACTGGGCAACATTGAAATAGCGGGCATGGGAGAGTCCCCATGCCCGCTGTTCTGATTTCTAGACGCCCTCAGCCCGCGCTTATGCGTAGGGCCGCAATTTACGGCAGCGGAATGTCGCCGGGGCGATCGCCGACCGCGACCGTGAGGCGCCGGCCGTACGAGAGGTAGTTGGGCCCCAAGGCATCAGCCGGAAGCATGCAAGAAACGCTGTAGACGCCCTGGGCATCAGGCTGCGCCACCTTGACCAGCGAGGTGCTGAAGTTCGGGAGCGTGATCTTGAAGTTCCTGGCATTGAGGAACATGATGGGCTCGTTCTTAAGATCGGTCACCTTCACCTTGAAGGAGACCTTCTTCATCGGCTGGTAATAGCCCAGGACCACGGGGTAGAGGCTGTCCTGATTCGGCAACGAGGTATAGACGCCGCTCTTCGCCGGGGCAGACGCACTATACGTCTGGTCGTCCTGCCCCTGATACTGCTTGGTGTCCTGCGCCGCCGGCACAGGCGCCCCCCAGAAGAGACGCTTCAGGTAGTGCGCCGAGGTGGTCACGGCGATATCGCAAGTCGCCTCGGAGAAGCTAACGTAGGCCAGGCCATTTTCGAACTGAACGTCGCTGAACGGCTGATCGGTCTGCTGGTTCTTGATCGTGAGCGTGCTCTTGTCGTGCAAGTATTCGCGGTACACATACGGATCCGAAGCACCATTTTTCTGGCGAACGCCGTAGCCATAGTAATCCAGCGGATTGTTGTCGAACGCTACCTTGTAGTAAAGCCCGGTGTTGGGATCGGGATTGGAGGGCGCCGGCTCGTAATCGTAGGCGAGCCCCATGTTGAGCGCCGCGAAGTTCTCGGCAGCTAGCTGAACGTCCCCGACCGCATCCACGTTGACGGGCGAGCCCTGAATCGACATGCCGGGGGGAATCGTGATGTCGGGGCCCTTTTCGTTGTCACCGCCCGGGTTGGTCGTCGTGGTGTCCGAGCCCTTACCGCCAACCGCAGGCGACGAAACCGGACCGGTGCAGCTCGCGATGAGCAGCGCGCATGCAGGCAGCAAGAGGACTTTGGCGTTCTTCATGAATCGGGACAAAGAAATCTCCTCACGTTAGATTAGCGACTTTTTCTTTGTACCCATCCAAGCAAAGGTTTGTGAGTTCACCCTCCTGGCGAACTCACAGGGCTGAATCCAACGATTACCGGTTTACCTGAAGTCTCCCATTCTCAACGGTGTGGAAGCTGCCATCTTGAAGCTCAGAAAAAAGCTCCCCGCCTCGGCGGGGAGTCAATGTTTACCATTCGACCTTATTCAGGCGAGCTTTTGCGAGTTGAACGTAGAAAGAGTCGTCACCCTTGCCCGCCTCAATGATGGAGTTTAACCACTCCCTTGTCTCGTTCCAGTTTTTGTTTTTCCAATAGGTCTGAGCGATCAGGTACCTTGCAGACTGAAGGTACGAACTATTCGGAAAATCTTTACGAAGCTCCTCAAAGCTCTCCGTCATGTTCGTAAAACTTTCATCCGACATGCTTTTCGTATAAAAATAAATATTTTTTCTTTTTTCCTTCAATTCATCATTAATTACCCCAACAAATAGCTTAACTTTTTTAATTCTTGCGAGCTCTGCCGCATCCGTTCCTGGGAACTCTTTTGCAGCTCTATCGTACCAAGACGAAGCGAGATCTTCGCTAGGAAGCCAAGATGTGTCGATCATAACGGTTTCATCAGATTCTGAGAAAAAATCACCGTTTTTCAGGTAAGACTTTGCAATCGCGTTGGAAAGCTCGTCTTTGCCCAGATCGCGAGCAATCTCGGCAAGTTTTTTAATTTTATCCTTAACTTCCTTAGCCGCTTTCGTGTTTGGATAGGCCGTCGCGAGCTTGCGCCAGTCAGCCAGAGCCGTCGAGTACCGCCCTTCGGAATATGCGATCTCGCCAAGAAGGCGGTAAGCTTCGGCAACGATTGCGGGCGCCGCCTTGCCGTGAATCGTTTCGATCAAGGTGGCCTTGGCCTTATCGTTCAGACCGTGCCTGAAGTAGTCCTGAGCCTGCTCGATTTCACCGGCAACAGCAGGACCAGCAGCGGCAGAAAGAGTGGCAGCAAATACTAGAAAGACAAACAATTTCCGATCGCACTTCATGAGCACTCTCCATTAAACAGAAGCGATAGTGATTGATTCATGTTAAGCCCGTTGCACGGGATCTAGCAACCAGACCTTGCCAAAGTAGCAAGGTCTGGTTGCTAGATCCCGTCATTTTGGAGCAATGTCGCCTGGGCGAATGCCAATGGGTTATCGGGGCGAGAACGCAGGCTGACGTCCAACGCGCATCGAGAGCGGCCATTTGACCTGCCTCAATTCCTCCGGATCCCCCCAGCGTGCTGCCAGCTCGGACTCGATCAGGCTGACCGGGTCGAAGCCCTGCGCCACCTGGAAGCGACGCGTCGCAGACCAGCTGCGCAAATAGCCCAGCAAGCCTGCCAGTGGCCATTCGACTTCCAGGCTAAGGGTCGGTGGCTCCAGCTCCTCGAAAGGCCAGGGCAGGGTGCGGTAACCGGCTTCCAGTATTTGTCGCTCGGGCGGCCAGTAAGGGCCGACTGCCTGATGATAGAAATGGTCGAGGATCTCGTTGAGCTCAGGGGCCATCTCGAACTGCTCGTAGCACCAAGCCGCGATGATACCCTCAGGCTTGAGTACGCGCTGTGCTTCGCGGAAGAAGCGCTCAACGTCGAACCAATGCAAGGCCTGTGCCACTGTCAGGAGGTCTACGCTGGCATCGAGCAAGCTGCTCGCCTCAGCCGGTTCGCAGGCGTACGAGATATTGGGAAGCCGCTCGGCGTGCGCGATCTGATCCGCGCTGGCATCTGTGGCGTGGACCCGCTCGAAATACGATGCCAGCCCCACGGCAGCCTGCCCGTTGCCCGTGGCACAATCCCATACCAATTCATGGCCCGGCGCCTTTTCCGCCAACCAGGCAAACAGCTCATCGGGATAATGCGGGCGGTACGCCGCATAGACGGCCGCGTGCCCAGAGAAATGGTCCTTGAAGCTCATGCTGCCCCCTCAGGTTGCGAAGAGGGTCCCATCATGCGCGCTCCCCAGACGAGCGTCAACGAAGCGCATCGTTGGATGCAGCAGCCCTTTCGAGGGACGCGCTACAAACGCTCCCAGGCACGTCCCCGGTGCTCGAAATCGAAAGCCGCGGGATGGAAGATCTCGGCCAGGATCTCCAACGACTCCACCAGACGCGGCCCAGGCCGATTGAAGAAGGCATTGCCGTCCGTCAGAAAAACTTCTCCCGAACGAACCGCTTTGAGGCTTGTCCAAGCCGGGTGAGAGGCGAGATGCGCCGCTTCTGCCCGGGTGCGCGAGAGGTCGAAGCCGCACGGCAGCAAGACGATCACCTCCGGATCGGCAGCTGCGAGAGCCTCCCACGTCATCCAGGGCGAATGCTTTCCGGCCTCTCCGAAGAGGTTGTCCCCTCCAGCAAGCGTGACCAGCTCGGGCACCCAGTTGCCCCCTGCCATGAGCGGCTCGAACCACTCCAGGCACGCGACGCGAGGACGCTCAGCAAGCGATCGCGCGCGCTCGTCAATCGCCTCCACTCTCCCCTTCAGCTCGCGCGCAAGCGCCACGCCTCGCTCGGGAACGCCAAGCGCATCCGCCACCCGTTGCACGTCTTCCCAAACGTCGGCAAGGGAGGCGGGGGAGAGCGAGACTAGCTTCGGGCGTGTCCCGATCCAGCCTTCGAGCGATCGCTCCACATCCACCAAGCTCACGGCGCAGACGTCGCACTGGCTCTGGGTGAGGATCACGTCGGGCGCAAGGCGCTGCAAGACGTCGCCGAAGACGCGGTAGATGGAGAGCGCCTGCGAAGGGTCGGCAGCCGCAGCGGCGTACAAGGCCTTGACCTGCGCGTCGATCTCGCCGCTCGTGCCCGAGACGTCGAAGGCCGGAGCGGTGCACGCAGGCAAGCGTGTCACTTCGGGTGGATAGTCGCACTCGTGCGATCGCCCAACCAGCTGGTCACCCAGCCCCAGGGCCACGACGATTTCGGTGGCGCTGGCAATCAAGGAGATGATTCGCATGCGCCCATCATACGCCGGATCTCAGCGCTTGGGAGCGTTCCCTAGGGGCGGCTGAGCACCTTTCCGGTGTAGGCATCGACGACGAAAGTGCCAAGACGCCCTGGCCCGTATCCCCCGCCGTAGTAAGGCTGATCGTAAGCATAATTGGGATAGGGGGTGGCACTGGGCATCGGATACGGCATCTTCCCGCGGTACACGGGCGGCTGCGGCGAGGCGTACGCGTTTTGGTAGGAGAGGCTGTTGTCGATCTCGTAGACCGCCCCGCCGCCGCTCGTGGCGCGCAGCGCGACCTTGAGGCCGTTGGGGCCTGCGCTCATACCATCCTGGGCGCAGAGTTCCAGGGCCTTCGAGAGAGCGATCGCCCGCCCGAAGTCGAAGGTCGCCTCGCTCGTCGTGCTGAGGCTCTCGGGCGCGAGCAACTGGTTGGTGCCGGTCAGGGCGAAGGTCAGGTACTGCGTCTCGAAGCGCGAGGGCACATCGACCCCCTGGGCGGTGAAAGAAGGGCTCGCCTCATCGGGATTGGCGCTGTCGGTAGCGGCGGGCTGGTAGGGCACGGCGTAAGTGAAGTACCAGGTCCCCTCGCGGCCGATCCGCCCGACGGATCCGACCTGGTCGGACCAGGCCTTCACCATGCGGGCCTCGCCGTAGTGAAGGGTGACGTAGCGCTGCACCTGATGGTGCGCGTCGTAGAGGCTCGGGCCGTTCGTCAACTCGGGCGCAGGCACGGCAATCGAGACGGGCATCCCGCCATACATCGGCTCCGTCGGCATCACCGCGATGGGTGCAGGGGAGGCCCCGAAGCAGCCCGTCAAGGAGAGGGCCATCAAAGGCAGCATGGCATGGATGGGCTTGAAACGCATCGGAATGGCCTCCTGCTAGAACGAGCGCTTGGTGACGAGCGGATCGAGCAACCGATCTGAATTACTATGACCATATTATACCCACATCATGACATTTTTCGCAGCCGAACAACCTGTCCTTTTGCACGAGGGCGACTCATCAAGAGGGGCTTGCCAAGGTATCATCATGCGGTGGAAGCCCCACTAGAAACGGATCCTGCGTGAACCATCGGCCCGCAAACCCTGCCCTGCTGCTCGCCGGCCTGATCCTGGTCGGCATCAACCTTCGGCCCGCCCTCTCGAGCGTCGCCCCGGTCCTGGGCGACATCCGGGCCGGTGTGGGCCTTTCGCCCGGACTCATCTCGCTGCTCACGACGGCCCCGGTCTTGTGCCTGGGCCTCTTCGCCCCGATCGCCCCGATGCTCGGGCGCCGCTTCGGAGGCGAGCGCGTGATCTTCGTCTTCTTGCTCCTGCTCGCAGCGGGGGTCGGACTGCGAACCCACTTCGGCATCCCCGGCCTCTTCGCGGGCACCCTGCTGGCAGGGGCGAGCATCGGAATCATCGGCGTCCTGTTGCCCGGCATCGTGAAGCGAGACTTCCCGACCGCGGCCGGCGCCATGACCGGCGTCTACACCATGGCCCTCTGCCTCGGCGCCTCGCTCGCCGCGGGCCTGGCCGTCCCACTCGAACAGCACTTCGGCGGCGACTGGCACCCTGCCCTGGGCTTCTGGGCCCTTCCGGCGGTGCTGGCGGCGGCGCTCTGGCTGCCGCAGTTGCGCGTTCCCCCGATCGCGCGGCACCATGCCGCGCGAGGGCCGGGACTCTGGCGCGATCCACTCGCTTGGCAAGTCACCACCTTCATGGGCTTCCAATCCTCGCTGGCCTACATCGTGTTCGGGTGGCTACCCTCGATCCTCATCGCACGCGGCCTCCCACCCCTTCAAGCGGGGCTGGTCCTCTCGACCTCCGTCATGACCCAGGTCGTCACCGCCCTGCTCTCGCCCTACCTGGCCACCCGCGGCCGCGACCAGCGCTTGGCGATCGCCTTGCTCCTCTCCTTGACCATCAGCGGCCTGATGGGCATCCTCTACGCCCCGCTCGGCACCGTCTGGCTCTGGAGCGTCCTGTTGGGCCTCGGACAAGGCGGCAGCTTCAGCATCGCCCTGGCCCTGATCGTCCTTCGCACGCCTGATCCTCAAACCGCCTCCGAGCTTTCGAGCATGTCGCAGGCCGTCGGCTACGCGTTGGCCTCGCTCGGGCCGTTCGCCACCGGCTACCTCCACGCCGCCACCGGCAGCTGGCAGGCAGCCGGCGGCCTCTTCGTCCTGATCGGCCTCGCCGCCCTCCTCACGGGACTCGGCGCCGGGCGCGCTCGCTACGTTGCCAGCTCCCCCACAGGCCCCAACGAATCCCCAATCTCTCCTAAAATTTAGCCGCTCCTTAAGAAGGATCGCTCCCATCTCTCCGATGATCTCAGAGCACCCTTTGCTTGGAGGCCTCCCGATGCGCCTGACGCTCAATCGCTCTTTGCTCCTGTTCGCGCTCGTCCTGACGGGCTGCGGGAGCTACGTCGGTCCACGCCCGGCATCACCCGACACCATGGGGATCGCGGCCAAGCAGAAGGACACGACCCCATCGCTGCCCATGGAGAACTTCACCCGCGTCAACGCGGGGTTGTACCGGGGCGGGATTCCGACCGACGAGGACATGGCGGGCCTCAAGCGCCTCGGCATCAAGACCGACGTCAACCTGATGGGGGGCGGGGGCGACGCTCAGGAGCGCGCCCTGGTGGCCCACGAGAAGGAAGTCGCCGCCAAGCTCGGGATCAAGTTCGTCAACATCGCCATCCCCTTCAAGGTCGACGTGCCTCAGGCCATGGTCCAGCAGTGGCTCCAGCTGGCAACGGCCAGCGAGGAGCAGCCGGTCTACATCCATTGCCGGCACGGGCGCGATCGCACCGGCATGATGGTCGCGGCCTACCGTATTGCTCACGACGGCTATACGGGCCAGCAAGCGCTCGACGAGATGAAGACCTTCGGCTTCAAGCCCGAGCGGTACCCCACCTTCGCGAAGTTCGTCCTCGGCTTTCATCCCACCCAGCAGCAAAGCACCCTCGCAGCCTTCGCCCTCTAAGGTCTAAGGACGCCCTCTCGCGCGAGCTTCGCTCAAGCGAGCAGAGTTTTTCGATCCGGCCTCCTGGCAACCGCTCCTCCTTTCGTGGTAGTAAGCAAGAGATTGCGTCTCTCATCACGAAAGGGATCGCCATGCTGAACCTCATGCCCCGCGCGAGCTTCTACGCGCCGGTCGCCGAACGGCCCCAGGAGGACGACCTCAGCGCCTACCTCGCCTTTCTGGACCGCCGCAACGGCAGCATCGACCCCACTCAGGCCTATCCCCACCGCGAGGCCTGGCTCGCCTCGACCCTCGATTGGAATGCCCACTACGAAGGCGCCCAGGCCGACTTGCTCGAGCGCAACTACGTTCGCTACGACCCCGCCACCGAGGCGAGTGCTGCCGAGCTGGCACTGCTCGCCTTCGTCAAGGTGAACGCCGGCGAAGCCTACGGTGTCGAGGTCGTCTCGCAAAAGCGGCACGGCAAGCGCAACGGGGGTGCTCTGTTCGATCGGGTCGAGCGCGTCATCTCCCAGGAAGAGACCTACCACACCCGCATCCTCGTCGGCGCCGCGCGGCAATTCGGCCTGCCGGCCCCAAGCCAGGCTTGGCGCCCGCCGCTCGCCCTCAAGGTCCTCATCGGCACGCTCGCCTACTCCCCCAAGGCGATCTTCCACCCCATCCTGCTCGCTTCTGAGATCGCCGGGGTCTTCACCTTCAACTGGATGCTCAATCGAGTGGGCGAGGTCTTCGCCAAGGCGCCGGCCCTCCGCGACACCATGCAGGCCCGCCTTAGCGAGATCCTCATCGACGAGATCGGCCACATCGCCTTCAACCGGATGGCGGTCGGTCCTACGGGCCTTGCGGTCGCCCGGGCGCTCGCGCCTCACATCGCCAAGGCCACCAGCGACATGACCCCCGAGTTCCAGGCCCTCGGCTGGGATGCGCACACGACCTCCCAGGTCGCCTCATTCGACCTGGCCATGCTGCCCGAGCACGTCCGACGCGAGGCGTTCTTCGTCTAAGCCCCCGCTCGCGAGCGGCCCCTCAACCAAGAAGGCGCCCGAGCCATTCCGGCTCGGGCGCCTTCCATTTCGGGGACGGGTTTACTTGGCGGCGTCGCGGCGGCGCATCATCTCCTGGACGACGAAGGCGGCCACGTCCTCGGCGTAGTTGCCCACGCCGAAGCCCGCGTCGAAGCCGAGCTCGGTGGCGAGGTCATGGGTGATGCGGGGACCACCCACCGCCACCACGAAGCGGTTGCGCACCCCTTCGGCCTCAAGCACCTCGACCAGGTTGGTGAGGGTCATGATGTGCAGGTTCTTCTGGGTGACGACCTGCGAGACGAGGATGGCGTCGGCGTTGACTTCGAGGGCCTTGGCCACCAGCACCTCGTTGGGCACCTGAGCGCCCATGTTGATGGCGTTGACCATCTTGTAGCGCTCGAGGCCGTAGTGGCCGTTGTAACCCTTCATGTTCATGATGGCGTCGATGCCGACCGTGTGGGCGTCGGTGCCGGTGCAGGCGCCGATCACCGTGATCTCACGGCCAAATTCCTTCTCGATCAGCGCGTCGATCGCCGCCATATCCATGGCCTCGTACTCCGAACGCGGCACGTGGATGGTCGTGTAGTCCACCCCCCGCACGCAGGCGGCGTACATGATGAAGTAGCTCATGGTCGAGCCCACGGCCTGCATCGAGACCACCGCCGGGTCCTGCATGCCCATCTGAAGCAGCAGACGCTTGGCGGCCTCGTAGGCCTCGGGGCCCGCGGGCACGGGCAGGGTGAAGCTCAGCTGCACCTTGCCGTCGTCCATGGTGTCGCCGTAGGGCTTGAGATTCTTGAGGTTGGCTTCCTTGGGATAGGTGTTCGTCGTCATTTCCGGCTTCTCCTAGACCGTCGCCCGGGCGACGCCGTTGATGGCCTCGAGTCGGGTCATGAAGGGGTTGAAGTAGTCCTTGCCGTGCTCGAAGACGCCGGCGAGGCCCTTACCACCGTCGGGGGCGCGCTTGACGTCGGCGAACTCGCCCTTGCCGATGGCCTCGACCAGGCCCATGCCTTCGACCTTCTCGAGCAGCTCCACGGCCTGGTCGAGCACCAGGCGCGCACGGGTCGCGACGATGCCGTCGGGCTTCCAGTCCAGATCCGCGCCCATGTTGCGGGCGTAGTTGAAGACGTAGTCCGCGTTCTGGAGGGCCAGGTGACGGTCCGAGGCGAAGGGGGTGTGGATGGCCTCGGTCATGATGCCGAGCAGGTTGATCTCCTGGTTGGTGAGCACCGAGACCAGGTTGAAGAGGGTGTTGTGGGCGTAGGCCTGGAAGATGTCGCCCGTGATGTGCTTGGTGGGCGGCATGTACTTGAGGGGAGCCTCCGGGAAGACCTGGCGCACCAGCTGGGCCATGGCGATCTCGTAGCTGAGGCCGTCGGGAGTCTTGGGGTTCATCTCGAAGGCGTGGCCCAGGCCCATCAGGTCGGGGGTCATGCCGGCCGCAAGGGCGAAGCGCTCGTTGATGAACTGGCTCGCGAGTACCGTGTGGCCCTGCTCGAAGGCGTCGGCGGTGGTCAGGTAGTTGTCCTCGCCGGTGTTGATGATGATGCCGCTCGCGGCGTTGATGAGGCGCGAGAAGTACTGGTCCAGGAGGGTGCGGAAGATGTTGATGTCGCGGAAGAGGATGCCGTACATGGCGTCGTTGAGCAGCATGTCCAGGCCGTGCTGGGCCGCGAGCACCGAGATCTCGGGCATGCACAGGCCCGAGGCGTAGTTGGTCAGCATGATGTAGCGGCCGAGCTCTTCGCCGACCTCGTCGAGAGCTTCGCGCATCAGCTTGAAGTTGGCGCCGGTCGCGTAGGTACCGCCGGTGCCCTCGGTGGTGGTGCCGTAGGGCACGAAGTCGATCAGGGACTGACCGGTCGAGCGGATGACCGCGATGATGTCGGCGCCGGCGCGGGCGGCCGCCACTGCCTGGGGCACGTCCTCGAAGATGTTGCCGGTGGCGACGATCAAGTACTTCCAGGGCTTGCCGCCCATGCCGTAGTGCTCGCGCTTGTTGACACGGCGATCGCGCCGCTCTTCGAGCAGCTCATCCAGCAGGACCTTGGCCTTGGCGTCGGTCCAGGCCTCGACCTCGCGCGGATCCAGGGGGGCGGTGAAGTCGATCTCGCCCTTGGCGATCGCGATCGCCGCCTCCTGGGGAGGCAGGCCGGTCAGCAGGCAGGCGAAGCCGAGCCAGTAGCAGGCGCCGCGCTCCAAGAGGCCCTGCTCCTTGAGGGCCTCGACCGCGCGGTTGGGCCAGGGCACCTCGTCCTCATCGACGCCGTCCACGCCGAACAGGCGGAGCGCGGCGCGCTCCGTGCTCAGCGTCGAGTGCGTGCCGAAGTAGTCCAGCATCGGCTTGGCGATGCGCTGGGCGAGCTCGCGCGCATAGGCGACTTTCTGCGTGTCGATGGCGATATGCACCGGAAGTGACCCCCTTAAGCTAGAGACGGGCAGCGGCGCGGTCGAAGACCACGTCGAAGACGGGAACGGGCGCGAGGCGATCGCGCATCATGGAGAGGAAGGAATCGGGCGAGACGGCGGCCCCGAAGGGGCTGGTGGGATTGACCGTGACGGCCACGAGGCGCACCGGCCGAGAGGCGAAGAAGCGGATCCCCCGCGCCTCGAGCCGGTCGTAGGTATCAGGCGAAAGCAAGAGGTGGGTGCCGTCGGGCACCACCACGTCGAGCCCCTCGACCCGGCCCAGGACGAGCTTCTTGGCGACCCCTTCGGTCAGGGCCCCGGTGAGCGACAGACACCGAGCATCCTCGGGCAGCCACTGGATCAGGGTCTCCCCCTGCTCGATCACGGTCTTTGCAGGCCAGGCGATGAACTCGCCCGAGCGCGTCAGGGCCCCGGTCTGCGCGGGCAAATCCGGGTAGGGCGAGGCTTCGAGGCTCAGCCAGCGGGTCTGCATGAGGGTGTGGCGGGCAACCTCCTCGGGGTCCTCGCTGAGCGAAAGGCCCGTCGCGAGGACCACCCCCTCGGCCACCTCGCTCGACGCCGAGGCCCGGCGGTCGATGGCGCCGTCCACGAAGACCTGCTTGGCCCCGTGCGCGCGCAGGAGCTTGATGAGCGCCACCGTGTCCTGGACCGTGACCGGCCCGGCCACCTCGACCTGACCGGTACTCAGCACCTCGTAGAGACTCACCGGCCCGATGGCCGTGCGGAAGGGCGTGGTGGCGATCTCGCGCAGGCGCGCATCCGAGCGCTTGGCCGAAAGCTGGGCCGTCGCCACCAGGGTGCCCGGCGGCGGCGTGATCCGCGGCTTGGGGCGGTCGGTGATGGCGTCGATGTCCTCGCCGTCGCGGCCGACCGAGGTCAGCCCCATCCGCACCCCGAGCGCCTCGTAGCGCTCGATGAGGTGGTTGAGACAGGTCGTCTTGCCGGCGTTCTTGGCGGTGCCGACTATGGCGAGGGTCGCGTGCGGGCGACAGAGGTCGAAGAGCGTCATGGCAAAACCGGCCTTGTCGAAGCGAGTCGGGGTGGGGCGCAAGCCTCGATCGTATCATAGTCGGGCGGATCTAGCCTATGGTGGCGCGGGGCCCAGGGGTATCGCCCGCTCAGACGGTGACTCGGCGCGAAGGGGTGTGCTATATCCGACCCAGACGGTCGCCCACGCCCGACGAAAGGCGGTGTCACTTGAACAAGGACGATCTGGTGCAGGCGGTTTCGGAAAGGGCCCACTCTTCGCGCAAGACCGCAGAGGCGGTGGTCAACGCCGCCCTGGAGGCGATCGGTGAGGCGCTGGTCCGGGACGAGAAGGTCACCATCATCGGCTTCGGCACCTTCGCCGTGAGGGAGCGGGCCGAGCGCGAGGGGCGCAACCCCCGCACGGGCGAGACGATCAAGATCCCGCCCAGGGCCACGCCGACCTTCTTGCCCGGCAAAGCCCTCAAGGATCGAATCGAGGGCGGCTGAAACGGCGGTTCCCTGTACGGCGAGATGCGCTCGGGGGTAGGCGGCGAGGTGGTAAACTAGTCGTTCGTCCCCGATTCGCCTCTTGAAGGAACCTCCATGCAAGCCACCACCGACCTGGAAACCAGCTTCTACGGCCTTCCGCCGGAGCAGTGCGACTACGCCACCGCCCGCGCGGCGATCTTCGGCACCCCCTTCGAGGGAGCCGTCTCCTACGGCTCGGGCACCTCGCAGGGCCCAAGCGCCGTGCTCGAAGCCTCGCAGCAAGTCGAGCTCTTCGACCACGAAGCGGGCTGGAGTCCCTGCGAGGTCGGGATCGCCACCATCGAGCCCGAGACCCTCGACACGCCCCTCGCCTCCTTCGAAGCGGTCAAGTCGACCATCGACCGGGTCCTGCCCAAGCTGCTCGAAGACGGCAAGTTTCCCGTGCTGATCGGCGGCGACCACTCGGTCATGCCGCCCGTCATCCCCCACTACATGGCCAAGTACCCGACGCTCGGCGTGTTCCAGATCGACGCCCACGCCGATCTGCGCGACCAGTACGACGACAACCCCAACTCGCACGCCTGCGCCATGCGCCGCGCCCACGACTACCCGATCGTGCACTCGGTGGGGGTCGGCATCCGCAACATCTCGGCCGAAGAGTGGGAGTGGTACAAGGACCAGTCGAACATCACGATGGTCTGGGGCGGCAGCCGGATGGTCACTGAGGAGGCCTGGAAGGCCGAGATCCGTGCGGCGATCGCGAAGCTGCCCCAGCACGTCTACCTCACCATCGACGTGGACGGCCTCGACCCCTCGATCATGCCGAGCACCGGCACCCCCGAGCCCGGCGGCCTGAGCTGGCAGCAGACCTGCTTCGCGCTCACTGAGCTGTTCGCGACCCGGACGGTCGTGGGCATGGACGTGAACGAGCTCGCGCCCATCGAGACCCTGCACGGGCCCGACTTCCTGGTGGCCAAGCTGATCTACAAGGCGATCGGCTACAAGTTCAAGGGCTAATGAGAAAGGGGGAAAGCAATCAACGCTTTCCCCATTTCCACGTCAGTTCCGCTGACTCTTGGTCGCAGCCGGGCTCGTCGCAGCCCGGCTGCGTGTTTCTTTCAGGGCCTCGGCGAAGTCCTCCCCGACGATCACCGTGAAGTCGGTGGTGACATCGCCCTGGCTACTGCTCACCTGCTTGCCCGCGATCCCGAGGGTCTGGGCGATGGGGCCGATGAGCGCCTCCTCGCCCCGCTGCGGGGCGATCTCGGTCTCGGCGAGCCCCTTACGCTTCGAGGTGCCCACCACCCAAACGGTCCAGCCGTCCTGCCGAAGCAGGTGGGCCGCCTCGTTGGCGAGACCCGTGCGGCGGGTGCCGTTCAGCACCGAGATCCGAGTGTCCGCCTTGACCTCGGGGGCAATGACAGCGGCCTGTACGACGGGAGCCGGGCCCTGGTCGGTGAGGGTGCGGCGGGCGAGGGCGCGTGTCGCGTGCTCGTCGGGCAGCCAGTAGCTCGCCTCGAAGCGATCGCCCGAGAAGGCCCCCGGCACCAGGGCCATGTGCAGATCTTGGGCCTGGAGGTCCTTGGCCCAGAGGGCGTAGCGCAGGATCTGGTCGAAGGGCAGGTCGGTCTCGACGCTCCGGTAGGCCGTTTCGAGCAATTGGGGGAGCATGGCGAGACTCGAAGGCTGCATCAGCCTCTCGCGCAGCGCCCGGAGGAAGACCTGCTGGCGCTGGACCCGGCCGATGTCGCCGTTCACGTCGTGGCGAAAGCGCAGGTACTGCTCGGCCTTCGCCCCATCGAGCAATTGAGGGCCCTTCTTTAGGGCGATCGAGAGCCCGCCTGCGCGATCGCGGTAGCGCATGTTCTTCTCGACCTCGACCTCAACCCCGCCCAGCAAGTCCACCAGTTCGGGCAGCGCCTCCAGCTTGAGGCGAACGTAGTGGTCAATCGGCACGTCCAAAAAGCGCGCGACCGTATCCATGGTCAGCTCGGGCCCGCCATAGGCGAAGGCTGCGTTGATCTTGTCGAAGCCCTGGCGCCCGGGGATCTCGACCCGGGTGTCGCGCGGGATGCTCAAGAGCTGGATGCTCCGGTGGGTGGGATCGAGCGAGGCGACGATGAGGGTGTCGGATCGAACCGGGGCCGTCGCATCGCGGCGGTTTCCCGTAAAGCCCGCGTCGCTGCCGATCAGCAGGATGTTGGTCCGCGCGAAGGCCTCGCCCCGGACCACGGCGGGCAACTGCGAGAGGACCTCGACCGGGGAGGTCTCGCCGGCAAAGAGCCCCGCCTGTCGCACCTGGAGACCCGTGACGGCCCCCGCCCCGAAGGCAGTCCCCATCGACAGGATCAGCAAGGCGATCCAGCCCCAAGGCTTGCGGCGAGGAGCGACCGGACGACGACCGGGGTTCGGCGCGGCGGGTGGACGTGCACTCATGCCCCCTAGTCTAGCAAACCCACGCTTAGCCCTTCAAGGCGACCGATTGTGAGATCGGACACGAACCCCAATCCCGGCAAACGCTGAATCCTCGCTAGTTTGGCGCCCCTTGCGCGCACACGCGAAGGGGGCTAGCATAGAACCATGCGTCACCTCGCCGCGATTGCCCTCTCGGGCTCCATCCTCCTCGCCTCAGGGCCGGCCTTCGCCGCCGACCCGCAGGGGATGCGCACCTCCAAGGCCCAGACCCTCCCCCTCGACGTGAAGCCGCTCGCTCCTGAAGGCGCCTTCTGGTCCCTGGCCCTGCCCGGGGGCGGCCAGTTCTACCAGGGCGACCACGCGCGCGGCGCCGCCTACCTCGGGGGCGCGGTAGGCCTCGCGGCGGGCCTCGCCGCCATCCAGTTCCCCCTCTTCGGGATGTTCCCGTCGGGTGAGCAGATCGCCTTTGCTGCGGTGCAGGGCACCGTCATCAGCTGGGTCGTGATGGGGGGGATCAGTGCTTACGACGCGTACCACTCCATTCTTGCCAAGCAGCCTGCAGAGACCCTCGCCGTCGTCGTGGCTCCAAGCCCCGCTCCTGAGAACAGGCCTGTAGCCCCTCGACTCTCCGCGCAGCCTCCTCGCGATGCGGTGACCGCAACTCTCGCCCCGGCTGCCCCGACTCCTGCCCCCACACCGGGTGCTCCCGACCCCGAGGCCCTGGTCCTGGACAGCTACCGCCTGGCCGATGAGGGCAAGCACTGGCAGGCCGTGACCCGCCTGCTCTCCATCTCGGACCCGTCCTGGCTCCCCAAGGCCCGTACCCTGCTCGGCGCCTGGGGGGACGACGCAGGCGCCCAGGGCCTCGACCTCGCCCGCGAGCAGCTCGCGCGAGGCGAGCGCTCGGAGGCCCGTGCCACGCTCGATCAGCTCGAAAAGCTACCGCTCAAGTCCAGCCTTCGCCAGCAAGTGCGTACCCTGCGCCTGCAGCTCGGCGATCGCTCCTGAACAAGTCTCGGAGGCCCACATGCGTGCACCCTTCCTGATTCTCGCCCTCGCAGGCGCTTGCATGCTCGCTCCTGCCGCAGGGGCCGAGCCCACGAAGCCTGCCGCAGACGAGGTGACGGGCTTGGTCCTCGACACCCGCGGCCTCAACTACGAGCCGCGCATGTCGCCGCGCGTCTACGACGACAGCGCCCACGACCTGCTCGCGGGGGTCCCCTTCGACCCCGACAAGGTCATGAACGAAGGCGTCGCCCGCTGGGTGCGGGCCTACGATCCCGAGGACCCCAACCCCCGCACCGGCTCGCGCCCGCTCATCCTCAAGCCCCTGCGCATCGAGGGCGGCGATCGCCTCGTGCTCTCGGGGGCGGATGCGGCCAAGCTCAAAGCCGCGAACTCCAAGGACAAGATCCTCGATCGCATGCGCATCCTCATCATCTACTAAGTACGCAGCAGAAAAGGCAGCCCCAGGCGGGGCTGCCTTTTTCCGTTCGAGGGAGGTGTTTTCCGCCTTACGGCATCCGCAGGCCATAGAGGCCGGCCGTGACGCGCTTGCCGTTGGCATCGACCGAGGTCACCTTCAAGTAGTAGGTGTCGCCGGAGGCGAGGCTCGGCAGGGTCAGGCTGTGGCTGGTCGTCATGGCGGAGTCGCGGACGTTACGCCAGTACCCCATGTAGTAGGTGCTGCTCGCCGTGTAGTCGATGCGGGAATCGGCGTCCACGCTGGTGGTCCAGCCGATGGTCGCGCTGGTCCGGGTCAGGCCCTTGAGCGTCACGTTCGAAATGGTCAGCTCACTGCTCGAGCTGGGGGTCTGGACGTTGGCGACGTTGGACATCCCCGACGCGTTGCCCGCGGCGTCATAGGCGACCACGGTGTAGGCGTAGGAGGTCCCGGGCGCCAGGCCGGAGTCAGCATAGCCGGTCGAAGCGGTCGTCGCGATCATTTGCCCGTTCCGGTAGATCCGGTAGCCCGTCACCCCCACGTTGTCGCTCGCAGCGTTCCACTCGAGCTGGACCTGGGTGGTCGAGGCCGCCAGCGCCTTGACGCCCGTGGGGACGCTCGGCGATTGGGTGTCCTCGCCGCCCGGGCTGGTCCCGGGCTCAGGTTCGGGCGCCGGCGCCGTGCCGCCGACCGCAGCGAGGGCCTTGGCGGCATTCATGCGCTTGACCGCGCTGTTGCCGAAGCCGGTCGTCGGATCGCCGGTGGTAGTAAGGGCGTCACGCAGCTGCTGGACCGAGAGGTCCGGGTTCTTGGCGAGCAACAGAGCTGCCGCCGCAGCCACGTGCGGGGAGGCCATGCTCGTGCCCGAGTGCTTCTTGTAGCTCTTCTCGGTGCTCGAGAGGATGTCCACGCCGGGAGCGGCGATGTCCACGTAGCTGCCGTAGTTGGAGAACGAGGCGCGCTTGTCGGATTGATCGCTCGCGCCGACCGCCAGAGCGTTCGGGTAGGCTGCCGGATAGTCGGGGGTCGAGGTGCCGTCGTTTCCCGCGGCGACCACGCACAGCGAGCCCTTCGCCGTCACCTGGTCCACGGCGTCCTTCAGCGCACTCGACTGCTGAGGGCCGCCGAGCGAGAGATTGATGACCCGGGCCCCGAGCTCGTTGGCCTTCAGGATGCCCCTCACGATGGAGTTGGTGTCGCCCGAGCCGTCCGAGCCGAGCACCTTGATGGCCAGGACCTTGGTCTTGTAGGCGAGACCCGCCACACCGACGCCGTTGTTGGCGATCGCGGCGATGGTACCGGCCACGTGCGAGCCGTGCCCCTGGTCGTCCATGGGGTCGTTGTCGTTGTTGCCGAAGTCCGGGCCCTTGATCACCTGGCCCTTGAGGTCCTCGTGGTTGTAGTCCACGCCGGTGTCGACCACCGCGACCACCACGTTGGGATCGCCCGCGGTCACATCCCAGGCCTGCTGCGCCTGGACCTTGGTGAGGCCCCAGAGCTGGTTGACCATGGGGTCGTTGACGGTCGACTGCGCCTTGAAATCGGTCGCATGGTAGATGTAGTTGGGCTCGGCGTACACGACGTTCGAGTCGTGCCGGAGCTTGGCGAGCGTCTCGGGGACGCTCGAGCCGCTGGGCACCGCATAGAGGGCGGTGTTGCCGAGCCCCTCGACGGCCTGCACCATGCGCATGCCCTGAACCGAGCGAACGGCCTGTCCCTGCTTGAGCTTGACGATCACGCGGTCGGCGGCGTACTCGGCGCCCGCACCGGTCGGCGGGTTGAGCCAGGTCACGTCGGGCGGCACGGCACCGGTCGTCTGGGTGCCGGGCGGCAGCGCGGCACAGCCTGCCAGGCCGCACATCGCGAGGGTCGCCGAGAGACGGCGAATCGTGCGGGGATCAAATCGCATCAAATGTGGCTCCTTCTATTCGGTATTGGGGAGCAGAAGCATCCCCAACCGCGGCTTACCCGTGGTCCGAAGCGGAAACACCGCTCGAACGTGGGTCTTGAGCCGCTCCGATTCTAGAGAGCCAAGGTGGCGCGCTGATTTCGAGGAAGTATGCGATTTGTTAAACGTCGCCTTAAAATCAGGCGATCACAGTTTTTTCCGACGCTCGAAAACCAAGCGCTCGGCAAGTTCCCATGCGGCACGTAGGCTGCTTGCGCTCGCCTTGCCGGTGCCCGCCAACTCGAAGGCCGTCCCGTGATCGACCGAGGTCCGCACGAAGGGGAGGCCCACCGTCACGTTCACGCCTCGGTCGAAGCCGTGCATCTTGAGGGGGATATGGCCCTGGTCGTGGTACATGCACACGATCACCTGGAACTCGCCGTTGAGAGCCCGATAGAAGACCGTATCGGGGGGCAGGGGGCCGACGGCCTTGAGACCGCGAGCCTGGGCCGCGCGCACGGCGGGGATGATGGTCTCGAGCTCCTCGCGGCCGAAGCGCCCCGCTTCACCCGCGTGCGGGTTGAGGCCGCAGACGGCGATGTTTCCATCGGGGGCCCCCAATAGGCGCAAGCTCTCGGCGGCCAGGTCGATGGTCTCCTCGATCCGCGCCTGGGTGAGGCAGGAGACGACCTCGCCGAAGGGCACGTGCGCCGTCACGTGGATGGCCCTGAGGGGCTCGACCACCAAGAGCATCCCGAAGCGATCCGCTTGGCCCACTTGGGCGAAGAACTCGGTGTGGCCGATGAAGGTTGGGCGAGTGAGCTGGATGGCCTCCTTCGAGATGGGGCCTGTGACCACGGCGGGCAAGCGCCCGGCCGCCAAGTGCGGGGCAACGGCTTCGAGCACGGCGTGGGCGTAAGCGCCGCTCTCGCGGCTCACCTGTCCGAGCACCGGCAGCGTCTCGCCCGACCAGGGCACCTCGATCAGGCCGATGGCCTTCCCCGCGAGGTGGACGGCCTCCTCGACGCGTGCCAGGGGGCGCAGCTCGCATTCGAGGCCGAGCGAATCGGCCGCACGCGCAAGCACGCGGGCATCTCCGAAGACCACGGGCCGAGCGCCCCCCGCCGGTAAATCCGCCAAGAAGCGCACGGCGATCTCGGGGCCGATGCCCGAAGGGTCACCGGGGGTCAGGGCGATGGGGACAGCGGTCATGGGGGCCTCCTAGCTTGGGATGACCCCATTCTACCGTTAATTGGCCGCAGGCGCTGGCAAGCGCCAAGGCCGTCGCCAGCGCCTGCGGCTTTTACCATCAGGGAACGAACTTGTACCCCGCCCCGCGGACCGAGAGGAAGTGACGGGGCTGAGCCGGGTCGGGCTCGAAGGCCCGGCGCAGGCGCATGATGAAGTTGTCCACCGTCCGCGTCGAGGCGGGGCCCGACCAGCCCCAGGCGCCTTCGAGCAGTTGCTCGCGCGAGAGGACCATCCCCGGGTGGTCCCGGAAGATCCGCAGGATCTGGAACTCGATGGGCGTGAGCTTGAGGGGCTCGCCGTCGCGGGTCGCCTCGAAGCGATCGAAGTCCACCCGGGCACTGCCGAAGGCGAAGCAAGCGGTTTGCGGTACAGGCTCGACGGAGGCCTGCTGCCAGCTCGCCCGTCGCAAGAGGGTTTCGACGCGCGCGAGCAGCTCTTCGAGGTTGAAGGGCTTGGTCACGTAGTCGTCGGCACCGATGCGCAGGCCCTCGATCTTCTCAAGAGGCTGACTGCGCGCCGTCAGCATCAGGACGGGGGTGATGTTGCCCGTCTTGCGCAGCCCCCGGCACAGGTCGAGCCCGCTCATGCCGGGCAGCATGAGATCGAGGATGATCAGGTCGAAGGCACCCCCCTCGTCGATGAGCAGGCGCTTGGCCTCCATTCCGTCCTTGACGTGGGTGACGGCGTGGCCTTCGAGCTCGAGGTTGAACTTGAGGCCGTTGGCGATGTGGAGCTCGTCCTCGACGAGCAGGATCTCAGGCATCGGTGCCTCCCGGCAGCTGGACGAAAAACGCGGTTCCCTTCCCCTCGCCCTCGCTCTCGGCCCGGATCCGGCCGCCCAAGAGGTGCAGGGTCTCTCGCACGATAAAGAGGCCGAGGCCCGTACCGGGACGGGTGCGGGTCATCTCGGAACCCACCCGGTAGAAGCGCTGGAAAACGCGCTTGAGGTCCTTGGGCGCAAGGCCCACCCCATGGTCGCGGACGGCGACCTCGGCCCCGCCCCCGTCCAGGGCGCGGATCGTCACCTCGACCCGGACCGCGTCGCCCGAGTACTTCACGGCGTTGTCCAGGAGGTTGAGAAAGACCATGTGCAGGCCGGCAGGCTCGCCCCGCACCTCGGCGTCGGCCCCCTCGATGCGGATCGCGTCCGGTTCGAGGTCGTAGCGCGAGCGGATGGTGCCGGCGACTTCGTCGAGCAGAGGCTTGAGCGCGACCGCTTCCAAGGCGATCGCCTGGCGCCGCTCGAGGCGCGCAGCCGTAAGAACGTGGTCGAGCAACATGCTCAGGCGATCCACGTCCTCGAGCATGACCGCGTGGAAGGCCTGGGCCTGCTCGGGGCTCGCCTTGCCGCGCTGGAGGGTCTGGAGGTGGAGCTTGAGCGAGGTCAGGGGGGTCTTGAGCTCGTGGGTGACGCTGTCGATGAAGTTCTGCTGCGCCCGGTTGAGGCGGATCTGCTTGATCAGCGAGACCAGGAAGAGGATCAGGCCGACCAGCACCCCGGCGAACAGGACGCAGCCGACCGCGAGGATGATCCAGCGCCCTGAGCCGCTCGGGACCTTCGCGTCGCTCAGCGCACGGATGTGCATGTAGTCCGAGACGATCACCACGTTCCACAGCGTGATGAGCGCAATGCAGGTGGCGATCAGGATGCTGCCCCAGATGATGGGCGGGGCGATCGAGGCGGGCTTGGCTCGGGTCATGGGGGCATTCTCTCATGCAAGCGCGGGGCGCGTCATCCGACGCGCCCCGCGACAAGCGGATAAGTTCGTTACCAGACCACGTTCCAGACCAGGCGACAGCGCTCGAGCAGCCAGATGAGCCCCTTGGTCGGATCGAGCTCGTACCAGTGGAGACCGTGGGCGGCACGACGGGCGTTGGCGTGGTGGTTGTTGTGGTAGCCCTCGCCCAGGGCGAACAGGCCGAGCACCGGCACGTTGACGCTGTCGTCCCCACTCTCGAAATTCTTGTAGCCGAAGCGCGGCAGGTGGCAGATGGAGTTGATGCACCAGGTCGCGTGGTTCATGACGAGGATCGGGAAGTAGAAGCACCAGACCATGCCGGCGAAGCCCAGGAAGTGGTAGAAGGCGAAGGCCGTCAGCAGGTGGGGCAGGATCATGAACATGGGCCGCTCGAAGAGCCGGGCGTACCAGTAGACCCGCACGTCCTTGGCCAGCTCGCGCGTCTTGGCGCTGAAGGCGCTCAGGTCACGGAAGATCCAGCCCATGTGCGCCATCCAGAAGCCGAGCTGCTTGGGGCTGTGCTGGTCGTTGGGCTTGTCCGAGGCCCGGTGGTGGTGCCGGTGGTCACCCACCCAGCCGACCGGATCGCCCGAAAGGCCGGTCACCGCGCCCAGCGCCCCGATGAAGCGGATGAGGCCGATGGTCTCGAAGCCCTTGTGTGTCAGGTAGCGGTGCAGGTAAAAGGTCACGCTGAAACCGAACCACAAGTACATGCCGAGCATGATGGGCAGGTAACCCAGCTTGAAGGGCTGGGTCAGGGCCGTGAGGCCCAGCAACTGGGACGAGCCGAGGAAAACGACTACCCAAGGGTTGATGCGGGCCGACTTGAGCATCTGGCGCACGTCCACGGTCGCGAGCGTCCAGCCGCTCTGCTCCTCGCCGCGATGGACGTTGCCTCGGACGCCCCAGTCGAGGCTACGGTTGATCAGGCCCATTGGTCTTCTCCTCTTGAATTGGGCATGGCGTTCATGCTCCCTCGATTCTGGCGCATCCGGCGGGAGATGTCGGTCACGAATACGTCATGGAGCTTCACACTTCGGTCAAAGTTTCGAGCGATCGCTCAGTTGGCGACTCTTGTCGGTACTTAAAGCGCTCATAACCTTGCCATGGGGGGCGCCACGGGGCGCAAATCTTGGTAGAATCGAGAAGCATCCAGGAGCACACCGCCTGGGCGGAGGACGATAATTAAATGGAATTTAAGTACACGCTTTGGCTGGACGCCCCTCACGACCGCGTCTGGCACGCCATCAAGGACCAGATCGAACACCCGAAGGCCAAGAACGGCCAGTTCCAGTCGATCAACGTCATCGAGCGCAAGAAGAACTACCTGGTCCGTGAAGTGAAGCCCAAGCGCGGCCGCAAGTTCCAGGAGAAGATCACCTTCTTCCCCTCCCGCAAGGCCATCACCGAGATGAGCCGTGGCCCCTACGAGAGCATCGTCCAGGAGGTCACCAAGGAGAAGGGCCGCACCAAGCTGACCATGGAGTTCAAGCCTCGGCGCATGACCCTGTGGCTGCTCAAGATGAAGCAGTGGGTCAAGCGCGCTCCCCTCGAGCTGGACGACCTCATGAACCTGACCAGCATCCCCAAGCCGGTCGGGGCCAAGAACAAGTAACCGGCCTTAACCAATGGCCCTGACCGAGCGGCAGCGCCAGCGAGAAGCCCGGGCGCGCGCCAACTGGACGCCCCCCGGCCCCGTGCCGCCCGGCGACCAGGGGGAAAGCGACCTGGTCCCTGGGCCCGGCGAGACCCTCGACGCGTTCGCGGGTCACTGGCGCCTCTTCCAGCTCAAGGGCGGTCACCGCTACTCGACCGACGACCTCCTGGGGGCCTGGTATGCCTGCGACACCATGCGCATGCTCGGCCGCACTCCCATTCAGGCCCTGGATTTGGGCACGGGCATCGGCTCGGTGGGCCTCTTCGTGGCCTGGAAGTATCCCGCTCTCCACCTGACGGGCATCGAGGCACAGGAAGCAAGCCTGCTGCTCGCTCGGCGCTCGGCCCGCTACAACGGGGTGGCCGAGCGGACGCGCTACCTCCTGGGCGACCTGCGCGAACAAGTTGCCACCGTCGGCGAATTCGAGCTGGTGACGGGGAGTCCGCCCTACTGGGACCGGGAGGACGGGACCGTGAGCGACGCCCCCCAGAAGGGGCCGTGCCGCTTCGAGTTCCGCGGCGGAGTCGAGGCCTACTGCGAAGCGGCCTGCACGACGCTCGCCCCTGGTGGCGTGTTCGTCGTGGTCTTCGACGGCCGTCAGATCGCACGGCTTGAGGGCGCCGCGCAAGCAGCGGGGCTCGAAATCTTTCGGCTGCGTGAGGTGGTCTCGCGCGAAGGGGACCCGCCCCTCATCGTCCTGGCGGCCATGGCCCGAGCGGGAGACGCCCCCGGCCCACGGCAGGACGAGCCTCGGCTCCTCTTGCGAGACGCCGAAGGCAAGCGCACCGACGCGTTCCGCGCCCTGCGCGAGACGATGGGATTGCCGCCGGGGGCTAGGTAGCGCGATCGCGCGCGATCGCCTTGCGGACCCCCTTGAGGGTCCACTTCATGAAGAAGCGGGTGCGCCAGCGCCACCAGGCCGCCCGAACCTTCCCCACCGAGCGCATGGGAGGCTGGACCGAGACCTTGATCGCGGACATCTCCCCGCGCGGCTCCAGGATGACGTCGATGACTTCCCCCTTGGGGGTGGCCATGCGCATGGGCTGCGTCAGGTCGGCGTGGGTGAGCTGAGCCGTAATGCCGGGCTGCCTCGACTCCATGCGGGGGGCGAGCTTGAGCAGCAGGCGGCGAACGGCTTCGAGATCGCCAGGAATCTCGATCATCATCTTCACGGTATTCATTGAGTCATCATACCCGATCCGCCCCCTCCCAGGAGAGGTGCGCGAAGACCGCGTAGTGGTCGGAGGCCGGCGCCTCGAGCCGATCGAGGGCCACCCCGGCCGCACGCACCGTCACCCCGGGATCCGCGAAGAGGTAATCCAATCGGCGATCGGGTGAGTCGTACCAGACCAGCGGGTTCACGTGGCTCCAGGTCAGCCCCGGGGTCGTCGGGTGCGCCGCCCGGTACGCGTCCACCAGCCGCTCGCTCAGCAGGCGCAAGCCCGGCTCCCCCTCGACCCCGTTGAGATCCCCGGCGAGCACGAAGCGCGCCCCGGGGCGATCCCAGCCCAGATCCCGGACTCGCTCCAGCGCATGCCGCACCTGCGCCTCGCGCGTCCGCTGGGCGTCCAGCGGCCACGAGAGGTGGGTCCCGAGCAGGTGGATGGGTCCCTCCGGGTGAGCGAGGGTGCCGAGAGCGGCGACCCGTGCGTCCGGGGCCGTCGTCCCCGGCGGCAGCTGGAGGGTCTCCACCCAGAGGAAGGGCCAGCGCGCGAGCAACGCGACCCCGCCGCGCTCGCGGCTGAGCACCTCGTCGGGGTTGCCGTAGGGCGAAAAGCACGCGAACGAGAGCGAGAGGCGCTTGGCGAGATCCGCCACCTGATCGTAGGGGTAGGGGGACCCGCGAGAGGCGACCTCTTGCAGGCACACCACGTCGAGGACGAGCTCCGAGAGCTGATCGACCAGGGCCTCGCGCCGGCCCTCGAACCAGCCGTCGCTCACCCCCGCGAGGTTGATGGTCGCAATCCGGATCTCCATACCCCCATGGTAGGACCACGTCGTCGACCCGGGATTGCACAATCGGTTTACTAAACTTCATTAAGTCGCTACAATAAACATCGATTGTTTGTCCCCGTCGCGACGCATCCGTTGTAAGACAAGGAGCTCGAGCGCATGAACGAACGACTTTCCGGCTGGCCGAGACCCAGCAACCGCACGATCCTCTGCGTGGCCCGCAAGCGCGCAGGTCGGCTGTTCATCGAGGCGGCCGCCAAGCTAGGCTGCCGCGTGCTGGTACTCACTGAGAGCGGTGCGCTCCATGACCCCACCTGGCCCGAGGCCATCGCGCGCAAGGTCAGCGTCTGGAGCCTGGACGACCACGCAGCCGCCAAGGAAGTGGCCCTCGCACTGGCCGCCCAAGAGCGGGTCGACTCCAAGCCGATCGACCGGGTCGTGGCCTTGCTCGAACGCGACGTGGAGCTTGCCGCCGAGATCCGCGAGATGCTCGGCATCGAGGGGCAGCCCCGCTGGCAGGCGCACCTCTTCCGCGACAAGCTCGCAATGCGCCTGCACGCCCTCTCGTGCGAGGTCAAGGTGCCCTACTTCGCCGCGGCGGCCGATCGCGACGCCGTGTCGCGCATGCTCGAACAGGTGCCGCCTCCCTATCTCCTCAAGCCGCGCGACGGCCTCGGCGCCAGCGGCATCAAGCGCCTCGAGCGCCGCGAGGAGGTCTTCCAAGCCCTCGACGCTCTTGGCGATCAGGTCGACCGCTACTTGCTCGAGAAGTTCGTGGCCGGCGACGTCTACCACGTGGATTCGGTGACCAAGGACGGGACGCCGCGCTTCGCCGTCGCCTCGCGCTACGGGCTGCCCCTGCTCGACGTGCTCCAAGGCGGCAACTTCGTCAGCTACACCATCGCGCGGGGCAGCGCGCTCGAGCAGCGGCTGCTGGAGGCCAACCGGCGGATCATCCAGGGCTTCGGCTATCAGCGCGGCGTCTCGCACATCGAGTTCATCGTGGGGCGTGACGACCAGGAGATCTACTTCCTCGAAGGGGCGAGCCGCATGGCCGCCGCCCGGATCCCCTGGGTGCTCAAACAAGCGACCGGTGTGTGCATGTACGAAGAATGGGCCGGCCTCGAAGCCTTGCCCGATTACGAGCCGGCTCATGCCCGCGAGGGCTACGCGGGGATCATCACTACCGTCACCAAGCGGGGTCCCGCGAACCTCGGCCACTTCCAGGATCCCTCGATCGTCTGGAAATCCAGCGACCCGTACGTGCCGTCCATGATCGTGCGGGCCGACGACCCTCGCAGCCTGGAAGACCGGATGCGACACCTCGACCGGGAGTTCGCCAGTTTATGACGACGTGGCAGGCTCCTCTCAAGGCCGCTTCGCTGCGCGTGCTCGTGGTGGGTGGGGGCGGGCGCGAACACGCGCTCGCCTGGAAACTCGCCGCTTCGCCGCGCGTCGAGCGGATCTACTGCGCCCCCGGCAACGCGGGCACCGACGCCTTCTGCGTCAACGTGGGCGTCGAGGTCCATGACTTCGAGCGCCTGGTGGCGATCGCCACCGGCCTCGAAATCGACCTGGTGGTCATCGGGCCGTCGGATCCGCTCATCCACGGCCTGACCGACCGTTTTCACGAAGCCGGCATCCCGGTCTTCGGCCCCCGTGCCTCTGCGGCCGTCATCGAGGGCAGCAAGGCCTTCTCCAAGGCGTTCATGCGCCGCCACAACATCCCCACGGCCGCTTACGCGCTCTTCGAGGACCCCGCCGAGGCGCGCGCCCACGTCCGTCAGGCCTGGCGTGCCGAGGGGCTCGTCGTCAAAACCGATGAGCTGGCGGACGTGCAGAGCGTGGTGGTGGCCGACACCCTCGACGAGGCGCTCGAAGCGGTGGATTGCTGCATGCTCGAAGGGCGCTACGGCGAGGCGGGACAGCGCGTCATCATCGAAGAGCGCCTGAGGGGGCCCGAGGCCTCCATCCTCGCCTTCGTGGACGGCGAGCACTACCAGCTCTTGCCCCCCGCTCAGGATCACAAGGCCCTCTACGACGGCAACCGGGGCCCAAACACCGAGGGCATGGGCGCCTACGCCCCAGCCAGCGTCGTCAGCCCCGCCGTATTGGCCCGGATTCGCGAAGAGATCATGGAGCCCACCCTGCGGGGCATGGCCCTCGAAGGCATCGGCTATCCGGGGGTCCTCTTCGTCGGGGTCATCCTGACCCCACAGGGACCCAAGGTGCTCGAGTACAACTGTCGCTTCGGGGATCCCGAGGCCCAGGTGACCCTACCGCCGCTTCACAACGACCTGGTCGACGTGATCGAGGCCGCTCTCGTCGGCAGGCTCGATACGCAGGCACTCAGCTTCGAGGAAGCCTTCTACCTCTGCGTGGTGGGCGCCTCGACGGGGTACCCCGAGACGGCCGAGACCGGCCATGGCATCGTCGGCTGGGAGGCGGGCTGTCCAGAGCAACAGGCCATGCTCTTCCATGCGCACACTCGCTGGGACGGCGAACGGCTCGTCACGGCGGGTGGCCGCGTGCTGAACGCGGTGGCGGGTGCCTCCAGCCTCGAAGAGGCGCAGCGCCTGGCCTACCAGACGATGGACGGCATCTCCTTCGGGTGCGGCGGGCCCGTCATGCGGCGGGACGTGGGGCGCCAGGCCATGGGGATCAAGGCCTGATCGCCGCTCGCCTTGGCGACTGCCTTCCGGCAAGATGGGCCCGTTCCCATCGAGTGGGCAACGATGCCCGGGAGGCACGACATGGCGGATAGGGATAGGCTCCGGCAGGATTTGAACGAAGGCAACGAGAACCCGGTCGAGTTCGAGGCCGAGATGCCCGAAAGAAGCCAGCGAAACCCCAGCATGATGGACAAGGCCAAGGCCAAGCTCAAGGATCTTCAAGAGCGAGGTCGAGAGGCCATGGAGGACATCAAGCATCGCAACCAGTAGCCACGAACGACGTCAGGCCCGGGCGATGCCCGGGCCTCCTCGTACGAGCTAGTCTGAGAAGCGACTCCAGACGCGATTCTTGAGGTCGTACTTCCAGACCCCCGAGTTGTCGTAGGTCTTGGCGTAGGCCGTGTTCTCGTCGGCGAGGACCACCGTGTCGAAGGCCACTTCGCGCGGGATGGTGACAGTCTCCCGGCTCCAGGTGGTTTCGGTCAGGACGTAAACCTCGCCCATGGGCACGCCGGATTCGACCGCCATCCCCACGACCTTGTCGCCGAACTGGACGATGCGCGGCGCACCGACGGTGCGCCCATCGACGGGGAAGGCGTGCTCCCAGGTCGTGCCGTTCCAGCGGTGCAAACCGTCGGTGGTCGAGATCCAGACATTGTTCGGCGCGTTCGCCGCAAGACCTGAGACCCCGCCCGCGAAGACGTGCTCGGTCCACGCGGTGCCGTCATAGTGCAGCAGCGTCTCGCCGGCCACCCAGACATCATCAGCGGCAAAGACCTTGAGCGAGCCGAAGTTCTTGCCCTTCACCGCCTCGGAAAGCTGCTGCTTGGCCCAGGTCTTGGAAACGGCATTGTACTTGAGGACGGTGCCCTTGGTACCGACCGCAAAGCCGACATCCCCCGCAGGGGTAACGGCGATGTCCGTGAGGACCACCCGCTGCGAGCTCGGCGCCGTGGGGGAGAGGGCTGCCTCCATGTCAGTCGCTTCGGTGGTCCAACCATTGCCGGCCTCGTAGCGCACGATGCCGGCCCCTGCCGCCCATCCGATAGACTTGCTCGCGACGGCGAGCGCCATCCCGTACCGATCCGAAGGGGCGTTCCAGAGCTTGGGGCTGCCGGCCGTCATGGTGGCGAGCTGAACGCCCTTCCAGGCGATTGGCCCAATCTCGGTCTGGTAGAGCGCGCTGGTCACGCCGGTAACCGGCATTCCCTCGTTCTCACCCTTGCCGCCGCCGCCCGAGACCAGGCCCAGCGAGGACCCGGGGGCCCATAGAGTGGCCGTGGTGGGAATCGACGTGCAGCCCGCCGTGAGCGAGGCGAGGAGGAGGGCCACCCCGCAGAGATTGAAGTACCGAGCCCTCATCGCGCATCACCCCCCAGTACGAGGTAGGAGACGCCCCACACGGTGGCGTCGTAGGTGCCATTGACCAGATCGGTGAACGTGTCGTCCGAGACGGCGTCGATCACCAGGTGTCCCCAGCCGGGGGTCTGTGGGAACGTGAAGGTCCCCGAGTAGAGGCCGTTGCCCTCGTCCTTGAGCGGCACGTGCTCGCGCAAGGGGGGCCGCGACATGAAGGTCCAGACCGGCGTGCTCGAAGCCCCACCGCTCTTGCCTTCGACCTTGACCTCGACCCGCGCCTGCGCCCCGGGCGAAACCTGGGGCGCGAGCGCCGAGGCGATACGCTCGCCCGGCTGGATCATGAGGGAAGGTTGCCCGTCCACCTTCAGGCGCACCATGGTGATGGCGAGCTTCGGGTTCTTGGGCGTCAGGGCCATGGGCGAGAGGGCGTCGAGCTCCCAGTTGCCCGCGCGCTTGATGAGGCGCGCGGAGCGCAGGGCGGTTTCGGTATAGGGCTTGGTGACGAACTTGTTCTGCCACGCGTAGTCGGCAACGAAGCGGGCAGCGCGACTCTGGGTGAAGGTCGCTTCGGCCGTCAGCTGACGGCCCGCGTCGGTCCGAAAGTCGATGGTCATCTGCTCGACCACCGAGCCCACGGCCTGGATCGTCTTGGGGTAGCTCCGGCCCCAGCGGCGCGGCAGCTCGTCGCTGCTGTCGCCGCCGCCAGAGAAGATGCCCACCCCGTCGTTGACGAGCTTGGACGGCTCGAAGAAGGGGCGATAGGCCTCCGAATCGAGCAAGCTCGCGATTTCGGCCTTCTCACGCTCGGCGTTGAAGGTCGGCGTATTACCAGGCGGTGGCTGGCCACCAAGCTCGAAGATCCAGGAGCACCCCACGAGCGCTCCCGAGAACCCGAGGATTGCGATGAGCCTTGCCATCAGTGCGCGGCGCACCCTCTCACCCCCCTTCGGCGTTGGAGTCCCTACGGAAGAGCCGCAGGCGCTAAAGCTTGTTGGGACGCTCAATTATGGCACCCGTGTAGGCGTCCAGCAAGTATTTGCCGCGAACGTAGGTGGTCTTGGGAGCCACGTAGCGATCGTCCTGGGGTACGTCCCAATCGTAGCGGCTGCCCGAGTTGCCGCTGGAGCCGCCGTAGTAGTAGTCGTCATAGTAGGAGTCGCCGTAGTAGGGGCCGTAGGTCGGGGCCTTCTTGGAGGCGAGCGTCTGGCGGGTGGCGACGCTGGAGTCCAGCTCATAGACCGCGCCGCCGTTGACGGTGGTGCGCAGGGTGATCGCCATGCCGGGGGCGTCGACGCCCATCCCGATGTCGAGGGCGGTCTCGATGGCCTTGCCGAGCAGGATGGTGCGCTGGAAGTCGATCTTGGCGAGGGTGTCGCTGGTGTCGTCCTGCTCCTCGGGAGCGAGCAGATCGCCCTTGCCCGTGTAGACGAAGTTGAGCAAGCGATACTTGTAGGTCGTGGGCACGACGGCCTGGGCCTTGTAGCTCGAAGTCGCGGCAGGCGTCGGGGTCGGGCTGGGCGCAGGGGTCGGCTCCTGGATCTGGACCCGGTAGGTGAACTCCCAGGCGCTGGTCTTGGCCACGCGGCCGTTGGTACCGACCATCTGGGCATTCACGCGGACCAGCTCGGCGTTCGGGAAGTGGAGGCTCAGGTAGCGCTGCACGGCGTGGTAGGCGTCGAAGAGGGTCGAGCCGTCCATGTCGTAGGCGGGGGCGCGATTGGCGTTCCCAACGGTCGCATAGCCGGGGGAGATGGTGGTGACGTCGCGGATCACGCACCCGGTGAGCGGCGCGATCGCGCAGCACGTAGCAGCAATGAGCGGAATGAAGCGAGAAAAGCGCATGGCGTCCTCCTGTCGGTGCACGATGCCTTGACAGGAAAGAGCATAGGCAAGCCCGCTCACATGGGTGATCACATCTCGGATCACATCCGAAAAATTTTATGCGCTTCCAGCCAGAATCTGCGCGTAGACCGCCTTGGACTCAGGGTCGGGGGCGACTCCGAGCTCCTGAGAGAGGATCGCCTCCATCTGCTGGTAGTGGCGCACCGCCCCCTGGCGGTTGCCCAGCCGGTGCAGAGCGGTCATCTTGGCCCGGTGCGCGAACTCGGCGCACGGGTCCACCGCAAGGGCTCGATCCGCCCAGACCAGGACGGTCTCGAAGGCTGCCGCATCCTCGTGGACGGTGAGCAGGCGCTGGAACGCCGCCAGGGCCCGCTGGTGGAAGTGCTCCTGGGTGGATTGTACCCAGAGGCTCTCGTCGAGGTCCGCCAAGAAGCGACCGCGGTAAAGTTCGAGCGCCTTTTCGAGGGCCTGGGTCTGCTGGGCCGCACTGAGGGCGACGTCCTTGGCCTGGTCCAGGTGGTAGGCGAATTCCTGGACGTCGAGCGCGTAAGGGGCGCCGAAGTTGAAGAAGTACTTGCCCTCGCGCCACTGGATGTAGCGCGACGGGGCGTTCTTGGCCAGGTCAGGCTCCAGGGCCTGACGCAAGCGACTGATGATCATGAGGATCGCCCCGCGCGAGACGTCCTCGTCTCCGTAGAGGAGCTGGGCCAACTGCTCGCGGGTCACGCCCTGGCGCTGGTGCAGGAGGTAGGCGAGCACGAGCTTGGTCTTGGTACCCTGCCATTGCTTGGTTGCGATCGCCCCACCCTGCGCGATCGCCTCGAAGGCCCCGAAGCAGCGCAGGCAGAGATCCGGCGGCAGGCTCGGCGGCAGCTCGCGAGCGACTTCGAGCACCGGGGCAGGCTCGCTCGCAAGCTCCGGGCGCGGGGACTGCGCAAGCAGCACCGAATAGGCGTTGGCCTCGCAGAGGGCGCGAGCCTCCTCCCAGGTTTCGAGGGCCCGCGCGTCGCCTTGGGCGCGCTGGCCCTTGGCGAGCAAGAAGAGGACCTGGGCGAGGCGATACCGGAAGCCTTGGTTCGAAAGGGTTTCACGGGCGATCGCCAGGATATCGGCCGCCCGATCCCACTCTCCACGATCGAGGGCCAGCTGACCGGCGGGGATCTGCAGGTCGATCATGCCGGGGGCCTCGATGGGGGTCCCGCGCAGTGCGATCGCCTGGTTCAACAGCTCCTGCGCCCGGTCGTACTGACGCTGCAGGCGCGCCACCTCGGCCAGCCCACTCAGGGCCTGCGCTTCGAGCGGTCGATCACCCATGGAGAGGGCACCCTCGCGCGTTTGCTGGAAGAAGTCGGTGGCCTTGGCCTCCTGGCCGAGGCTACAAGCGACCATTCCGAGGGTTAGGGTCGTCCAGAGCGCGTCGCGACGCGCCCCGAGTTGCTGAGCGAGCGCGAGCCCCTCTTCGGCCACCCGCCACGCCTCGTCGTAAGCTCCCTGAGAGTGGTAGACGGTCGCGAGGTTGTTGTAAGTGGCGGGAAAGGCGCGACGCCCGCCCGCTTCGGCCTGGCGGATCGACTCGCGATAGGTCGCCACCGATCGCGCGAAGTCCCCCTGGCGGGCGTAGGTGAGCCCCAGGTTGTGCAGGACCTTGCTCTGCCCGACGAAGTCCTCGGCGCGGCGGTAGAAGTCCTGAGCCCGCTCGAAGGCGCTGAGGGCCGCGCGGGCATCGCTCGCCATCTGAGCGGCCATACCGAGCGCGTTCCAGGCAAATGCACGACCTGCCCAATCGTCTTCCGGCAGCAAGTCGAGCGCTTGCTCGGCGAATTCGGAAAGCCGCCCATCGCCGCGACCGCCCCAGATCGCCGCCTGATAGGCGAGTGCGCGCCCCTGAACGAGGCGATCGCCTTGGGATTCGGCAAGCGCCGCTGCGCGCTCGAAGCGCGAGAGAGCCAGATCCGAACGTCCCCACAGCCGCTGAATCTCGCCGCTGTGGAGTAACAGCCAAGGTGAGGCGTCGATGAACTCGGCGGGGAAACGCTGCAAGAGCTGATCGAGGATCGCCAGGCGAACCTGGGCCAGATAACCCGGCGCGATACGAACGAGGATGCGCTCGGCCTCAGGGTAGAGTTCGCCATCCAAGAGGACCGCAAGGGCCTCCTCCGGATGAGCATCCGCCCACTCGGCCCCGATCCGACGCCGCAGCGCGCTGAGCGTCTCGGCCGAAAGGGTCTCCTTGAGCTTTTCCTGCAAGAAGGCGTGGAAGATCGGATGGTAGTAGCTCTCGGCCGACTCGGCCCGGGTCAGGATCAAGTTGGCGCGTCGCAGGGCCTGGATCGTCTCCTCGGCGCCCACGAGGCCGAGAGCCGAAGCGCAGATCCCGGGCTCCACCACGGGCAGCAAGGCGGTCTTGAGCAGGAAGTCTTGCCGATCGGGAGCAAGCTCCGCAAAGACCTCCTGCGCCAGGTAGTCGAAGAGCGACGGGGTTCCCTCGTGCGGGCGCGTGAGCAGATCGCTCTGCTGGGCGGCCATGATGAGGCCCGCCGCCCACCCCTCGGTCGACTCGAAGAGGGTCCGGGCGTCCGCCTCGGCGATGGCCCGCCCCGAGACCGATCGCACCAGGGTCTCGACCTCGCGCGGGCTGAAGCGCAAATCCGGAATGCCGAGCTCGACCAGTTGCTGACGCACCTTGAGCTGGGGCAGGCGCAAGGGTGGCTGCGCCCGCGAGATGAGGATCAGCTGCACATTCTCGGGCAGGTAGCCGATGAGTGCCTCGATCGCCTGTACCACTCCCTCGGTGCCGTGCACCAGGTGGAAGTCGTCCAAGACCAGGATGAAGGGGGCCTCGTCCCGCTCGCCCAGCTCCTCTGCGAAGAGGCCCATGAGGCTGGGGACGAGCGGCGTGGGGTCGGCGCTCGCAGCGAGCAGCTCGCGCGCCTGGCTCGTGGCCCCCGGCCAAGCGGCGGTCGCCCCGCCGATCAGGTAGTGCAGAAAGGTCGAGAGGTCCGCGTCGTAGGCATCCAGGTTGATCCAGCAGGAGCGCGCCCCCGACTGCCGGACGTAGTCGGCCACGGTCGTGCTCTTGCCGTAACCCGGCCCGGCGCAGACGAAGGTGAGGCGCGTGCGCGGGGCCATGCCCGCGCCCAGGCGTTCCAAGAGGCCCGGTCGGCTCACGAAAGTGTCGGGGACCGAGGGGGCGCGCAATTTTCGCTTGATGAGGGGAAAGAGGGCGCTCATGCCGCCAGTGTACCACGCCTGCCCGCATCGCCTCGGAGGGCAAAATCGTGCATTGCCCGGCCCAGGGCGGGTGTGCTAAGAGCATCTAAACCTGCCCCAGGTGTTTCAGAAGACGGAGGCTCCCGATGGTGCTTCAAGTGAAAGACCGCGCGCCGCAGAGCGCCACGGGCTACCGCGGCGCCTTCCGGGACATCAAGAGCGCCGAGCGCGCCTTCTGCAAGCTACAAGCGAGCGGATTTCGCGACGATTGCATCTCGCTGGTGGTGAACGACGACTGCCCCGCCTGCGCCGCCGAACGGATGGGCATGGAAGACCCGCTGGCCGATCGCCTGATCGCGCGCGGCCAAGGGGTCGGCGCCATCGCGGGCAGCGCCCTGGGTTTCGTGATGATGGGGTGGCCGAAGGTGCCGAACGGTAGGGGGAGCTTGCTCGAGAGCCTCGCCGCGCTCTGCCTGGTCGGCGCCTGGGCGCTCAGCGGCGCCATCCTGGGAGCGCTGGTGGGCGCGGCCATCGCCGAGATGCCCCGTGCGCGCAACGGCGAGCGGCCGCACCACCGTCACTACGTGCTGGTGGTGCGGCCGCCGGCCGGAATGGAAGAGCGGGGGGTCGCCGTGCTGCGCGAGGTAAAGGCCCGGCTCGAAGACGATCACCCCCGCCCAGGGCTTTCTTAACGAAAGACTAATCGCCGAAGTAGACGCCAGTATGCTTGGCGGCGATGACCAGCTCCCCGTTGGGATCGACCAGCTTGAGCTGATCGATGGCATCGGCGATGGGCACGTGGGTCACGTGGCCCGCCCGCAGGCAAACCATCTGGTCGAACTTGCCTTCATGCACCAGGCGGCAAGCCTCGACCCCGAAGCGGGTGCCCAGGATGCGGTCGTAGGGCGACGGGGTCCCGCCGCGCTGCAGGTGGCCGAGCACGGTCACGCGGGTCTCGAGGCCCGTGCGGCGGGCGATCTCGGCCCCGACCCAGTTGCCGACCCCACCGAGGCGCGCCACGTTCTTGCTCGGATCCAGGTCCGCGTACAGGGCCTCGCCACCCGCAGGGGCCGCGCCCTCGGCGACGACCACGATCGAGTAGCTCTTGCCCGCCTCGGAGCGCTCGTAGACCGTGTGGGCCAGCTTCTCCATGTCGAAGGGGATCTCGGGGATCAAAATGACGTTCACGGCTCCGGCCATGCCCGACTTCAGGGCGATCCAGCCCGCAGTGCGCCCCATGACCTCGAGGACCATCACCCGGTGGTGGCTCTCGGCGGTGGTGAGCAACTTGTCGATGGCCTCGGTCGCCGTGGTCACCGCCGTATCGAAGCCGAAGGTCTGGTCCGTCGAGTTGAGGTCGTTGTCGATGGTCTTGGGGACGCCGACCAGGTTCATCCCCTTCTTGGCCAGGTCGTGCCCGATGCCGAGGGTGCCGTCACCGCCGATGAGGACCAGCGCGTCCAGGCCCAGCTCGTTGTAGCGGCGGATCACCTCGTCCGACACGTCCTTGAGGACGGTCTGACCGTTCTCGACGACCGGGTACTTGAAGGGGTTGCCGCGGTTGGTGGTCCCGAGGATGGTGCCGCCCCGCGCGATGATGCCACGGATGTCGTCGAGGTCGAGCGGCATGATGAGATCCGGCTTGAGCAGACCGTCGAAGCCGTCCCGAATGCCGACAACCTCCCAGCCGTACTCGGAGATCGCCATCTTGGTGACGGCGCGGATGACGGCGTTCAGGCCGGGGGCATCCCCGCCGCCGGTCGAAATTGCGATGCGCTTGGCCATGGGTTCTGGTTCCTCCCCGTGTCGTTGCAGCCAATTTGCCAATCGGCCGGCCGTCTGGTTATGATCCGAAGGCACTAAACTTAATTCAAGTCCCCCCCAAAAGCAACCAGCCCCCGTCACAGAAAGGAAAGGTCCATGCTTCACGGCTCCTCTCCCCACACCGCCTCGACTCCGACCTACACGGATCCCGCCTGGCAGCGCTCCATGGCCCTCAAGCTTGACTTCAACAACATGATGGCGGGGGCCATCGGCCACATCGAAGGCCTCGAAGCCGCCGATGTCTGGGGCCTGCAAGGCCGCATGCTGGAGGTCCACCGCCAGATCACCGAGCGCACCGGCCGCGGCAACGACTTCCTCGGCTTCTTGGATCTGCCCTACCAGAGCACGGACACCCTCGACGCCATCCAGGCGGCCGCCGACCGCATCGCGGCCCTGGGCGATCGCCACGTGGTGCTCGGCATCGGCGGCTCCTACCTGGGTGCTCGCGCGGTGATCGAGGCCCTCAAGAACCCCTTCCGCAACGAGATCTCCCGCCAGCGCCGCAAGGGCCGTCCGCGCCTCTACTGGGAGGGCAACGCGGTCGATGCCGACTACCTGCACGCCCTGATGGGCATGCTGCCCACCCAGCGGCCCGAGGGGATCGACGACGCCTTCACCGTCAACGTCATCTCCAAGTCCGGCACCACCCTCGAGACCGCCGTCGCCTTCCGCTTCATGCAGCAGCGCCTCAAGCAGGTCTATGGGGCGGACCATCCCGAGTACGTGGTGGCGACCACCGACGCGAGCAAGGGCACCCTCAAGGGCATCGCCGACGCCGAGGGCTACCAGCAGTTCTCCATCCCCGACGACGTGGGCGGCCGCTACTCGGTCCTGACCGCCGTCGGCCTGCTGCCCGCGGCCATCGCCGGGGTGAACATCCACGAGCTGGTCGCCGGTGCCCGGTACATGGCCGAGCGTTGCAAGAACCCCGACCTGCACGACAACGTTGCCTACATGTACGCGGCCCTGCGCCACCTGTCCTACAAGGCCCGCCGCTCCGTCTCGGTGATGGCCGCCTGGACCAAGCGCCTCGAGTTCTTCACCTACTGGTACGACCAACTCTGCGCCGAGAGCCTCGGCAAGGACGGCCAGGGGGTCATCCCGGTCGCGACCGTCAACACCCGCGACCTCCACTCGCGCGGCCAGCAGGTCCAGGAGGGCCCCCGGTCCATGGTCGTCACCAACCTGGTCCTCGAGACCCCCGACTGGGACGTGGTGATTCCCAAGGTCGAGGGCGACGCCGACGGCCTCAACTACCTGGCGGGCAAGCACCTCTCCGAGATGCTCCTCGGCGCCATGGAGGGCACCGCTTACGCCTACGCCAAGGATCAGCGCCCGAGCATGAACCTGCTCATCCCGCAGCTCAACGCCTTCACCCTGGGACAGCTGATCTACCTGTTCGAGATCGCCACCGTCGCCGAGGGCTACCTCATGGGCATCAACCCGCTGGACCAGCCCGGCGTCGAGGCGTACAAGAACTTCATGTTCGGCAACCTCGGCCGCGCGGACAAGGCGCACTACAAGGCCGAGTTCGACGCCCGGCCCAAGGGCTCGAGCGACTTCATCGTCTAGGCTCAACGGCCAAAAACAGCAGGGGCGGTCGGGTTTCCGACCGCCCCTGCTGTTGCTTAGACCGGCTCGACGTCCAGGTCGTAGACCCGAAGACCTCCGTCGTCGGGTTCGTAGGCGTCCTCAGGGACGTCATCGTCGTTACAGGCGGCGAGCGGCATCAGGAGCTGGAAGCCCGCCAGGGACACGGCCTCCTGGCGCCGGGCGACCGTCGCCTGGTTGAGGCAGTGCTGGGCCTCGTGTTGCTGGCCCTTGTGCCAGTACAGGTGCGCCAGGTTGCGCAAGGGGGCTGCGTAGCTCGTGTCGCGGGAGACGGCGCGCTCGAAGCAGGTCGCCGCCTCGTGGGCCTGGCCCGAGAGGGCGAACGAGACCCCCAGGTTGTTGTAGGGGGCGGCCGCATGCGGCGAGACGGCGATCGCGCGCTCCAGGCACGCCCGCGCCTCATCGTAGCGCTGGGCGTCCATGTGAGCGGTCGAGAGGTTGACGAGCGCCTCGGGGCAGCGCGGCTTGAGCGAAAGGGCCTTCTCCCAGCAGCGCAGGGCGCTCGCGGGATCCGAGAGGTGCCAGTAGACCACCCCCAGGTTCTGATAGCCCTCGGCGAGTGCCGGCGCTCGCTCGACCACCGCCACGAAGCGGCGGAAGGCCTCTTCCCACTCGCCCGCCGCGCACGCCTCGAGCCCCAAGAGGAGGTAGCCGGGATAGGCCTCGGGGTCCTCCTCGACGGCCCGGCGATAGGCGGCGAGGCCCTCGGCCTTCGAGCCCGACGCCACGTAGGCGCGCCCGAGGCGGATGAGAGGAGCATCGAATGGGTCGATCGAACTGGACATGGGGACCTCGTCGAAACACGCCCACGCGCATGGGCCAAGGGGATCTTACCCGCTCGGCCGCGTGCCGGAAACCCGCGTCGCGGGTAGAAACTAACCTAGGATTGCACGCTTTTGTGACATCCGTTACAATCCTTAGAAGTCTCGGCAGACCGCTCAACGGAGCGCCCTTGCCGCGTCTCGGAGGCCCCTCATGCGTCCTAGCGTCTCACGTCGGACCCTTGCGATCGCCCTTGCCTTGACCGTCCTGACGGGCTGTCAGGCGCCGGGCTTCATGGGGCTGAGCGACAACGCCACCGCGCCCGAAGTCGAAAGCAACCGGGTCGTGCGGGCGCGCTTCCGCGTGCTGGTACCTGCCTCGCTCTCCGAGAACGTGACGCTCGCCCCCGTCTCCCAGCCGCCGGCGACCTTTTCCGAGAGCCAGTATGACGATCGCAGCGTGGTCGGGGCCCGCGTCTTCCTCGACTCGCAGCCGAACGTGACCGACACGACCGACGATCTGGGCTACGCGAGCCTCGCCGTGCCCCAGGGGCAGCTGGTGCCGGTGCGTGCCGAGTTCAAGACCCCGAACGGCACCGTCTCCATGACCGCGCTCATCCGCGTGGACGGCACCGAGCAGGCCGCCCCCATCTTCCCGATCACCGTCGCCTCCACCCTCGTCACCAGCAAGATCGCCCAGCGCTTCAGCTTCAAGGACCTGCGCCACCTGGACTACCAGCAGATCCTCGAGGGGACCAAGACAGTCAACCAGGCCATCCGCACCTCGACCGGCGCCTACGACCCTCGGTACCTGCCCAACCTGGCGCGCACCTGGTCGGTCCTCGACACGGCCCAGACCCTCGCGCGGCTCGATCCTATCCTCAACCGCGCGCTGGCCAAGGTCCTCGAAACCCCGATCCCGGCCGAGCCCGTCGCGAGTTCGAGCGTGGCCGCCAGTGCCTCGGTCGTAACCGTTCCGGCCGCCGTGCCGCTTTCGAGCCAGCCCGCAAGCCCGACGGCGACCGCCACGGCGGCGGCTAGCGTCGAGCAGACCGTCGACACCACCGAGCGGGCCATGGCCGACGATCGCCTCTTTCCCACCGAGCCGGGCCGCCGCTGGGCCTACGACCTCTTCGACGGCGAAGGCCAGCGCCTGGGGCTTTTGACCCGCGAGGTGGCCAAGGTCACCCCCAAGGCCAACGGGCTGCTCGTCCAGGGCGTCGAGTCGGGCGAATGGGCGGGCAACGAGCTGCGCTTCCTGATGAAGCGCACCGCCACCGGCGTCCAGTTCGCAGCGGCCTACCGCCCGTCGGTCACCTACCCCGTGCCCATGGCGGACGGCCAAAGCTGGCAAGCCGCCCCGGACATCCAGGCGGTGGCGCACGCGCCGGTTGCGACCGAGGCCGCCACCGAGTCCTGGGACACCAGCTGGCGGATCGACTTCAAGCGCCAGCGCGACGGCAAGACCACCGAGTGGAGCGAGTGGCTCGCTCCGGGCGAGGGCTTCACCCGCTTCCAGTGGCTCGATCCGCGCACCGGCGAGCGTTGGGATGCGCGTCTCCAGCCGCCCACGGACAGCGAACACTAGCCCTTCGGCCCCCGCCCCCTGAGAAGGGCGGGTGTGCTAGAATACCCCTCGACACCCGCCCTGCGGCCTGCGCCGTCGTGCCGCATGCGGCTCGGTCGGCTTTTGAAAGGTCTCCATGAGCAAGTACAAGAGCGTCTTCGACATCATCGGCCCGGTCATGGTCGGCCCCTCCAGTTCGCACACCGCCGGCGCGGTCCGGATCGGCGCCTTCGCGCGCACCATCCTCGGGGCCACCCCCCGCCGCGCCGAGATCCTCCTGCACGGCTCGTTCGCCGAGACCGGCCCCGGGCACGGCACCGACAAGGGATTGGTCGGCGGCCTTCTCGGCATGGCCACCGACGACCCGGACATCCGCTACGCCTATGAGCGCGCCGAGGCGGCCGGCATGGCCTTCACCATCGGGGAGACCGATCTCGGCCCCAAGGTGCACCCCTGCTCGGCGCGGCTCATTCTCGAGTCCCCCTCGGGTGACACCATCCAGCTCACGGGCACCTCGATCGGCGGCGGCAACGTCGCCATCACCGAGGTCAACGGGTACCAGGTGCGCCTGAGCGGCGAGTTCCCGACCCTCGTGACCGTGCACGCCGACACCCCGGGGGTCATCCTCCAGGTCACGCGGATCCTGGCCGAGCACGGTATCAACGTCGCCTTCATGAACGTGGCGCGCCAGCAGAAGGGCCGCGACGCCTTCATGACCATCGAGGGCGACCATCCCATCCCCGACGCGGCCCTTTCGGCGATCGCCGAGCTGCCCGAGATGAAGATGGTCCGCTACCTTCCCAAGCTCGCCTGAGAGGACGCCTGACGCCATGACCGATACCGAGATCCAGTTCCGTTCGATCGCCGACCTCCTCGCCCTGGCCGAAGAGATGGGGGTGGGCATCGGCGAGGTGACCCTGCGCTACGAGATCCAGGCCTCCAACTTCCCCCGCGCCTCGATCTGGAACGCCATGCTCGCGCGCTGGAGCATCATGCTCGAAGCCATGCAGCGCGGCACCGAGGCCCCCAAGACCGGCCTCGGCGGCCTGGTCAGCGGCACCGGCTACGCCATGGCCCACCATACCCCCAAGCTCCTGGATCCCATCGCCGCGGGGATGGCGGCCCGCGCCCTCGCCGTCAACGAATGCTCGGCAGGTATGGAGCGGATCGTCGCCGCCCCCACCGCGGGCTCCTCGGGCATCCTGCCCGCGACCCTCTGGGGTGCTTCCCAGCGTCTCGGCAGCACCCCCGACCAGATCGTCAACGCCCTGTTCGTGGCGGCGGGCCTCGGGATGGTGATGGCCAACAACTCGACCATCTCGGGCGCCAAGGGCGGCTGCATGGCCGAGGTAGGCGTCAGCACCGGCATGGCGGCAGGGGCTGCCTGCGAGCTCGCGGGCGGCACCCCGCGCCAGGTCGTCCACGCCATGGCCCTCGGGGTCAAGAACACCCTGGGGCTCGCCTGCGACCCGGTCGGTGGCTTGGTGGAGGTCCCCTGCGTCAAGCGCAACGCCATGTACAGCGCCATGGCGACCGTCGCCGCCGAGCTCGCACTCGCGGGCATCGAGAGCTTCATCCCGCCCGACGAGGTCATCTCGGCCATGAAGGAAATCGGCGAGGCCATGCCGAGCCAGTACAAGGAGACCGCCTGCGGCGGCCTCGCCATCACCCCCACGGGCAAGAAGGTGATGGACTCCAAGGTCAGCCTCTAATTCCCAGCGAGAACAGTCGATCATGTGGTGGTTCAAATCCAAGAACAAGTCCCGGGACATGGTCCGGGAGCACCTGGAGCGCGGCCTGGAGTTCGCGCGCGAGGGCTACTTCGAAGAAGCCGAGAACGAGTTCACGGCCTCGCTCGAGATCGCGCCCGACTTCAAGCCGACGCGCCTGGCCTTCGGGGCCTTCCTGCGCGATCAGGAGCGCTACGAGGACGCCCTCGTCCACTACCACCACCTCATGAAGCTCGATCCCGAGGACGCTGAGCCCTTCTTCCAGATGGGCGAGACCTACCTGCAGGCGGGCCGTCGCGACTGGGCGGTCGCCCAGTATCGCCAGGCCCTGCTCCGCAAGCCGGATGACCCCCAGGCCCAGGCGCGCCTCAACGAGGCCGCCGCCGAGCAGATCGACTTCTCGGTGGGCGAGGGGGGCTCGCTGCGCGAGCACCAGGTGCTCGCCCTCGCGCAGTTCAAACAGGCAAAGGCCCAGATCAAGCGCCAGCAATCCCTGGGCTATCGCCTGCGCCATCTCCTCACGCGCCGCTCGACCTGACAAACCTCGATCGCTTCTTGGAGGCGACGGACGGCTCCGGTATCATCGCGGCAGCGCGCCCGGGGCTCGAAGCCTCGCGCAAGCGCCTCCGAGGAGAGCCGCCGTGGATCGAGAATCGCATCCCGCGGAGAAGCGATACGCCTTCAAGCGCCCGACCTCGCAGGCCCGGGTCTACTTGCGTTGCGCCTGCTGTGGCACCAAGAGTATCGACGACAGCGCCTTCTGCGCCCAGTGCGGCGCCTCGCTGCTCGGCCCCGGCCCATACTGCTGTCTTGCCTGCGGCAGCGAGATCCTGACGCCGAGCGATCGCCACTGCGGCGATTGCGGGGCCTACCTGCCCAAGGCCTCGCGCCCTCCTAAGCTCATCAGCCCCTGGAGCAGCCGTCTTTTCAAGGCCCTGGCAGCCACCGCGGTCGCCGCCGGGCTCTGGCTCGGCGCGCAGGGGATCGGCAACCTGCGAACGCCGTTCCTGCAGGCCCCGAGCCTCGCCGGCATCAAGGTCGGCGATCCGCAGCAGGCGGTCGAGCGGCGCATCGGCAAGCCGGACATCAAGCCGACCGAAGTCTTCTGGAACGGGCGCGACGGCAAGCCGCACCGGGTCGGGCTTTGGAAGTACGGACTCACCCCCGACTCGGAGGTGGCGAACCTGACGGTGACCTTCCTGGACGGCAAGGTCTACCAGGTCGGCGTCCTCGACAAGGTGTATCGCACGAGCGAAGGGCTGCGCGTGGGCGATCGCATCGCCAAGGCGAGCCGGCTCTACGGCACCCCCATCGAGGAGAACCTGGTCTCCGGCCTGCTACCCATGAAGTACCTGCGACAAGGCGTCGTGGTCAAGATCGTGACGATGCCGGGGAATGACCGGGTGCTCGCGGTCGGGATCGAATCACCCCGCGCGCTGCCGACGGTCGGCTCGGACGAGGGGATCGGCGAGGGCAAGGGATCCGAGCGGCTGGACCGGATCCAGAGCACCCCGCTCTAAGCAGGCTTAGAGGCGCTGGCACCTGGGGCAGTAGTGAGTTCCGCGACCGCCTAGCCACGTCTTGACGATAGTCGTGCCGCAAGCCGGACAGGGCTCTCCCTCGCGTCCGAAGACCCGCAAGAAATCCTGGTTGGTGCCGTAGGCGCCCATGCCGTCCCGGTAATCCCGGAAGGTCGTCCCCCGATTTTCAACGCCGTATCGCAGGACCTCCTGGATCGCCGCATGCAGGCGCTTGGACTCGGCACGCGTCAGCGCTCCGCGCTCTGGGTGCAGGCGAGCGAGATGGAGGGCCTCGTCCACGTAGATGTTGCCGAGCCCCGCCACCACCTTCTGGTTCAAGAGCAGGGGCTTCAGAGTACGCGCCCGCGCCATGCGCTGGGCGAAGGGCGCAAGGGCGAAGTCCGGCGACAAAGGCTCGGGCCCCATGCTTGCCAGAGTCGGGATCTGCCGGTAGTCGCCGGGCGAGACCACCTGCAACCAGCCGAAGCGGCGCGGGTCGTTGAAGTAGCAGGCGGTCTCGTCGTCCAGGTGGAAGGTGACGTGCAGGTGGCGCATCTTAGCGCTCGGAGTGGGAGCGATCGCAAGCTGACCGGTCATGCCCAGGTGGATGACCAGCTCCTTTTCCCCCAGGTCCGCGATCAAGTACTTGCCCCTCCGGCGCAGGGCCTCCACGCGGTGCCCGGCGGCTTCGTACAGGTTCCGGTAATGGGGATCGTCCAGGGCCTGGGTGACGCGGGTGATCCGCCGCCCCACCAAGAGGGGCGCCAGGTCGCAGCGGATGGTCTCGACTTCAGGCAGTTCGGGCATCGGCCCTCCTTAGCATCCGGGAACAGGGTACGTGAAGCACCTCAGAAGGGTAAGGGTCGCTCGAAAGCGTGGTAAGATGGGCACCTCAAGAGAGGATTGCGCCATGCCAGTGAACGTTCGCGAGCGCCTCGATGCGCTCTTCGACCAGATGATCGACCACCAGCGCGCCAAGGTCCTGCGGATCGCGCGCGAGATCAACCCCACCATCACCCCGGACGACGTGCTCAACCCGCACGACTTCCCCGAGTTGAACGTCGATGCCCAGTACAACTTCGAGGACGGGATCCTCTCGGGCTACATCGGCGCCCAGATGGCCGTCCGGGCCGAGCTTGCAGCCCTCGCCCACGCGGGCGAGGACGTCTAGCGTTTCCCTAGGATCGCAAGCCCAAATCGAGCTGGCGCGGCGCCGAGAGCGCCTGCCGGATCTTGAGGTGCGCCTGGGGGAAGGCAAAGGCCTCCAACCCCTCCGGGTGCACCCATCGCCGATCATCCGTTTCGCCCGGCAGCAGTGCGTCTGCGGCAGGCGTGGCAGCAAAGGCCCGGTACTCCGCGCTGAGGTGGGTGAACTGGTGAAAGACCGTCACCAGGGGCTCCAGCGTTTCCAATTCAAGGCCGAAGCGCTCCGCGCAGGCTTCCGCAAGCGCCGAAGCCGCCTCAGCCTCGGACGCCAGCTCGAAGGTCGGGAACTCCCATAGCCCTCCGAGCAGCCCCTCGGCCGGCCGACGCACGACCAAGAACCGCCCGAGCGGATCGGCGATCAGGCCGACCGCGAACGTCACGGGCCGCGGCGGCGCCTTCTTGCTCTTGACGGGCAACTCGGCGACGCGCCCTTCGCGGTGCGCGCCGCAGCGCGAACTCAGCGGGCACGAGGCGCACTGGGCCTGAGTAGGCGTGCAAACGGTCGCCCCGAGCTCCATCAGGGCTTGGTTGAAGCGCCACGCCTCTCCCTCGGGGATCAGGCGCTGGGCGAGGTCCTCGAAGCGCTTGCGACTCTTGGGCTGCGCCACATCGTCCTCGACGAGGAAGAGGCGCGCGAGCACCCGAAACACGTTGCCGTCCACGGCGGGCTTCGGCTGGTTGTAGGCAATCGAGGCGACGGCGCCTGCCGTGTAGTCGCCGATGCCTGGCAGGGCCCGAATAGCGTCGTAAGCCTCGGGGAAGCGTCCGTCGTGCTCGGCGACAACGGCCTGGGCGGCCTTCTGGAGGTTGCGCGCGCGAGAGTAATAGCCGAGCCCTTCCCAGTGCTTCAGCACCTCGTCGAGCGGTGCCGAGGCGAGGGTCTCGATCGACGGGAAGCGCCGCATGAAGCGCTCGTAGTAAGGAATCACCGTCGCCACCTGCGTCTGCTGGAGCATGACCTCCGAGACCCAGATCCGGTAAGGATCGCGCGTGCCGCGCCAGGGCATGGAGCGCTTATTCGCCTCGAACCAGGTGAGCAGCTCAGCGCCGAGCCCGCGGGCATGCGCGTTCGAGAGGGGGACGGGTTGGATTGAAGGTGTACGTGCGGCCATCAGGCAGCAGCGTACCACCCCTAAAGCCGCAGCCGCAACGCCCGTAGGCGTTGCGGCTGCGAAGGTAACCGAGTAGGGACTAGACGTTGGCGAGGCCAAGCATCGAGTTGACCGCATCGGAAGCCTGCTCGTTGACCGCCTCCTGGACCGCCTTGCCGGTGTCGGTGTCGAAGAAGCCCTTGAAGGCATCGTTGAACTGACCCCAGTCCTCCGAGGACGCGGCCTTGAAGGCCTTGGTCGCGGCGGGCAGGGTATCGCCGAGGGTCTTGGAGACGTTCTCGGGCAGCACCCCCGACTTGTTGAGCGCGCCGACGGCGGCGTCGAAGCCGCCATTGTTGAAGGCGTCCACGACCGGACCGAGCTGCTGCAGCTCCGGGCTGCCCGTCAGGTTGCCCATGCCCTTGAGGAGCTCGCCGGCGTCCTTCTTGAGAACCCCGTTGGCCACGGTGACCGCGTCGTTGAGCACGCCCATGGTCTTCTGGTCGAGGATCTTGCCGAGGCCGTCGTCGCCGCCGATGGCGCCGATGAGGGCCATCGGGTCCTTGTTCTCGATGGCGCCGACCGCCTTGGCGCCCATGTTCATGTACTTGCCCACGTCGCCGCCGACCATGCCGCCCAGCGCGCCGAGACCGCCCGCAAGACCGCCCTTTTCGACGGCGCCGAGGACCTCGACCCCCTTGGCTCCCCACTTGGCGACTTCGCCCAGGGCGCCGCCCATGCCGCTCGCGGCCCCGGCGATGGCGCCGAGCGCCGATTTCCAGTTGCCGTTCTTGAGGGCCTCGGCGAGCTCGATGGCCTTCGTGGCCATCTGGGCGACCTTGAGGGCCATGGAGACGACCTGGAGGCCGGGCACGAACATGGAGACCAGAGAGAGGACGGGCAGCACCTTCGCGACCAGGTTCTTGAGCTTGCTGAGGAAGCCGCCCTTTTTCTTCTTCTTGGGGGCATCGGCCTTCTTGGCCTTGCCGGTGGCCTGGCTCGAGATGTCGACCTCGCCCTCGCCGCCCACGGCCGAGGCAGCCTGGTTCTTCATGTTGAAGACCTGCTGCATGACGTTGAAGCGGTTCTGGTCCTCGACCTTGTCCAGGTTGAGGGACGCGGGCCCACCCGAAGTCGGCGGCAAGAGATCGCCTGCAGCCTCGGGCTTGATGGCGCCGCCGCCCACGGCGGGCAGGGAGAGACCGGAGGCCTCGGCCTTGGACTTCTCGATCGGGGTTTCCAGGTACTGGATCCCGGACTCCACGTCAGTGACGATCGGACTTTCGACCGGGCCTTGAGCCGCTTCGAGCGGTCCCGTCTTGGCCTTGAAGAGGCCAGTCGATTGAATATTTGCCAGCGTCGGGTCGATGCCACCCATACGTTTCTCCTTATGCGTTCAAGGGATTCAGCTACTGTCTATATGGGCGGGATTGCGTTAAATATTGTCGATCCAAAACAATGGAATGTTAAATCTTGATTTTAATTCCATTCGGACCCCTCCCAGCCCTCGCGCGGCGTGGGGGTCGCCGAGGGGGTGGCAGCGCGCGCGGCGGGCAAGGATCGAGGAGGCTTGAAGCTCCAGCCCGGCTGAATGGGGACCGGTCGGGGTGCTGCAGGACCGCCTGCCGCATGGCAACTCGTGCCGAGCGAGACGCCCAAGCAGAGGATCAAGGAGGAAAGGCCCAGGCGTTCACGCCGCACCGTCTTCATGGCGTCGATTCTAGCCGCTGGGCAGCGCCTCGCTTGATCGGCGAGAAGGCCAAAAAACTTGGGGCCCCCGGGGGCCTGTAAGCAAGCGGCAATCAATCGATTCTGCTATCATGCCAACAGGCGCGCGGGCCTCCTTCCTGCGTCGGCGCGCTTTGCGCTCCCTCCCTTTCGCACCAGAAGGACCTGCCATGTTTTCGAAAGTGCTGATCGCCAATCGCGGTGAGATTGCTGTCCGCATCATCCGGGCCTGCCAAGAGCTCGGGATCAAGACGGTGGCCATCTACACCGAGGCCGATCGGGAGGGGCGCCACGTCCAGCTCGCAGACCAGGCCTACAGCCTCGGCACGGACACCTACCTCTCGACGGCGGCGATCTTCGCGATCGCCGAGCGCGCCGGCGCCGACGCCGTCCACCCCGGCTACGGCTTCCTCGCCGAGAACGAGCCCTTCGCCCGCGAGTGCCGCGAGCGCGGCCTTAAATGGATCGGCCCCAACCCCGCCGCCATCGGCCTGATGGGCTCCAAGACCGTGGCCCGGCGCATGGCCATCGAGGCGAACGTGCCCGTGGTGCCCGGTATCACCGAGGCCCTGACCGATCCCGAGGTCGCCCTGTCCTTCGCCGCCAAGCACGGCTACCCCTGCGTCATCAAGGCGGCGGCCGGCGGCGGCGGGCGCGGCATGCAGGTCGTGCACGCCCCCGAGGAGTTCGAGGCCGCCATCGCCAAGGGCATCCGTGAGGGCGAGGCCTACTTCGGCAGCGGCGAAGTCTACATCGAGCGCTACCTCGGCAAGCCCCGCCACATCGAGATCCAGATCCTCTGCGACGCCCATGGCAACGCCATCGCCCTGGGCGAGCGCGAGTGCACCATCCAGCGCCGCCACCAGAAGCTGGTCGAGGAGGCCCCCTCGGTGGCGCTGACCCCCGAGCTGCGTCGGGCCATGGGCGAGGCCGCGGTGCGCATGGCCAAGGCCGTCGGCTACGACAGCGCGGGCACCTGCGAGTTCCTGTTCCAGGACGGCGAGTTCTACTTTCTCGAGATGAACACCCGCATCCAGGTCGAGCACACCGTCACCGAGATGGTCTACGGGGTGGACCTGGTCAAGGAGCAGATCCAGATCGCCGCCGGCGAGCCCGTCGCCGAGTGGTTGCTCGGCGATCTGTACCCCCGCGGCTGGTCTCTCGAGTGCCGCGTCAACGCCGAGGACCCGAGCCAGAACTTCCGCCCGAGCCCCGGCCTCATCACCCGCTACCGCCGCCCCGGCGGGCTGGGCGTGCGCATCGACGACGCCGTCTACTCGGGCTACCGCATCCCCGACCAGTACGACTCGATGATCGCGAAGGTCATCACCTGGGGCAAGGACCGCAGCGAGGCGATCGCCCGCATGAAGCGCGCCCTCAAGGAGATGATCGTCGAGGGCGTGCCCACCACGATCCCCCTGCACCTCGCGATCCTCGACCACCCCGCCTTCGTTTCGGGCGACCTCTCGACCCACTTCATCGGCCAGGAGATGACCAAGGAAGACCTCGCGAAGCTCGCGGCTCCCGCCATCGACCCCCTCGCCGCCGTGCCGGCGGGTGATGAGCCCCGCGAGCGCGGCACCGAGCGCCTCTTCGAGGTGGTCGTCAACCGCGAGCTGTTCGCCGTCACCGTCAGCGAGATCGGCGGGCAGGCGACGCTCACCGCGGTCAAGCCCAAGCGACCGGGAGCCAGCCGCTCGGCGACGGCAGCCGCCGCCTCCGGGTCGTTGACCGCGCCCATGCACGCCACGGTCTCGCGGGTGAACGTCGAGCTCGGGCAGACGGTCACGGCGGGCACGCCCCTGGTGGTGCTCGAGGCCATGAAGATGGAGACCGAAATCACGGCGCCTGCCGATGGCACCGTCGTGGAGCTCAACGTCAAGCCGGGCCAGACCGTCGAAGGCGGTCAGGTGCTCGCGGTGGTGAAATAAGATGCAAGAAACCGTTCGTCCCCAGTCGATCCCCGGTCTCTCCGAGATGCTCGCCCAGTGGGAGACCAAGGTGTCCGCCACGGTCGCCAAGTTCCCCGAGCGCCCCGAGGGCACGGTGACGGGCTCCAGCGAGCCGGTGCAGCGGGTCTACACCCCGCTCGACGTGGAAGGCCTCGACTACGTGCGCGACCTGGGCCTGCCCGGGCAGTACCCCTTCACCCGGGGAATCCAGCCGACCATGTACCGCAGCCGGCTGTGGACCATGCGCCAGTACGCGGGCTTCGGCACCGCCCAGGAGACCAACGCCCGCTTCCGCTACCTGCTCGGCCAGGGTCAGACGGGCCTCTCGACCGCCTTCGACCTGCCGACCCAGATGGGCTACGACTCGGACCACCCGCTGGCGGCGGGCGAGGTCGGCCGCACCGGGGTCGCCATCGACAGCCTCGCCGACATGGAAGTGCTGTTCGAAGGGATCCCGCTGGACAAGGTCTCGACCTCGATGACCATCAACGCCCCGGCGGCGATCCTGCTGTGCATGTACCAGGCGGTGGCCGAGAAGCAGGGCGTCTCCCCCGAGAAGCTCACGGGCACCATCCAGAACGACATCCTCAAGGAGTACATCGCCCGCAACACCTACATCTACCCGCCGGCGGCCTCCATGCGGCTCATCACCGACATCTTCGCCTACTGTGCCGAGGTGATGCCCCGCTGGAACACCATCTCCATCTCGGGCTACCACATGCGCGAGGCAGGTTGCACCGCGGTGCAAGAGGTGGCCTTCACCATGGCCAACGCCACCGCCTACGTGCAGGCGGCCCTGGACCGGGGCCTGGACGTGGACCGTTTCGCCCCGCAGCTCTCGTTCTTCTTCTGCGCCTGGACGGACCTGCTCGAAGAGGTCGCCAAGTTCCGTGCGGCGCGCCGGGTGTGGGCCAAGATCATGCGCGAGCGCTTCAAGGCCCAGGATCCCAAGAGCTGGCAGCTGCGCTTCCACACCCAGACCGCGGGTTCGAGCCTGACGGCCCAGCAGCCCGACAACAACATCGTCCGCACGGCCATCTCGGCGCTGGCGGCGGTGCTCGGCGGCACCCAGTCGTTGCACACCAACTCCAAGGACGAAGCGATCGCCCTGCCGACCGAGGCTTCGGCCCTGACGGCCCTGCGCACCCAGCAGATCATCGCCTACGAAGGCGGCGTCACCAACACCGTCGATCCCCTGGGCGGCTCCTACTTCGTGGAGGCCCTCACCTCCGAGATCGAGGCGGGCGTCGAGCGCTACTTCGCCGAGATCGAGGCCAAGGGCGGCGTGCTGCGCTGCGTCGAGGACGGCTTCTTCCAGCAGGAGATCCACGAGAGCGCCTACCGCTACCAGCGCCAGGTCGAGAACAACGAGCGCGTGGTGGTCGGCGTCAACCGCTTCCAGGTGCAGGACGAGGCTCCCATGCCCATCCAGCGCATCGACCTGTCGGTCGAGCGCTCCCAGCAGGAGCGGCTCGCGGCGCGCAAGGTCGAGCGTGACGGCGCCGCCGTCGCCGAGGCCCTCTCGGCCCTCGAGAAGGCGGCCGCGGGCGAGGAGAACCTCCTGCCCCTCATCCTGCGCGCGGTCAAGACCTACGCCACCGTGGGCGAGATCAGCGACGTCCTGCGCAAGGCCTTCGGCGCCTACCGCGCCACCGTGAAGATGTAGGTCCCCATGCTCGAACCGAACCTGCTCGCCATCGGCAAGATCGACCACCTGGGCATCGCCGTGCACTCGCTCGCAGACGCCATGCCCATGTACACCGACGGGCTCGCCCTCGCCCTGCACGAGATCGAGGAAGTGCCCGACCAGAAGGTCCGCACCGCCATCTTCGAGGTGGGCGAGAGCCGCCTCGAGTTGCTCGAGCCGACGAGTCCCGACAGCCCCATCGCCAAGTTCCTGGAGAAGCGCGGCGAAGGCATCCACCACGTGGCCCTCGGGGTCGAAGACGTGGCCAAGGCCCTCGCTCACCTCAAGGAGAAGGGCTACCGGCTGATCGACGAGGCGCCTCGGCCCGGGGCGGGCGGCGCGATGATCGCGTTCGTCCACCCAAAGAGCACTCACGGGGTCCTCTTGGAGCTCTGCTCGCGCTGCTAGCCTGAAACGCGAAGGCCCCCGGTTCGGTTGAACCGGGGGCCTCTTCGCTGTTAATCGTAGAACTTGGGGTTGAAGTCCGTCTCCTCGGCCAAGAGGCGGTGGGTCTCGGCGCTCTTGATGCTCATGGTGTAGACGGCCTTCTCGCCGCGCTCCTGCTGGAGGGCGACGAACTTGGCCTTGCTGTCACTCAAGAAGCGATGGCGCGCGAAGCGATCGTCCTTGGCCATGGCCTGCCACTCGGCTTCCTTCACCAGCACGCTCACCTTGCCGCCCTCGTAGAACGCGACCTCGTGCCCTTCGCTCGCCATGCGTTCGGCGTAGCGGGTCTCGGTCGGGCCCGACGGCATGCGCAGGCCTGAGGGCTGCGAGTAGCTCTCCCCCTTGAAGGCGATCAGCGCCACCATGACGGCGAGCAGGAAGCCGAAGGCGGCCCCCGCTACCAAGAACACGGTCTTAGCGGCGCGGGAAGGGGGCATCAGCGAGGATGAAGCGGGCATCACGGGCCTTTCACGGAATTGGGGCGCTAAAGCCTCATTATAGCTCCGAATGACGCGGGTTACGGCCCGCCTACTCACCACGACGAAGAAGCTTGGCTAACACTCGGTTGTCTCGCTCCGGCCGGTTGCCTAAGGTGGATCCAGGGCGCCCCTGGCTTGCCGGGGCTGCGATCGAGGAGGGCCCGATGAAGCCTTGTCCCACCTGCTCGCATACGGTCGAGCCCGACGCCAACTTCTGCAGCCGCTGCGGCGCGCGGCTGCTGGCTGGCGCGCGCGAGGGCGCCGTGGGCGATCGCCGGGTGGTGACGGTGCTCTTCGCCGATGTCTCGGGCTTCACCGCCATGAGCGAGCAGCTCGACCCCGAGGCCGTCACCGAGATCATCAACCAGTGCTTCGCGGCCCTGACCGCGCCGATCTACCGGTACGGCGGGGTGGTCGACAAGTACATCGGGGACGCCGTCATGGCGATCTTCGGAGCCCCCATCGCCCACGAGGACGACCCGGACCGGGCCGTGAGCGCGGCCCTCGCCATGCAGGAGGCCGCCCAGGCCTTCGCGGCCGATCTCGAGGGGCGGATGGGCTTCGGCCTCAAGGTCCGGATCGGCCTCAACACCGGCCTGGTCGTGGCGGGCGAGGTGGGCGGGGCCCACAAGCGCGAGTACACCGTCATGGGCGATGCGGTCAACCTGGCCCAGCGACTGGAGGCTGCCGCCGAGCCCGGGTCGATCCTCGTCAGCGAGCAGACTTACCGGCTGACCTGCCAGGCCTTCAGCTACCGGGCCCTGAGCCCTCTCTCCCTCAAGGGCAAGCGGGATCGGGTGGCGGCCTTCGAGTTGCTCGGCCGCCATGCCCCCGGCGAACCGCGCCGGCTCTCGCAGCAGACGGTGGGACGCGAGCGCGAGCGCGCCGCCCTGCGCGACCACTGGCTAGCCGCTCAGGGGGGCGTGCCTCAGTGGGTGACCCTGCTGGGGGAGGCGGGGGTCGGCAAGACCCACCTGGTCGATGCCTTCATGCGCGCCGAGCGCCCGGGGCAAGTGCTCGCGGGGCGCGGCGTCTCCTACCACCAGGACCGCGCCTTCGAGCTGGTCCGCCAGCTCCTCGAAGCCTGGCTCGGCCTGGCCGCGGGGGCGCATCCGAGCGAGCTTTCGCAGACGCTCGCCAAGCGCCTCGGCGCGCTCGATGCCTGCAAGGATGAGGACGCGGCCCTGATCGCCCTCCTCTGGGGGGTGGCCGCAACCGACGCGCCGCTGAAAGGGGTGCCGGATCACCTGCGCATCAACGCGGCCGTCGCGGCCTCGATCCGAGCCCTCATCACCGCCTCGCGCACGGCCCCCCTGCTCCTCGTGGTCGAGGACGTCCAGTGGGTCGACGCCGCTTCGTGGGACTGGCTCGAAGCCCTCGCCAAGGCGCTCGCCCAGGGGCAGGGGCAGCTCATGGTGCTCGCCCAGGCACGCCCGGGCACCCGGCTTCCCGAAGACGCCTCGCCGCCGGGCCTCGACCGGAGCCTGATCTCGGTCCGGCCCCTGGGCGAGGCCGAGGCCACACGCCTGGCGTCGAGCCTCACCTCCGAGCAGGACGCCCTGTCCCCTCAGGACCTGGACGCGGCCGTGCGGCGCTCCGAGGGCAACCCCATGGTGCTCAAGGAGCTGGTGCGGTCCCTGATCGAGGGGGCCGACCTGGAGGCGGGGCTCTCGCCCTCGCTCAAGGGCCTGGTGGCCGCCCGTCTCGATCGCCTGCCCGCCCCCGAGCGCGAGCTGCTCGAGGTGGCCGCCGTGATCGGACGGGTCTTCGATCCGACGCTGCTGAGAGCGATCGCGGGCACCCCCCAGGTCGAGGCGATCCTCTTGAGCCTGACCGAGCGCGAGTGGATTCGCCCGAGCGAGCCTTCGAGTTACGCCTTCAGCCAGGCGATCGTGCATGAGGTCGTCTACTACGGCATGCTCCAGCGCAAGCGGCGCGACTTGCACCGCCGAGTCGCCCAGCACCTGGAGCACCACCATGGGACCCACGACGGGCAAGTTTCGGCACTCGCGCGCCACTTTCTACAGGCCGACGAGGCGACAAAGGCCTTTTCCTACCTCCAGCGCGCCGCGAGCCTGGCGCGCCTGACCTACGCCAACGACGAGGCCCGCACCTGCCTGCGCGAGGCCATCGCCCTCCTGGACCGCGCCGCCTTCCCCGACGCACCCGAGCGGCTAGGGGGCTTGCTCTTCGAGCTCGCCGAGGTCGAGACCACCCTGGGCGAGTACGCCGCCGCTCAGGATCGCCTGGTTCAAGCCCTTGCCCTTTCTCCGGTTCCCACGACCCAGACACGGCTACTGCAGGCCCTGGGCGGCATTCACGAGCGGCGTGGGGCGTTCGCTGCCGCCCTCGAAAGCTACGAGCAGGCGCTCGGGCTCGTCCAGCCGGGCGAGACCCTGCGCGCCTCCTTGCTGGTCAACCGGGCCTGGCTGCGGCTGCGGGGCGGCGACCATGCAGCCTGCCTCGCCGACTGCAACGAGGCCCTCGCCTCCCTCTCGCCGGGCACCCTCGAGCTCGAGCGCGCCCGGGCCCTGAGCGTCATGGGCATCGTCCACTACCGGCAAAATCGCTGGAGCGAGGCACGCAGCGCCCACGCCCAGGCCCTGGAGGCGCGCGAGCGCGCCGGGGACCTCGCGGCAATCGCCTCCTCGCTCAACAACCTGGGCATGGTCGAGAGCGACTGCGGGGCGTGGGCCGAGGCCGAGGGCCACTACCAGCGCAGCCTCGCCATCTACCAGCGCATCGGGGACCAGGGCCACGTCGCGACCGTCCTCAACAACCAGGGTGACCTCGCAGCAAGGCGCGGCGCGGCCCTCGAGGCCGAGCGCCAGCACCGCGAGGCCCTCGAGATCCGCAAGACGCTGGGCGATCGCTTCGGAATCGGCGCCTCCTTGTGCGCCTTGGGCGAGGCCCTGCGCCTCAAAGGGGATCTTGAGCAGGCGCGCGCGGTGCTCTTCGAGGGGCTCGGCGTACTCGAAGCCATCCAGGAGACCGAGCTCATCGCCGAGGCCTGCGCGGCCCTGGGCGACATCGCCCTGGCCGCGCGCGCCTACCCCGAGGCCGACCGCTGGCACCAGCGGGCCATGGGGCTCGCCGCCGCCCAGGGCGACTGGCTCCGGCGCGGGGCGATCGCGCGATCGCAGGCGCAGGCGGCCCTGGAGCTCGGCGACCTGAGCCAGGCGCGCACCCACCTGGATTTGGCCGAAAGCTGCTTGGCTCAGGCCGAGACCCCGCTCGATCGAGCCCGCCACCTCTTGCTGTCATCGCGCCTGCTGCGGGCCGAGGGGCGGCCCGAGGAGGCCAAGGCCGCCGCGAGCGAGGGGGATCGGCTGCTTTCTTCGCTCGGGGTGCAGGGGGCCCGCGAAACCCTCGCCTGGCAGGGTGAGACTCGCGACCTGCCCCCTCCCGGCTAAGTCTTTTGGCCATCCCTCACGAGGCCGCCCCTCATCCCCTTGGCTATTATCGAGCAAGCGAATGTTCCCCCCGTCGCACGGAAAGGTAGCCGCATGCGCCACAGCGCCCAGACGAGCTTCCGATGGACCCTCGCGGCGGCCTGCCTCTCGGCGGCGCTGCTCGGGGGCTGCCCGTGGCCGTGGGGGGCTCCGGCCACGACGCCGTCACCGCTGGGAGGGCGGATCCTCGACATGCAAGGGCGTCCGGTGGGCGGGGTGCTGGTCCGGGCGAGCTTCACCAACGCCATCCCCTTCACCAACGGCATTCCCTTCACGACCCAGGGGGTCTCCGAGAGCACCTCCGAGGTCCGCACCAATACGGACGGCCGCTTCGCCTTCGCCAACCCGCCCGAGGGCGAGGTCAACGTCGAGGCGATCCAGTCGGACGATCGCAAGGCCGTGCGCCAGTCGGTCGCGGTGCGCGGGGGGGTCATGCTCGACCTCGGCGACATGCGCCTGGCGCCGGTGGGCAGCATCGCAGGCCGGATCACCACCCCCAACCACACGGGGGTCAACCTGCTTGGGACCGACGTCTTCACCCCGGGCCTCAGCTACATGGTCAAGACCGACGAGCAGGGCAACTTCCGGCTCAACAACGTGCCGGCGGGCCGCTTCCGGCTTGTGGCGAGCAACCAGGGCCTGGGCCGAGGCGAGGTCGCCGACGTGGAGGTCAAGCCGGGCCAGGTCACGACCCTGGACGCCCTCCCCCTCTCCCTGACGCCGCCGACCGTGCGCGAGCTGCGCCCGGCCATGGCAGGCCCCGGCGCCGAGTTCGAGATCCTGGGCCAGAACTTCGGCAAGTCCACCTCGCTGGGCAACACCGTCGAGGTCTACCTCAACGGGGTGCGCCTGAGCGACGTGACCGTCGAGAACGACCAGCGCATCCGCACCAAGGTCCCGAACGGGGCCCAGAGCGGCCGGGTGGTCGTCAAGGTCGGCCTGATCTCGGGGGTCAGCCCCGGGGACTTCAAGGTGATCAGCGACCTGACGCCCTCGCCAGCCGGGCCCTTGATCCTGCCGCTCAACGGCTCGTTCCGCTTCACGGCGCTTGCGAGCGACAGCACCGGCGCGGCCCTCTCGGCCCCCCTGGTCACCTGGGCGGCGACCCCTGATGCCGTGCTCACCCCCGACCCGGCCACCCCTGGCCAGTTCCAGGGGAAGGCGATCGGGATGGGCCTTGCGACCCTCTCCAACGGCAACGTCACGAGCGAGGCCCGGGTCTTCGTCTCGCCCACAGTGGGGGCACCTTTCGCCCACGGCAGCGCCGCGCCACAGAGCAGGGTATCGGTCGCCGTCGGCTCCTCGGGGGCGATCGCCGTCTGGAGCGGCTACGACGAGTCGAGCGGGACCTACCGGATCCAGGGGCAGCGCCTGAGCGGCACCGCCTGGGCCGCCAGCGACCTGAGCATCGCCACGACCTTCTCGGCCGACCCCATGCCGGTGCTCAGCTGGGGCAGCGGCAAGTTCTGGCTCGCTTACGCGGACGGGCCCGTGGGCAGCCGCCAAATCAAGATCCTACGTCTCGATCCGGCAGGGGCCCCCAGCGGGGCGCCGGTGATGCTCGCGGACGCTCGGCCTGATATCCTCTCGATCGCGGTGGCTCCGGGGGTCAACGACGCCCTGGTCGCCTGGCAGGAGGCACCCTCGTCGATTCAGTGCCGGCTCTTCTCGAGCGGCCTCGGGGCCCCGGCCACCCTGGTATCGAGCAACGCCTCGCGCCCGAGTGCTGCCTGGGACGGCTCCTCCTACGCGGTGTGCTGGGAGCAGGCCATCGGCAGCGACACCGACGTCATGGCGCGGATCGTCAACAGCCTCGGCTCGGCAGCGGGCACGGCGTTCGCGGTGGCCGAAGGGGCGAACCCGCAGCGCCAGCCCATGCTCTCGGGGGGGCTCGGCCACATGATGGCCGTCTGGTCCGAGACCCGCAGCGGCCAGCGCGAGATCGGCGCACGCCGGATCGTGGGCGGCACGGCGCTGGGCACCAGCCCCACCTACCTGGGAGCCCTCCACCCGGGCCACGGCGAGGAGAGTACGCCTGCGATCGCTTCGCTCGATGCCACCCGCTACCTGCTCGCATGGGTCGACGGCCGCGTGGACGCCCCCGGTGCCTTCGCCCAGGTCCTCGACAAGGACCTGGCCAATCCCGGCACCCCGTTCGCCGTCGTCCTGGGGGCAGGGATCTCGGGTCCCGCGGTCGCGGGCAGCGGCGCCGACGCCTTCTTGGGCTGGCTCGGGGGGAACGTCGCGAGCGGCCCGAGCGTCGGCGGCCAGCGGCTCGCGCCTTGACGGGCGGATGAGGGGGGATCCCACCGAAAAATTTTGGAGCAGGATTCGAACGCCATGTGGGTACAAGGGGCTTATGTCGAGCGAGCAAGCCTTTATCTGCCCCTCGTGCCAGCGCGCCCTGCAGCGCGCGACAGCACGCCTTTACGCGTGCCAGGACTGCCGCATCGTGGCGGCGATTTACGAGGAAGAGGGCAACGCGCTGATCATCAGCTCGCCGGCAGGGGCTTCGACCACCCTGCCCCTGGAAGCCCTGGAGGGCTGAGCCCACACCTCTGCTCAACTCACCAGTAAAACAGGCGTAATGCAGGCGGCGCACAATCCTCCCTATCACCGATCGAAGGGGAGGTTGCCGTGTCGATACCTTTGAAGGCCGACGTCTACGCCGAGATGCGCTTCGTGCCGGACACCCAGTCGCTCGCGAGCGCCCGCCGTTTCGTGGCCAAGAGCCTTTCGGGCTTGCCCGAAGCACCGCTCGCGGACCTGACCCTCGCCATCGACGAGGCGCTCGCGAACGTGATCGAGCATGCGGGCTCGCCGCCCGACGCGAGTATCGCCCTCAAGCTGTACCGCGAGAACGACCACGTGCGGGTGATCATGACCAACCCGGGGGTGCGCTTCGAAGGCGATCGCCTGGCCCCGGTCGATCTAGAAGCCCATGCGGCCGCGCGCCGCACCAGCGGGCTCGGGGTGTTCCTGATGAAGCAGCTCATGGACCTGGTGCTGTTCCGGTCCACCCGCGACGGGCTCCAGGAGCTGGTGATGGTGAAGAACCTCGCCGCCTAGCGGCCGTCGGCGTCGTCCTTCTTCTTGGGTGACGCTTCCTCATCCTTGAACAAGGGGGCCCAGGTCATCATGGCGATCCGATCCGAGTCGCCGTCGTAGAAGAGGCCGACCTCCATCTCGCCCACCTCGAACTCGGCGTAGCGCATGCCGATCAGGTTGAGAGGCAAGGAGCCCCCCGCCGAGGGCTGAATGATGGTCTTGCGCTTGGGCTTGTCCCAGCGGCCGAGCGCCTCCTCGTAGCTCCGGGGGGCCTTGGGAAGGGGCAGCCAAACACGGATCGCGTTGTGGGACGACCCCTCGTCGACGAAGAGCTTGCCTGAAGGCGCCGTGGTGATGCGACTCGCATCCTCGGGGCGCAGCTTAAAGAGCAGGCGATGGTAGACCGGCAGACCCATGACGTAGAGGGGGCTGCGCTCCTCTTCGGGGCCGTACTTGTCCCGGAACTCGGCGACCGTCGCGCCGGCGAGATCCAGGCCATCCAGGTGGCGCTCGTCGAAGGCGGGGCCACAGCCCGAAAGCATCAGCGCGGCAACGCCCAGGGCAAACATGCGATTCATCGAGACACGACCTCCCGTCCCGAGAGGTATACCCTCGCTTTGTTAAGGCTTAACCCGCTCAGGGAGCGCATGGGAGCGGCGAATCGGCGAACGACGCGGCCTCAAACCCAGCAGGCGCAAGAATTTTTCCAACCTGTGATGGCTTGATGCGCCTGGGTTTCAGGTTATGGAGACACTAAGCAAGCGGAAATTTTTTCGACACGAGGCTTGCAAGCCGAAGGAGCTGTGCTATTATAAATACATCGAAGGTAATTCGATGGCCTGCCCGATTCGTCTAGAGGCCTAGGACGCTGCCCTCTCACGGCGGTAACACGGGTTCGAATCCCGTATCGGGTACTAAGTCGAAATAGCCTGGATCAAAAGGTCCAGGCTATTCGCTTCTCAGGTCACCCTTAACAAGATCCTTCGATGGCCTGCCCGATTCGTCTAGAGGCCTAGGACGCTGCCCTCTCACGGCGGTAACACGGGTTCGAATCCCGTATCGGGTACTAAAAGGAAATAGCCTGGATCCATCAGATCCAGGCTATTTCCTTTTGGGGATTTCCCCCGCAGAGGCAGGCAGGGTGAAGGGTTCCCGGGTCAGCGCTCATAGCGTTTCGCCCTAGGTCGTCAGAAACCTAGCAGCGCTCGGGGGTTTGAGCGACAAAGCGCGTGAAGTCCAAATCGACGACCTCGCTGTCAGTGAGAATGCCCTGCCGTAGGGTTTCGAAGAGCTTGCGCTCGCGCTCTGGCATCTCATCGGGCCCGAAGGCCTGGAAGAGAGCGCCGTACAGCACCAAGCGCCGCAAGCGCAAGAAGTCCGGGAAGTAGGCGAGCCAGGCGTCATCGAAGGGGGCCGCTTCTCGGTACCCCTCGAGAAACGTCGTCAAGAACTCGGTGGCGAAGCCATCAGCCTCCCACTTCCAGAGGGCGGACCAGGTCAGGACATAGAACAAGGTGATCGCGACATCGTTGGCGAACCAGGTATAGTGCGCATCGTCGAAGTCGAAGGCCGTAAGGCGCCCCTCATGCAATAAGACGTTTCCGAAGTGGAGATCGCTGTGCACGAGGCCGTAAGCGTCAGGGCCCTTCGGCAGCGCATGCAGGCGCGGATAGAGGGCCGCTGCGCGCTCGGCAAACCAGGCGTGATCCTCCGGCACCTTGAAGCCCGCTAAGCTGACCTCTTCCCAGGTCTGACGGCGCAAGCCCGGTCGACTCGGCTCGTAGGCGCGCGTAAGCGCGTGCATGCGCCCGATCAAGTTGCCCCACGTGCGATACAGCGCGGGCGTCATGTCGGCCTGCACGATCGGAGTACCCGGAGCCTTCTCGTAGGCGATGGCGAGATACTCGCCTGATTCGTCCGCCAATTTCTCGATCAAACGCCCTTCCAGCGAAGGCACGGCACGAGAAACGGGAACGCCGTGGTCCGCCAGGTAGTTCAACCACTCGAGCTCGCCTTCGAGGTGTTCAAAGGAGCGCGCGACGGTGTGCGTAATCTTGAGGATGTAGTCGCCCCCATCGCGCGAAAAGGCGAAGACGAAGCTCTCAAAGCCACCGAGGTTGGTCACCTCCTCGGGGCGCACGCCGTAGCGCTGAGCAAAAACGGCCAACACGGTTGGGGAATATCGATCGCGCAAGGTTTGGTTCATTGAAAGTCAGTCCTCAAGATAGCGATAATATTACAATCACAGGAAAGCGCCTGTAGAGCAAGCCTTCGGGAGCTCACCCAGCCCTAAGGCATAGACACGCTGTCTGGATTGGGAGCTTGAGCAACGCGTTTAGCGCACCACACGCTCGAGAAAGCTCCTGATGAGCTCGACGATTAGCCCTTCGGCCTCTTTGTGGGGAACGTGGCGCCTGCCCGGCAATATCTCGACCTGCGTCTCGCCGGCCATCGCCTTGGCCAGCCTCATGGGGTGAGCCACGGAACCGTATTCATCCTGCTCCCCATGGATGATGAGGGCCGGACAGACGACCTCTGAAAGGTCCGCATCAAGATTCCACGACTGAAATTCCGGCGAGAGCCAGGTCACCGTCCAGGCATCCAGCACCCAACGCGCCTTATCACCATGGTACTTCTTGAGGCGATCCAACTGCCCTTCCTGTTGGAAGGCCGCCTTGGCCTCGCGGATCCCCTGGATGGTTCGATCTTCGACGAATGCCTGCGCGGACTCCGTCACGAGGGCGCGGCACGCCGACGGAAAGGCCGCAGCGCAAAGCGCCGCCATGGCTCCGCCAACGCTGTGGCCCATGGCGATGAAGTCCTGGATGCCGAGCTGCTCGCGAAGTGCGGGGAAAAAGTTCGGCGCTTCTACGTGAATGAAGTTCGTCGTCCATTCGCCGCTAAACGGGGTGGACCTCCCGAAGCCGAGGCGATCGTAGGCGACCACTGACCGCCCTGTGGTGATGCACAGGGCCTCGGGAAAGCTGCGCCAAAGTTCGACGCTTCCGAGTGAGTCGTGGAAGAGCACAATCGGAGTGTCTTCTCGCAGATCCGCCCCTTCGCCGTGCGCGTCCCAGGTGCGGGTGAACAGTTGCCCCTGCGGGGTTTCCACCCAGGCATCCCGAGTCTTGATTGGTAAATCCATCACGCGTGTCCCTATCAGTGAATGAGCTGACGAAGCAGGCCCGTTGAAGCGATGGCGATGATGACGGTCGGCAAAATCGGCAAGCGCATTGCGGCAAACAGCGTGATTCCCAAAGCCACGAGATTGGCCGGCCGGTTCGAGACAAACGCCGGGGCGATGACCGAAATCAGAACGCACCCAGGAACCGCATCCATGATCTTCATTGTTCGGGCACTCAATTGGCGCTTTCGAAGCAGGAGGTAGCCGAGTATGCGGGTCAGGAACGTGATCGAAGCCATCAGAACGATGGCCAGGCCGGTGTGAAAATCGATCATTCTTGCTCAGCCCATACGATAGCGGCCACGATGCCGGACAGCGCCCCTGCGGCTACATACCATGCGCCAGGAACAAGTAAATAGGTCGACGCAGCGAAGACCAGGCTGACCAACCAGGGACGAGCGGCGCGTAGTCCCTTCCACATCCCTTTTAAAAGCACCAAGAATACTGCGGTAAAGGCCATATCGAATCCATAGGCTTCGATATTCCCGATCCGTGGCCCGATGACGGATCCAAGCGTCGTGAAAATTACCCACGTGAGGTAAAGGCCTGCTGCCACCCCGAAGTAGTACGGCAAGCTAAAGGATGGAGAAGTTCCTTTGGCAGCTCTCTGGCGGGAATCACCCAGGGCCATTGCCCAGCTCTCATCACACATGAAAAAGAGCGCAGGAATTGCCTTACGCTTGGGCAAGTGCTGGATGAAGGGGGCTAGGGTTGCACCCATCAGAAGGTGACGACAATTCACCAGGAACGTCATCGCTACGATTAGCAGTATTTGGGGTGGGGATGACCAAATTTCGATTGCTGCAAATTCGGATCCGCCCCCAAAGTTGAGTCCTGTCATGAGTGGCACTTCAAGGGGGCTGAGTCCCTTTTTGACTGCTTGTGCACCAAGGACGAGTGCAAATGGTACGAATCCAAGCATCACGGGAAATGATGCGACAAAACCGCGCCATATCTCCGAAACGACCGGCAATTCTTCGACTGCTTTGGCACTCGCTTCCAGAATTTTCATCACGCCTCCAGTTCAAGGCGGTATTATAGGCTAAATTACGCGAAATTTGGTTTCAAATTATTTCTTATTTAAAGCGACTTTTAGCATTCATTTAAATCAAAAAGACTTACTGTGGAATTTTATGCCAACAAGCATGCATTGTTCGGCTTTTCCCTGCCTGGCGCCGAGACCCTCGGGGCATGCGCGTGTGAGACAGAAGCAAATCGTGACCAGCCTTTTGAAGGAGCGGATCCCTAGGGATTCAGAGGCTCAGGGGGCATCAGGTCAGCAAGACAAGCACAACGAGCGACCTGACTTCATCTAATCAAGTCAACGTCTTCCCGATAATATGACGGCAGAAATATGCGCTTAAAGTGGCAATTCCGTGGTCAATTTGATTTTTTGCATGGGGATTTCCGTTTTGACGTTTTGAACGCCTTTGATGCGCGTCAAATGTTCAATCTGGAAGCGCCGATAATCATCTAGATCGGCTGCAACGACCCGAAGCAGAAAATCACAATCACCAGCCATCAGGTGACATTCGACCACCTGAGGCAGTTGCTTGATTTCATCGGTGAAGTGAGCGACGGTCTCCATGTCTTGTCCCGTCAGCCAGACCCGGGCAAACACGGTTAATCCCTTGCCAATCTTGGACGCATTGAGCAACGCTACATAGCGTTCAATGACGCCAGCCTCTTCGAGCAACCGGACACGACGAAGACACGGTGACGGCGAGAGTCCGACTTCTCGCGCAAGATCCACGTTTTGAAGTTTGCCATCTCGTTGAAGAGCCAGAAGAATCCTGCGATCCGTTGCGTCAAGGTCCATAGATACTTATCTCCCGGTTGATCCGTCGATTGGCTCTGGGCTTCATTATACCCTTGAGGTAGATCACACCGACCTTCCGGCTCTTTGAGCTTGCCGCTACGATTGCTTCAACTGATCGTACTTCAGCGTCGAAACCACCATGAGAATCCGTCCAACGCACCAGTCAGAGGCGCGGGCGCGCCGAGGCAAAAACGCTTCCAACAGGCGCAGCAGAGCCTTCAGGTCTGTCGTCAAAAACAGGGGTGTACCCTCTAATCCTCGGCACGACGGATCCCCTATGATGGGGCAAGCCCGTGCCCGCCGACGAGACGGGCACCGCCGCCAAGCTCAAATACCCCCAATGAAGGCTCCCTCTTCCGAAGGACGCGACACCGGCATGCGAAACGATTTAGAGCCGACCTCCCCCATCCGAGTGGCCCTGGTCGAAGACGACAACCTGTTCCGGGAGCTCATGCGCATGGCGCTCGACGCCCTGCCGGGCATCTCGGTGATCGCGGACTTCCGTGACGCCCCATCCGCCGAGCGGGAAATTCCCTTGCTCGCTCCGGACGTCGTCATCCTGGACATCGACCTGGGCGTCGGCAGCAAGAACGGCGTGCAGCTCGGCTTGAGCCTGCGCCGCGCCCTGCCCGACCTCGGAATCCTTCTCTTCTCCAACCACCGGGAGCCCGAGTTCCTGCTCTCCGTGCCTACTGAACAGGCAGGAGGCTGGTCCTACCTCTTGAAGACCTCGGTGCAGGACGTCGAAACGATCGGGCGAGCCATTCACGGCTCGGCCGCCGGAGTGGTCACCCTGGATCCGCAGCTCGCCCAGCAGGTGCGCTCGTCGCTCGTGAACGATGTTCCGCTGAGCGCGCGCCAACTCACGCTTTTCGAGCTCATGGCTCAGGGCTACAACAACAAGGCGATCGCCCAGCGCATGGGCCTGTCATTGAAAACCGTCGAAAACATGGTCGGGCTGCTCTACCGCGACCTCGGCCTCAATTTCGGATCCTCCGAGCGGCATGCCCGGGTCGAGGCGACCCTGCTTTACCTCAAGGCCACGCGCCGCTGATTCTGCCTTTCACGCGCCGGCGAGCGGAGCCTCGAGCCTCAAGACGAGCCGGGCATCCTCCCCGCGCTCCAGGCGCCAGGCACCGTTCAGCATGGCCACGCGAGCATCCAGCAACGCCCGCGCCCCGCCCTTCCTCGCCAGTGCCAGATCAAGCTCCTCCCCCTGCAGCGCGATCTCCAGGCGGAGGCGATTCCCCTCGTCACAGGCCAGTGAGACGTGGATCTCACGAACGGCCTGAACTCGGACCTCGTCGAGCGCATGCTCCACGATGCGATAGAGATGCAAGCCAACCTCGGGAGATAAGCCCTGGGGGGGCAGATCCGCGAGGTGCAACCGGATCGGGAGTGCGTCGCTGCGGTTTCTCACCAAGGCGCGAAGCGCCGGCGCAAGGCCCATGTCGATGATCGAAGGATGCAGGAGATGGCTGATCTCGCGGATCTCGTCGTCCCTCAAGCGGTCGATGCGCTCTCGCAGGCGCACGATCTCATGAGAAGACCGACCGTCCTCGACCATACGGGCCACCTGCCCCTGTAGAGCCGCAAGCTCCGGTTCGAGTTGACGCTCCAGGAAGCTCAGCGCTTCGTGCTGACGACGATTGCGCGCCTGGACGAAGGCCTCCCGGGTCTGGAAGAGAAAGCGTACCGCCCGCCGGCTCGCATCCTGCTTGCGGGCGATCGCCGTCACGAACATGGCCTGGTTCTCGAGCACACAGACCATGGCGACGCTCACGTAGAAACAGACGGCGACCACGTAGGCGACGCGCCCCGGAGCCAAAAGGATGCCGGTCTTCGCCTGAATCATGGCAACGCGCCCCAGGCCAATCACGAGTCCCACCACGCCCCAGGCGCCGTAATAGGCCACCCAGCGTGACAGGCGAGGCTCCTCGAAGCGCCAACCGGCCGCATCGAGGCGATGCATGAGGTCGATCACCCCTGCGATGAGCGCGAGCAAGCCAATGCTCACGATGAGGGAGGCTGCGATCGCCGGCAGCTCGGCCGTCAGGTCGACCGTCATGGCCCAGCCGACGATCGCCACGGTCATGAGGCCGAAGATCACGAAGGCAGTCCCGAGGACGCGTCTCCGCGTCGGGAGATGAATGCCGCGCCGGATCATGCGCGCCTCTCAGCGACGAGAAGCGGCAGTGGGAGCTGCACGGTGAGGCGGGTGCCGTGACCGGGAAGCGAGACGAGCGCGACGCGCCCTCCCTCCTGCTCCAGCTCGTTGCTCAAGGCGGAGAGCCCCAGCCCCCGGGAGGACCGATCGGGATCGAAGCCCACTCCATCGTCTTCCACTGTGAGGCGCAACTCGGCGGGCATGCTTCCCTCGAGAGCCCCCAGCGAAGCGAGGCACACCCGGATATGCGAGGGCTGGCCGTGACGGAAGGCGTTGATCAGGGCCTCTTCGAGTAGCAGGTGCGCCTGGCGTCGCAGGGCGGGGGGGAGGTATTCCTCCCATGCCGGGACGTCGGGCTCCATCACGAGTTCCACGGCAATGACGGCCTGGAAGCGCGTCACCAGCTCCGTCACGCGCTGAGAAAAAGGACGGTCGGTTTCGGCGGCGCCTAGCAGGTCGCGGGCTTGGCGCACGCCGTGACCCCGGAGATGCTCGAACTGCTCCTGGACGCGCTCCAGATGACCTGCGGCGGCCGTCTCGGTGGCGGCGTCCAGGGCATGCTTGAGCAGTGCCCACGCCATGAGCAGGCGGGACTGCACATCGCCATGGAGGTGCTGAGCGGCTTCGCGGCGCAGGCGATCATCGACCGCGACAAGCTCGAAGCGTCGGCGCTCTTGGTCCTGTTCAAGGCGTTCGCTGACCGCCAGCCACTCGAGGCGGGCGCGACGACGAGACGCGAAGACCTCGATCCCCATGGCCGAGATGAGCAAGGCAAAGAAGAGGAGGGCCATGAACTGCAAAAACGTCCGCGGCTCCAGCGCATAGCCCAGGGCCCAGGGAGCGAGCGCGGATCGAAGCCAGGCTCCTGCGAAAGCAAGAAGCGTATAGACCCCGTAGTAAACGATCCAGCTCGCAAGGCGAGGGTGCGTCAGCACGCCCACCCACCGGTCCAGGCGCTCCAGCGCAGGAGTCCAGCTCAGCAAGGGGAGGCAAATCAGAAAGGTCAGCAGTCCCCAGCGAAGGGCAGCGAATGGCAAGACCTCAACGGCATGGGGCAGAGCCCCCATCATGACGCTGTACGTCGAGAAAAAGCCGAAATGAAGTGCCAGACCAAACATGACCCACGACGGGATCGGGGTCGGGGGGCGCCGGACAGTCCAAGCGATGCGCTGCTCGGGTGACGAAGGATCGGTTTTTGGCATGCTGCCGAAATTATACCGCCAAACAAGGGGGTACACCCTCGTTTTTACAGGGTGCCCCCGTTGGGTCAGGCGAGCTGCTTCTCGCTCCTCATTCATCAAGGAGGATGCAAATGGGCCCCAAGCATCTGGCCTCGACCGTTGCGCGCTCCTTGCTCACGCTTTGCGCATGGCGAACGTAACGTAGCGAAACAGGTCGAGCTCGCTGACTCCCTCGTTGTTCAGGAGGCAGAATTGCAGCACGGTCTGCTCGCACTCGTCGTTCAAGACTTCAATCATGTCCCGCTCGACGTAATTCGAGGCGACGCGCTCACGGATCGTTGCAGCCATCGCACCTGCCCGATTGACCATATCCTGGTAGGTGGCAGAGCCGACGGCCTTCAAACAGTTCAGCAGCCGCTCATCCACGCTGTCTCGCTCGATCCGCTCCAGGCGCGCCAGAAGGTCCTCATATGTCTGACGCCCACCCGTCTTGACGCCCATCATCCACCCTCCTCATCTGAGAATCGTGGGCGGCATTGTATCGGACGTCGAGGGACGCTCCTAGAGACGAGCCCCTATGGTGCTGCCGGCTTGCTTGATTGCGTGAAGACGTCCTCCAGCCGCCCCAGCAGGAAAACCAATGTCGCCTGCTCTTGGGGGGTGAGTTGTTCGAAGAATTGACGCATGTAGCCCACGTGCGGCAAAAAGGTTTCCTCGTAGAGCGCCTGCCCTTTCGGCGTGAGCGAGACGATCGTCTGCCGTTGATCGTGCTCGCCCTTCCCCCTTTCCACCAGCTCCAGGGCTTCGAGGCTCCCGAGGACATGGAGCAGGGTGCCTTTGGTGATCAGCGCGGCGTCGCACAGTTGCTTGACGGTCATCCCAGGGGTGTCCCCCAAGGTCGAGATCACGTCGAAACGCGCCTGCGTCAGTCCCAGTGAGTCGATATGCCGCGCGGAAACCCTGTCGACGGCCGCAAAGGTACGGTAGAGCGCTCGCAATACCGGCAAGCGCGGACCGTCGTCAGGAATATCACGCGAAGCATCGGGTCGATGTGGCATTGAATCGTCTCGCCTCCCTCAGTCCGCCAGCTCCCCGAACTTTCCGAGGCTGAAGTCCCGGAAGGCCTCCTTGATTTCGCGCTCGCTGTTCATCACGAACGGACCGTACTGCACGATCGGCTCGCGGATGGGCTCGCCTGCGAGCACGAGCAGCCTGGAAGCAGGGCCCGCCTTGACGCTCACCCGCTCGCCCTCGTTCGCGAAATGGATCAGCTCGTTGGCGCTCGCCTGTTGCTCGCCGTTGATCGTCACCTCGCCCTTCATCACGAGGATGCCGAGGTTGTGCTCGCTCGGCACCGAGAAGGACGCCTCGCCATTCGATGCGAGGATGACGTCATACATGGCGATCGGGCTGAAGGGCTTGGCAGGCCCGCGGACGCCCTCGTACTCGCCGGCGATGACCCTGACGGTGCCACTGTAGTCCGGAAGCGTAACGAGGCCCATCTCATCGGCCTTGAGCGCATTGTAGGCAGGCGGGTCCATCTTGTTGGCGCGCGGCAGGTTGACCCAGATCTGCGCCATGTGGAAGGTGCCTCCGCGACGGCCGAACTCCGCCTCGTGGTACTCCTTGTGAAGGATACCGGAAGCGGCCGTCATCCACTGGGCGTCGCCAGGGCCGATCACGCCGCCGTTGCCCGTGCTGTCGTGGTGCGCGACGCTGCCCTCGAACGCCAGCGTGACCGTCTCGAAGCCCCGGTGAGGATGCGGGCCGACCCCGCGGCGGTGCGCAGTCGGCGCATAGATGTAGGGCGGGTGGTAATCGAGCAGCAAGAAGGGGTTAAGGGCATCCGCCAGCTCGGGGTAGGCAGACATGAAGCCCATCACGCGGAAGCCGTCGCCGACCCAGTGGAGGCCGGGGCCTTCGTAGATGCGCGCCACCGGGCGCGTGCCCAAAGTCGTCTTGCCGTTTTCGTGAAGCGTGTCGCGCACGGGGAACCTTCCTTTCTCGCTGGAGCCGCGGGGCGCTCACCCTGAAGCCCATACTTTCAAATAGGACTAGTTAGTCCTATTTGAAAGTATGGGTCTAGTTAGACCTTTTGTCAAACAGTCTGAGGTAGCCTTGCTCGTCAAGCGGGACAAGCCGGGGTATCCTGTTCGAGAGAGGCAAGCGAGCGGGAGAGCGGATGGCGATGCTCCCGCCTGCGCTCGGATCAGCTCGGAGGCGCCAGCCCATGCACCCCATCGACTCTCCTCCCGAACGCCCCATTTTCGGGATGGATGCACGCTATTTCGCGATGGCGACGAGCCTCGGCGTGGCCGTCCTCATGCTGGTCGGCAAGCTTGCCGCAGGGCTCATGACAGGGTCCGCCGCCATCCTCTCGGATGCGGCCGAATCGGTCATCCACATCCTGGCGACCGGCATCGCGGCCTACGCTCTCTGGCTCTCGGCCCGTCCCGCCGATCACGACCACCCCTACGGCCACGGCAAGTTCGCCTACTTCTCGTCAGGCGCCGAGGGCGGGCTGATCCTCGCGGCGGCGTGCGGGATCCTCTATCTCGGCATCAAGGGCCTGATCGAAGGCCCCGAGCTTCACCAGCTCGGGCTGGGACTCGGGATCATCGCGGCCCTGACGCTTATCAACCTCGCGCTCGGCCTGTTCCTGATCCGCACGGGCAAGCACTTCAACTCGCTGGTGCTCGTCGCGAACGGTCACCACGTGCTGACCGACGTCTGGACCAGCGGAGCGGTCCTGCTGGGCGTCGCGCTCGTCTACCTGACCGGACTTACCTGGCTCGACCCGCTGGTCGCCATCCTGGCGGGCCTGAATATCCTGAGAACGGCAGTCCAGCTGCTGAAAACCTCGATCGAAGGCCTCACCGAACGCGCCGCTCCCGAAGATACCCGGCTGATCCTGGACTGCCTGCAATCAGCGGTCGCCGAGGGCCATCTCCAGGCCTTCCACCAGCTACGCCACCGGCGCGTCAACGACGAGCTGTGGATCGACTTGCACCTGCTCTTCCCGCACGATTGGACGATCACCGCCGCCCATGACCAGGCGTGCGAAGTGGAGGCGCGGCTGGTTACGCTCTTCCCGAAGGACAAGGTCCACGTCAACTCGCACCTCGAACCGGCGGACATCGCCCACGATCGCGCGCACCCGGACAACCACGCCGCCCTTCACGACGCCCTCAAGCCCGAAGCGATGGGGCTCAGCGACTGAGGCGAGAGGCTCATGGCCTGCGATCGCTCATCAGATGTCGACGTAGACCTGTCCCTGCCAGCCGCCCTTTCCCTGTTCGAGGGCCATCTGGTGGTAGGTGATCGCCTTGACGTAGTAAGGGGTCTCATGCCGAGCGAGATCGTAGGGCTCCCCGTAGCCGACTGCTCTAATCTCCTGCTCACTGACGGCCTGCACCTCGAAGCGCCCCAGGATCAACTGATCGGCATCGAAGCGCACCAGCAACTCGCTTAGCCAGTTGAAGAGCACTTCGAGGCGATCCTCGCCTGCGGCCTCGAGCGCGACCTGATGGGTCTCGCGGACCTCGCCTTCACCGGCGAGCATCACGCGCAGGGCCAGAGCCGCCTGGACGAAGGCCTCGCCCAAGGTCCGGCCCCAGAAGCGGATCCCGATGTCCGCCGGATGCTCGACGAGCTCGAAACCGGCGTCAGAGGCCCTCATCACGGCGCGCCTCTTGAGAGGCGAGATGGCGGGTGAACCAGGTGGTGGCCAACCGCGCGACCGCCTCCAGGGTGCCGGGCTCTTCGAAGAGGTGGGTGGCCCCCGGCACGATCTCGAGCGCCTTTTCGCACCGCAACAAGGCGTAGGCTTCCCGGTTCAGTTCGATGACCACGTCGTCGTAACCGCCCACGATGAGCAAGGTGGGTGCCTGGACCCGCAGCAAGGCCTCGCCCGCAAGGTCCGGCCGGCCGCCGCGCGAGACGACGGCCGCGACCGCCTCGGGGCGCGCCGCCGCAGCGACCAGGGCGGCCCCGCCGCCGGTGCTCGCGCCGAAGTAGCCGATTGCAAGTTGCCGGGTCTCGTCGGTCCGCTTGAGCCAGTCCGTCGTTTCGACGACGCGCCGGGCGAGCAACGGGATATCGAAGCGCAAGCGGGCGTTGTAGGCATCGATGGCTTCTTCTTCCGGGGTGAGCAGGTCGAAGAGGAGGGTGCCGAGCCCCGCTCGCTGCAGCACCTCGGCCACGTAGCGGTTGCGGGTGCTGAAGCGGCTGCTGCCGCTGCCGTGAGCAAAGACCACCAGCCCGCTCGCTCGTTCGGGCAGGACCAGGTCCCCTTCGAGAGCGACCTCTCCGAGCGGGATCCGGACGGACCTGCTGCTGATCGCCGCGGCCGGGGGACGACGCGTCTGCTCTTCGCGCATGGAGGACCTCCTCGTCTAGGGGCGTGAGGTTTCAAAGCAGAGGCCCAGCGGCGTTTCCGCCGCTGGGCCTCCAAGTCCATTGTCTCCTATTACGGAGGGTGAAGCCCTCGTTGTGAACTTTCGCTCCCATCGCGCGGGTTCGCCAGGTCTCGGCCCTGGTATCCGGCCTTTCGGTCGGGCTCGGAGCCGTGATCCTTTTTGGATTGCCCTGAAACTACCTCCACCCCGACAGGACGGCAACAAGGATCCGACGCTTTTTCCGATGAAGGAAGCGGGTAGAGAAAAGGTATCACCCCAAGGAGGAGCCGCGGAGATGACGGCGCGATCGCCTAGCACAAGCCCCCTGCTGCCCGTCGCGGCGCTGCTCGGCAGCATCCTCTCGGTGACGATCGGGACCTCGTTCGCCAAGCACCTCTTCCCGCTGATCGGCGCGCAGGGCACCACGGCCTTTCGCGTCACCTTCTCGGCCCTGGTCCTGCTTGCACTATGGCGACCCTGGCGTCTGCCCCTCACCTGGCCCACCGCGCGCGCGATCGCCGTCTACGGCGCCGCCCTCGGCCTGATGAACCTGGGGTTCTACATGGCGCTGCGCACGATCCCCTTGGCCGTCGCGGTCGCCATCCTCTTCTTGGGACCGCTGAGCGTCGCGATGGCCGCCTCGCGCCGCCTCAAGGACTTCGTCTGGATCGGCTTCGTCGTCCTGGGGCTCGGACTGCTGCTGTGGCCGCGCAGCCAAGCCGCACCCTCGCTCGACCCGACGGGGGTCGCCTTCGCCCTCTGCGCATCGGTCTGCTGGGCGCTCTACATCATCTTCGGCCAGAAGGCGGGCAAGACCCATGGCGGGCAGGCAACCTCGCTCGGCCTGACGGTCGCCGCCCTCATCGTCCTGCCCATCGGGCTCGCCCACGCCGGCCGCGCACTGTTCAATCCGTCGCTGCTGCTCGCGGGGCTCGGCGTCGGCATCCTATCGAGCGCCCTGCCCTTCTCGCTGGAGATGTACGCCCTCAAGCGCCTGCCGAAACAGACCTTCGGGGTCCTGCTCAGCTTGGAGCCCGCGGTGGGCGCCCTGACGGCCTTCCTCGTCCTCGGCGAGCGACTGACACCGACTCAATGGCTTGCGATCGGCTGCATCATCGTCGCGTCGGCGGGAAGCGCGCTGAACGCGCCGGCCCCTGCCGACACGGCAGAGAGCCTGACATGATCAGGGACGAATCGTTTCTTAACCTAAGAATAACCTTGCAACCAATGCCATCCGACCACTCCGAGGAAAAATAACTTTATTTCTGAATATCAGCCAATTTGGGGGCTTCCAATCTAAGGTTAATGTGTGTTAACCTCTTCTTAATTCACGCATGCCACCGACAGGAGGAACCCTTGAAACCATTCGTGATTACCCTCGCTTCTCTCATGCTCGCCTCGTCGCTCGCTGGTTGCGGTACCCTCTCGCACCTGCAGCCGATGTCGACGCAGAGCTCGGGGGTCAAGGCCCTCCAGCAGGTCCCCGCCGATTACTACAAGGCGGCTGAGGGCCAGCGCGGCCAGGCGCTGCTGCGCTCGCTCGCGAACATCGTCTCCAAGCACAAGGACCTGGGCTACGACCGTGCGCGTGACGTCATGTTCTCGGACGTGGACGACCTGAACGACGACGACGTGGTCGAGTGCGACTACACCGGCCTCAGCCTGGCTAACGTCAACGATCGCAACTCCGCGTACCGCGGTGGCAAGGGCTTCAACGCCGAGCACACCTGGCCTCAGAGCAAGGGCGCGAACGGCGCGGCCAAGGCGGACCTCCACCACCTCTTCCCCACCGACTGCAACGCCAACTCCAAGCGCAGCTCGTACCCCTTCGGCGAAGTGGTTCAGGTCGAGTGGCAGGGCGGCGGCAGCAAGCTCGGCACCGACAAGAAGGGCAATCGCGTCTTCGAGCCGCGCGACGACCAGAAGGGCAACACCGCGCGGGCGCTCTTCTACTTCTACATGGTCTACGGCCAGCGGGCCGACCTGTCGAACTTCAAGTACGAAGAAGAGACCCTCAAGAAGTGGCACGTGAAGGACCCCGTCACCGCCGAGGATCGCGCGCGCAACGACGCGGTCCAGCGCCACCAGGGCAACCGCAATCCCTTCATCGACACGCCTGAGTACGTAGAGGCCGTGGGGAACTTCCTCTCCAACTAGAAAGCCCATTACGTTCGAACAGCCCGGCTCCAATGGAGCCGGGCTGTTCGCCATTGGAGGGTGGGGCCCGCGGCGGTGGAGGAGGCGTCCCGGAAGGGCCGCAGGGTAATTGACTCGCCGGAAAGGGCGGGATTAGGATGCGCCCACGCCGTTACCTGGGCGTCGGCGAAAAGGAGGGGCACATGAGCGCGTCCCCGATTGGACGAACCCGCTGGGCGATCGCCGAAGGCTACCTGCCCTCATGGAGCCACGGCCCTGCCCCCGAGATGGTCAGCCACGAGGCGATCTGCCTGCTCAACACCTCGGACGAGCCTGCTCAGGTTGCCATCACCGTGTACTTCAGCGACCGGGAGCCCGTGGGGCCCTACCGGGTCGAGGTGCCCCCACGCCGGACCCGGCACCTGCGCATGAACAACCTGAGCGACCCGGCCCCGATCCCGGTGGGAACCGACTACGCGAGCCTCATCGAGTCGGACGTGCCCATCGTGGTCCAGTACACCCGCCTCGACTCGCGGCAAGCCGAGAACGCCCTCTTGAGCACCATCGCCTTCGCCGGGTAACAGGCCATGCGCGCACCGATCGAACGCGTCGAGGTCGCGGCCTACCGCATCCCGACCGATGGCCCGGAGAGCGACGGCACCATCGCCTGGGATGCGACGACCATGGTCCTGGTCACCTTGCAGGCAGGGGGCATGGAAGGCATCGGTCACACCTACGCCCACGAGGCGGCCGGGGTGATCGTGAAACAGACCCTCGCCCCCTTGCTGCTTGGCCGGGACGCCCTGGACCTCCCCGCCGAATGGGAGGCGATGGTGCGCAGCGTCCGCAACCTGGGGCGGCCGGGCGAGGCCAGCATGGCGATTGCGGCCGTAGACATGGCCCTGTGGGACCTCAAGGCCAAGTTGCTAGGGCTCTCGGTCGTTAGCCTTCTTGGGGCGGCCCGCGAGCGGATCCCGGTCTACGGCAGCGGTGGCTTCACCTCGTACCCCCCGGAAAGGCTCGAACGGCAGCTCGCGGACTGGGTCGCCGAGGGGATCCCCATGGTCAAGATGAAGGTTGGAACCGACCCAGCGCGCGACCTTTCGCGGGTGCGAAGCGCTCGTCGCGCGATCGGCGAGGAAGCCCAGCTCTTCGTCGACGCCAACGGCGCCTACGCGCGAAAGGAGGCGCTCGCATTCGCCGAGGCCTTCGCCGAGTACCGGGTGACGTGGTTCGAGGAGCCCGTCTCGTCGGACGATCTCGAAGGGCTGCGCCTGCTGCGCGATCGCGCCCCCGCGGGGATGGCCATCGCCGCCGGGGAGTACGGCTTCGATCCGCCTTACTTCCGCCGCATGCTCGAAGCCGGGGCCGTGGACGTCCTGCAGGCGGATGCCACCCGCTGCATGGGGATCACGGGCTTTCTGAAGGCAGCCGCCCTCGCCGAGGCCCACATGATCCCCCTGTCGGCCCACACCGCCCCGAGCCAGCATGCGCACGTGTGCTGTGCGGTGCCGGGCGTCCGGCACCTGGAGTACTTCTACGATCACGCCCGCATCGAGCACATGCTCTTCGACGGGGCGCTCAGTCCCGTGAACGGCACGCTCGAACCCGACCGCGAGCGCCCGGGCTTCGGCCTCCAGTTCAAGCGCGCCGACGCGGATCGCTACGCCATCGTCTGAGGAGGTCGCCATGCGCAAGGGTCCCGTGCGCCGCGAAACCCAGCCCCGGATCACCTTCTTCCGCGAAAGCGGCCCGGAGGCCAAGGCCCTCGCGGACGCCCTCACCCAGCGTCTCAAGGGTGAGGTGCGCTTCGACGACGGGAGCCGCGCGCTGTACGCCACCGACGCGTCGAACTATCGCCAGGTGCCCATCGGGCTCGTCATTCCCCGCGACGCCGAGGACGTGGTGGAAACCCTCGCGCTCTGTCGGCGCTTCGGCGTCCCCGTGGTCGGGCGCGGCGGCGGCACCAGCCTCGCGGGCCAGGGCTGCAACGTGGCGGTCGTGATCGACTTCTCGAAGTACATGCACCGCTTGCTCGCCCTGGATCCCGTCGCCCAGCGCGCGCACGTGGAGCCGGGGATCGTCCTGGACGACCTGCGAGACGCCGCCGAGCGGCACAACCTCACCTTCGGGCCGGACCCGGCCACCCACACCCACTGCACCCTCGGTGGGATGATCGGCAACAACTCGTGCGGCGTCCACTCGGTCATGGCCGGGCGGACCTCCGAGAACGTCGAGGCCCTCGAGATCCTGACCTACGACGGCCTGCGCATGACGGTCGGCGAGACCCGCGAGGAGGACCTCGAGCGGATCCGCTCGGAGGGCGGTCCCCGGGCCGAGATCTACCAAAAGCTGCTGGCATTACGCGATCGCTACGCCCCGCTCATCCGCGAGCGCTTCCCCAAGATCCCGCGCCGGGTCAGCGGGTACGGCCTCGACCAGCTGCTGCCCGAGAACGGCTTCCACGTGGCCCGCTCGCTGGTCGGGACCGAGAGCACATGCGTCACGGTCCTCTCGGCCCAGTTACGCCTCGTGCCGAGCCCGCCGGCGCGAAGCCTGCTCGTCATCGGCTACCCCAGCGTGTACGAAGCGGGGGATCACATCCTCGAGGTCCTCGCAGCCGGACCCATCGGCCTCGAAGGGATGGACGACCGCCTCGTCGACGACATGAAGGTGAAGGGGCTGCACCCCAAGGACCTGAAGCTACTCCCCGACGGCAGAGGATGGCTGCTGGCCGAGTTTGGCGGTGAGACCAAAGCGGAGTCGGACGCCAGGGCCCAGGCCCTCATGAAGCGCCTCTCGGGCCTTACGGAAGCCCCCACCCTGAAGCTCTACGACGATCCCGTCGAAGAAGCGATCGTCTGGCGGGTGCGGGAGTCGGGGCTCGGGGCGACCGCCTTCGTGCCCGGCAAGCCCCTCACATGGGAGGGCTGGGAGGACTCGGCCGTCGCCCCCGAGAAGCTGGGCGGCTACTTGCGTGCCCTGCGCAAGCTGCTCGACGATTACGACTACGGCTGCGACCTGTACGGGCACTTCGGCCAGGGCTGCGTCCACACCCGGATCGACTTCGACCTGGAGACCGCCGCCGGCATCGCGAAATTTCGGTCGTTCGTCTCGGAGGCGAGCGACTTGGTCGTGAGCTTCGGGGGCTCCATCTCGGGCGAGCACGGCGACGGCCAGTCCAAGGCCGAGTTCCTCGGGAAGATGTACGGGCCCGAGCTGATCCAGGCCTTCCAGGAATTCAAGGCCATCTGGGATCCGGCGGGCAAGATGAACCCGGGCAAGGTCGTCGAGCCCTACCGGGTGGACCAGAACCTGCGCCTGGGCAGCGATTACCTGCCGCCGAAGGTCGAGACCCACTTCAAATTCCCGGAGGACGAAGGCAGCTTCGCCCGTGCCAGCCTGCGCTGCGTGGGGGTCGGCGAGTGCCGCAAGGAGCACGGCGGCACCATGTGCCCCAGCTACATGGTCACCCGCGAGGAGAAGCACGCGACCCGCGGCCGCGCGCGGCTGCTCTTCGAGATGCTCCAGGGCAACCCCTTGAAAGGCGGCTGGAAGGAGGAACGCGTCAAGGAAGCCCTCGATCTCTGCCTCTCTTGCAAGGGCTGCAAGGGCGAATGCCCCGTGAACGTGGACATGGCCACCTACAAAGCCGAGTTCCTCTCCCACTACTACGCAGGGCGCCTGCGGCCGCGCTCGGCCTACGCCTTCGGGCAGATCCGCCGCTGGGCGAGCCTTGCGAGCTGGGCGCCCAGGCTCGCGAACCTCGCGACCCAGACCCCGCTCTTGGCCCCTATCGCCAAGGCGATCGCAGGGATGGCTCCATCCCGCGAGATTCCGGCCTTCGCCCCGCAGACCTTCCGGCGTTGGTTCGCCGAACGGCCCGAGATGCGAAAGAGTGCCCCGCCGGTCCTGCTCTGGGCGGACACCTTCAACGACCACTTCCACCCCGAGGTGGGGCAGGCCGCCGTGGAGGTCCTGGAGGATGCGGGCTTCCGGGTGGTGCTGCCCCCGAGCGGCCTCTGCTGCGGCCGGCCCCTCTACGACTACGGCTTCCTGGACCAGGCCGAAAACCAGCTGAAGGCGATCCTCGAAGCCTTGCGCCCCGCGCTAAGCGAAGGAACGCCCATCGTGGGGCTCGAACCCAGCTGTGTTGCGGTCTTTCGTGACGAGTTGTTCAACCTCTTCCCCAACAACGAGGATGCCAAGCGCCTCAAGGACCAGGTCTTCCTCTTGAGCGAGTTCCTGGTGAGCGAGGGCTACGCGCCTCCCAAGCTCGCAGGCAACGCCCTGGTGCACGGCCACTGCCACCAGAAGGCCTTGATGGGCATGGACAGCGACATGAGCCTGCTCAAGCGACTCGGCCTTGACGTCGAACTCCTCGACTCCGGCTGCTGCGGCATGGCTGGGGCCTTCGGCTTCGAGGCGGCGCACCACGACGTGGCCATGCAGGTCGGCGAGCGTGTCCTGCTGCCGGCCGTGCGCGAGGCCGCCGAAGACACCCTCGTCGTCGCGGACGGCTTCAGCTGCCGCGAGCAAATCCGCCAGAGCACCCCCCGCGAGGCCCTGCACCTGGCAGAGGTCCTGGCCCTCGCGCTCAGGCAAACGCGCCCGCAGCCGGTCGAAGCCCAGGCTCCAAGCAGGCGGAAGGTCGGGGTCGGCGTAAGAATAGGCGTGCTCGCCCTCGCCGTGGCGGGCGGGCTTGCGATCGCCTTGCGCCGGCGTCGGCGCTGAGCGAAAAGGAGAGGTCATGAAGGCCGTCGTCGTCCTCGCGAACCAGCCCCAGAGCCTGCACCTCGCCGAGGTCGCGCCTCCCGAGCCGAGCCCGGGCGAGGTGCAGGTGAAGGTCCTCGAAGTCGGGCTCTGCGGCACCGACCGCGACATCGTCCAGGGCAAGTACGGCGAGCCGCCGCCGGGAGAGTCCCTGCTCGTCATCGGGCACGAGAACCTGGGGGTCGTCTCACACCTGGGCGAGGGCGTCACCGCGTTCTCGCCCGGCGAGCTGGTGGTTGCGACCGTCCGGCGCCCTTGCCCCGAGCTCTGCCTCAACTGCCAGGCAGGCGAGCCCGACATGTGCCGGACCGGCAACTTTCGCGAGCGCGGGATCAAAGGGCTGTCGGGCTTTGCGACCGAAGCCTACGTGGAACAGGCCCGGTACCTGGTCCGGATCCCCGAGCGCCTGCGCCGGGTCGCGGTGCTGCTTGAGCCCCTGAGCGTCGTCGAGAAGGCCCTGCGCGAAGCCTGGTTCATCCAAGAGCGCCTCATCTGGCGACCTGAGCGGGCCTTCGTCACCGGCGCCGGCCCCATCGGGCTCCTCTCGGCGATGGTGCTGCGCCTCAAGGGGCTGGAGGTGCACCTGCTGGATCGCGTCGCTCCTGAGCACCCCAAGGCGCGCCTCGCCCAGGCGCTGGGGGCGAGCTTCCACCACGCCGACGCCCACCACGGCCTGGGCGAGCTCTCGGCGAGCGTCGGGCGGCCTGATGTGATCGTCGAGGCGACCGGGGTGAGCAGCCTCTCGTTTCCGGCGGTCCTCGCCCTCTCGTGCAACGGCATCCTCGTGCGGCTGGGCCTCAGCCCCTCCAGGCAGCTGATCTCCCTGCCGGGCGACGTCATCAACCAGACGATGGTCCTCGAGAACATCCTGGTCCTCGGCAGCGTCAACGCCAACGTGCAGGACTTCGACCAGGGGATCGCGGACATGCTCGCCTGCGAGCAGCGCTTCCCCGGCTGGCTCGAAGGGCTGATCACCCGAAGGCTCCCGCTCTCGGCGCTCACGCGCGCCTTCGAGCGGGAGCCCGACGACGTCAAGGTCGTGCTGGAGGTGGCGGCTACTCCTTGATGCCCGCGAAGATCTCGCGCAAAAAGGCGATGCCGTAGCCGGTCGCCTGCCCTCGCTCGATCTTGGGCGGGAAGGGGATCTCGTTCGGCTCGACGATCGCATCCACGATGGCGGGCTTGCCGGAGGCGATGGCCTCACGCACCGCGTCGTGGGCGTCGCGCGGATCGTCCACCCGGACGCCGAACCCGCCGCACGCCTCGGCGAACTTGGCGAAGTCCGGGTTGTGGAAGCGGATCCCGAACTCGGGGATGCCCGCCACGGCCTCCTCGTACTTGATGAGGCTCAGCTTGGAGTTGTTGAAGACCACCACCACGATGGGCAGGTCGTACTGGACCGCCGTCGCGAACTCGCCCATCCCCATCACGAAGTCCCCGTCGCCCACCCCGGCGAGTACCTGGCGCTCGGGACAGGCGATCTTCGCCCCGATCGCATACGGCAGGCCGCACTGCATGGTGCCCATCAGGCCCGAGCCGATGAAGCGCTGGCGCCCGTTCACGAAGAAGTTCCGCGCCATCCAGACCGTGTTGGCGCCCGAGTCGGTCGCGATGATGGCGTCGTCCTCCGCGCAGTCCTGGAGGGCCCGGGCCATGACCTGCGGGCGCATGGGGGTGCGATCGCTCCTGCTCTGGCGATCCATCATGGCGTTCCACTCGGCGCGCGAGCGCTGGTTGCGGGCGAGCCACTCGCGAGACTCGTGGTACTGGCAGGCCTTGAGGATCATGGGCACGGCCGCGTGCAGGTCGGCCGTGAGGCCAAAGGTCACGGGGTAGCGCTTGCCGATCTGGTACGGGTCCTGGTCGATCTGGATGCTCACGCACTGGCTGCCGTGGGGCAGGAAGTCGTTGTAGGGAAACGAGGTCCCGAGCATCAGGAGCAGGTCCGCATCGGCGATGGCCTCGACCGAGGGCCGGGTCCCGATCAGGCCCAGACCGCCGAGCACGTGGGGGTCGAAGTCCGAGACGACCTCCTTGCCCCACAGCGCCTTGATGATCGGCGCGCCGAGCTTGTCGGCCAGTTGAACCAGCGACGTCTCCAGGCCCTGACAGCCGCGCCCGATGAAGATCACGGGGCGCTTGGCCCTGTCCAGGATCTCGACCACCTTCGCGATCGCCGCGGGATCCGGCGCGTGGGTGGGGCGGGCGAAGAGGTGGTCCGCACGGGGAGCGTTCTTGGGCAGAACCTCGAGCCCCAGATCGACCGGGACGCTGAGGTGCGCCGGGCCGCTGCGGGCGTAGGCGGCACGGATGGCACTCGCGGTGATGATCCGGGCGTTGAGGCTGCCGCCGAGCACCCCGTTCCAGACGGTGCAGTCCCCGAAGGTCAGAAAGGGGTTGAACTCCTGGTTCTGGTCGGTGCCAAGGTTGAAGGAGTCGGTGTTGCCCGTCAGCGCCAGGAGGGGGATCTTGTCGCGGTGGGCCTCGAAGAGGCCGTTGGTGAGGTGGGCGGCGCCGGGGCCCGCCGTCGTCAGGCAGGCGGCGAGCTTCCCCGTCAGCTTCGCGTAGGCGGTGGCCATGAAGGCCCCGTTCTCCTCGTGCCGGACCAAGACGAACTTGATCCGGTCCCGGTGCTTGATGAGGCCGTTGACCAGGCCGTCGACATTGTCCCCCGGGATCCCGAACACGTACTCGACGCCCCAGTCGACCAGCGTCTCGATGATCGCCTCGCCGGTCGTCTTCTGTAGACCGCTTCGAACCTGATCGAGCGGCGAGCGAGAAATGGGCATGCATACCTCCCCGAGAAGGCCTGGACGCCGGGTGGCGTCGGAGTCACGCCTCTAAACTAGAGAGGCGCCCCCCGCCTGGCGATGGCCCATTCGCTCAATCTATTCGCGAACTTGCAGGAAGTTGTGCCCAAGGCGCCCTTTCGCCACGCCCTAGTCCTGGGACTTGATTTCGTCCAGGTGCTCCGAAACGGCCTTGACCACCTCCACCGGGCTCTCGATGCGCTCGGGCATCCGGTCGAAGGCGACCCGCAGGTTGACCCGGCGATCCTTGGACCACTGCACCTCCTCGTCGGGGAAGCGTGAGAGAATCTCGCGCTTCGAGGCCGGAAAATCCAGCCCCTTGAGCTTCTCCGTCACCGCGGTCACCCCGTAGGGGCGATGACCCGGCCGGTGAGCTCCGACGTTCTTGTGATGCGGCGTCTCATGGAAGGTAACTGTCTTCTCTTCCGGCGTCCCCTTATGGAAGGTGACCTCCCGCTCCTTGCCCGTCTCACGCTCCGCCATGATCTCCTCCTCTCTTCGCCATCAGGCGTCGGGTGCGGTGGCACCCGACGCCTGAGGTCGTCCAGCGATTAGGAACGGCGCACCACCAGCGCGCTACTTCTGGCGCTTCCTGGCCTCGGCGCCCTTCTTCCCGATCTCGGAGAAGAATTCCGCGCCGCGTTCTTTCTTGACGGTCTCGCCACCCTTGCGACCGCGCTCGGCGAGACTTTCGCCGCCGCCTTGGCCGTGCCGTGCCTCGCCGCCCTTGTGGCCGATCTCCGAATAGAACTCGGAGCCGCGCTCCTGCTTGACGGTCTCGCCGCCCTTGCGGCCGATCTCGGCGAAGTGCTCGGGGCCGTACTTCTCCTTGACCGCCTCGCCGCCCTTGTGGCCGATCTCCGAGTAGAACTCGGGACCGCGCTCATCCCTGACGGTCTCGCCGCCCAATCTTCCGGCCTCTTGGACCGTCATGCCTTCTTTTCTCGATTTTTCCGTCCGACCTTTGCGCTCAGCCATGACGCCCTCCTTTGCCGGTTCGACCGGCCTCTTTGCGAATTCCAGGCGCGTTGTCGATTCCCTACAAAAACACCCCTGTCATAGTCCTCAGCCGGGCTTGAGTCAACGCGCGCCAGTCCGTGCCCACAAGGCGTAAGGCCTCACGAAACGCCACGCCCAGCCCGCGAAGGCGGGCTGGGCGGTAGCGGTACAGGCAAAGAAGGCTTCCGGCGAGGGAGCCAGGCGGATCATGGGGAGAGCGTGTCGCGGGCAAGGCGCGCGAGCACCTGCCGCACGACGTTCGGCGGCAGGCCATCGATCGCGTTGAAGGGCTTGAACTGCAAGCGCCGGACCAGGTGCGGCGCGCCGTCCATGCTCGTCTCGTGGCAATAGACGAGGGCGACGGGCAGGGCCCCTTGGGTCTTGCGCACCTGCCCCCGCTGGTGGCGCGCCAGCGACTTGGCGATGTCGCGCGTCACCCCGGCAAAGTAGGTGCCGTCCGAACAGCGCAACTGATAGACCATCCAGCGGTTGTCCTGTTGTCCGTTTTCCATGGCCCACCTCGCCTTGGGGCGATCGCAACTAGAAGCGCAGCTCGACCCCGGCCGTCACGGCGAGGTGCTGGTCCTTGCCCGCCGTAGCGGGCGCCTCCCAGCTCGCAACCCCCGCGGTGCCCCGCAGCGTACCGACCAAGGGCGCATCGGCACCGAGCTCGTAGTGCAAAAGCGCTTGCCCGGGCGCCTGACCGAGCAGCATGCTTGAAACGCCGGCCTTGGCGTGAAGGCCCCAGTCGTTGGGCAGGCTCCAACGGGCGATCGCCCCCAGGCTGGGGCCCAGGGCGGCGCCGTTGCCGCCGAGCATGGCCTGCGCGCCGAGGTAGGGCTGGAGCTGGAAGGGGCCCCAGGTGGGCAAGGCCCACATGCCGCCGATCTCCTCGGAGAGGCTCAGGCCGGGAAGCAGCCCGACGCGGGTCTCGGAGAGCAGGAACCAGCCGCTCGGGTAGGCGATGAAGCGGCCGCGCAGCGAGAGGTCGGTGCCCCCATTCGCCTGCCCCGGGTTGAAGACGCTCGCCGCGAGGTCGAGACGCAAAGGGTTCAAGGCCTGCAGGCGCGGATCGCGTTCCTGGGCGGCCGCCTGCTTGTCGCTCGCGGTCCGGGTGACGAGGGCGCGGATCATGGGGAAGGTCTGGCCGATCGCCTGGGCGTACTGGTAGCGGGTCAGCTCTTCCGGCCCGCGGAACGAGCCGTCCGGGAAGCCGACCATCACCTTGTAGCGCGAGGACACCCCCAGGACCTCCTCGTAGGCCCACGAGAGCGAATCCATGTCGCTGAAGCGCGCCTCGCCCTTGCCGGCGGGCCGCACCAGGTCCAGGGCCTCCGCGCGGCGCATGAGGTTGTGGATCACGACCGCCATCTCGTAGCGGGTGACGCTCCGGGAGCCGTAGAAGGCGTAGGAGGTCACGTCGGGGATGTTGGCGAAGAGGCCGTAGTCATTGGCGAGGGTGAGCAGGTTCGTCCGCGCCTCGCCTGCCGGCACGTCCTTGAAGACGAAGGGCGCAGCCCCCGCGCGGGGCGCGCGCCATGAGGTCTTGGAGAGGGCTTCGAGTTCGCGGATGAGGACCTTGAGGCTCTCGGCGAACTGGTAGCGGGTGAAGGGCGCGTTGCCACGGAAGAAGCCGTCGGCATCCCCCTTCATCAGGTCACGCTTGAGCGCGACCTCGAGCACGCCCTGCTCGGCCCAGTGCCCCATCGGCACGTCCTTGAAGGTGTCCGAAGCGGGGCCGGCGAAAGCGGGCGAGGACGAGAGCGCCACGGCAGCGGCAACCCCCGTCGAGGCGAGGAGGAGGCGGGTTCGAGCAAAGGGGGTCATAGCCTGATCTTGTCCTTCAATTTCGTGTATCGCTTGGGGGTCATGCCGCTGACGCGGCGCAGGTCGTCGAGCGAGCGGTACGGTCGCGCCGCGATGATGCGCTGCGCCATGAGCTCGCCGATTCCCGGCAGTTGCCTGAGCTCTCGGCTGGTCGCCGCGTTCAGGCTGATGGTCGGCCGTGTCTCGGCCGAGCGAGAGGGGTGTGCTCCCCAGGAAGGGGCGGTGGGCGTCAGGAGGGTCGTCATGCCCAGCGTCGCCAGCACGGCATATGTCGATTGCCAACGCTTCATCACGAGGCTCCAGCATCCAATCGATCAGGCGGATGCCCGCTCGGGCATCCGCCTGCCGGTCCGGCTCCTACTTGGCGGCGCGGGCGACTTTCCGGTGCTTCTTGCCGTGTACCTTTGCCTTGTGGGCCTTCTTCTTGACCGACTTGGTGGCCTTGTGGGCCTCATGCTTGGCGCTCACGGCGCTCACCTTGGCCACGGGGACCGGCTTGGCGATTGCAGGGGCCGAGACGAAGACCGATGCCATGAGCGCAGGGACGATCAGTGCAGCAAAACGACGGTTCACGTGGCACTCCTTCCGATGAGGGGACAGGGCGTCTGTCCTACAAGGCCCATCGTGCCACGGCATGCTAAGAGGAGGCTTACGATACGCGCTCGGAAGCTGAGAGTTTGCTTAGAGAATGCTTAGAGAGCGGCAGCCGGACCGTGAAGGTCGTGCCCCTGCCCACTTCGCTCGCGACCTGGATCGTCCCGCCGTGGGTGGTCACGATGGCCGAAGTGATGGCGAGGCCCAGCCCGCTGCCGCCCGAGTCGCGGCTGCGCGCGTCGTCGACCCGGTAGAAGCGATCGAAGAGCTTTGCGATCGCCTCAGGGGCGATGCCCACCCCCGCGTCGGCAACGCGCAGGATCGCCTCGTCCGCTTCGCTTTCGAGCGACAGGCGGACCTCCCCGCCCTGCTGAGTGGCCCTGAGGGCGTTATCGATGAGGTTGACGAGCACCTGCCTCAGGCGATCGTCACTGCCCACGACCCACAGCTCCGGGATGGGCGCTCGCACGGCGAGCCTCGGAAAGAGGGGCTCGTAATGGTCGGCGATCCCCTTGAGCAGCTGCCCGAGATCCAGTGGGGCGAAATCGGCGGCGTGCAGGCCCTCGTCCGTGCGAGCGAGCACCAGCAGATCGTTGACCAGGCGCGAGAGGCGGTCCACCTCCGCGATCGCCGTCCCGGCCCAGCGTTCGCACTCCTCTGGACGGGCCGCCCCCAGGCGCTGGATCAGCTGCAAATGGCCCCGGATGGCGGTCAGCGGGCTCTTGAGCTCGTGCGAGGCGTCGGCGACGAAGCGCCGCTCCATCTCGAAGGAGGCCTGGAGCCTGTCGAAGAGGCGATTGAAGGTCTGGGTCAGCTTGCCGAGCTCGTCACGCCGGGCGCCGCCCACGGGCAAACGCCGGTGAATATCGGTCGGCATCCAGCTGTTCACCTCGTCGGTGATGGCCGAAACCGGCGCCAGGACGCGCCCGGCGAAGAGATACCCGACCCCCAGCGCGAGCAGGAGAGCGAAGGCCCATCCGGCGAGCTCATAGGTCCTGAACTCGTGCAGGGTCCGCTTGATCTCTTCGAGCGGATAACCCACCTGGATCCAGCCCACCTGCTTCCCTGCGAGCAGCAAGGGGCGGGTGACCAGCAGGATGCGCGGCGAGTAGAAGAGGTGGGGCAGGGGCAGGTCGATCTCACGGAAGCCCGCGACGGGCGGCAGGGGAAACTGCTGGTTGCCGAGGTTCGGGCTCTTGTTCAGAGGGCGCCCGTCCGGGCCTGCGATCTGCACGTAGAGGCCGTCGTCCGAGAAGGCCCGGATCAAGGCCTCGCTCGAACGCAAGTCGAGCCGCATGGCCCCTTTCTGGGTGCGCTCCACATGCAGGTCGCTCAGGTAGTTCTGGACCTGCTGCAAGCGGACTTCGGCGTCCGTGCGCGCCAAGCGGTAGAGCGTTTCCGAGACGCCCCCCACGACCGCGCCGATCCGCACCAGGCCGATGATCGAGAGCAAGAGCGCGAAGAGCAGGGTCAGGCGCAGGCGGATGGTCAAGGGGCTTCGCCCGGCTTGATCAGGTAACCGACCCCCCGCACGGTGTGAATCATCTTCGACCAGCCCTTGCGTTCGATCTTGGTGCGCAGGTAGTGGACGTACACCTCGAGGACGTTGTCCTCCCCGTAGAAGTCCTGTCCCCAGACCCCGTCCAGCAGTTGCTGGCGGGTGAGCAACTGGCGCGGGTGGCGCAAGAAGAGGGTGAGCAGGTCGAACTCCTTGGCGGTGAGGTTGATGCGCTGCTCAGCGCGAAAGACCTCGCGGGTGCTCTCGTCGAGGGTCAGATCCCCGAGCGCGTGGAAGGTTCTAGGTCGGCCGTTGCGCGCGCGAAGCTGCACGTTGACCCGGGCGATCAGCTCGTCCAGGTCGAAGGGCTTCGGCAGGTAATCCGAGGCCCCGCTGTTGAGGCCCTCCACCCGATCCGAGGGCTTGTCCAGGGCCGTCAGCATCAGAATCGGGACGTCCGAGGTCTTGCGCAGGCGCCGGCAGAGCTCGAGGCCGTCCAGGTTCGGCAGCATCCGATCGAGGATGACCAGGTCGGGACTGGTCTGGTAGGCCGCGATCATACCGCGCATCCCGTCGCGCTCCACGCTGACCTCGAAGTGCTCGGCGCGAAGGATCGTGGCGATGAACTCCGCGATGTTCGGCTCATCCTCGACCAGGAGGATGCGAGCGGGCTTGGTTTCCATGGGGACACTCCTCCATCGGGCGCATCTGGCGGCATGATACGCCCCATGCCAGCGAGCGGCAACTTGTCCCGCGAGGCGGCGCTTTCAAAGCAAACCGGGCGCTGCTCGAGACGCAGCGCCCGGTGCCACTCGTCAGCGCTAGGAGTGCGCGGTCGTCTTGGGCTTCTCGCTGGAGACGGCCGGGACCGTGCGCAGGTACTGGATGAGGGCCTTCATGTCGTCGTTGCTCATGCGGTTGTAGGCCATCCAGGGCATGATGGGGCTCAGCATACGGCCGTCCGGCCGCTGGCCGAAGCGGATGGCGCGCTCGATCTGCGCGTCGGTCCAGGCGCCGATGCCCGTGGTCTTGTCCTGGGTGATGTTCGAGACCACCACGGTGTGGCCGTGCTCGGTGAACTTGTTGCCGCCCGAGAAGTACTTCTCCATGACGGGCTGGCCCTTCTCCATGGGGGTGTGACAATCGGTGCAGCTGGCCATGGTAGCCAGGTACTTGCCGCGGCTGACCGGATCGGCGGCAGGCGGCGCCACCGGCTTCTCGAGGGGCTTGGGGATGGTGTTGACGATGAGGCTCAAGGGGAAATCCAGCTCGCGCTTGGGGTGCGAGGCCTTGAGCGCAGGCAGGGTGCGCAGGTAAGCGACGATGGAATGGGCGTCCTCATCGCTCATCTGGTGGTAGCCCGGGTAGGGCATCAAGGGGAAGAGCGCCGTCCCGTCCTTGCTCACGCCCTCGCGCATGGCGCGCAGGATCTCGCCGTCGGTCCACGAGCCGAGGCCCGTCTCGGGATCCGAGCTCAGGTTGGTCGAGTAGATGTTGCCCGGCAAACCGTCCGCCTTGCCGAACAAGCGGCCGCCGGACCATTCCTTGCCCGGAACCAGCCCGTGGGACTCGCTGAGCGGGCTGTGACAGCCGACGCACGACATGACGGTGGTGGCCAGGTATTCCCCACGCGCGACTCGCTCGGGGGTCTTCGCGACGGTCACGCTCTCGGGGGGCCGCTGTGCGGCCTTGAAGAGGGCGCATCCGGAGAGTACGGCCGCAACACTCGCGCTCAGGACGCCGAGGCGGGCGAAAGTTTTGAGCTTGCGCTTGGCAGAAGCCTGCATCATCGACACGTTGGTTCTCCTCCATATTGGGAGAGCCCCGCAGCTGGGAGCCCTTGCTCGCTTGCATACTTGGTGTACCCAGGCCGCGCTCATCTACACTACCTCAAAGCAATCGTCCGAAAATTTGTCATACGCCATGCGCGCTTGAATCTCCATGGCGAGTTGGCGCAAAATGGTGCCTTCAGGCATCATCACGCACCATACGGAGGAAGACTTGAAGCAACGCACGATTCTCGTCACGGGCGTCGGCCGCGTCGGCCAACTGGGAGAGGCCGTCGTCAGGGCCTTTGGGGCGCAAGGCGCCAAGGTGATCGCGATCGTCTACCGGCACGACGAGGCCGCCGATTGCCTCGCGTCGCTGCGGGGCGAGGGGCACGACGTCACGGCCTTCGAATGCGACCTCACCAACGCCGATGAGGTCGCGCGGGTGGCCGCCGAGGTCGGCGCGCTCACGGGCGATCGCCTGGACGGGCTGGTGAACGTCGCGGGTGGCTTCGAGATGAGCGGCCCCGTGCGCGAGAGCGACCCGGGGGTCTGGGGCCGCATGTTCGCCCTCAATGCGACGACCGCTTACCATGCGACCCGTTTCTTCCTGCCGATGCTGCGCAACGCCGAGGGCTCCATCGTCTACATCGGCTCGGTCGCAGCCCTGCTCGAATCGAGCGCGCCCGAGATCTCGGCCTACGCGGCCTCCAAGAGCGCTGTTCTGAAGCTGATGCGCGCGGTGGCCGAAGAGGAGCGCGGCGTGGTCCGCGCGAACGCCGTGGCCCCGACCACCATCCGGACCGGCGACATGGTCGCGATGCTGGGCGAAAACGCCCCCAACACCGTGGCGCGCGAGGCCGTGGCCGATACGATCGCCTTCCTGATGAGCCCCGAGGCGCAGGCCGTCTCGGGCGAGGTCCTGCGACTCCAATAACGACACCAAGCGGCTTACCTCTTTCCGAGGGCGCCCGCTCCTGCTATTATAAGAAAAGCATATTAAGCGACGAGGCTCTGCTCAGTCGCGACCATACGATTGTTAAAAGTGGAGAGTCTGCGTTTAACAGCGCGGACTCTCTTTTTGCGGGATGCCTGGCCACGCGGCTACGGCTGCCCGTTCAGAAGGGGGAAGACCGACCATGGGCAAGAATTCGACCAAGGCTGAAAAGGCCAAGCGCAACCTCGAGTACGCGAAGCTCCACAAGAAGAAGGCGTCGCCCGCTCGCCGCTTCTCGCGTCCGGCTCCGAGCCCCGCGGCGGCCCCCGCGGCTGGCGCTACGGCTGGTGGTCCCAGCACGGGCGCTGCGCGCCCCATGTTCCCGGCCGTGTGCAGCACCTGCGGCATCGAGACCACGGTGCCCTTCGAGCCGACCGCCGGCAAGCCGGTGCAGTGCCGCAACTGCTTCCAGCCCAAGGCCCGCGCATAACGCGGCCGGACGAAAGGAACCAGCTTGACCGCTCATTTCGAGGAGTTTGACCTCCATCCGGCCGTGCAGCGGGGCTTGAAGGCGCTCGGTTTCGAGCGCCCCACCCCCGTTCAGCAGCACACCATCCCGCTGGTCCTGGCCGGGCGTGACGCCCTGGTCCAGGCCAAGACCGGCTCGGGCAAGACCCTGGCCTTCGGGCTCCCGCTGCTGTCGCTGCTCGCGCCCAAGGGGTACCCGCAGGCGCTGGTCGTCGTGCCCACCCGGGAGCTTGCGATCCAGGTCTGCGAGGCGATCGCCTCGATCGGGAGCATGGGGAGCCTCAAGGTGTTCCCCATCTACGGGGGCGTCAGCCTCAACCGGCAAGAAGAGGCCGTGCGTCGGGGGGTGGACCTGGTGGTCGGCACCCCGGGCCGCCTCAAGGACCTGCTGCAGCGCGGCACCCTGAACCTCGGCCGGGTGCGGATCCTGGTGCTCGACGAAGCCGACCAGATGCTCGACATGGGCTTCCGGCGCGACATCGAGCACCTGATGGGCCACCTGCCCCAGCGGCAGCAAACCTTGATCCTCTCGGCGACCATGCCCAAGGAGATCGAGGCGATCGCCCACAAGCACCTCAAGGACCCCGCGGTGGTGAAGCTGGTGCAGCAGGCCGAGGTCTCGCCCCGCGAGATCAGCCACTACTACCTGCGCCTCAAGCCCGAGCAGCGTCTCGACGCCCTCATCGCCATGCTTGAGGACGAGCAGCCGGATCGGGCGATCATCTTCACCCAGATGAAGCACGAGACCAAGCGCCTGGCTCTCAAGCTGGAGCAGCGGGCGAGCATCAAGGCGGGCTTCCTCAACGGCAACATGTCGCAGAACGCCCGCAACACCATGCTCGATCGCTTCCGTTCCGGCGAGATTCGGACCCTGGTGGCGACCGACGTGGCCGCGCGCGGCCTCGACATCGAGGGCGTCAGCCACGTCTTCCACTACGCGGTGCCGACGACCGCCGAGACCTACATCCATCGCAGCGGCCGCACCGGCCGTAACGGCAGCGAGGGCAAGACCGTCATCATGGTGACGGCCGACGGCGAAGCGACTTTCAAGGTGATCCAGAAGAAGATCGCCTGCGAGCCCTTCCCGCTCGACCTGTCGCGCCTGCCGGCTCCCGATCCGGCCGCGGAGGCCGAACCCGCCCGCGCGCCGCGCCAGGGCGGCGGCCGGAATCGTCAGGCCCAGGCAACCGGGCAAGGAAACGGCCGTAACCGGCAGTCCCAGACCTCGGGGCACGGTGGCGACCGGAACCGGCAAGCTCAAGCCTCGGGCCAGGGGGGTGGCCGAAACCGCCAGTCCCAGGCGTCGGAGCAGCCCGCCCGCAGACGTTAAATCCACATGACAAGGCCGGCCGCGAGGTTTCTCGCGGCCGGCCTTGTCGTGTGTCGCAGGAATGAGCGAGTTCCTGCTCGCTAACCCTCGTAGATTAACCAGGCTTAAGTATTTTATTAAATCCCTGTAAAAACCTCACCATCCCTCACCCTCGCCGTGCGATAATGGCCCCTCACCACAGCTTCATCACGAGGTCAAATACGTTGAGTCACCGGGTTCGGACCGTCGGGTTCTATGCAACCATCACCCTGGTCCTGGCCTACAGCGTTTACTGCTTGATCCTCGAACTGCCCTGGATCGACCGCCTCTATCCGGGCTTCACCCTGCGACAGGACAACACGGTTGGCGCAGTGATCCTGCCGGACGCCACCCGGACGCTTAGCTCGGGCGATCGCATCACCCATGTCGACGGCCACCCCGTGGTTTCGGGGCCCTGGCTAAACCGTTACACCGCAGCACGCCCGCTCGGCACCCCCTTGACCTATCAGGTCGAGCGAAAGGCCCGAAGCGCTCAGCACGAGAAATTCCGGGTCACCATCCCCACCCAGCGCTATCCGCTGCGCGCCTGGCTTCGGTATCCCTTGCTCTTCTGGCTGATGGGGCTGTTGCACCTGCTGGTGGGGGCGACCGTCTCCAAGCTCAGCCCGCGCCAGCCGCTGAGCGTTGCGCACTGGCTCTACAGCGTTTGCTCGGCCCTCATCCTGGTCAGCGCCTTCGAGTCGGGCAACACCTACCTGCTCGGTAGCCTGGGCTGCATGATCCCCTTTGCCCTCTTCGGCCCACTGAGCCTGAACCTGGCCATGCACCTGCCGCGCCGCTGGCCCGTGCTGGATCGTCATCCATGGCTGCCGCTCGCCAACGCCGGGGTCGGCGCGCTCTCGATCGCCGCCATGCTGCCCCTCTGGTTCGGGGGGCAGCAGCTCGTGGCCATCCGGCTCCTCTGCGTGCCCGCGTTCATCGGGGTGCTCGCCTTGCCCGCAAGCGTCATCTGGACCCTGCGCAGCCCCGGCAGCTCACCCCGCGAGCGGCGCCAAGGGCGCGTCCTGCTTTGGGGCGGCGTCTTCGCCTTCCTCCCCATCGGCCTGATCGTCGTGCTGGAGAGCGCCGGGGTTCTGCGCAGCCTCCTGCACCCCGAGGCGATCTCGCTCGGCCTGGCGAGCTTCCCGCTCGCGATCGCCTACGCCATTCTGCGCCACCAGCTCTTCGAGATCGAAGGGCTCATCAAGCGGACGATCACCTACTCGCTCGTCATCAGCCTGCTCGCGCTCCTCTACGTCAGCCTCGCGGCGCTCGCCGACTGGCTGATCGGCGGCGATCCGAGGCTGGCGGGCCTCGTCATCACCGCCACCATCGCGATCGTGATCCTGCCCCTGCGCGACGGCCTGAAGCGCCTGGTGGATCGCTCGTTCTACCGCCCCGGCTTCGACCTCCAGGCGCTGACCGAGCACTTCGGCTTGCTCTCGCGGACGACCCGGAACCCGCAGACCCTGCTTGCCGCATACGGCGACCTCATCACCCTGGCCCTGCAGCCTCGCTACCTGGCGGTGCTGTTCCGCGCCTCGACCGAGACCAAGGGCTTCGTCATCGCCGACAGCCGTGGGCACGACCTCCCCCTCGGGACCCTCCTTCAAGCGGATCACCTTGCCGTGCGCGAGGTCCTGGAGGCCCCGGCCCGCCTCTCGCCGGCGCCCCGCGACATCGGGCCGTTCGCGCAGGCCCTGCTCTTGCCGCTGCTCAACCAAGAGGGACGGGTGGGGTGCCTGATCATCGGGCCGGCGAAGTCGGATCTGCCCTACAGCCGGAGCGCGCGCGCCCTGCTCGCCAACCTGAGCCAGCAATTGAGCCTCTCCTATCGCAGCGTCCAGCTCTACACCGAGGCCATCCAGCGCGCCAAAGAGCTGGAGCAAGCTAACGCCGAGCTTCGCGAGCTGGACCACCTCAAGCGCGACTTCCTCAACACGGCCTCCCACGAGCTGCGCACGCCCCTGGCCTCGATCCTGGGGTTCGCCGAGTTCCTGGAAGAGGAATTCGGCGGTCCCCTGAGCCCCACCCAGCACGAGTACGTTTCCCAGATCCAGGAAGGCGGCAAGCGCCTGGCGCGGATCATCGACGACATGCTCGACTTCGCCCGCCTCGAGGCCGGCACGCTCAAGCTCGCGATCGCCGAGACGGATCTCGCGCAGGTCATTCGCACCGAGCTGGAGAGTCTCACCCCGCAGGCTCTCGCCGCCGGCCTGACGCTCGAAGCCAAGCTGCCGGAGTACCCACTGTACCTGCCCATGGACGGCCGTCGGATCGGGCAGGTGCTGCTCAACCTGGTCGGGAACGCCATCAAGTTCACTCCGCGCGGCGGCACCGTCAGCGTCAGGGTCCGCGCCTCCAGCGAGGGCGTCCGCGTCGAGGTGCAGGACACCGGCATCGGCATCTCGATCGAGCACCAGCCGCGGCTCTTCGAGAAGTTCTTCCAGGTGGATGCGAGCCAGACCCGCGAGCGGGGCGGCGCCGGGCTGGGCCTTGCGATCTCGAAGGCCCTGATCGAGCAGCACGGAGGCGACATCGGCGTCGAAAGCACCTTGAAGCAGGGGAGCACTTTCTGGTTCAGCCTCGCCGCCGTGCCGGCGCCTGAACTTGCCCTCCAAGGGCAGACAGGGCATGCTTAAAGGGTTTACCCTCCACGCACCCCCTAAGGATGGCTGATGACGTTGCTTCGAACCCTGCTCCTTCCCTTCCTACTAGCGCTAACAGCGGTCTTACTACCCTCTAGCGCATGGGCCAGCGCGACGGATGGCGCCGTCCCTCTGGATCTGACGGGCACCTGGTTCGGCATCGCCTCGATCGTCATCTTCACGCTGGCCTACGCCCTGGTCATGGGCGAGGAGGCCCTGCACCTGCGCAAGTCCAAGCCCGTCATGGTCGCAGCCGGTCTCATCTGGGCGCTCATCGGGCTCGCGTACGCGCGCGCGGGCGACACCCACACCGCCGAGACCGCCATCCGGCACAACCTGCTCGAGTTCGGCGAGCTCTTCCTGTTCCTGCTCGCGGCCATGACCTTCATCAACACCCTCGACGACCGCCGGGTGTTCGACGCGCTGCGCGCCTGGCTCGTGGGCCGCGGCTTCTCGCTGCGCGGCCTGTTCTGGGTGACGGGCGCCCTCGCCTTCTGCATCTCGCCCATCGCCGACAACCTGACGACCGCCCTGCTGATGGGGGCCGTCGTGCTGGCGGTCGGAGCCGGCAAGCCCAAGTTCATCGCAGTCGCCTGCATCAACGTGGTGGTCGCCGCCAACGCCGGGGGCGCCTTCAGCCCCTTCGGGGACATCACGACCCTCATGGTCTGGCAGAAGGGCCTCGTGACCTTCGGCGAATTCTTCGACCTGTTCCTGCCGTCGCTGGTCAACTGGCTGGTGCCCGCGACCCTGATGGCCTTCTCCATCGAGAAGGGCAAGCCCGACCCCATCACCGAGAAAATCGAGATGCGCCGCGGCGCCATGCCCGTCCTTTTCCTCTTCGTCGGCACCATCGTGCTCTCGGTGTGCTTCCACAACTTCCTGCACCTGCCCCCGGTGCTCGGGATGATGACGGGCCTCGGCGTGCTCAAGCTCTACGGCTACTTCATGAGCCGCGCGCCCCACCCCCAGGTGGCCGTCATCAACGAGCCGGACGACGTCTTCGCCGAGCCGCTCGCCATCCCCCACGCCCACGTCCACAAGGATCGCTTCGACGTCTTCAAGCAGCTGGAGCGCGCCGAGTGGGACACCCTCATGTTCTTCTACGGGGTCATCGTCTGCGTGGGCGGCCTGGGCACCCTCGGCTACCTGACGCTCGCCTCCAACTGGATGTACGGGGACCTGGGGCCGACGGCCGCCAACGTGCTCGTCGGGCTCCTCTCGGCGGTCGTGGACAACATCCCGGTCATGTTCGCCGTGCTCTCCATGAACCCCGACATGTCCCACGGCCAGTGGCTGCTCGTCACGCTCACCGCGGGCGTGGGCGGCTCGCTGCTCTCGGTCGGCTCGGCGGCGGGTGTCGCCCTGATGGGCCAGGCCCGCGGGGTCTACACCTTCTTGTCGCACCTGCGCTGGACCTGGGCAATCGCCCTGGGCTACGCGGCGAGCATCGGCACGCACCTGGTCATCAATCGCGCGTTGTTCTAGGTTCTCGCCCCATCCTTCCCCCCGCCCCTGGCGGGGGGATTCTTATTGCTCGGCGGCCCCTTCGGCCTCTCGCGCCAGCAACTCGCGCTTGCGCTCGACGCCCCAGCGATACCCCGATAGCGCGCCGTCACTACGCACGACGCGATGGCAGGGAATCGCCACGGCCAAGGCGTTCGCCGCGCAGGCTTGGGCGACCGCTCTGACCGAACGAGGCGAACCGATACGGTTGGCGATATCGGTGTAGCTCATGGTCGTGCCGACGGGAATCTCGCTCAGCGCGCGCCAGACCCGCTGCTGGAAGGCGGTGCCTCGAATATCGAGCGGCAAGTCGAGGCCCAAAGCCGGTGCCTCGATGAAGCCCACCACCTTGGCGATGAGGTCTTCGAAGTCGGCATCCCCGCCGATCAGTTCGGCCTTTGGGAAACGGTCCTGCAGATCGCGCACCAGGGCCTCGGGGTCGTCGCCCATCAGGATGGCACAAACGCCCCGCTCGCTCTTGGCGATGAGCACGCTCCCGAGCGAACACTCGGCGATGGCGAAGCGGAGCTCGGCGTTGGCGCCGCCGTTCCGGTAGGCCGTGGGGGTCATCCCGAGGATCTGATGCGATTCCTCGTAAAATCGACCGTTCGAGTTGTAACCGGCGTCGAAGATGGCTGACGTCACCGTTCCTCCTTGGGTGAGCTCGTTGCGCACGCGCTTCGCGCGATGCGCTGCCGCGTATCCTCTCGGGGTGAGGCCCGTGATCGCCTTGAAGATGCGATGGAAGTGATAGGGGCTGATTCCCGCGTGCTGCGCAAGCTCAGCGAGGCTCGGCTTCCTCTCCGAGGCCTCGATGAGGCGGCAAGCTTCCGTGACCTTCTCGGCCTGTTGCTCGCTCAGCGCGGGCTGATCGGGCTTGCAGCGCTTGCAGGGACGAAATCCTGCCAGCACCGCAGCCTCGGCCGTCTCGTAAAACCGGACGTTCTCAGGGCGAGGGCGCCGCGCGGCGCACGAAGGCTTGCAGTACACACCCGTCGTCTCGACCGAGTAGTAAAACCGGCCGTCCATTGCAGCGTCCCGAGCGACGAGCGACGCCCAGCGCGGGTCGTTTTCAGTGGCTGCGGCCTGCTGCGTGCGCTTCTCCAGGGCCTTCATGGGCGCTCCTTTCAGGGTTGCTCCTCGTGAATCCACTGTAGCAGCACCCGCCGCCCCTCGCACTCCGGCGCTTGCTTTCGAATTCGCACCACGAGGCGGAAGGATTCAAGCGCAAGAAGCGGAGCGCCAAAGCCGCAGGGAGTTGGTATGCTCTCAAAGCGCCCCATTCGAGCCTAGAAGCGAACCCCATGATGGAAGCTCAACGCCTGTCTCCCACCCATTACCGCCTCGCCGAGGCGCACCTCGAAACGATCGATCCGGACTGGGAACGCCTGGTGAAGCTGGTCGGCCCTTGCACCCTACAGGCGCACCCCGCGCGCGAGCCCTACGAGGGCCTGGTGAGGGCGGTCGCCTACCAGCAGATCCACACCCGCGCAGGGGATGCGATTCTCGCAAGGCTTCTGGCCCTGTACCCTCAGACCTCCTTCCCGGCGCCGCGCGAGCTCCTGGAGACGGATCCCGCCGTGTTGCGGGCCTGCGGCTTCTCATGGCGCAAGATCGAGACCATCCGCGGAATCGCCGAAGGCGCGCTGAGCGGCCTGGTGCCGGCGCGCCACGAAGCCTGGGAGATGCGTGACGAGGACCTGATCGCACGCCTCGTCTCCCTTCGCGGCATCGGTCGATGGACCGTCGAGATGCTGCTCATCTACGGCCTCGAGCGCACGGACATCTTGCCCGCGGACGACTTCGGGGTCCGCGAAGGCTACCGGGTACTGAAGAACCTCGAGGCGGCCCCCAGCGCCCGAGAGATGGCCAGGATCGGCCAGCTCCTGAGCCCTTACAGGACCGTCGCCTCCTGGTACCTCTGGCGTATCCCACGATCGTAAGGGGCCTGGGATGGCTCCCAAGCCCCTCGCTCGCTGCGCGCTCGGTTAGGCCGGCTTGTTCTCGATCTTCTTGAGCAAATTCAGCGCCGAGCCGGCGTAGAACCAGCCGATCTGCTCCAAGGTCAGGGTGTGGTTGAGGGTGATGACGTCCGCGGTGCCGTCCGGGTGCTTCACGAGCATGTTGATGGTGCGCACGGGATCCAGCTCATGCAGGTACTCCAGCGAGACCCGATCCCCCTGCTGGATCTTGTCGTAGTCGGCGGGGTTGACGAAGGTCAAGGGCAAGATCCCTTGCTTTTTGAGGTTGGATTCGTGGATGCGCGCGAAGCTGCGCGCGATGACCGCCGCGCAGCCCAGGTACCTTGGGCTCATGGCCGCATGCTCGCGGCTCGACCCCTCACCGTAGTTCTCGTCGCCCACGATCACCCAGCGCTTGCCGCGTGCCTTGTAATCCCGCGCGACCGCCGGTACATCCAGCCCGCCCTCATCGGTGAAGACGTTCACCGTCTTGCCACGTTCGCCGCTCCAGGCGTTGATGGCCCCGGTGAGCATGTTGTCCGAGATCCTGTCCAGATGGCCGCGGTAACGCAGCCACGCCCCGGCCGGTGAGATGTGGTCGGTGGTCGTCTTGCCCTTCGTCTTGATCAAGACGGGCATCTCGTTGAACTCGGTATCAACCATGGGCTCGAACGGCGCCAGCACATGCAGGCGCTCGCTCCCGGGCGGGATGAGGATCTCGACCCCGCTGCCGTCCTCGGGCGGCTCCACGTAGCCCACGCGCCGGCCGATGAAGCCATTTTCGGGGACCTCCGGAGCGGGCTTAGGCGGCGCAAGCTTGTAGGTGCTGCCATCGGGAGTGGAAAGCGAGTCGGTCAGGGGATTGAAGCAGAGGGTTCCCGCCAAGCCGTAGGCCATGGTGATCTCGGGGCTCGCGATGAAGGCGAAGGTCTCCGGGTTGGCGTCGTTGCGCCCCGGGAAGTTGCGGTTGAACGAGGTGATGATGGTGTTCTGCTCACCCTTCTGCACCTCGTCGCGGCGCCACTGGCCGATGCAGGGGCCGCAGGCGTTGGCAAGTACCGTCGCTCCCACCGCCTCAAGACTATCGAGCAACCCGTCGCGCTGGATGGTCTGATGGATCATCTCGGAGCCGGGGCTCACCATGAAGGGCACCGCCATCTTGGCCCCGACCGCCTTGGCCTGCTCGGCGATGTCGGCCGCCCGCGAGATGTCCTCGTAGCTGGAGTTGGTGCAACTGCCCACGAGCGCCACCGAGATCCGCCCCGGGTACTGATGGGTCTCGACGTCCTGGGCGAGCTGCGAGACCGGCCGCGCCAGATCAGGGGTGTGGGGGCCCACCACGTGGGGCTCCAGGGTGCTGAGGTCGATCGTGATGACCTGGTCGAAGAATTGCTCGGGGAACTCCTCGACCTCGGGATCGGCCGCCAAGAGGTTGCAGTGCCGATTGGCCAGATCCGCGAGGGCCTCGCGATCGGTGGCCTTGAGGTAGCGCGCGCTGTGCGGGTCGTAGGGGAAGATCGAGGAGGTAGCGCCGACTTCAGCCCCCATGTTGCAGATGGTGGCCTTGCCGGTGGCGCTGATGGTCCGGGCGCCGGGGCCGAAGTACTCGATGATCCGGTTGGTGCCGCCCTTGACCGTCAGGATCCCCGCTACCTTGAGGATGACGTCCTTGGGCGCGGTCCAGCCCGAGAGCTCGCCCGTGAGCTTGACCCCCACGAGCTTCGGCTGCAAGACCTCCCACGGGAAGCCCGCCATGACGTCGACCGTGTCCGCCCCGCCGACCCCGATGGCCACCATCGCGAGGCCCCCCATGTTGGGGGTGTGGGAGTCGGACCCGATGATGAGGCCGCCGGGGAAGGCGTAGTTCTCGAGCACCACCTGGTGGATGATGCCCGAGCCCGGCCCCCAGAAGCCGATGCCAAACTTGGCGCAGGCGCTCTTCAGGAAGTCGTAGACCTCCTTGTTGCTCATCTCGGCGCGCCGGGTGTCGGCCAGCGCCCCCTCGTACGCCTGGATCAGGTGGTCGCAGTGGACCGTCGTGGGCACCTGCACCCGGGGCAGCTGGGCCTGCATGAACTGGAGGATGGCCATCTGCGCGGTGGCGTCCTGCATGATGACGCGATCGGGTCGCAGGCTGAGGTAGGCGGTGCCCGGCATCAGGACCTGGTCGGCAGGCTTGTCCAGGTGGCCGAAGACGACCTTCTCCGCCAGGGTCAAGGGGCGCGCGAGACGCTGGCGAACGACCGCAAGGCGCTCCTCCATTCGTTCGTAGATGGACCGGACCATTTCAGGGGTGGTGTCGATCATCGGAAGAACCTCCCTCAAGGCCTGCTAAAGCGCATCAGCACCGGTTTTCGCCATCCTAGTGGCTGGCGGCGAGCGCCACAACAGCAAGGCGTCTTCCTGCATCTGTACTGGTCAAAATTGCCCGAATCTGCTCCTGTTGGCGCTTTCTACCGAATGATAGCTTGGAGGCATAGGGCGAGAAGGCATTTTCACCTCGCCGCGCAGGAAGGAGGGCCCCATGGGATTTGGAAAGTTCTTGTTGAGGTATTTCGAAATCATGGCCCGCGGTGGCGGCATGGTGCCCCTGCTCGGCCATGAGGAGACGGCGGGGCTTCAGTAGCCTCTGATAGAGGAGCGAGGGACGAAAGTGGTTCAAGAAAACCTGAACCTCTACCAGGCCATTGCCGGTGACATCGCCCAGCTCATCACCAACGGGACCCTGCGCCCCGGCGACAGGGTCCCCTCCATTCGCACGCTCAGCCGCCAGCAGCGGGTGAGCCCCTCGACCATCAACCAGGCGTACTTCTTGCTCGAGCGCCAGGGCCTCATCGAGGCCCGCGAGCGCTCGGGCTTCTACGTCAGCGCGCCGGCCAGCCCCTCCTACAAGCCGTTCAGTATCCTTAGCGAAACCTACGCGGGCCCGGTCACGGTCCGCGAGCTGATCACGCAGGTGCTGCTGGCCTTGCGCGACCCCGAGTTGCTGCCGCTCGGCGCGGGCACCCCGAGCCTCGACTTGCTGCCGCTCGAAAAGATGGCGCGCATCACCGCCAAGGTCTGCCAGGATCAGCCCGAGCTGGTGCTCGCCTACGACTTCGCGCCGGGCTCGTTGGAGCTGCGCCGGCAGATCGCGCGCTATTCGGCCGGGTTCGGGTGCGCCTTCTCGCCGGACGACCTCATCATCACAAGCGGCGGAATCGAGGCGCTCAACCTCTGCCTGCGCGCGGTGGCGCGGCCGGGCGATGCGATCGCCATCGAGTCTCCCACCTACTTCGGCGTCCTGGAGGCCATCGAGAGCCTCGGCATGCACGCCGTCGAGATCCCGACGCACCCGGAGACGGGGATCAGCCTACCCGACCTCGAACAGGCCCTGAACGAGCACAAGGTCAAGGCCTGCCTCGTCATGCCCACCTTCAACAACCCCCTCGGCAGCGTGATGAGCGACCAGAAGAAGCGCGAGCTGGTGGAGCTGTTGGGCGAGCGCGAGATCCCGCTCATCGAGGACGACATCTACGGGGATCTGTCCTTCGACGGCACCCGTCCCAAGCCTTGCAAGGCCTACGATACCCGGGGCCTCGTGCTCTTGTGCGGTTCCTTCTCGAAGACCATCGGGCCAGGCCTACGGGTCGGCTGGTGCACACCCGGGCGCTTCTTGCACCAGGTGGTGCTCCTGAAAGGGGTCACGACCCTCGCAACCCCCGGCTTGCAACAGGTGGCGCTCGCTCGCTTCCTGGAGCAAGGGGGTTATCAGCGCCTCCTCAAGGGGCTGCGCAGCACCTTCCAGGCGAACCTTTTCCGGACCCACCAGGTCATCGCCGAGGCCTTCCCCGTGGGCACCAAGGTCACGCATCCGACCGGCGGCTTCTTGCTGTGGGTCGAGCTGCCCGAGGGGGTCGATGCGGTCGCCCTGCACCGGGAGGCCCTGGCGGCGGGCATCAGCATCACCCCGGGGCCGATCTTCTCGGCGAGCGGCAACTTCCAGAACTGCATCCGGCTCAACTGCGCCAACTCCTGGTCCGAGCGCATCGAGGCCGGGCTCAGGCAACTGGGGGCGATCGCTCAGCGGCTCGCCGCTTCTCGCTGAGCGAGGCCTAGCGGCGCAGGCGCGGCATGATCCGCTTGAAGAGGCCCTTTTCTACGGCCTTCGCCTCCAGGGCGATCGCCTGATGTAGCACCAGCAGTTCATCCCCCTCCTGCACGACCGTATCGGCCGGCGGGTTCAGCATGAGCGCGCCCTTGCGAACCAGGCCGATCGCCAAGGCCTCCTCGCGACGCTTGAAGGCGGTCGCGATCTCGAAGAAGCGGTTCGCGCCATCGGGGGTGATGGTGAGCGGGATGCGCGTGAGTTGCTGATCCGGATGGGTGAGCAGGTCGTAGAAGACCTGGCCGGTCTCGGGCGCTCCGGCGCTGTGGGCCAAGAGGCTGCAGCTGAGGCGGGCGCTCTGGATGATCTCGTCCACCCCTGCTGTTTGCAGGATGGCCGCGTTCTGCGAGTCGATGACCTCGGCGCTGATGTGAAGGGGGTGCCGGCGCACGATGCCGCGCTCCGGGAGCTTCCGCTCGTAGGATCGGATGGCGAAGGCCGTCAGCACCGTCTTGGCGTCGGAGGCGGACGGGTCGCGCTCGGGGTTATCCGCGATGATGAGCACGCTCGTCGCGACGTCCATCCGCACCTTGTCGCACTCGGACTCCTTGGTCGGATCGCCCTTCACGAAGGTGAAGCGCGCATCGAACCCGTCGGGGGGGTCCTCGTTGGCGAAGACGACGATGCGCGAGAGGCGGCTCGCGTAGCGCAGGGCCAGCTCTTCGAGGAGCAAGGGGCCGTTGCGGTTCCAGCCGCAAATGACGATTTGATCCACCAGACCGCTCATGCGAACGCGCTCCTCCCTGAGAACGAGTAGTTGACTGACCAAGGTCTGCGAGATGACCCCCGCGAAGAGGGCGATCAGGAACATCCCCCCGAACATCAGCATGATGCCGACGATCTTGCCGCCCGCCGTGAGCGGCACCACGTCGCCGAAGCCCACGGTCGTGACCGTGACCACCGCCCACCAGACCGCATTGCCGAAGTGCTTGAAGGCAGGATTCACGCGGTGCTCGGCCACGAAGACCAGGACCGAGGCCACCGAGACGGCGAGCCCCACGAACGCGAAGGTCGAGGCGTAGAGCAGGCTGTTCCGCCGGATGGCGGCTTCCAGGGCCTCGAAGGGGTTGACGGGCAAGACGCGAAACACCTGGAGCAATCGGAGGATCCGCAGGATGCGCAGGGCCCGGAAGTAGGAGATCAGCGGCAGGATCGAGACCAGGTCGATGAGATTGGCCGGCTTGAGGACGAAGCGCAAGCGGGCCATGAAGTGGTAGAAAAGCACGTCGATCCAGCGCAGGCGCACCGCGCTCGGGAACTCCGGCTCCGTGAGCCAGAGCCGCCCGAAGTAGTCGAAGGCAAAGACTGCAAGGATCAAGTAGTCGCCCACATGGAGCGCGAGCAGGACGCGTCCGGTGGGCTCGAAGCCGAAGTCGAGGCCCAGCAAGAGGAGCGAGGCGATGGTCAAGAGAACCATCAAGCGATCGAAGCGCTTCTTGGCCAGGCTCTCGGGATCGACCAGGAGGTTGCGCGTCCAGGCTCGGAAGGCCTGGTAGCGTCTGAGGGGCGAGGATGGGGACTGTCGCATGAGTGCTATTTTACCCGCTGACGACGAAGGCGGCACCATTGCGCGCCCGTCTCAGGCTCGTTAAGGGGCCGTCCCGGGTTCCTGGGTGAAGGCGGGCCGGCTCACCCCGGCTTCCCAGTAGGGCCCCTGGCGCTTGCCGAGGGTGTCTCGGATGGCGTGGACGATGCTCGGCAGCACGTAGCTCTGGGCCCAGTTGAGAAACCAAGTGGGCAGCCAGTCGAAGCCGGGGTCCACCTTGGCGGTGTAGAAGACGGTGCAGGCGCGATCGCCCACGGGCACGGCAATCAGTTCGCCCTGGTAGGCCCGGATATTGCCCCCGACCCGGCGCCACGAGAAAGCGTTGGCCTGGGGTTCGAGGATGGTCGAAACTGAGACGGTCCGGCCGGGCAGAGGCCAGGGGACGCGGGCCTGGTAGTGGGCGATCGCCCCGTCGGCGGGGTCGATGCGGGCCGACTCCAGGGCGTTGTAGATCCGCGGGTAGTTCTTGAAGTCCGTCATCAAGAGGTAGACGTCGCGCGCGGGGTGCTTGACCCGCCCGACGCTGGTGACCGTCTTGATGGCGTCGTCGCTTTCTTGAACCCGCGTGACGATCTCGCCCTGCTCGATGCGCCGCTCCTCGGCGGGCGTCAGGGTTATCGGGCGGGCGAACGCCGGAGCGGCCGTCAGGATGACCAAAAGGGAAACAATCTCTCTAAGCATCCTTGAATCATATCGAGCAAGCCTTGAGCGCGCAATCTCAAGGTTAGCCTTATTCGGCGTCCTGAGCGGCTTCGCTGATGGCGTTCACACCGACCTTGACCACGGGATAAACCTCGGTGACGGCGTAGATCGTCTTGAGCTCGCGAATGACCGCCTTCGAGTCGCCGGTCGCGCCAAAGCCGAGATAAAACCGGCCAAGCGATTCACTAATGTTCACAACCATGTGGCCCCTCAAGAGGCGATTGAGCGCTTCTTGCGTTTCGTCGTCGGCAGAGGTCATGCTGCGGCGATCTTCAGCGACTTTGACGCTGAAGCCGGGCGCGAAGGCGACGGTGACGAGGCCAGGGGCCATCGACGCGTCTGGATATTCCGGGCCGTAGTTCCAGTTGTGACGGGCCGGCCCCAGGGATGAGCGGCCCGTGAGCGGCGTGGCCTCAGGGGCGGTGGCGTGACACCCCGCAAGCATGACCGCCAGGACCAGGACGCATCGGCGCATGAGCGAGCCCTCCTTACCACCACATCCTAGCGTATCAAGCAAGCCTTGGTCCGCCATCGTTCAAACCGACCGAGGGGTCGCGCTACAAAACGGCCCCATGGAGTCCAAGGGCTCCATGGGGCCGTGCCAGGGAAAAGAGTGACTTGCAAGCCCCCTAGAACCGCCAGGCCATGCGCATGCTGGGCCCGGAGAAGGTCTGGAAAGGGCCGCCGTATCGAGACAAGAGGTCGACTTGATAGGATAGCCTGAGGGAGGCCGCGCCAAAGCTTGCCTGCAAGCCCGGCTCGACGCTCAGTCGATAAAGGGGGCCCAGCTCCGGGACGCCCGTATCCAGGGCGTTGAAGACATACGGCTGGAGTTGCAGGTCGAGGAGCCCGTCAAGAGGGCCGGTGAGAGGCACGACGAGTTCATCTCCGACTTCTGGCCCATGGTAGAGCTGGCTGTTCGAGAACATGTAGCTCGGCTGGGGGGCAGCGAACGAGCTATCCACCGACACGACGCGCATCTGGTAGCCGACCGCGAGACGCTGGCGAACCTTCAGAGCCGAGTTTTCCCAGACCGCCAAGGCCTTCAGCTGGGTTTCCGTCCGGTCATGATGGGATCCCAGCAGGGAATCATCCACGATCCGATAGGCCGCCCGGTCGAGCGCGAGGCGAGAGGAAAAGGCATCTTGCCACTGCTGCTCCAGCGTCAGCCCGTAGGCGTCGATGGCAGAAAGCCGAGAGACCGACCCGCCCGTTGCATAGTCTTCTTGCAGGTTCCGGCTCTGGTAGCCCATCGTGATTGTCTGGCTGAGAGGACGGGGGACTTGGAGGCGATGCCCGGGGTGGTCGGCGGGCGGGACGGGCGAGGGGCAAGGCGATAGGCTAGGCGAAGGGGTGAGCGTCGGCTCGGAGTTCGCGCCGATCGTCGCCACGGGAAGGGCCGGCATCGCCGTCGGCATGGGGAGCGGGGTTGGCGTGGGGGCCGGCATGGCCACGGGCACCAGCTTGATGACCAGCTCCCAGTGGTCCCGCACCGGGCGCCGCCGGGTCTGAAGCTCGAAAGGCTGCTTTGCACGGACGGCCAGACGCACGACCCCCTCGCGATTCTGCGCCAGCAAGATCCGATCGATCAGAGGATGCGCCGGATCGAGCGAGCGCGTTCGGCCCACCAGCTCCACACGCCCGCCGTACCCCGCCGGCAGTTCGACGAAGGCGACGTTCGGGCGGTGAGGATCCACGAACACCCCGCTCGACACCGGGCGGCGGTAGAGGGGAAGGCGAATCTCGCCGGTCCGGCCGTCGAAGCGGAACGACCCGATGAGCGCGGGCTCGTCCTCACGGCGACGATGTTCCGGCGCGATCGCTTGCTCGGGTTTCCGGGCGGGTGGCGGGGCCAGCGGCGGCTTCTGAGGGGCGATGTCGAGCTTCAGCTGCCAACCCGAGCCGTGAGGGCTGAAGGCCCGAGCCAGGCGCAGCTCCTCGACGCCGCGCAGGGCGATCCGCACGACGCCTGGCCGGTTCTGCGCGACGAGGATGCGCCGGACGAGGCCGTCGTTCGGGTTGATGGACCAGGTTCGCGCGCCGTAGCGCGCCCCCACCAGCTCCAGGTACAGGATCTGGCCGGGTTCACGGATCATGCGGACTTGGGGCCGATCGCCCGTACCGGTGAGGGTCAGCGTCCGCTGAACGGCATCGTACTGCGGACGGCCCACGTGGGGGGATTCCGCGGCTTGGGCCGTCGGATCGGCTCCAAGCGCGCAACAGGCAGCCAGGGGGATGGCGAAGCGATGCATGTCAAGTTCCTAGAGGTTGCAGTGCATGGTCACGGTGTTGCGGATCTGCATGTAGGTCTTGCTCAGGACCTGCCTCTTGCCGTCCGCGAGCAAGGCCACCGTCGAGAGAGTGTAGGGGCCGTCCGGGTGATGCCAGGTGTCGAGCTCCAGCGTGTCCCGCGGCTGGGAGGCCACGACCTTGTCGCCGTTGAGGTAGTACTGGATCTCGCGCGCATCGGCCGGGGGCTCAGGAACGTTCAGCTTGATCACCCCGAAGACGATGGCCCCGTCCTGGCCGGGAATTCCCGCCGAGTTGCGCCCCACCGCCTGGATCCCAAGTCCCAGGGAGGCATCCGGACGCTGATAGATCTGCTCGAAGGTGTCCACGAGGGTCGGCTTACCGGTGAGTAGGGCATCGAGGACCTCTCCCCCCTTTCCCCGCTTCAGCGCCTCCTTCAAGACGGCGGGCGCCGGCGCGTTCGGGCTCTTGAGCGTCTCGCGCACCGCCTTCTCCATCGCTTCGAGCTTGGGCACATCCACCAGGTTGAACAGATCGGCCCCCTCGAGGCCGGGGTCCTCCTTGGCCAGGGGGTTTGCGCCCACGATCTTCTCGACGACGAGCGTGCTCGCCTCGTCCACCTGGGCGCAGGTCAAGGCCTCCGAGGGGCGAAGGTACTTCTTGAGGGTGAAGGTCTCGCCATTCACGACGAACTGGCTCGTGATGAGCATGGAGACGCCCGTCGGCACCGCCGGGATGCTGAAGACGCCGTGCGCGTCCGAGTCGATCGCAGGCACGTTCGGGATCGGATTGCCGTCGGCATCCACCACCCTGAGGCGGGCGCGGCCGACCGGGGCCGCCGCCGTGTCGGCGATGCGGTAGCTCACCCCGTGGGCCTGGCCGATCCGGAAGAAGTCGGCGTCGACGTTTCCGATCCGGTAGGCTCCGGGGGGCTGGAGGGCAGCCGGCATGGCGAGGGTGCCGAAGACCTTGCTCGTGCCGTTCTGGGCGATGACCTTGGCCACGCGCACGGCCGTGATCTCGCGCTGCACGGGCGCGCTCTGGCAGGCCGCGACAAGCAGCGAGAGGAGCGCGAAGGCAGGGAAGGGCCTCATTGGCGTGCCACCTTGCGGATACGGTAGTTCATGCCGTCGAGCACGAGGAGGTTTCCGAGCGGGTCGAACGTCATGCTGGCGGGATTGTTCAGAAAGGCGAGGGTGGCGGCAGCGCCGTCCCCGCCGAACTTCGCTCTGCCCGCGGTACCGGCCACGGCCGAGATGATCCCATCCCTATCCACGACCCGGATCGTGTGCGATCCATAGGACGAAATGTAGAGGTTCTCGTACTCGTCGAGCAAGAGCCCCAGCGGGTTGTACACCCCGGCGCTGGTGGCGGGTCCCCCATCGCCGCCCGATGTTCCGGCGCTGCCATTCCCGGCCACCGTCGAGAGCCGCCCGGTCGCATGGTCAATCTTGCGCACCTTGTTCGAGGGAGTCTCCGCAAAGATGACGTCGCCCGCTGCATTCACCACGATCCCGGAGGTCGTCCTGGTGCTGTACACGACGCTGACTGAGCTGCTACTGGCAATCGAACCGTTCGAGGCGCTGATCGCTACTCCGTTGCCCGCGATGGTCGTGATGTCGCCGGTGGTAGCGTCGACCTTCCGGATTCTCTTGTTGGCCCCGTCGATGAAATAGAGGCTGCCTGATGCATCACGCGCAAGGCACCCAGGAAAACTCATCTTGGCGCTGGTGGCAGGGCCGCCATCACCCGAGAAGCCGGAAGTCCCTGGTGTCCCCGCATAGGTCTTCAGGCGGTTGGTAGTCAGATCGATCCGCTTGATCGCATGGTTATAGGAGTCCGAGAAGTAGAGGGAATTGCCCGCAATGAGGAGACCCGTGGGATAGTTCAGGGTGGCAGCTGTCGCCAAGACGTCTTCCGCCGCGTTGCCAATGGTCCCCGTGCCGGCGATCGTGCTGACGGTCAGGGTGGTCGCGTCGATCTTGCGGATGCGATGATTCCGGGTATCGGTGACGTAGAGGTTGCCCGAGGCGTCGTGGGCCAGCGCCCCGAAGTTAAAGGTGCTGTCCCCCGTCCAAAAATTGGTCGCAGTGGCCAGAAGCCCATCGCCGTTCCAGTTGGTGGTCCCGGTGCCCGCGAAGGTCGTGATGATGCCGAAGGTAGGCTTCGAGCTGGTGAGGCTCATCGACACGGTCACCGAGTTGGTCCCGGCGGCGAGCGTGATGCCGCTCGCTGAGCCGGTGGCAACCACCGACGCGCCATCCTTGAGGCTCACGTCCAATGCGTAGCCACTGCCCGGTCGCAGACGGGTGAAGCTGCTCGCGATGCCGCTGCCGCCCGCCTGGGGAATCGTCATGGATTGGCTCGAGGCCATGAGGCTCGCGTTGCTCAGGGTGAGGTCGGCGCTGGTCCAGCTTCCGGGAACGGCCTGCGTCTGGTAGCGCAGGGCCTTCACGACGAGGGCGGCCGATTGGCCTGGGGCCCTTTCGACCTCTTGCTCGATGAGCGAAAGGCGCCCGATAGGGGTGGGGGCGCTCGGCAGCAAGGCACAGCCCGCGAGCAGCGCGATAACGCCTCCCAACCTGAGCAGGTGCTTCATGGCTCCTCCTTACTGCAGGGTCAGGCCGAAGGAGGCGCCGTTCACCACGTTGACGTGCTTGAGCTGCGTCTGGCCGAGGACCGTCGTCTTGCTCGCGTTGAGCAGCTGGAAGGTGATGTTCCCGTCCTGGGTACCGGTGGTGGTCAGGTTGCTCGCCGTGTAGGCGAATCCGCCGACGGTCGCATCCACGCCGGTGTTCCAGGAGAAGGTGTCGAAGGAGCCGCTTGCGACCTCCGCGATGACGGCAGGGGCGCCGTAGAGGCTCGCATCCAGCATGACCCGCATGTAATCGGCCGAGGGCTCGTTTGCGGCGAAGCCCGTGTTGAGGTTGATCGTATCGCCCTTGGCGATGGTCCAGGCCGAAGCCGAGCCGAGCGCGTTGCCCGCCGTCGAAGTCGAGACCGTGAGCTGGCCGTCCTGCCCGATGATGATGTTGACGCTGTTGGTGATCCCCGCCGTGAGCGCGAAGGTCGAGACGTGGCCGTTGCCGACCACCGAGCCGCCGTTCTTGAGCTTGACCGTCAAGGCGTAGCCGGCCCCGGGGCGCAGGGCCGTGAAGACCGTGTTGGCGGTATGACCCGAGACGGCGATGGTCTTGGTGACGTCGCCCGCCAGCAGGCTCGCGTTTTGAAGCGTGAGGTCGGCCCCGTCGTAGGTGAGCCCGCCCACGTTCTGCACGCCTCGCGCGGCGCGCAGGTCCCGGTTCACGGTCACGAGCAGGCGGGCTTGATCGGCCGCGATCCCCTTGACCGAGGGCTCACCCCCGGAGATGAACTGGGTCCGGTAGAAGGCGGAGGGAGCCGCGCAACCGATCATCACGACACCCGAGAGGGCGGCCAGCAGGGTGAGGTGCTGCAACTTCAAGGCTGTCTCCTTTTGAAGCTCTCTCGCGCCATCACGGGCGAGGACAGAGAATGACGTGATTCCACGCTAGCATTGCGAGATTCGGCCAAACAAGGGTACTCCCCCCAGGATGTGCGGGGTGCTAGTACCCTAATGCGGGAGCGAGGGTCCGCGTGCTACTATCAAGCGCCCCCCAGCTCGACCCGATGGGAGCCCAATGCCTCGCATGCGCTCGTGGACGGCCATCCGGACGCCTTCCCTGCCGCCGCCCAGGATCTTCGTCTGCCTCCAGGTCATCGCGACGCTGATCGCCGTCCGGACCGCGGCGGTAGGCCTCTCGGGGCAATCCGGCCGCCTGGGCATCCTCCTGACCTGGACGCTCTTGACGGCGCTTGGATTCGCCATCGGCTTCACGGGATATCCCCTTCTGGTCCGGCAGAAGCAACGCAGCGAGGCAGCGCGAAGCAGCCTTTGGAGCTGGCTGCTCTACTACGGCGTCTTCTTCGCCACGGGGCTCGCGGGCGGCGCGGTGCGATCGCTGGCGGCATGGCACCTCGTGCCGAGCGTGCTGACGCCGGGCACCCCCCTCAAGTTCGCGCTCAACATCGCCGCGGTGAACGTCTTTTACGCCGGAATCCTCGAATCGCTCGGGGCCTATCGTCAGCGCTCGTTCGAGCGCCATGAGGCCCGCCGCCAGTTGGCCGCCTCTCTTTCGGCCGCCAGGGCCCAGGTCGTCTTCGCCGAGGATCAGGTGCGCAAGGAGCTGGCCGAGATCCTGCACGGCAAGATCCAGTCCCATCTGATGGGGGCCTGGACGCGACTGGGCCACGTCAAGAGCGTCCTCGACACGGACAGGGAGGCGGCCACCCGCTCGCTCCAGGAGGCCATCGAGCATCTGAGGGCGATCCAGCAAGAGGGCATGGTCCGGGTCCATGACCTGCTCTCCCCGCCGCGCCTTTCCTTTCGCGACGAGCTTCAGGACCTCATCTCCCGCTTCCAGGATTTGAGGGCGGTGGAGCTCATCGTGGAGCCCGGCGCGCTCGCGCTGGCTCCCACCTCGCAACCGCTCGTCCTGATGACCCTGCGCATGCTCGACGAGGCGCTGCTCAACGCGTTTCGCCACGCCCGGGCCGCCCGGATCCGCGTGTGGGTCGGCGCCGAGGGAGACGGAGACTTCGTGCTGCGGGTCGAGGATGATGGCGTCGGCTTCGAGGGGGCAGCGAGCACCTCGGGACTTGGCTTGGCGGGTTTGCGGCGCGGCTTCGAGCGCCTCGGCGGCACCTGCGACGTGCAAACCCGGCAAGGCCGCGGAACGAGCGTCGTCCTCAGGGTGTCGCGTCAGGCGAAGGCGGCGGCGTCATGATCCTCCGCAGAGGCCCCGTGCTCCCTTCGCCTCGCATGTTCCTCACGGTGAACACCCTGGCGGGCGTGAGCCTGGGAACGGCGATGGGCATCGGCCTGGGGGTCACGTGGCAGGGCTGGAAGCACCCCCTCTGGATCCTGCTGACGGCCCTGACGTATCTCCTGAGTGCCACCAGCGTGGTCTTTCTCCACGGACTGAAGCGGGCCGGCTGGGATTTCGAGCGACCGAGCTTCCTCAACTGGGCGGTGTACTTCGGGGCGATCGCCGCTTTTGCGAGCGCCGCGTCATCCCTCCGCTGGGGCATCATGTTGCGGCTCTTCGACCTGCGCGCGATCATGCCGCACGAACTCACGGTCCTGGTGGGACCGGTCCTCGGCCTGGGGCTCCTCGCGGCGATCTTGGAGCAGGAAACGGCCTTCCGACAGGAGGCGAGGCGCCAGGAGGCGATGCTCCAGGCGGAGGTGGATCGCCTCTTCCTCTCACGGGCGGCGCTGATCAAGGCGCGGACGCGCCGAACGTATGAAGTGCTCTCCCTGCTCGAAGAGCGGGTCGAGCCACGCCTCGACGCAAGTCAGAGGGAAATCGAGCGCCTGCTCGCATCCCTGAGCGCCGGGAAGGCGCTCACCCGCGACGAGGTGCAGGCGGCGCAGGACGCGCTCGATGCGCTCAACGAGGACGGCATCCGCAAGCTGAGTCACCACCTGCATCCGTCGATCGTCGACATCGGCCTGGTCCCGGCGATTCGGTCGCTGGCCCAGCGGTACGAGGGCGGTTTCGCGGTGAGGCTGGACGTGAGCGAGGCGATGACGGCGGCGGATGACCCGGTCCACAACGCCTTTCCCCCGTCGCTACGCTTGACGGCCTATCGGATCCTGGAAGGGGCGCTCGACAACGCGGCCCGCCACGCCGGCGCCCGCGAGGTCCGCATCGGCTTGCAGTACGAAGCGGGGTACCTGGGGCTTTCGATCCAGGACGACGGCGTGGGCTTCGTGCGATCGCACCAGGAGGGCGTGGGGCTCGCGGCGATCGAGAGCCGGGTGATCCTCGCGGGGGGCACCTGGACCCTGGAGACGGCGCCGGGGGCAGGGACTCGCGTGGCGATCGCGCTGCCCGTCCCTCAGACCGAGAGCGCGCGCAGGTAGGTGAGCGTCGCCTGGACCCGAGAATGGCTGTTGCTGTCCGAGGTGTCGATGTCCAGCTGCTTGTAGAGGGCGTTGAGCTGGTTCTCCACGGTCTTTTCGGCCAGGCTGAGCTGGGAGGCGATCGCGGCGTTGCTGTAGCCCTGGGCGAGGAGCTTGAGAAGGGCGAGCGAGCGCTCGCTCAGCTGGTTGAGGCCGCCCTTCGATCCTTTGAGGCCGGCTGCGATCACGGGGTCGAGCATGACGTAACCGGCCGCCGATCCTCTGATCGCCCGCAAGAGCGTTGTGGTGTCGCTCATGGATTTCTTGTGAAGGTACGACCAGCCCACCACCTCGTTCGGCGGGACCGCCATCAGGTAGCTGGGATCCCGATGGTTGGAGAGCAAGACGATGCCCAGATGCGGGAGTTTCCGCCGCATGGCAAGGCCGAGTTGCACCCCGTTCCCTCCTTGCCCGAGGTCGATGTCGAGAAGGGCCACGTCCGGCGCGAGCGCCGGAATCTTGGCGGCGGCGGTCGCCGCATCGCCGTAGGTCGCGATGACCTCGAGCCCCTCAATACCGGTCAGGGCCCCGCGGATCAAGTCGCGCAGAAAGCCTTCATCCTCGACGATGACGATGCGAATGGGAGACGACGGTTCCATATCGGATAGTCTAGCGCGCCACACCCGAGCAAGCCAAGTCCTCGCGCAAAGCCCGAGGGGCTGCGGGCCGGCATGAAACGCACGGCCAACCCGCAACGAAAAGCGGGCCGGGGAATTCCCCGGCCCGCTCGTATTGGGTCTACTTGGCGGTGAAGGTCACCGACGCCGAGGCGGCATCGTTGTCCGAGACGATGGTGAAGTCCTGGAGGGTCTTGGCGTTGACGACCACGGGGACGACCTTGGTCTCGGTGACCTTGTACTCGCTGCTCAGGAACTTCTTCTTCTTGAACTCGACCTTGACCTCGGCGACGCGCACCACGGTGTCCACGTTGTAGAGGCTGCCCTTGACCTCGAAGGCGCCCGAGCCGGTGACGCGGGTGGCGAGGTTGTACATGGCGATGGAGTTCACCGAAGGAGCCGGAGTGGGGGTCGCGCTGGGCGAGGGGCTCGGGGTGGCCGAGGGGGTGGCAGGCTCCTCGATGGGCTTCACCTTGAGGTCGCCGTCGACGACTTCGAGGTCGAAGTAGAGGTTGCCGTTGGGGTTGTCGATCTCGGTGTCCGCGAGCTTGAGGCTGAGCTTGAGGACGCTGGACTTGCCCGCGATGACGGTGGTGTTGCCGGTGATCGAGCCGATGACCTTGCCGGCCGCATCCTTGGCCGTCGTCTTGACGGTGTAGGCGCCAGGAGCAAGCTCCTTGAAGCTCACGCGCTTGTCGGTCGGCAGGCTCGTCTTGGTGAAGACCTGGCTACGGGGCGCCGAGAGGACGCCGCTCGAGATCTCGAACTCGTAGGTCGCCACGTCGGCGGCCGTCGCCTGGGTGCTGTAGCCGTTCTCGGAGAGGTTGAAGACGATGTCGCCGGTCAGCGCGACGGGCGAGATCACCGCATCCTGCTGGCTGTTCGCGAGCAGCGAGGGGTTGAGGCCGCAGCCGGCCACGGCGAACAGAGCGGTCATGGTCACGAGGGGAAGGATGCGAAGGGCTTTCATCGGGGATCGGCCTCCTGTATTTAATTAACATTTAAAGAAACGAAATCTATTTTTTAATTATAGCAAATCTCCCCTTAAACCTTGCTTAGAAATTTCGAAAGACGTGCGTTCCCTTGCCGCGCCTGGCCGGATCGGGCAGAATGAAAGGATAGAAGGAGCATCGCATGGCAAATCCTCTCATCATCACTTGCTGCCCGGTCGGCGCCGAGATCACCCGCGCCCAGCACCCTGGCTTCCCCTACACCCCTCATGAGATCGCGCGCGAAGCGATCGGTGCGGTGAAGGCGGGCGCCTCGATCGTTCACCTGCACGTGCGTGACGACGACGGCACCCCGAGCCAGGACCCTGCGCGCTTCGCCGAGACGATCCGCCTCATCAAGGCCGAAGTGGACTGCATCATCCAGATCTCGACCGGAGGGGCCGTCACCGCGACCGTGGACGAGCGCCTCCAGCCGGTGCGCGAGCTGAACCCGACCCCCGAGATGGCCTCGCTCACCATGGGCACGGTCAACTTCGGCGACGAGGTGTTCTGGAACCCGCCCAGCCTGATCGAGACCTTCGCCGGCGAGTTCACCAAGCGCGGCATCAAGCCGGAGCTCGAGATCTTCGAGCCGGGGATGATCCACAGCGCCATGAAGCTGCTCAAGAAGGGGATCCTCCAGGGCCCCCTCCATTTCGATTTCGTGCTCGGCGTGCCCGGCGCTTCGCCCGGTACCCCCAAGGCCCTCATGCACATGATCGAGTCGATCCCCGCGGATGCGACCTGGACGGTGGCCGGCGTCGGCGCCGCCCAGCTCACCCTCGGCATGATCGCGATCGCCATGGGCGGCCACGTGCGCGCCGGCTTCGAGGACAACCTCTACTACCGCAAGGGCGAGCTCGCCGAGTCCAACGCCCAGCTCGTGGCGCGCATGGCGCGCCTTGCGGCCGAAGCCAACCGCCCGGTGGCGACCCCCGACCAGGCCCGTGAAATCCTCAAGATGCCCATCAGGAGCCATGCGTAAATGACGACCGTCGTGAAGACCAACCCCTTCGGCACCCACCGCGTTCTCGCGCCCGCCAGCGCCCTGCCCTACTCGGCCCAGAAGCTGGACGTGAACGGGCCCACCCGCGAGACCGAGATTCGCATCGAGGTCGAGGCCCTGAACGTGGACTCGGCGTCCTTCACCCAGCTCGCCGAGGAGACCGGCCGCGACGACGCCAAGATGCGCGCGCGCCTGATGGAGATCATCTCCGAGCGCGGCAAGATGCACAACCCGGTCACCGGCTCGGGCGGCGTCCTCATCGGCCGTGTGGCCGAGGTGGGTAGTTCGCGCACGGATCTTGCGGTCGGCGATCGCATCGTCACCCTCGTCTCCTTGACCACCACCCCGCTCTTCCTCGAGTCGATCGGCGACATCGACTGGAACGCGCACCAGGTCAAGGTCGTGGGCCGCGCCTTCCTCTTCGAGAAGAGCCTCTTCGCCAAGATCCCGACCGACCTGCCCGAGAAGCTCGCCATGTCGGTGCTCGACGTGTGCGGCGCGCCCGCGCAGACCGCGCGCCTGGTCAAGCCCGGCATGAAGGTCGTGATCCTGGGTGCTGCGGGCAAGAGCGGCATGCTCTGCTCGTGGGTGGCCGCGGACCTCGCGGGTCCCGAGGGCCAGGTCATCGGCATCGTGCCGACCAAGGCCCAGGCCGACTTCCTCAAGAAGATGCCCAAGGCCATCGAGGTGGTCGAGGGCAACGCGCTCGACCCGGTGGGGACCTACGAGCAGGTGGGTGCGCTCACGAACGGCGCCTACGCGGATCTCGTGATCAACTGCGTCAACATCGCGAACACCGAGATGGCGAGCATCCTCGCCTGCCGCAACCACGGCAAGGTGTACTTCTTCAGCATGGCGACCTCGTTCCAGGGTGCTGCTCTGGGCGCCGAGAGCGTCGGTCAGGACGTGGAGCTGCTCATCGGCAACGGCTACGCCGAGGGCCACGCGGACTACGCCATCGACCTGGTGCGGAAGAACCCCGAGCTGCGGGCGATGATCGAGGAAGTTTCCAAGGGATAAGGTTACTGGGGGACTCGGAGCGTTTTGAGCCCCCCACCCCTAGCCCCGCCCCACCGGGGGGCAGGGAAAACAAGTAGAACGAGGCGAACCGTGAAGGAAATGACCAAGCCGAAGGAAACCACGATGGCCGACAAGCTGGCCGACCTCAAGCGCCGCCAGGAGGCGACGCAGCAGGGCGGCGGAGCGGCGGCGATCGCCAAGCAGCACGAGCGCGGCAAGCTGACCGCGCGCGAGCGGCTCGAGCTGTTGCTCGACCCGGGCACCTTCGTCGAGACGGATCGCTTCCGCACCCACCGCTGCAACAACTTCGGCATGGACCAGAAGAAGGTCCCCGGCGACGGCGTCGTCACCGGCTACGGCAAGATCGACGGCCGTTTGGTCTACGTCTTCAGCCAGGACTTCACGGTCTGGGGCGGCAGCCTCGGCGAGGTCTTCGCCGAGAAGATCTGCAAGATCATGGACCTCGCGGTCAAGACCGGCGCGCCGGTCATCGGCCTCAACGACTCGGGCGGCGCCCGCATCCAGGAGGGCGTCGAGAGCCTCGCCGGCTACGCCGAGATCTTCTGGCGCAACGTGCAGGCCTCGGGCGTGGTTCCCCAGATCTCGGCCATCATGGGCCCCTGCGCGGGGGGTGCCGTGTACTCGCCGGCCATGACCGACATCATTGCCATGGTCCAGGACACGAGCTACATGTTCATCACCGGTCCGGACATCGTGAAGACGGTGACCGGCGAAGAGGTGACCCAGGAAGAATTGGGCGGCGCCGGCGTCCACAACCGCACCAGCGGCGTGGCGCACCTGATGTACCCCTCGGAAGAGGAGTGCATCCAGAATCTGCGCTACCTGCTCTCGTTCCTGCCCTCCAACAACCTCGAAGAGCCCCCGGTGGTCCCCACCGCCGACCCGGCCAACCGCACCGAGCAGGCCCTTCGCAACATCATCCCCGACCAGCCCAGCAAGCCCTACGACATGAAGGAGCTCCTGGGCCTGGTGGTGGACGACGGCGAGCTCTTCGAGCTCCAGCCCCACTTCGCGCCGAACATCATCACCACCTTCGCCCGCCTCGGCGGTCAGACGGTGGGCATCGTCGCCAACCAGCCGAGCCACATGGCCGGCACCCTGGACATCAACGCCTCGGTCAAGGGCGCGCGCTTCGTGCGGTTCTGCGACTCGTTCAACATCCCCATCATCACCTTCGAGGACGTGCCCGGCTACTTCCCCGGCAAGACCCAGGAGTACGGCGGCATCATCCGCCACGGCGCGAAGCTGCTCTACGCCTACTGCGAGGCGACGGTCCCCATGATCACCGTCATCACCCGCAAGGCCTACGGCGGCGCCTACGACGTGCTCGGCTCCAAGCACATCCGCACCGACGTGAACCTCGCCTGGCCCTCGGCCGAGATCGCGGTCATGGGCGCGGAGGGCGCGGTCAACCTCCTGTACCGGCGCGAGCTCGCGGCGGACCCCAGCCAGCGCGACGAGCTGATCGCCGAGTACCGCGATCGCTTCGCCAACCCCTACGTGGCGGCCGAGCGCGGCTTCCTCGACGACGTCATCGACCCCGCCGAGACCCGTCCCCGCCTCATCGACGCCCTGCAGATGCTGCGCAACAAGCGCGTCGAGCGCCCGCGCCGCAAGCACGGCAACATCCCCCTGTAGCCATGGCGACGGAGCAGCAGATGGCGGCGATCGCCGCGGCGCTCTCGGTCTACCTGGAGGCCGAGGTCAAGATCGAGATCGCCAAGCCCGTGAACCCCTGGGGCCTCGCAGCCCGCCTCGAACAGGTCGGCGCGGCGATGGGCATCCACGCCCGGGACCAGTTCCCCACCCGGGTGTAGGGACGAAAACACACCAACAAGCGACATCCCCCTTCCATCTCTGGAAGGGGGATGTGTCGTAAGGGGCTCAGCGCTTCGCGGGCAAGGGCTCGTAGGGATGAGCGTTCGTGAGGCGGGCCTTGATCTCGCTCAAGGGCAGGCTCTCCTCGATGCCCCAGGGGTTGTTGAAGTAGAGACGGCCCCCTTGAATGCCGGTCGCAAGCACCATGTGCCCGCCGTGGATCTCGCCGTCGGCGTCGCGCTCGCCCCACTTGAGGCCGATGGGCACGGGGCTGCCCGCCTTCGTCTGGGCGTCGATCCGCGAAATGATGTCGTCGAGCTTGTGGGTGTAGATAGTGAGCTTCTCGACCTTGCGGCCGGTCAGAGCATTCAGGACCTCGCCGATCTGGATGGGGTCGAGTCCGTCGAAGCCCCGAGAGTTCTGGTCCTTGGCGTTGTCGTAGGTCGCATTCGGACCGTTCCCAAGCTCGATCAAGGCTGCCTGCCAGAGGCGGCTCGATGCGCTGCGGCTGCTGCCGTCGGGGCGCTCGGTACCCGGCACCCGGCCGATCTCGGTGCCGCCTGCGAGGCGCACCCGCCCCTCGGGGCTGGCGAGGCCCGAGACCACGCGCACGAGCTCCGCAGGCTCCTTGGTGGCCCAGAGGATCTGCATGGTGGCCGGCGCGCAGGTGTTCTTGTTCTTCTGGTTGATGGCCGAGGGGATCGCAAGCTCCTGCACCAGATCGCTGATCAGCTCGGTGCGCTTGAGACCACTCGCGAGCGGCTGCTGCGCGAGGCGGTCCAGAGCGCCGAGCAGGTCATCACCCGCATGGTTCTTGCGGCTGCTGGTAAGCTTGCCGTCCACGAGCAGGGCCTGAAGCGCGAGGCGCCCCTGCGGGTCCTGAGCGGTCAGGGACTTGAGGCGGTCGTACTGCTGCCGACGAGTGTCGTCCAGCGCGGCGAGGGCCGCCTTCTCCTCGGGGGCGTTGGCCGCGAGGAGCTTGTTGGCCTTGGCCGCGCTCGCCTGCGTGCCGTTGACGTCGTAGGGATCCTGATGGATGCGGCGAAAGCCCTTGTCCTCGCCCTTCTCGCTCACCCAGACGCTGCGGGCCTCGCGCAGAGCGCGATCGGAAGTAGGCCGTGCGCTCCCCTCGAAGCGATCGCCCGTACTCGCAGGCATCGGCTGAGGCTTGGGAGACGGCGGGGTGCTCACCTGCGCCTCGGGACGCGAAGGCTGCGGCGTAGCGATGGATCGGCTGGCGTGATTGACTTTCATGGAATCCCTCGCAAGGTTAGGCCATGGGAGTTATACCCCCGACGGGCGTGGGACTTGCGAAGGGCGGCTTGCAGAGACTTGCAAGCCGGCGTCTAGATCATGGAGCGTTTGGGCCTCAGACCGACCGTCACGTACAGGGTTCCCAGGCTCAGCTTGAGCGGCATGACCATGGCGCGGATGCCGTACCAGGCGGCCATCACCGACCCGCCCATAACGACCGAGGGAGGCGTGATGTCCGAGACCGCGCCCGACTGGCTTAGGAGCACGGTCGCGTTCCCAGAGATCATGTTGGCGAGCTCGCTGAGCGCCGAGATGGCCATCTCGTCCAGGTACTTGACCTCTTCCATCATCATGGCCCCGGCGATGGCATGGGCGCTCGCCTTGTCCATCCCGTAGGCGATCTGGCCCGTGACGCCGCCGGTCAGGCCGATGATCGCGTTCACCTGCTGCAACTGGAGGGTGGCGCCGAGCTGGAAAGTCGGTGTACCACGCACGGGCTTCTCCCCGAGCAGCTGCTCGAGGACCATCTCAGCCGCTTGGCTGAACGCGCGGACGTAATCCAGAGAGGAAACGGAACTCATGCCCTGCCTCATTGCAAGCGATACCGTTCCACTATAGCCCTAACGCCGAAAGTCCTAACCGAAGACATCGTGAGGATCTACTGCTCCTGACTGGCGACGATGACCACGTCGATGTCATGGGTCGCATGCAGGATAGTGTCGAGGATCGGCGGCTTGAAGAGCGCCCCGAAACGCGATCGCCGCGACTCGCCGAGCAGAATGAGGGTGATCTGGTGCTCGGTGGCAAAGCGCGCGATCGCTTCCCCCACATCCGGCGCTTGGATACGGGCCGACTCGGCCTCCAAGGTCTCGGCCAAGCTGAAGTTCTGCGCCAGGATCCGTTCTTCGTCCTCGGTCGGTTTGCGGTCCTCCACGAAGAGCACGCTCAGCTCCGCGTTGAGGCGGTCCGCAAGGCGCGCCCCGCGCCGGATGAGACGCTGTGCCTGCACGGTCGGCGTCAGGCACAGCAAGACCCGCTCTTGGATGCCCGCGACCTCCTTAGCCTTGCCGATGTCGGCGCGAACCGCCTCCAAACGCTCGTCCACCTTGTCGGCCACCTCGCGCAGCACCATCTCGCGCAGGGCCGTCAGGTTGTGCGTGGTGAAGAAATTACCGAGCGACTGCGCCACCTTGTCCTCGGCATAGATCTTGCCGGCGCGCAAGCGCTCTTGCAGTGCCTCGGGCGAGATGTCCACCAGCACAAGCTCGTCCGCATCCTCGAGCACCGAGTCGGGGACCGTCTCGTGGACCTTGATGCCCGTGATCCGCTCGATGATGTCGTTGAGGCTCTCGATGTGCTGGATGTTGAGGGTCGAAATGACGGGGATCCCCGCCAGCCGGATGAGCTGCACGTCCTCGTAGCGCTTGGCGTTCAGCGAGCCCGGCGCGTTGGTGTGCGCGAGCTCGTCCACCAGCACCAGCCCGGGCCGCCGCGCGAGGACCCCGTCCAGGTCCATCTCGGTCAAGGTCGCGCCTTTGTAGGTGAGGTGGAGGCGCGGCACCAGCTCCAGGCCTTCGAGGAGCACGGCGGTTTCGTGACGGCCGTGGGTCTCGACGTAGCCCACCACCACGTCCTCGCCCCGCGCCGCGCGTTCGTGGGCCTCGCGAAGCATGGCATAGGTCTTGCCCACGCCAGGGGCCGCTCCGACGTAGAGCTTGAGATGGCCTCTGCGCTTGGCTGCACGCTGCATGAGCGCCACCCGTGGCACAGTCGAGACCTGCGCCTCTTTCGCCGCCTCCTCGTCCGCAGCGTTCCCTTTGCGGATCAAGCGCCGAAGCACGCGCGTGGCCTTCGCGAGGGTCAATGGCGACTGCTCGGTTAGATCGGCGCCGGCGCTGATGAAGGCCGCCGGATCGTTCCCATTGCCCGGCGGCAGCAAGACCACCAAGAGGACCTCACGGGACTCCGGGTGCTCGCGGATCGCGCGCAGGTCCGCCAAGAGCTGCTCGCGCGCAAGCAGGGTCGCATCGTAGACCGTCAGCAAGGTATCAGCCCGCGCGGCCATGGACGCCGCCCAAGAGAGCTGGGCGGGCCGGTACGCCTCGATGCCGAGGTTCGAGAGGGCTGTGGTCATGGCCTCCGCGTCGGGCCCCTCGGACATGGCAAGGACCGCGCGGGGTTCCTTGAAGGATTTCATCTATCCCTTTCCAGCGAGGGCCAGGTTGAGCATCAGGACGTTCACCCGAGGCTCACCGAACAGGCCGAGGGCGCGATTTTCGGTCGATTTTACGATCAGCGCCTCCACTTCGGAAAGGGACAACTGCCGCGCGGCAGCAACCCGAGGGGCCTGGAAGCGCGCAGCAGCCGGTGTGATGTGCGGATCCAGCCCCGACCCGGACTGGGTCAGAAGATCCACCGGTACCGGCAGCGCTGCGACGTCCGGGTTCTCGCGCCTGACGCTTGAGATGTCGGCCTTAAGGCGCTCGTAGAGGGTCTTGCTGGTGGGGCCGAGGTTGCTTGCGCCCGAGGCCTCGGCCTTGTAGCCGATGCTCGACACGCGGCCCTTGAACCACTGAGGCCCCTCGAAGCGCTGGCCGATGAGTTCCGAGCCGGCAACCGCGCCGTCAACCGTGATGAGGCTGCCGTTGGCCTGCCGAGGGAAGAGCAACTGAGCAAGGCCTGTCGTGATGAGGGGGTAAAGGATGCCGCAAAGCACGAAGGTGACGAGCGTCAGCCTGAGGGCAGGAGCGAATTGCCGGGACACCATGGAGGCCTCCTAGACAAAGAGCGCGACCGCGAGGTCGATGAGCTTGATGGCGATGAAGGGGACCACGAGCCCGCCGAGCCCGTAGATCATCACGTTGCGAAAGAGCATCTGGTCGGCGGTGAGCGCGCGAAATTTCACGCCTTTGAGCGCCAGCGGGATCAGCGCCGGGATGATGAGGGCGTTGAAGATGAGGGCCGAGAGCACCGCGCTCTGGGGGCTGTGCAGCCGCATGACGTTGAGGGCCATGAGCTCGGGGACCCCCAGCACGAAGATCGCCGGGATGATGGCGAAGTACTTGGCCACGTCGTTTGCGATCGAGAAGGTGGTGAGGGCACCGCGGGTGATGAGCAGTTGCTTGCCGATGGCCACCACGTCGATCAGCTTGGTAGGGTCCGAGTCCAGGTCCACCATGTTGGCGGCCTCCTTGGCAGCAGGGGTCCCCGAGTTCATGGCGAGGCCCACGTCGGCCTGGGCGAGCGCCGGTGCGTCGTTGGTCCCATCCCCCGTCATGGCGACCAGCTTGCCCTTGCGCTGCTCGTCGCGGATGAGCCGGATCTTATCCTCTGGCTTGGCCTCGGCGAGGAAGTCGTCCACGCCCGCCTCCCGGGCGATGACGCGTGCGGTGACGGGGTTGTCGCCGGTGCACATGATGGTCTTGATCCCCATCTGGCGCATCCGATCGAAGCGCTCTCGCATGCCCGGCTTGATGGTGTCCTTGAGGTAGACCACCCCGTAGACCTCGTGGCCCACGACGACCGAAAGCGGCGTGCCGCCGAGTTCGGCGACCTTACGGACCGCGAGGTCGAGCTCGGCCGGCGCCTTGCCGTCGCGCTCGGCTACGTAGCGCTTGATAGCATCGGTTGCGCCTTTGCGAATGGATAATCCCGGCAGGTCGATGCCGCTCATACGGGTCTCGGCCGAGAAATCGAGCCCCTCGCCCTGATCCCACTCGGGACGCTCCTTGACGCCGAGCCGTACCGCAAGGGCTACGATCGAGCGGCCCTCGGGGGTCGTATCGAGCCACGAGCTCGCCATGGCCGCCTCGGCCAGGTCTTCGAGGGGGCGGTTCCCCACCGGCAGGAACTCGGCCGCCATTCGGTTGCCGTAGGTGATGGTGCCGGTCTTGTCGAGGATGAGGGTGTCGATGTCGCCCGCTGCCTCGACGGCCTTGCCCGACATGGCGATCACGTTGAACTGGGCCACCCGGTCCATGCCGGCGATGCCGATGGCCGAGAGCAGGCCGCCGATGGTGGTCGGAATGAGGCAGACCAAGAGAGCGATCAGGGTCGCCACGTCCACCGGGCTCTTGGAGTAGAGGCCGAAGGGGGCGAGGGTGACGGTGACCATCAAGAAGATGAGGGTGAGGACCGCGAGCAGCACCGTGAGGGCGATCTCGTTGGGGGTCTTCTGGCGGGCGGCCCCTTCGACCAGGGCGATCATCTTGTCGAGGAAGCTCTCGCCGGGGTCCGCCGAGATGCGAATCACGAGCCAGTCCGAGACGACCTTGGTGCCGCCGATGACCGAGCTTGCGATGTCGGTGCCGGGCTCCTTGAGCACGGGGGCCGACTCGCCGGTGATGGCCGATTCATCGACGGTGGCGACCCCCTCGATGACCTCGCCGTCGCCGGGCATCATCTCACCGCGCTCGACCCGGACCACGTCGCCCTTCTTGAGCTGGGTGGAGCTGACGTCTTGGTAGCTGCCGTCGGGCTGGCGGCGGTGGGCGACGGTGTCGCCCTTGGTCTTCTTGAGGCTATCGGCCTGGGCCTTGCCCCGACCCTCGGCCACCGCCTCTGCGAAGTTCGCAAAGAGCACCGTGAGAAAGAGAATCAAAGCGATGGCGCCGTTGTAGGCGGCACTCACCTTGCTCGGACCGAACAGGTCCGGCTTGAGCGTGAGCAGGAAGGTCAAGACGGTGCCGAGCTCCACCACGAACATGACCGGGTTGCGCATCATGACGCGAGGGTCGAGCTTCTTGAAGGCGTCGCGGATCGCGCGCTGGTAGAGGCCGCTTGTCTCGGCCTTGGGGGTGTGACGCCGCTCGCCTCGCGGGGTGTGGGCTTGCGTCTTGCGCTCGGAAGTCAGCGGAGTCGTCATGGATGGCTCTCCTTAGCCTAGAAGGTCCTGCCCGCGCGCATGGCGAGCTGCTCGGCCACGGGCCCCAGCGCCACGACGGGGAAGAAGGTGAGCGCGCCGACGATGAGGATGATCGCAAGCCAGATCGCCCCGAAGAGCGGCGTGTCGGTCCGGAGGGTGCCCGGGCCTTCGGGCACGTGAGGCTTGCTCGCCAAGGAGCCTGCGATCGCAAGCAGGGCGATGATGCTGACGTAGCGCCCGAAGAGCATCACCAGGGCGATCGAGAGGTTGTACCAGGGGGTGTTGGCGTTGAGGCCGGCGAAGGCCGAGCCGTTGTTGGCGGCCCCCGAGGTGTAGGCGTAGAGAATCTCGCTCAGGCCGTGGTAGCCGGCGTTACCCAGCGACGAGAGGCCGAAGGGCGCAATCACCGCGATCGCCGCCGGCACGAGGATGATGAACGGGTGGACGAGCAGCGCGATCGCAGCCAGGACGATCTCCTTCTGCTCGATTTTCTTGCCCAGGAACTCGGGGGTGCGGCCGACCATCAGCCCCGTGAGGAAGACGGCGAGGATGCCGTAGAGCACGAAGTTCATGAAGCCGACGCCCTTGCCACCGAAGACGTTGTTGAGCATCATCTGGGCGAGCGGGACGAAGCCGCCCATGGGGGTCAGGCTGTCGTGCATGGTGTTGACCGAGCCGGTCGTGAAGGCGGTGGTAACCGCAACGAACAGGGCGCTCAAGGCTTGACCGAAGCGAACCTCCTTGCCTTCCATGTTGCCGCCCGCCTGCAGCAGGCTAGGAGCCTGATCGAGGCCCAGCCTCGTGAGCATAGGGTTGCCCGCCGTCTCGGCCCACGAGACCACGGACAGGAAGACGAGGAACATGGCGCCCATGGCGCCGAAGACGACCCTGGCCTGCTTATGGTTGCCGAGCATCTGGCCGAAGGCGACAACCAGGGCCATGGGCAGCGCCATCATGAACAGGAGCTGCAGGACATTGCTCGCAGGCGTCGGGTTCTCAAGCGGGTGGGCCGAGTTCTGGTTGTAGTAGCCGCCCCCGTTGGTACCCAGGTGCTTGATGGCATCAAGCGAGGCCACGGGCCCGCGCGGAATCGTCTGAGCGATACCTTGGGGACCTACGGCTTGGGCCGAGGGCGCGAGAGTCTGCGGCACCCCTTGGAAGACCAGGAAGAGAGCCCCAACAAGTGAGAGGGGCAAGAGGATGCGGCTGATGACCAGGACCATGTCCTCGTAGAAGTTGCCCATGGTGGTGCGGCCGATGATGCCGCGGATGAAGGCGATCGCCACGGCGAAGCCCGTGGCGGCACTGGTGAACATGGGGAAGGTGATGGCGCCCATCTGGCTGAAGTAGCTGAGAGTTGCCTCGCCGCCGTAGCTCTGCCAGTTGGTATTGGTAATGAAGCTCACGGCCGTGTTGAAGGCCTGCAAGGGTGCCATCCCGGAGAGCCTGAGGGGGTTGAGGGGCAACGCCCCTTGCGCGAGCAGGATGAGGAGGATGAGAAGCGCCATGAGGAAGTTGGTCACGAGCATGGCCGCGGCGTATTGCCGCCAATCCATGCCGGGCGCCTCGCCCCGGATGCCGACCAGGCGCAGCAAGGCCCGCTCGAAGGGAGCGAACAGCCAATCGAACCTGGTCGGCTTGTGGTCGAAAACGTCGGCCAGATAGAGACCGAGCGGGTACGCGACGGCCAGGGCCGCGATCAAGACCAGAGCCACCTGCATGAGGAAGGCGGACGTCACGCTGAAGCCCCTCTTGCGGCTAGAAGCATTCGGGATGGAGCATGACGTAGGTCAGATAGATCCCGACGGCCACGGCGAGCACCAGGATCACGAGCGAGCCCGGCATCAGTGATGGCCCTCCATTTCCTTGCGCTTGGTCGCAACCAGATCGCACCAGGTGACGAACCCATCACACAGCGCATAGAAGGCGAAGACCAGAGCAAAGCTTCCAAGGATCAACAGGCGTTTTCTCCTTTTCCCGCACCGTCGGCTCTCATCAGGGCTAAGGGCGGAAGCCCCCTAGGCCAGACTCGCCCCAGCGGCTGCTCTTGCCGTGTGATGGCGGGTCCTGGGCGACTATGGTAGGATGGCGCTGCCTCATCCCCGTTGCTTTTATAGGCTGCCGAGCCTCGCAGAGGGGCGATCGGGGCACGGGAACTTTTGCCCGTTTTCCTTGTCCAAGCATTCTTGCCGTCTCTTGGAGGCGGCCAGCATGCCCCACCGATCCACGCACCGATGGAGGAACACCTTCGACATGATTGTCGTCGAGAACTTAACCAAGCGGTATGCCGATCGCCCGGTGGTCCAGGACGTCTCGTTCCACGTCAAGAAGGGCGAGATTCTGGGCTTCTTGGGGCCGAACGGCGCCGGCAAGTCGACCACCATGAAGATGCTCACCGGGTACTTGACGCCGACCAGCGGCAAGATCACCATCGGGGGCTTCGACATGGCGACCGATCCCCTCAAGGCCAAGGCCCTCATGGGCTACATGCCTGAGAACCCGCCGGTCTACCCCGAGATGAGCGTCAGGGACTACCTGGCCTTCGTTGCCCGCCTGCGCGGCGTCGAGGGCTCCAAGGTCAAGGCCGCCGTCGATACGGCCATCGCCAAGTGCTGGCTGACCGAGGTCCCCAACAAGCAGATCGGCCACCTGTCCAAGGGCTTCCAGCAGCGCGTGGGCCTCGCCCAGGCGCTGATCCACGACCCGGCGATCATCGTCCTCGACGAGCCGACCAACGGCCTCGACCCCAAGCAGATCATCCAGATCCGCGAGCTGATCAAGGGCTTCGCCCACGACCACACGGTCATCCTCAGCACCCACATCCTGCCCGAGGTCCAGAACACCTGCCACCGGGTGCTCATTATCAACGGCGGCAAGGTCGTGGCCGAGGGCGCTCCCGAAGCGCTCGAATCCCAGCTCAAGGGCGGCAGCCGGATCCACGCCGAGGTCCGCGGTCCCAAGGCCGAAGTGCTCGATCGCCTGAGCAGCCTGCACGGGGTCACCAGCGCGGACGCCAAGCTCCACAGCGAGCAGCTGCTCTCGATCACCCTCGACACCGCCGGTGATGCGGACCTGCGCGAGCGGGTCGCCGCCGAGATCGTGGGTGCCGGCTGGGGCCTGCTGGAGCTGCGCGCCGTCGGCCTCTCGCTCGAAGAGATCTTCCTCAAGCTGACGACCACCGACGCCGCCGCCGACCACAAGGAGGAAGTAACCACCCATGGGTAAGATCTGGGCGATCGCCGGGCGCGAACTGCGCTCGTACTTCGTGTCTCCCCTGGCCTACGTGGTCGGGGCCCTCTTCCTGCTCGTTTCGGGCTACCTGTTCTCCTTGATCCTCTTCGGATCCCGCGAGGCCAGCATGCGCGGCCTGTTCGAGAACCTGGCCGTCGTGTTCCTGCTCATCACCCCCGCGCTCACCATGCGGCTCCTGGCCGAAGAGCGCGCCCGGGGCACGGTCGAGCTGCTTCTGACGGCGCCGGTGCGCGATCGCGACATCGTGATCGGTAAGTACCTGGCCGTGTGCCTGTACCTCCTCTTCCTGCTCGGCTTGACCCTCATCTACCCGGCGATCCTCGCCTGGGTGGGCAAGCCCGACTGGATGCCCATCCTCTCGGGGTACCTGGGCATCTTCCTCCTGGGGGCCTCGTTCATGGCGGTCGGCCTTTTGGCCTCGTCGTGGACCAGCAACCAGGTCATCGCCGCCATCTCGACCTTCGCCATCAGCCTGATCATCTGGCTCTTGCCCGCTTCTTCGAGCGTGGTCGGCCAGCAGTTCGGCTCGGTGCTCGAGTACGTTTCGGTGCTCAGCCACCAGCAGAACCTCGGCCGCGGCATCATCGACACCACCGACCTGGTCTTTTACGGGTCCTTCATCGTGGTCTGCCTCTTCCTGAGCATCCGCTCGGTAGAGGTCTATCGCTGGAGGTAGCATGTCCACTCAAACTCCCAACCAAGACGCCAAGAACAAGGCGCTCGACCGCGCCATCACCGTCATCGGCGTGCTGGCCATCCTGCTCTTGGCAGGGGCCCTGGCCGCCTCCTACGTGCCGACGGTGCCCTTCGCCGTGATCCAGGGCGTGCGCTACGCGGGCTTCGCCTGTATCGCCCTCTTCGTGATCGGCTCGATCGTCCAGAACAAGGACTTCCTGGCGGATGTCGCCAAGAACCGCACGACCCAGAACGGCACCAAGTCGCTCGTCACCACCGTCGCGATCCTCGTGATCATCGGCGTGCTCAACTGGTTCGGCACCCGGATCCACCACCGGATCGACCTGACGAGCAACCAGCAGTTCTCCCTGTCCGAGCAGTCCAAGAAGATCGCCAAGGGCCTCAAGCAGGAGCTCAAGCTCACGGCCTTCATCCGCGCGGGCGACCCCCAGGGCCGCCAGCTCAAGGACCTGATGGCCGAGTACGGCTACCAGACCGACAAGCTCAAGCTCGAGATGATCGACCCGGACCGCGAGCCTGGCAAGGCGAAGCTATTCTTCCAGTCGCACCCGACGGCCTCCCAGCGCTTCAACGTGCTGATCATCGACAATGGCACCAAGCTCACCGAGGCCCAGAACGTCAGCGAGCAGGACGTGACGGCGGCCATCCTCAAGGCCACCCAGACCGAGACGATGAGCGTCTACTTCCTCCAGGGCCACGGCGAGGCCGACATCGACGGCTTCCAGCAAGACGGCCTGAGCCAGGCCAAGCAGGCGCTGGAGAAGCAGAACTACAAGGTCCAGAAGCTCAGCCTCTTCGAGACCAAGAACGTCGTGCCCGACGACGCCAGCGTGCTGGTGGTCGCCGGTCCCCAGAAGCCCCTGATGCCCCAGGAGCTCGCCGCCCTCGACGCCTTCGTCAAGCGCGGCGGCAAGCTGTACGCCATGCTCACCGCGGGCGCCGACTCGGGCCTCGAAGGGCTGCTTGCCAAGTACGGCATCACCCCCCAGAAGGACCTGGTGGTCGATCCGCGCGCCAACCTCTTCGGCGACGCGGCCGCTCCGGTCGTCCAGACCTACCCCTCTCACGTCGTCACCCAGGGCCTGCGCCCGACCATCTATCCGGCGGCTCGCTCGCTCGACATGGCCGAGAAGGCGCCCACCGGCGTCACGCTCACCAGCCTGGTCGAATCCAGCGACATGAGCTTCGGCAAGCGCAACCTCCAGGACCGCAGCGCCGAGTTCAACCCCTCGGTGGACAAGAAGGGCCCGCTCAAGCTCGCGGTGGCGGCCGTCCTCGACGCCTCGGCGTCGACCAAGCCCACCCGCATCTTGGCGGTCGGCAACGCCCAGTTCGCCGGCAACGGCTACTACACGGGCGCGGGTAACGGTGACTTCTTCCTGAACGGCGTCAACTGGCTCGCCGAGCAGGACAACCTGGTCTCGATCCCCCCCAAGACCAACGAGCCCAAGACCCTGTTCCTCACCGGCCAGCAGCAGAGCACCATCTTCCTCGCGACGGTGGCGGGCGCTCCCGCGGCGATGCTCTTCGCGGGTGGCCTGGTCTGGTGGCGCCGGAGGCGGTCGTAATGAACTGGAAGGGAACGCTCGCACTCGCGGCGGTCGCCGGCGGCCTCTTGGCCTACGCCTACTTCGTCGAGGCCAAGAAGGACGCCCCTCCCGCCCAGGACACCACCGAGGTCAAGCTGTGGGACGCCAAGAAGGACGCGGCGCTCAGCCGACTTCTGATCGAGGACGCCTCGGGCCATAAGGCCGAGTACGTCCGCAAGTCGGAAGCCGACGGATGGCGCTACGCCCCTCAGGCGACCCACTCGCTCGAGACCTTCAGCTGGGACAACCCCTACGAGAACCTGGCGGCCTTCACGGCGGAGCGCAAGGTCGAGGACAAGGCCACGGATCTTGCGGCCTACGGCCTCGACAAGCCGACGCTCACGATGGCCCTGGGGGATGCGAAGAAGCCCGAGCGCTACAAGGTGCTCGTCGGGGGCAAGAGCCCCATGGACGGCGCCTCGTACTACGTGCGGGTCAACCAGGACCCGGCCATCTACCAGGTCAGCTCCTGGAAGGTCGACGGCTGGCTCAAGCTGGTCTCGGCCCCCCCGGTGGCGACCCCGTCGCCCGCCCCGGATCCGGCGGCAAGTCCCGCAACGGACTCGTCCCACGCCCACTAGGCCTTCGAGGCCTCACGAATCGCCCCCTTCGGGGGGCGATTTTTTGTTCACGCCGCATCATCCGGCAAGCATTGGTCTATAAGAGAGGTAGCACGCCATGCGTCGGCAGGAGGGGAAGCCATGGACTACACGATCAAGCGGGGGGATACCCTCTCGGGCCTTGCGCAGCGCTACAAGACGAGCGTCGACAAGCTCGCCCAAGACAACCAGATCAAAAATCCCGACCTGATCCGCGAGGGCGCGACCCTGCGCATCGAGACGCAGGAAGAGGCCAAGTCCGCCACCCCGGCAGCCTCTGCGCAAGAAACGGCCAAGCCTGCGGAAACGTCCAAGACGGCAGAAACCGCCAAGCCCGCCGAAGCGGCCAAGACCGTCGAGGCCCCAAAGCCCGAAGCCGATAAGCAAGCCATCAGCCCCCTTGCGAGCGAGAGCGTGCGCGCAAGACCCGCCGAGGATCTCGCCGAGACCCGGCAGCGCGTCGATGCCAAGCTGGCCGAAGCCGAGACAGCGCCCGACGACGCCCCCGCGCAAGTGGCATCCACTCAGGAAGCCGGCGAGGCAGCCTCGCCCGCTCCGGCCGAGAAGGCCGAGGCACCCCGCAAGAGCTGGTGGGACAAGCTGGTCGACGGCGGCGAGAAGGTCGTGGCCGATACCTTCGGCAAGCTGCCGCTGATTGGCGGCCTCTTCAAGTTTCAGAGCCAGGTGGTAGGCGGTGCCCTCAAGGCCGCCGGCGACATGGTCGGGGGGATCTTCAACGCCATCGCCCATCCCATCCAGACCCTCAAGGGCCTCTGGAGCCTGGCGGCTCACATCCCCTTCAGCCCGCCGAACTTGCTCCACGTGGCGAACCAGGCCCTGCAAGGCAAGAACGCGAGCGAGATCCTGGCCGAGGAAGGCGAATACCTCAAGGGGGCGTGGAACGCCCTGACCTCGGGTTATCAGCAGAGCATCCAGGAGGGCAAGTACGGCGAAGTTCCAGGCCGTCTGCTCGTCGATGTGGGCTCCTTCCTGATCGGCGCGGGCGAAGCCAACGCCGCGGCCAAGGGCGTCTCCGCCGCCGCCAAGGTCAGCGAGGCCGCAGGCGCAGCCGGCAAGGCCAACGTGGTCGCCAAGGCGGGCGAAGCAGCGAGCGTGGCGGGCAAAGCGGCAGAAGCGGCGAGCACGGCTAGCAAGGCAGCGGAAGCAGCCAGTGCGGCCGGCAAGGCCGCAGAGGCTGCGAGCGCGGCAGGCAAGGCCGCAGAAGCGGCCAAGGCCTCGCGGCTGGCTCGGATGGGCGAGGCCATCAAGGGCTCGTCGGTGGGCAAGGCGACCTCCAACGCGGGCAAGCAGCTCGGGAACATGGGCGACGCCTTCAAGCTCAAGGGCGCCAACCTCACGCTGGGCGAGATCGGCGCGCTCACGAGCGAGAGCGCCAAGGCCATCGGCCAGGTGGGGGCCGAACTCGCCCGCACGGCCGCGCGCATGCCCAAGGCGATGCTCGAGCAGGTGAGCGTCCTCGGCGAGCGCGTGGCGCTCCTGTCCGAGCGGGCCGTCTCTGCGGCCAAGCTGAGCGGCGAGGCGGCGGTGAAGGCCTACCGCACCATGGCCACCGAAGCCCGCGCAATGGCCCACGAGCTCGGCGAGCTGGCCGCCAAGACCGGCGACGTGACGCTCGGCGAGCTCGCCACCAAGTTGACGGAGCAGGCAACTCATTTCGACCGCGTGGCCCTCTCGTCGGACGTGCTGCGCGGGATCGAGGGCGGCCGCACCGCGCTCGAAAACTAGGAGGGGGTCATGTCGCAACTGGAGTTCGCGCGCCTGGTCCAGCAAGGAAACGCCGCAAGCCAAGCCGGTGACCTCGACGGGGCGATCGCCTGCTACCGCGAGGCACGGCGCCTGAGCCCCGACAACCCCAACGGCCCCCTGCTGCTCGGCGCGGCCCTCGCCCTCAAGGGCGATGCGCGGGCGGCCGTCGAAGCGTACCGGGAAGCTAGCAGGCTGCAGCCTGCCAGCGCGAAGGTGCGGCATGCGCTCGGCGAACAGCTCGCAAAGCTCGGCGACCTCCAGGGCGCCGCCGCCCAGTACCAGGAGCTCACCAAGCGCGCCCCCGATAGCCCGCTCGGATGGTTCCTGCTCGGCGAGGTGCGCCTGCGCCTGGAGCAGGCCGACGCGGCCCAGGCAGCGCTCGAAAAAGCCATCGCGCTCGCGCCCGACTTCGCCCCGGCCCTGAACCTGCTCGGGCTTTCGCTCGGCCTGCTGGGGCGCGGCGACGAGGCGATCGCCGCCTTCGAGCAATCACTCGGCGCGCACCCTGCCGATGCGGCGACCCGCCTGAACCTCGCCAATGCGCTGCTTGCGGCGGATCGCCCCGAAGACGCCCTCGCGCACTACGAGCGCCTCGAAGGAGCGCATGACGGGCTCGTGCCCTTCGGGCGCGGGAGCGCCCTTGCCGCGCTCGGCCGTGATGCGGAAGCCGTTGCCGCCTTCGAGGAAGCCCTCACCCTCAGACTCGGCTGGAGCGAGGCTCACCAGAACCTGGCCTGGCTCCACGGGCGCAACGGGCGCCTCCAGGAAGCCGAACACGAACTCGACGCCGTGCTGCGCGAGAATCCTAACGACTTCATGGCGCACCTGGGACGCGGCATCGCCGCTGCCGAGCGCAATGACGCGGCAGCGGCCAAGCAAGAGGCCCAGACCCTCCTGATGATCCTCGAGGAAGCTACGACGGGGGCATGAAGCTCTGGTCGCCCAGGGCGAGCACGTCACGGAAGTTGAGCACCAGCTCGTCCGTGAGCCCGCCGTCGGTGGACGGGTCGAGCACCGCCTCGTGCACGTCGATCGAGTCGTAGGAGGCGGCGATCCCCACGAACTCTTCCGGGGTCACCAGCTCCACGATGTCCGCGGGCGCGAGGTCGTAGGCGTTCACGAAGTCCCGGGCGCGATCGACGCTGGTGAAGAGAACCCCCAGGGCCTCGCCGTCGGACAAGGCCAGCATGGTCAGGGAATCGTCCTCACCCAAGACCGTGTAGAGCTGGTCAATGTTCATCACCGTGCTCATCGCTCACCTCCCCCTGTTCGATGCCCGGGGTCGAGTCTGTGCGATCGCTCGGCGGAAGTCACCAGTCGAATGAGAGAAGCCCCCAGCGAAAGAGCCCCCCGACACCGGGGAGCTCTCGATGGGCAGGCGAGCGCGCTACCAGAAACTCGACTTGCCGCGTCGGGTCGTCGAATCGTGGGCGCGACCGCGATCGGCGTACTGGTCGCAGCGCAGCTCGTGGATGGGGCGCGAGAGGCCCATCCGGCTGCCGGTGATCGGCTCCTCCTCGACGGTCTCGACGGGCGCGGGCTTCTGCTTCTTGAAGACCTTCTGCCCAAAGCAAGTGGGGCAAAGGCCGCGAGACATCTGATCGCTGAAAGTCTTGCCGCATTCGAGGCAATTGGTCAGCCCACCCAGCATCTGCGCTCCTCCTCAGTCAAGCCGCCCCTTTGGCGGTTCATCCCTATTATCGACGCTTGAGGCCCTCGGCTTGAGTGGGAGCCTCAATAAGGCCTACTCCCTCTGCCGCGGGCGTCACGAGCAGCGTGGCCACGCGCCCCGTCTCCGCCTGATACCGCTCGCACACCTCGCGCTCGAAAGCCTCGAGCGCAGGCCGCGCCACCAGGCTCACGATGCAGCCGCCGAAGCCCGCACCGGTGAGCCGGGCGCCCAGCACCCCGGGCACGGCCTGCGCCAGTTCGACCAGGCGATCGAGCTCCGGGGTCGAGACCTCGTAGTCGTCCTTCAAGCTCTGGTGCGAGCGATTCATCTGGGCGCCGAAGGCGGCGAAGTCACCGGCTTCGAGGGCCTCCACGCTCGCTTGCACCCGCGCGTTCTCGGTGATGACGTGGCGCGCCCGTCGGCGGATGAGGTCGGAAAGGCGCTCAGCGACCGATAAAAAGGCAGCCTCGTCCACGTCGCGCAGGCTCGAAAGCTCAGGCCGTTCGAGCAGCTCGGCCAAATGCACAACCGCCGTGCGGCACTCCGCACGGCGCGCGTTGAACTGGGAGTCCACCAGCCCGCGCTTGACGCCCGAATCGACGATCGCGATGGCGAGGTCCGCGGCATCCAGGTGCAGCGGGACGTTACGGTAGTCGAGCGAACGGCAATCGAGGAAGAGGGCGTGATCCTGCTTGCCGAGCGCCGAGATGAACTGGTCCATGATGCCGCACTGGACCCCGACGAACTCGTTCTCCGCCTTCTGCCCGAAGAGCGCGATCGCACGCCCTCCAAGGCCCAAGTCGAAGCAGCGATCGAGCAGGGTGCCCGTCGCGACTTCCAAGGCCGCGCTGGAGCTGAGGCCCGCGCCGAGCGGAACATTGCCCTCGAAGACCAGCTCCAGCCCGCCCAGAGGGTGGCCCGCTTCGAGCAGTACGCTGAAGACCCCGCGCAGGTAGTTGCTCCAGGTCGGCGCCCCGGGTGCTTTCGGGACCTCGGCGATCGCCTCCAGGGAGAAGGTGTCGGCCTGCTGCAAGTTGTTGGCGTAGAGGCGCACCGTCCGGTCGTCTCGGCGCCGCGCGGCGATCACGACCTCGCGGTCGATGGCCACCGGGAAGACGAAGCCCTCGTTGTAGTCGGTGTGCTCGCCGATCAGGTTGACCCGACCGGGGGCGCGCACCATCCACTCGGGCGCATCGCCGAACCGGTCGACGAACGCGGCGTGGACCCGGGCGATCTGGTAGTCGAGCAGCTCGCTCATGGGGCGCCTCCTCTTCAGGCCTGATGGACGAGCCGGCCCCCCACGAAGGTGGCCCGGACGTCCAGGTCGTGCGACAACAGGACGAGATCCGCGAGATAGCCCGGGGCAACCCGGCCCAGGTGGGAGAGGCCCAGCGAGCGCGCGGGCACGTCGCTTGCCATGGCGATGGCCTCGTGCAGGGGCACCTTCACCATTTGGACCATGTTGCGCACGGCGCGATCCAGGGTGATGACCGAGCCTGCGATGGTACCATCCGCAAAGCGTGAGGTGTGGCCGTCGAGGAAGGTCGTCTGCCCCCCCAGTTCGTACTCCCCGGGCGGCAGGCCCGTCCCCCGGACCGCGTCCGACACGAGCATCAGCCGCTCGGAGCCCTTGCAGCGGTAGGCGATGGTCAGGCCCGCCGGGTGGACGTGTTCGAGGTCCGCGATGACCTCGGTAAACAGAGCATCGCAGACGAGGCCCGCCCCCAATACCCCCGGCTCCCGATGGTGGAAGCCGCGCTGAGCGTTGCAAAGATGGGTCACCCGCGTGCTACCAGCGTCCACCGCCGAGAGCACCTGCGCGTAGGTCGCATCCGAGTGGCCCACCGAGACGACGACGCCCTGCGCGACCAGCTCCCGGATCAGGCCGTCGGCCCCATCGAGCTCGGGGGCGAGGGTCAACAGGCGGATGGTCGAGGCATGCCGCGCCAGGACCGCGCGCAGCTCTTGGTCCCCGACGGGGCGCAGACACTCGGCGGGCTGGGCCCCCTTGTACTTGGGCGAGAGGAAATTGCTCTCCAGGTGCGCGCCCAGGATCCGCGCCCCCTGCGGCGCGCCGTCACGGGCCTCGGCGACGGCCGAAAGGATGCGATCGAGCAGCGAGGCCTCGCAGGCCACGGTGGTCGGCAACCAGCTCGTCACCCCATGGTGGGCGAGGTGCCCCGAGATTTCCGAAAGGGCCTCGAGCGAGGCGTCCATGGTGTCGAATTCGAGGCCACCGTGGATGTGGGCATCGATGAAGCCGGGGGCGATCAAGGCCCCTCGCACGTCCAGGACCTCGACGCCCTCGGGGCGGGCGAGATCGTGGCCCACCTCCCGGATGCGATCGCCCTCAATCAGGACCTCGGCCCCCTCATGCAGGCCCGCGGGGGTCACGACGCTCCCGCCCATCAACACTTTCCAGGTCATGCCAGGATCTCCTCGACCAAGCGTAGGGTCATGCTCCAGGCGCGTTCCCCCATCGGCGGGATCACCCCATGCTCGCGGTACTGCCGCACCGCGAGTTCCAGGTCGTCACCAGCGCCGATGCAGGGCTCGAGGCCCAAGTTGAAGTAGGGGGCTTGGTCCTCGAAAGGCGACCAGCCACCCATGTTGAGCCAGAGGCCCAGGTGCGTAATGCTCTGCGGATCGTACTCGAAGCGCAGGGTGGTGCGGGTCTTCGGGTCGTGCAGCCCGACCCAGCCGCGCGCAGGGGCTTGTCCGAACAGCTTGACGGCGTAGCCCGCCTCGGGCCCCGGCATGGTGCTCAGGTCCAGGTGCTGCAGGAACGGCCAGCGCATGGGGGTCCCGCGCTCGCCAAGGCCTGATTCCGAGGCGCCGAACACCCGCAAGGAGGTCTCATCCGGCACGAGCAGGCGCATCCCGGGTGAGATCGCAAGGAGCGGGTGTGAGCTCCAGATGAAGGGAAAGGGAAACGGCGCGCGGTTGATGACCCGATAGTCCAGCCGCAGCACGGCCTCTTTCGGATCGAGGATCAGGCGGCGCTCGAAGCGGTAGGGAAAGCGTACCCCGTCCACGCCCATCCGAAGGCTCAGCGGGCCTTCCTGCTCACACTCCCAGCCAAGGCCCCACAGCTCGCCATGGTCCGGGATCGCAACGCCCTGCCAGGGCGCGTCCGGGAAAGGTCCCTCAGCGATCGCAGGAAAGCACTCGTCGAAGCCGCCCGAGTCGTGGTCGCGCACGTACGACGCGCCATAGGTCGGCACGCGCACGGGGAGCAAGGGGTTGTGCCAGAGCCAGTCGCGGCCCGTCCGGCGGTCTTCGAGGCGCGCGATCTTGCCGCCCGCCTCGGGGATGACCGTGAGGCTCAGGGCGGCACTGTCGAGGCGGATCGACGAAAGCGGGGCTGCGGCGATGTGAGTCATGGGGGCCTCGCGGGGGGACGGCACACTCCATTATAGCGACCGCGCGCCCCAGGCTCGCTAAGACTTCCTCGACTCTTGTCCGCCTCAGCGGCTGGGCCTATCCTCGGCTGGAGGAAGAGGAGGAAGGTGATGGCGCGAATCCAGGTCAAATGGGTCGCCGAGCGCGACATCAAGAGCTTTCCCGAGATTGCGTGCGAGCCGGGCTACTACCTCGACGTCCTGACGGGCGACATCTTCCGCAACGCGGGGCACCTCCCGGCGGCGAACCTGCGCATCCTCGACACGCACCCGGATCACGCGGCGCTCTCGCGTAAGGCCTTCTTGCTGGTGAGCCCCGTGCTCGACCTGACCATCGGGGAAATCAAGCACATGATCCAGGAGAAGTTCGGGGTCTCCCCCGCCGAGCTCGGCAAGCTCGTCTACAGTATCGATTGAAAAGCAAGACGGCGCCCCCCGAAGGGGGCGCCGTCTTGCTGCAAAAGTGACTACTCGCCGTCGTCGCCGATGGAGCCGACAGGGCAGCCTTCGAGCGCTTCTTGGCACGCCTGATTCTCGTCATCGCTTACAGGCTGCTTGTAGACCACGTCGTGGCTGCCATCGTCCGAGAGCTTGAAGTTGTCGGGGGCGGCTGCTTCGCAGGCGCCACAGACGATGCAGGTATCATCGACGTAGTACTTGCCCGGGACGTTGTCCGGGAATGCTTGCGTCTTGTCAGCCATCTGGTCGGTCCCTTCTATGATTAGGTTGAAATAATCGGTGTTGAAAGCAGATCTCAATTATACAACCTAGGCCCTGAAATGCTATCCTTCGGTTAAAAATGCGTTACTTTCAAACGCCCGTCCTCTCGCTGTTTCAAGGAGGTCCTCATGTCGGCCACCCTCGCCCAAGCCGTCGACGCCCTGAACCCCGAGCTGATCGCACACCGGCGCGAGTTCCACCGCCACCCCGAGCTGGGCTTCCATGAGGTGCGCACCGCCGATCGCCTCGTCGAAATCCTCGAAGGATACGGCCTGACGGTCGAGAGGATGGTCAAGACCGGGGTCGTGGCCTGCATCAAGGGCGATCGCCCCGGCAAGACCCTGCTGTTGCGGGCCGACATCGACGCCCTGCCGCTCCAGGAGCTCTCCACCCACGACTACAAGTCCGAGCACGACGGGGTGATGCACGCCTGCGGCCATGACGCCCACATGGCCATTCTCCTGGGCGTCGCCAAGATCCTCAGCGAGCGCAAGCACGAGTTCTCGGGCACGGTCAAGCTGGTCTTCCAGCCGGCCGAAGAAGGCCCCGGCGGCGCCAAGCCCATGATCGAGGCCGGGGTGATGGAGAATCCCAAGGTGGATGCGGCCATCGGCCTCCACGTCTGGAACAACCAACCCGTGGGCACCGTCGGGACGCGCCCGGGCCCCGTCATGGCCAACACCGACGAGTTCTCGCTCGAGATCGTGGGCAAGGGCGGCCACGGAGCCATGCCGCACCTCTCGGTAGATGCGATCACCGTCGCCGGGCAGGTGATCGGCGCGCTGCAGACCATCGTCTCGCGCAATGTCTCCCCCCTCGACTCGGCAGTGGTGACCCTCGGCTCCATCCGGGGCGGCGAGCGCCACAACATCATCGCCCAGACCGTCCACCTCTCGGGCACGGTGCGCTCCTTCTCGCCGGCGGTGGGCAGCCTCCTGCCCCGGCGCATCGAAGAAGTGGTCGCGGGCGTCACCCGCGCCATGGGGGCGACCTATCATCTCCACTACCACCGGGTCTACCCTGCCACGGTCAACGACCCGGGCATGACCGAGCTGGTGCGCCAGGCTGCCATCAAGGTGGTGGGCGAGAGTCATGTGATCGAAGCCGAACCCAGCATGGGCGGCGAGGACATGGCCTACTTCCTGCAAGAAGTGCCCGGCTGCTACTTCTTCGTCGGGACGGCGAACCCCGAGAAGGGCCTGGACTATCCGCACCACCACCCGCGCTTCGACATCGACGAGGCGGGCCTCACCGTGGGCGTCAAGGTGATGCTGCAAGCGGTCTACGACTACCTGGCATAACTCTCGAAGGAGCAAGTCTCATGCAATCGAAAGCACTTACCCCCGAAGCCTACATCGAGAGCCTGCCCGAGGACCGCAGGGCGGCCCTGGAGCAGCTCCGGACAGTGCTGAAGGAAAACCTGCCGGCAGGGTTCGAAGAGGTCATGGGCTACGGGATGCTCGGCTACGTCGTGCCCCACTCGCTCTATCCCGCCGGCTATCACTGCGATCCCAAGCAGCCGCTCCCCTTCATCAACGTGGCCTCCCAGAAGAACCACATCGCGATCTACCACATGGGCCTCTACATGACGGGCGAGCTGCTCGATTGGTTCGTCGCGCAGTGGGAGACCGTGTCGCGCAAGAAGCTCGACATGGGCAAGAGCTGCATCCGCTTCAAGAAGCCTGAAGACATTCCCTACGGGCTGATCGGCGAGCTCGCCACCAAGCTGACGCCCGAGCAATGGATCGCAAGCTACGAGAAGGTTCTCAATCGCTAAAGGCTTCGGGCCTCAGCAGATGACTCGGCCGCCGTCGACCAGGAGCGTCTGGCCCGTCACGTAGGCCGAGTCGTCCGAGGCGAAGTATACCGCCGTTCGGGCGATGTCCTCGAGCTGGCCAAAGCGCTTGAGCGGGGTGCCCTGCTCGATGGCGTGGCGCTTCTCCGGGGAGAGATCAGCCTGGATGCGGGTGTCCACGTAGCCGGGGGCGATCGCGTTGACCCGCACCTTGGGAGCGAGCTCGCGGGCGAAGCACTTGGTCAGCGAGATGACGGCCGCCTTGGAGGCGGCGTAGTGCATGGAGCTCTCGGCCCCCTCCACCCCGCGCATGGACGAGATGTTGACGATGACCCCGCCCTGGCGAGCCATCATGCCGCGGGCGACCGCCTGAGAGACGAGGAAGACACCCTTGGCGTTGACGTCCATGACCCGGTCCCACATCTCGGGGGTGATGTCGAAGAGGCTCGCGCGCATGACGATGCCCGCGTTGTTGACGAGCCGGTCGATAGGGCCCAGGGCGGCCTCGGCCCGCTCGACCATGCGGCGGACCTCGTCGGGGTCGGACACGTCGGCCTGAAGCGCGATCGCCCGGCGCCCAAGAGAAGCGATCTCACTGACGACGGCTTCGGCGGCCTCGTGGTCGTGGGCGTAGTTGACCGCGACGTCGGCACCCTCTTCGGCGAAGGCCAAGGCAATTGCCCTGCCGATGCCGTGGCTTGCGCCGGTGACGAGGGCCGTGTGTCCCAGCAGTTTCATCGTGACTCCTCTTGGTGGCGGGCTGCTGCGCGCTGACGGATGCTTCTATTCGAGCGTATCATAGTCGAGATGATGCTCATTTCGCCTTACCGCAACAAGATCGTCCATCCCCTCGCCCTGCCCGCGCCCGCCGAGCGCCTGGCTCACCTGGCCGAGGCGGGCTACAACGTCGCGCGCCTGCCGAGTGCGGCCGTCTACCTCGACCTCCTGACCGACTCGGGGCAGGCCGCCATGAGCGATCGCCAGTTCAGCGCCATGGGCCGCGGTGACGAGGCCTACGCAGGCTCGCGCAGCTTCGCAGCACTCGCCGAGCGCGTAGAGGCGCTCTTCGGCCTGCAATTCACCGTGCCGGCCCACCAGGGCCGTGCTGCCGAGAACCTGCTCGCCCAGCACCTCCTGAGACCCGGCACCCGGGTGTTCGGCAACGCCCTACACTCGACCACCCGCCGGATCCTCGCCCACGCCGAGGCCCGCTTCCACGAAGTCGGCGTCGCCCACGCCTGGGATACCGCCTCGACCGACGCCTTCAAGGGCGACCTGGACCTGTCGCGCCTTTCGAGCACCCACGCCGAAGGCAACGAGCCGAGCGTCGTCTGGCTCGCCATGACGAGCGAACCCATCGGCGGTCAGGCCGTGAGCCTGGCCAACGTTCGGGCGGTCAGCGAATGGGCCCGCTCGCACGGCATCCCGGTCGTGGTCGATGCGAGCCGCCTGCATGAGAACGCCTGGCGCATCCGCTGCCACGAGGCGCCGGACCAGGACGCCGAGGCCATCGCCCGGCAGGTCGCCGCTTGCTGCGACTACCTCTACCTGAGCGGCAAGAAGGTGGGCCTCTCGACCGTGGGTGGCCTGGTCGCCACCGCCGATCGCGGGGCCATGGAGCGGCTACGGCGGCACTGCATCGTCTTCGAAGGGATGCCCTTCTACGGCGGAATGGCCGGGCGCGACATGGAAGCACTCGCCGTCGGCCTGGACGAGGCCTTCGACGACACGGCCCTCGCCCACCGCGCGGGCCTCATCGCGAGGATGGCCGAGCAGCTCACTGCCGCCGGCGTGCCCATCATCCAGCCGCCCGGGGGCCATGCGGTCTACCTCGACATGGATCGCTTCGCGCCTCACCTGGGCGCCACCGCCTCGGCCACGCTCACCGCCTGGCTCTACGCCATCGCCGGAGTGCGCGCAGCAGCCGTCGACACCCGTGACGCCCTGGGCGCGCCGCGCCGCCTGGTGCGCCTGGCCTTGCCCGCGCGTCGCTACGACGAAGCGCAGCTCGACTGGGTCGCAAAGGGGGTGGCGGCGCTCTACGCCCAGCAAGAGCAGTTGCCCGTCCTCTTGCAGACCGGGAAATTCGAGGGCCTGCCCCCGGGCGAGCCACGCTTTGAACCAAGCAGCGAAGCCTTCGAGGCCCCCTCGCCCCTTTCGGGCCCCATCACCCCGTACTACGCCAGGGTCGTCGAGCCAGCCGTGGCCCCGCCGCGCGCCCAGCGAGAAGCCGTCCTCGCCCAGGCCGGCTACAACCTGTACCTCTTGCCCGCCGATGCGGTTGGGATCGACGCCTTCACCGACAGCGGCACCAACGCCATGAGCGATCGCGCCTGGGGCGAGATGGTCGCCGCCGACGAGGCGTACCGGGGGACTGGGGCCTATTCGCGCTTCGCCGAGGCGGTGCGCGAGACCTACGGCTTCCCGTACGTCCTGCCCGCCCACCAGGGGCGCGGAGCCGAGGCCCTGCTCTCGGAAACCCTCATCCGGCCCGGTCGCGCCGTCGTCATCGGGAACCAACCCTTCACCACGACCCAGACCCACATCCTGCGCTGCGGTGGCCGGTTCGTGGACGTGACCGTCGAGGCGGCCTACCGGCCCGATGAGCGGCATCCCTTCAAGGGGGACGTGGACCTCGACAGGCTCGAAGCCGCCATCCATGCGCACGGCCCCGAGCGCATCGCCTACCTGAACCTCGGCGTGACGGTCAACGCCTCGGGCGGCCAGCCCGTACGGCTCGAGACCCTGCGCGCGATCAAGGCGATCGCCGAACGCCACGGTCTGCCCATCTACCTGGACGCCACGCGGGCCGTGGAGAACGCCTGGTTCATCCGCGAGCGCGAGGCCGGAATGAACGCGTATTCCGTCTCGGACCTCGTGCGCGAAATCGCAGCGTGCGCCGACGGCATCACCGTGAGCGCCAAGAAGGACCTGATGACGAACATCGGGGGCTTTCTCGCCCTGCGGGACCCTGCGGTGGCCGAGCGCGCCTGGAAGGTCTCCGAGCGCCTCGCGGGCCATCCGGCCTCGGGCGGGCTCGCCAACCGCGACCTGCTGGCCATGGCTTGCGGGCTCACGGAAATGCGAGATGATGCCACCGTCACGCACCGCATCCTCCAGGTGCGGGAGCTGGGCGAGCGCCTCTTGGCGGCGGGCCTCCCGGTGATCGCACCCATCGGGGGGCACGCGGTCTTCATCGACGCGGAGGCCTTCCTGCCGCACCTCGGCAAGGACGCGCATCCGGGCCATGCCCTCGCCGCGGCTCTCTACCTGGAGGCCGGCGTGCGTGGGATGATGGTCAAGGGCTCCTTCGAGGGACGCAAGGGAGTCGAGTTGCTGCGCATCGCTCTGGCGCGCAGGGTCTACGGCCCTTCTCACCTCGACGCCATCGCGCAAGCGCTCATCGCCCTGCACCGGCGCGCCGCGACCATCCCGGGCATGGTGGTCGAAAGCGAGCCCGCCGCCCTTAGGGCCACCCTCAGCCGCTTTCGCCCACTTCCCATTTCGTAGGAAAGTCGCCCATGGACTGGCAAACCCTCGTCACCCACGCCCACTCCCTCGGCTTCAGCGCCGTCGGCGTCTCGCCGGCCGAACCTTACCGCGGGGCCGAGGCCTACCGGCGCTGGATCGAGGCCGGCCACCACGCGGAGATGGCCTGGATGAGTCGCAACATGGAGCGCCGCAGCGACCCGCGCGAGGTCGTCCCCACCGCCGCTTCGGTCCTCTCGCTCTGGATGGCCTACGACCCCGGCCCCCTCGGCCCCATGCCCCAGGACGTCCCTCGGGGACGCGTCGCCCGCTACGCCCTCGGCCTGGACTACCACGACCTGATCCCCGAACGCCTGCGCGCGCTCTCCAGGCTGCTTGACGACCCGGTGGCGCGCGCCTACGTGGACACGGGGCCCGTCCTCGAGCGCTCGGCCGCCGAGCGCGCGGGCCTCGGCTGGATCGGCAAGAACGGCTGCGTCATCAGCCCCAAGCGCGGCTCCTACGGCTTCCTCGCCGAGATCATCACCGCCGTGCCCCTGCCGGTCGCCGAAGCCCCCCACCCGGTGCGCTGCGGCACCTGCACCCGGTGCATCCCCGCCTGTCCGACCGGCGCCATCGTCTCGCCCGGCGTCATCGACTCGAGGCGCTGCATCTCGTACCTGACCATCGAGCACCGCGGGCCGATCCCCCGCGAGCTTCGCCCCTTGATGGGCGAGTGGGTCTTCGGGTGCGACATCTGCCAGGAGGTCTGCCCCTGGAACCGTCACTCGGTCCAGGCCACCGAGCCCGCCTATTCCCCGAAGGCGGGGCGCGCTTATCCCGATCTGGTCGAGTTGCTCCTGCAGACCCAAGAGGAGTTCAGCGCCCGCTTCAAGGGCAGCCCCATCAAACGCACCAAGCGTCACGGCATGGCCCGCAACGCGGCGATCGCCCTCGGCAACCTCGGCCTGAGCTCGACCGTACCGGCCCTCGCTCAAGCGCTGCGCGAGGATCCCGATGCGACCGTGCGTGGCTCCAGCGCCTGGGCCCTCGGCCGCATCGGCGGCGACAGCGCCCGCGAGGCGCTCGAAGCGGCCCTCGAAACGGAAACGGACCCCTCGGTCATCGAGGAGGTCCGCTGGGCGCTGGAAACAATCGGGTGATCAGGCCTGCTCGGTGAGCGGGCGCGGGTCGGCCTCGTCGTGGGCGCCGACCGGGTGCCAGTACTGGATCAGGCTCTCGCCGCGGGTCCAGCAGAAGCAAACCGCCTGCCCGTTGTGCTCGGCCGGGATGTCGAGGGTCCCCTTGCGCAAGTCGCGCATCAGCACGCCGCTCCGAGCAAAGAGGCGCGTCCAGGCCTTCTCGCGCTCGGCCAGGTGCTCGCGGGTGGCGAACAGGTCGGCGGCGGCCTCGTCCCAGTCAGCCGAAAGCTCCGCCATGGAGAGCGGGGGCGCGCCATCCTGCCGGGCCTGGCGCATCCGCCACTCCCGCGACAGGAGGGTGTCGTTAGCTTCCTTGACGCTCAGGCGCAGCGGCTCGAGCTCCGCCTCAGCGGCGTCGAGACGCCGGCAGAGAGCGGGGATCATCGCATTGGCCTCTGCGAGACTGAAGCGCTTCAACCGTTTGGACCTCCATCTGCTCATCGAGGGCACCCGCCCGGCCGAAGGGCGGCCGGGATCTCGGCCGTTATCTTACACCAAGACCCCAAAGTGGTGCCAACCCTCGTACCCGGCGCGCTCTTGCCCCGCCCGGGCCGCCCGCCCTGTAACAAACCGCCTCTCCAGTGGTAAAATGGTCACGCGCCCTTAACAGTGAGGATCCTGTGACCGCATCGCCCGCCCCCATCGACACTCCCGCCCCGAACGTCTCGACCGTCTACGGTCCGGTGCGCTCGTGGCGCGTCGGCATGAGCCTCGGGATCGACCTGCTCTACACCACCAGCATCTGCTCCTTCCGCTGCATCTACTGCCAGCTCGGCAAGATCCAGGTGCCGACCATGGAACGCAAGGTCTACGTCTCGACCGAGCGGGTGCTCGAGGATCTGCGCGCGAGCAACTGGCAGGAGGCGGACATCGTCACCCTGTCGGGCAGCGGCGAGCCCACCCTCGCCGCCAACCTGGCCGAGGTGATCGACGGCATCCACGCCGCCACGGGCAAGCCCGTCATGGTCCTCACCAACTCCACCACCCTCAAGGACCCGCAGGTCCGCCGCGACCTGGCCAAGGCCGAGAAGGTCTTCTGCAAGCTCGACGCTGCCGACGATCGGACCCTCCAGATCATCGATCGCCCGGTCGAGGGGGTGACGGTCGCCTCCATCGTGGAAGGGATCCAGGCCCTGCGCGCCGAGTACAAGGGCTATCTGGCCATCCAGATGATGTTCATGCCGCAGAACCGCAAGGAGCTCGAAGCCTTCGCCGAGATCCTCAACCGGATCCGCCCGGACGAGGTCCAGCTCAACACCCCCACCCGCCCGGTGCCGCAGGGCTGGTTCATCGAGGCGCGCGGCAACTACGACGTCGCCCCCTATCCCGCCATTCCCCTCAAGCACCTCTCGCGCGACGAGGCCAAGGCCATCGAGGACGAGCTCGCACGCTTGACGGGGCTCAAGATCGTCTCGGTCTTCCGACCGGCCGACGACCAGCACTGATCGCCGCAGGAGGGCCCCTTGAACGAAGACATTTCGCTGGACTCGGTCATCTTCGACCTGCGCGACCCCGATCCGGCCGTTCGCTCCCAGGCGGCCATCGTGCTCGGCCTCTCCAACAACCCCATGGTCGTCGAGTACCTCATGCAGGTCCTCGCCTTCGACGACGAGCTACAAGTCAAGCGCAGCGCCGCCATCGGCCTCGGTAACCTGGGCCTGCCGAGCGGGATCCAGCCCCTCTTGCTCGCCATCCAGTCCAAGGACGCCGAGCTTCGGACCTTCGCCGCCGAGGCCCTCGCCAAGATCAAGGCCCCCGAGACGGTCGAGATCCTCATGATGGCGCTGCAGGGCGGCCCCACCATGCAGCTCGGCGCCATGGAGGCCCTCGCCATGATCGGCGATCCGCGCGCCCTCGGTGCGCTGGAGGCCATGGTGCCCGCCAGCGACCCCAAGCTCGAGGCCATGCGCCAGGCGGCCATGGCCACCCTCGGCACGGCGGATCAGCAGGCCCACCAGGCGCTCGTCACCCAGCTCTCCGCCCCCGACGCCGGCCTGCGCGCCCGCGCGGTGGACTCGCTGGCCGCCCGCGGCCCCGCCGAGTTCTCGCACGTCGTCCGGGCCCTGGAGGATGCCGATCCCTACGTGCGCGCCCGCGCCGCCCACGCCCTGGGGGGCTTCGCGGACTCCGGCGCCCTCGAGCCGCTCGCCCAGCGCCTGCGCGATCCCGACGCCCTGGTGCGCTCCGCCGCCGCGGAGGCCCTGGGCACCATCGGCGATCCCCGCGCCATCACCTGGCTCACCGAGACCATCGACGCCCTCGAGGACGACTCCTCACGGCGCGAGATGCTCGACGCCCTCGGAAAATTGACCAAGCAGGCCGTGAGGTAACTCACGGCCCTTTTTTTCGCATAGGGACTTGACGAGCGCCTTATTTCGACTATTGTCTAATTAGACAGTCAACGAAAAAGGAGCCCCCCATGACCCACGCCCCAGCGTCCCACGCCATGAACTGGAAACCCGTCGTCTGGTATCTCGGCATCGTCTTCGCCCTCACCTACGGCATGAACGCCTGGGTCTTCACCCAGGGCGGCCTTTCCAACCCGCAGGTCTTCACGATCAGCGCGGCCATCCAGATGCTCTTCCCCGCCATGGTCGCCATCATTTTCCGGCAGTTCGTGACCAAGGAAGGCTTCAAGCACAGCGGGCTGAAGCTCGGCAAGAAGCGCTACTACGCGATCGCCTTCGGCCTCATGCTCGGCTGGGTCGTCCTCGCCATCGGCCTCTCGGCCCTCACCCCCTGGCTCACGCTCGATTGGGGCCTGACCAAGGTCCAGGGCGTGATGAGCAAGATCGCCGAAAATGCGGGCAAGCCGATCGGCTTGCCGCCCGTCGCCTTCCTGGGCGCCGCGGCGCTGCAGGCGATCGTGCTTGGCCCCATCATCGGCCTTCCCGCGCTGTTCGGCGAGGAATACGGCTGGCGCGGCTACCTCCTGCCCAAGCTGCTGCCCCTCGGCACCACCAAGGCCCTGGTGCTGCACGGCGTCATCTGGGGGCTGTGGCACGCGCCGCTGATCGCCATGGGCTACAACTACCCCGGCCAGCCGGTGTTCGGCATCCTCTTGATGACCGCCTTCTGCATCCTCACCGGCGCGATCTTCGCCTGGCTCTACTACGCCTCGGGCAGCATCTGGGTGGCGAGCTACGCCCACGGAGTCCTCAACCAGAGCGTCTCGTACGCCCTGGCCCTCCTGGTGGTGTCTTACAACTCGCTGCTCGGTGGCACCCTCGGTTTGATCGGTATGGCCCTGCTCGCCCTCATCGTCTGGGGGCTGGCCCGGACCGGTCGCCTCGCCGTCATCGGCAACGCGCCCCTCAGCTAATCGACGAAAGGCGGCAACCATGACCATCGCCATCGAAACCGAAGACCTCGCCCTCTCGTTCGGGGACCTCAAGGCCGTGGACGGCCTGAGCTTCCAGGTCGAACAGGGAACGGTCTTCGGCGTCCTCGGCCCGAACGGCGCGGGCAAGACCACCACCGTTCGCCTCCTCAACGGCCTGCTTTCGCCCACCCGCGGCAAGAGCCGCGTGCTCGGGCTCGACCCGACCGTCGACGGCAGCCGCCTGCGCGCCCAGACGGGGGTGCTCACCGAGACGCCCTCGCTCTACGAGCGGCTGACGGCCCGCGAGAACCTCGAACTCGTGGGCGAGATGTACGGCGTGCCCCGGCGCGAGCTCGACGGCAGGGTCCGGCGCGCCCTCTCGCTGCTCGGCCTCGAAGACCGCGCCGACACCAAGGCGGGGGGCTTCAGCAAGGGCATGAAGCAGCGGCTTGCGATCGCCCGCACCCTCTTGCACGAGCCGGCCCTGCTCTTTCTCGACGAGCCGACCTCGGGCCTCGACCCCGAATCGGCCCAGCAGGTGATCGAGCTGATCGAGCAGTTGAGCCGCGAAGAAGGACGCACCGTCTTCCTGTGCACTCACCAGCTCCAGGAGGCAGAGCGCCTCTGCGACCGGGTGGCCCTCTTCAATCAGGGGCGCCTGCTCGCCGCGGGCACCGTCTCCGAGCTCGCCGAGCGCCTGGGCGAGGGGCACCGGCTCGAGATCGCCTTCTTCGCCCGGCCCCGCGAGGGGCTCCTCGAAGGTCTCAAGACGCTGCCGGGCGTCCTCGAAACGCGTCTGGCGGATCTGGTCCTGTCGGTACGCCTGGCGGACGCCCACTACGGCTCGGCGCTGGTCAGCGCCCTGGCGAGCCAAGGGGCCGAGATCCGCAGCGTCCAGGCTCACGAGGCCAGCCTCTCGGACATCTACTTCACCCTCCAGCGCCAAGAAAGGGAGGTGCGCGCATGAACTGGCAACGGATCCGGGCGATCGCCAAGAAGGACCTGCTCGAAGTCTCGCGAAACCGCGCGGCCATCGTGCCGTCGCTGGTGGTGCCCCTCGTCTTCGTGGTCGTGCTGCCCCTCATCATCATCTTCGCCACCGGCCACTCGGGCATGCAGACGGCCAAGACCGCCGAAACCGTCGCGATGCTGCGGCAGAACCTGCCCGCAACCGTGACGAGCGGCCTGGCGGGCATGAGCGACCACCAGGCCATGGTCCTGCTGATGCTCGGCTACATGATGGCGCCCATGTTCCTCGTCCTGCCGATGATGCTCGCCACCATCGTGGGGGCCGACTCCTTTGCCGGCGAGAAGGAGCGCAAGACCCTCGAGGCCCTGCTCTACACCCCTGCGACCGACGCGGAGCTCTTCATCGGGAAGACCCTTGCCGCCGTGGTCCCCGCCGTCTTGCTCGCCTGGGGCAGCTTCGCCGTCTACGCGCTGGTCGTCAACCTCGCCGGCTACGACCTCATGGGGCGCATCTGGTTCCCGACCGCCCAGTGGTGGCCCATGATGCTGTGGGTCACCCCCGCGATCGCCGTCATGGGCATGGCCGTCACCGTCCTGGTCTCGGCCAAGGTCAGCACCTTCATGGAGGCCAACCAGGCGGCAGGCATGCTGGTCTTCCTGGTGCTCGCGCTGGTGGCGGGCCAGGCGACCGGCGTGCTCTACCTCGGCACCTGGGTGGCGATCGCCCTCGGGACCGTCTTCTGGCTCGTGAACGTCGGCCTCGTGACGCTCGCCGTGCGCAAGTTCTCCCGCAGTGCGTTGCTGTCTCGGCGCTAAGTGCGGCCAAAACCGCGCGCCGCAATGCTATCCTGTTAGTAAGGGGGTCCTTCATGGCACTCAATGAGGTCTTCAAGGCGATCGCCGACCCGACACGGCGGCAGATCCTCGCGCTCTTGCGCGAGCGCCCCCTGAACGCCGGCGAGATCGCGGATCACTTCGCGCTCTCCAAGCCGTCCATCTCGCACCACCTCGCCCAGCTCAAGCAGGCGGATTTGATTTTCGGCGAGCGGGACGGCACGACCATCACCTATCACCTCAACCTGACCGTCTTCGAGGAGCTGGTCACGAGCGTGATGGACCTCTGGAAAGGAGAGCGCCATGCGCTGGACGCTCAAGACTGAATGGCTTTCCCTGTTGCTCGTCGGCGCAAGCGTGGCGCTTGCGGCCTACTACTGGCCGCAGTTGCCCGACCAGATCCCGACCCATTGGGGCCCCACGGGGGCCCCTGACCAGTGGGCCTCGAAGACCACCGGGGCCTTCATCGGCCCGCTGATGGGCGTCTTCTTCTACGTCTTGGTCTCGGCGCTGCCCTGGCTCGATCCGCGCGGGCGCCACGTGGCCCAGTCCCACGGCATTCTCGAAGTCATCAAGAACACCCTCTGCGCCTTCGCCCTGTTCATGACCTACCTGACCCTGTCGGCCTCCGTGTCGCCAGGCCAGCACCTGCCCATCGCCGGCCTGATGATCGGGCTGGGGCTCCTCTTCGTGGTGATCGGCAACTACCTGCCCAAGGTGCGCTCCAACTTCTTCATCGGGATCCGCACCCCCTGGACCCTCTCGAACGAAGAGGTCTGGTATCAGACCCACCGGCTGGGCGGCAAGCTGATGGTCGTCGCCGGGATCCTCGTCATCCTCTCGGCCTGGCTGCCGCAGCCGCAGCAGTTGGCCGTCCTGCTCGGTGCCATCGGCTTCAGCTCGCTTTACCCGATCCTCTTCTCGTACCGGCTCTACAAGCGACTCGCGACGAAATAAGCAAGGGGCGCTCGCGCCGAGAGTGAGCGCCCTCACACGGAGGCGCCGCCCGCCATCACTTGCGACGAAACCCTCGATCCCTCATCATAGCGGTGCACACCTTGCCCCACGAGAGGAGTATCGTCTAGATGTCGCAAGAGAAAACGCTGGAAGAGCTGCAGACCGAGCTTTTGGCTGCCCTGCAGCAGGACGAAGCCCTGAAGGCAGAATTCATCGCAAACCCGAACGACGTCGCCTCGCGCGTGCTGGGGGTCTCGATCCCCTCGTTCATCAAGCTGATGCCCATCGAGATTCCTGCCAATGCCATCCTCGTCCCCCTGCCCGCCAAAATGAGCGAGGACGAACTCTCGGACCTGGATCTCGAGCTGGTCGCCGGAGGCAAGGGTTCCGTGAAGTCGGTGATCAAGTCGATCGGCATGGGACTCAAGGTGGTCGGAAAGACGATTAGCAACGAGGCCAAGTCGATCTTCTAAAAAGCCCCGATGCGAAAGACGCCAGGCAAAATGCCTGGCGTCTTTCGCATCAGGATCAATCCTTCTGCTTTCGGAAGCTCTGGACCCACTGGTTGAACCAGGCGCCCGGCCCCTTGGGCAGGCTCGCTTCGTCGAGCCGGATCACGTCGAGGCCGAGCTCGTTGGCCAAGAGCTGGCGCATGTCCTCGCTGCGGGCGGGGATCCGGCCGCTGGTGATGTAGACCAGGTCGATCCGCTTGACCTTCTTGTACTCGGGCAGGACCTCGGCCAGGTTACCGGGCAGGACCTTGACCGACAGGATGAAGTCCCGCTCGGAGAAGAAGTCCTCGAGCTGCTGGGAGACCACGCGCTGCAGCGCCTCCGAGACCACCCCGTGGGTCATGCCCTTCTCCTCGGCGTGGAAGAGCACGATCTCGACCGGGTCGGGGCCGTGGATCTTGAGCAGGTAGCTGATGGTCGTCACCAGCCGCGCCGGGGTCGCCCCCGAAGTGCACAGGACGTAGACCGGCAGGTTCTCGGGCAGCTCTTCCATGTCGCGGAACTTGCCGAGGCCGATGCGCAGGTCGGGCAAGCGCACCATACGCCCCTCCACCTGGCCCAGGCGGTAGAAGACCATCACCAGCAAGACGATCAGGAAGAGCTGCACCCCCAGGTCCCGGGCGCTCTTGGCCGTCAAGAGCAGCACCAGCTCGGAGAAGAGCAGCAGGCTCCCGCCCGCCACCGCGGCCATGGGGACCGTCTTGCCCCTGAAGCAGGCCACCCACTTGGAGAGGTAGGGCGATCGCGCGATCTTGTGCGGCTGGTAGAGGCGTAGCAGCACCACGCCCAGGCAGTAGCTCACCATGACGGCGAGGAAGGCCATGCCGTAGACCTCGCCCAGCTCGTTCACGCTGCCGGGCAGGGCCATGAGCATCAGAAGGCAGATGGCCATGAAGGGCAGGGCCACGTAGGGGTAGCCCTGGAAGGCCCGAACCCGCTTGGTCCACTGGTGCAGGACGATGGGGGGCAGGTTGCCCTGCTTGCCCATGGTGGTCATCAGACCCGTGGCGCCCGCGTAAGCGGTGTTGACCGCCGCGAAGAGCGTCAGGCAGGCATCCACGACCAGCACGTAGAGCAGGGGCTTGCCGCCCAAGGAGAAGGCGAGGCCCGAGAGCATGTTGGCACTGTAGGTCTTGAGCTGCGCGTCATCCAGCAGCAGCATGCACAGCATGGAGCTGATCGGCGCCGTGAAGCTCACGAGCAGCACGATCGCAAGGTAGATCTTCTGGATGGCCTTCCAGGAGGGGGCCTCGAGCTCCTCGACGATCTGCGCGGCCGTCTCGAAGCCCGTGATCCCGAGGAACGCCGCCGCAAGGCCCAGCATGGCCTCGTGGGGGCCCAGGTGCATGACCCCCTGGCTGAGGCGCGACCAGTCGGCCCCCTGGGTGAAGACGACGAACAACCCCCAGAAGTCGATCACAATCAGCAAGAGGAAGTGGAAGGCCGCGATGCCGAAGACCAGCTTGGTCGATTCCTTGAGGCCGAACAGGTTGAGGAAGGCGAAGAAGACCACCGGGATCGCGGCGACCGCCGCCACCTGCCACGTGGGCCACGGGGCGTGCTGCCAGAGCGACGAGAGGTAGTAAGCACCCGACAGGGCGCTCACCACCGCGGTCGCCAGGTACGAGAGAATGGTCAGGCTGCCCACCACCAGGCCGGACCGGCGTCCGACCGTCTGCAGCAGCATGGTGTAGGCGCCGCCGTTGATGGGGGCGACCGCCGTCCCCTCCTGGTAGGTCGCCTTGAAGAGCCACATGGCCCCCACGACCAGCAGGATGAAGAAGGGAGCGGCGAAACCCACGTGCGGGAAGAGGATGCCCGTGCTGTAGAAGACCGAGGTCCCGATGTCCGCGCCCACCAGGCCGGCAGCGAGCCACCAGGTGATCTGGGCATGGGTCTTGGGCAGCGGCGCCGTGCCGCCGCGAGCCGGTTGAATCGTGGCCATGGCGCTATCCGATCAGCGTGGCGCGCAATTGGTCTTCGCGGCCCTGAAGGGTCATGGCGAAGATCTCGTCGCCCGGCTTGAGGGTCGTGTCCCCCTGCGGGATCATGGCCTCGCCGTCGCGCCAGATGGCCGTGAGGATGGCCCCTTCGGGGAAATCGAGCTTGCGGATGGGCACCCCCACCACCGGGCTGGTGGGCGGGATGACCACCTCGACCATGGCCATTCGGCCGTGCCAGGTGAAGAGGGTCGCGATGTCGTGCGGGACGATCTCGTACTCGATGGCCTTGGTCACCATGGCCGTGACGCTGATGATGAAGTCGACGCCGGCACGCTTGAAGAGCTCGGCGTTGCGCGGGTCGTTGACGCGCGCCAGGGTGCGCTTGACCCCGTACAGGTCCTTGGCCATCTTGCAGAGAACGTAGTTGTCCTGGTCGCGACCCGCGACCGCCACCACCACGTCGGCGCGCGCGATCTCGGCGCGCTGCAACAACTCGGGGTTGGTGGCATCACCCGCCAGGACGACGACCTCTTCGAACTCCTCGACGACCATGGCGCAGACCCGCTGGTCGCGCTCGATCAGAGCCACCTCGTGCCCCTGGCAGAGGAGGGTGCGGATCAGGTGCAGGCCGATCTTGCCGCCGCCTGCGATGAGAATGAACATGGCGTTACGCTTCCTTGCCCTTCAAGAGGCTCGTCTCGAGGGCGTTGGTCGCCTCGCTGATGGGGCTGATGACCTCGAACCCGTTGTTGCGGTAGGCCTCCACCAAGTGGGGCTGGTCGATGCGGACGATGACGTTATCGACGTTGAACATCAAGCGGGCCACATCGGCGGCCATCATGTTGGTGTTCTCGTCGCGGGCCACGCAGATGACCGCCTGGGCACGCTCGATGCCGGCTCGACGCAGGATGGCTTCGTCGATCTCCATGCCGGCGATCGTCTTGCCCTTGAAGTCACGGGGGAGGTTGAGGTGGAAGTTCTCGCGAAGATGGTCAAGGATCACGACGTCGTGGCCCTTGTTGGCCAGGCGAATGGCAAGGCTTGCGCCCAACCGGCCACAGCCGATGATCAGATACATGATGCGTCCTAAAAAATCGGGCGAAGACGCGGACTCGTGCTGCGAAACACCCGATGGGGGAGCGGAACCGGACTAATATACTCTTGCCCCTGGGGGGATGCAAGCATCGTTCTACACAAAACGGCCCGAGTCCTCGAAAAGCGAGAACTCGGGCCGATTTTCAGGCGAGGGGAAAGGCTTTAGCGGGTCACGCTGAAGGGGATCCACTTGGTCTGGCCGTAGTAGCCGTCGCCGCCGAAGGTGGTGCCGCTCTTGCGGAACTTGACCTGGTAGAAGTGCGAGCCGGTGCCGGCGTAGGTCTGGGTGGGGCTGTTGGTCTCGCTGCCGCCCTTGCCGTTCCAGGTGAAGCTGGTGCTCTTGGTCCAGGCGCTGGACCAGACCGAGCGCTTGCCGCTGTCAGCCACCAGCACCTGGTACTCGGCATCCGCGTCGCCGTACTTGGAGCTGAAGGAGAAGCGGTCCGAGCCGCCGACGAGGAACGAGGCGTTGGGCTTGATGGTCGGCGAGAGCTCCCAGCCCACGTCGAAGTTGGAGGTGGCGCTGCCGCCCGAACCGATCTCGACCACCTGGACCGAGGCGTCCACGTAGGCGCCGACCGTGTTGACGTCGGCCGCCTCCACCACCTCGCCCTGGTCGTCGTAGAAGACCTGGTACTTGCCGGGCGTCAGGCCGCTGAAGGCGTACTGGCCCTGCTTGTCGCTGCGGGTGTTGGTGCCGAGGCGCTGGAAGCTCGAACCGTCGTAGCGCTTGAGCGCAAGGAGCAGCTCCTGGCCGGGATCCTTGCCGAGGTGGCTCACCCGGCCGCTGATCTGGGCGTCCTTGGTGCTCGGGGGGGTCGTGGTCCCGGGGAGGGCGCCGCAGCCGACGAGCGAGAGGGCGAAGACGGTGAGGGTGAGGGCGGAAGCCTTCTTGAACATGGGGAGACTCCTTTCAATCCAGCGGACAGCCGGACGCCTCAGAGCAAGGCGTCGCTTTGTTTTCCAGCCCACTCTCGGGCTGCTGTCCCCTAGACGCGGCCCCCCCTTAGCGGGTTCCGTTCTTTTTGAAAGTTTTCTCGAAAGCTAGATCAACGGCGGCTCGGCGTCGCTCGCGGCGGGCACCGCGCGCCCCTCGCGCAAGAAGGCGATCCGCGGGGTCACCACCAGCTGGGTGGCCGGCCGGCGCAGGCCGATCTGCACCACGTCCTTGCGATGCGTGCGCGAGAAGAGCCAGTCCACCAGGACCCTCATCTTCCGGTCGATACCGGGCAAGAGCCAGAAGTGAACCGCACGCCAGGCGAGCCAGGCGAGGAAGCCCTTCACCTGCCGGCCCCGGATCACCGCAACGCCTTGCTTGGCCCCGATCGAAACGAAGGTCCCGTAGGCGTGGAAGACGTAGGGCTCAAGGGGCTTGCCGTCGATCGAAGCGAGCAGGTTCGACGCCAGGCGCTTGGCCTCGCGCACCGCATGCTGGGCGGTCGGCGGGTAGGGCTTCCCCTCGGGATCCGGGATCCGGGCGGCGTCGCCCAGGGCCCATAGCCCGGGGTGACCCGCCAGCGCGAGGGTGGGCTCGGTCACGAGGTGGCCCTTGGCGTCCTTCGGCAGATCCAGGGACTTGGTGAAGGCGGTGGGGGTCGTCCCGATGGTCCAGACCAGCGTACGGGTCGGAATGACCGTGCCGTTCGCGAGGCGCACCTGGGTGGGGCTGCAGGAAGTCACCGAGTTCTCGAGGAAGAGTTCGATCCCCCGCTCGCGCAGGCGATCGGCCGCGTAGTCCCCCAGCTCGGGGCCGACCTCGGCGAGGATGCGCGGCGCGAGCTCGACGAGCACCAGCCGGACCTCGCGCGGGTCGAGCCGGGGGTAGTAGCGGCGGATCCCCTCGATGTAGGCCTCGATCTCGCCCATGCACTCGACCCCGGTCGAGCCGCCGCCGACCACCACGAAGGTCAAGAGGGCCCGGCGCTCGGCGGGATCCTCCGTGAACTCCGCCGCCTCGAACGAGTCGACGATCTGGTTGTGGAGGGCGATCGCGTCCTCGGCCGCCTTGAAGGGGAAGGCCACCTCGCTCACCCCGGGAAAGGCGGCGAGGTTCGCCTCCACCCCGCTCGCGAGCACCAGGTGGTCGAACGAGAGGCGCTCTTGCATGCCATCACGGTAGGCGAGGACCTCGCGGCGTTCCTCGTCGAGGCAGCGAACCTCGGCCTCCAGCACCCGAATCCGCTTGAAGAGGGTCCTGAGGGGCACCACCACGTGCCGCGGCTCGACCCCGCTCGAGATCACCTCGGGCATCAGCGGATAGTAGAGAAAGTAGTTGGTGCGGTTGATCAGGGTGACCTCGAGATCGTCCCGCCTTCGCATGGCCTTCTCCAAGGCGAGGGCCGTGTAGATCCCCCCGAAGCCCCCGCCGACGATGACGACGCGCTGCATGGTGGTGCCTCCCTGTCGCGAGCTTTCCCAGAAGCCGGTTGTGTTTCGGCGCAGTATACAAAACTTCAGCCCCGCGCCAAACGCACGACCACTGGGCAAACGCGCGTGAGCGGGGGATAATGAGCCGTCTTGCCGGCCAGCTTTGAGAGGAGACGCCACCCGCTATGACCCACTTCGACGCGATCATCATTGGCGCAGGGAGCGCGGGCTACAACGCCGCGCGGATCCTCGGGGCGAACGGCAAATCGGTCGCGATGGTCGACAAGGGTCCCCTCGGCGGTCTCTGCATCCTGCGCGGGTGCATGCCCACCAAGACCATGCTGCGCTCGACTGACGTCCTCCAGCTGATCCGCGACGCCGACGAGCTCGGGATCCAGGTCGACAACGTGCGGGCGGACTTCTCCGCCATCATGGCCCGGCAGCACCGGCTGGTGAAGGGCTTCCAGGACTACCGCATCGAGGGCATCCACCGGGCCCCCAATGCCACCCTCATCCAGGGAGCCGCCCGCTTCACCGGCCCCGACCGCATCGAGGTGGACGGCGTCACCTACACCGCCGATCGCTTCCTCATCTCCACCGGCTCGACCCCCTCGATCCCCGAGGTGCCGGGCCTCGCCGAGGCGGGCTACATCACCAGTGACGAGGCCATGAGCCTCACGCGCCTGCCCGCGAGCATGGTGGTCTGGGGCGGCGGGGTGATCGCCCTGGAGCTCGGCCAGTTCTACGCGCGGCTCGGCGTGGCCGTCACCATGCTCCTGCGCGGCGAGCACGTCCTCTCGCGCGAGGACGAAGACGTCCAGGCGGTCGTCGAGGCCGCCCTCGAAGCCGACGGCATCACCCTGCTGCGCAACGCCCGGCCCCTCTCGGTTGTGGCCCAGGACGGCCTCAAAGTCATGACCCTGGCCCAGGGCGATCGCACCGTGAAGCTCGAAGCCGAGGAGATCCTGGTGGCCACCGGCCGCAAGCCCCTCCTCGCCCCGCTCGATCTCGAAGCGGCGGGCGTCGAGGCCCCCGGCGGCTCCATCAAGGTGGACGGCCAGATGCGCACCACCAACCCCGCCATTTTCGCCGCGGGCGACTGCCTGGGCGACTTCTTCCTGGTGCACGTGGCCATCCAGCAGGCCGAAGTGGCCGCCCACAACATGCTGGGCAAGACGCCCGCGCGCACGGCGGACTACCGCCTTTTGGCGAGCGCCATCTACACCGACCCCAACGTGGCGCGGGTCGGCCTCTCCGAGAAGGACGCCGCAGCCCAGGGGCGCGAGGTGCTCGTGGGCAAGTACGACTTCGCGGATCTGGGCAAGGCCGAGTGCATGGGCAAGGGGGCGATGCAGGGCTTCGTGAAGCTGCTCGCCGATCCTTCGACCGGCGAAATCCTGGGGGCGTCGATCGTGGGCCCCGAGGGGGCGGATCTCATCCACGAATTGATCGTGGCCATGGAGTTCCGGTGCACCGCCGAGCGCCTCATGCAGATTCCCCACCTGCACCCGACCCTCGCCGAGATCATCACCTACCCGGCCGAGGAGATTGCCGAGGCGCGCGCCGAACGCGCGCTAGCGATCGGCTAGCGCCGCATCGACGGGAACGGGCAGCTCGAACCAGAAGGTGCTGCCCACCCCCGGTTCGCTGCTGAAGTCGATCCGGCCGCCATGGGCCTCGACGAAGCCCTTGGAGATGGCAAGCCCCAGGCCCACGCCGCCATCCTCGCGCGAGAGGCGGTTGTCCACCCGGTGGAAGTTCGAGAAGAGCATCCCCCGGTGCTCCTCGGGGATGCCGATGCCCGTGTCGCGCACCTCGGTGCGGACCATCCGCTCTTCGAGCAGGACCCGCACACGGACACTTCCCCCTTCGGGAGTGTACTTGATCGCGTTGGAGACGAGGTTGTTCACCACCTGGGTAAGGCGCAAGGGGTCGATTTCCAGCATGGGAAGCTCAGGAGCGACTTCGAGGGTCAGGGTCTGGCGCTTCTTGTCGCTCATGACCTGCAACTGCCCCACCACGTCCCGCATGAGGGCCTCGTAATTGAAGGCCCGGGGCTCCAGACGGAACTTGCCCGCGTTGAGGCAGGCGAGATCCAGCAGATCGTCCACCAAGCGCTTGAGGTGGAAGGAAGCTCCCGAGATGCGCTGCACGAAGCTCGCCTGATGAGGGCTCAGCTCGCCGGCAGCCCCGTCCTCGAGCAGCTCCGCGTAGCCCTGGATGGTGGCGAGCGGCGTGCGCAGCTCGTGGCTCACCGCGTTGAGGAAGCCCGTCTTGACCCGGTCCACCTCGCGCAGCTCGTTGATGACGTGCTCGAGCTGGTGATTGGTCAGGCGTAGCTGGGTGGCCTTCTCCGTCAGCTCGGTGCGCAGGTGATGCTGGGTCATGGCGCTGCTGATCTGGGCGGCCATCGCCTGCAGCGCACGCAGGACGAAGGCCGTGTCCTCGAAAGGCTCTCGCGCGAACAGAGCGAGCCCGCCGAGCGGACCGCGCAAAGACACCACCGGGACCGCGTAGCACGCGGCGAAGGCCGAGAAGGGGGACCAGCTCCCGCCCGTCACCAACGCTCCCTGGAGCTCCGTTGTGGCCAAAGCCTCGAGCCGATCGAATGCCTGGAAAACGGTGCAGTGCCGGCGAAAGCGTTCGGTCTGAGCGATGGCGTTGCTCGCCGCCACGTCCGCTTCGCTCAGGGCGTAACGCCCCCTGAGCTGGAGCGCCGCGAGTTGGGGATCCCACAGCCAGAGCGTCATCCACGCATCCTGCAACTGCTCGTTCACCCGGTGCGTCGCTAGCTCTAGGACCTCATGGAGCGACGTGGCGATGCTCAATTCCTGGCTCAGCAGGCACAGCGCATCAAAGACTCGGTGTTGTGACAAGCTTTTCCCCTGCAACTCAGGCGTTCAACCAGCGCCAAGTATAGCAAACCTGGCTGCGATCATGCCTTTGTTCCACTTTTTAAGAGGGCTTAAGAGACGCCCAACAAATCATGACACAGCAATGGGAATGATAATCGAGTGAAGGCGAAACTGGAAGATAGTTATAAAGCCTTCCGCTTCCTATTCTCCATCCGGCATTCCACTGGCTTCCTCGCTTCTTGCCCCTTCTTACTCAGCGAAAGGATGTCCACCCATGATGACGCGTCAGACCACGGCCGTGAAAGCCCCCGCCATCGCCATCGCCACCTACCAGAGCGTCCCGGTGATCGGGCTCGGAACGTACGCTCCGCCCTCGTTCACCCAGCGGGAGACCCTCGCGGCGCTCGGATTGGAGGGCAACGCTTTCGCCGAGGAAATTCTCGCCAACGCGGGGATCGCGACGCGCAACTTCAGCATCCCGCCGGTCGAGATCTTCCGGGACACGAGCCTGGGTCGCCAGGCGAGCTACTTCCGCGAGCACGCCCCGCGCATGGCGGCCGAGGCGCTGCGGCGGGCCGCCGGTACGACGATCGAACTGGCGACGATCGACGCGGTGGTGACGGCCACCTCGTCCGGCTACATGATGCCCGGCCTCTCGGAAGTGCTCTGCGGTCGCTACGGGATCGGTCGGCCGGACGGGCTGCGCTACGATCTGGTGGGGCACGGGTGCCTGGCCATGCTGCCGGCAGTCCAGATGGGGCGCGCCCTGATCGCCTCCAACCAGGCCAAGCGCGTGGCCGTGGTCTGCTCTGAGCCCCAGGCCGCCATGTACAACCCGACCGACTCCAGCAAGACGACCATCGTCCAGAACATGATCTTCGGCGAAGGGGCCGCCGCCCTGATCCTTCAAGGGCACAGCGAGGGGGATCAGCACCTGCCGGCCTTCCTCGACTTCGAGCAAGAATTGGCGCCCGAAACCCTTGAGACGGTCGGCGTCAAGCAAGGCAACGTCTGGGAGAGCACCCTCGATCGCTCGGTGCCCGAGATCGTCGGTCGGATCCTGCCAGGGGTCATCGAGCGCCTGCTGGGGCGCCATGCCCTTCGCCTCGCGGACGTTTCGCACTGGGCTTTCCATACGGGCGGCCGGCGCGTCCTGGAAGTCAGCCAGCAGGGCCTCGGGCTCAGCGACGCGCAGATGGCTCCCAGCTACGAGGTGCTGCGGCGCCACGGGAACATGGGCTCGGGCACGGTCATCCACTCGCTCGCAGAGGTCCTTTCGAGCAGCCGCCCCGCCCCGGGAGAGCTGGGGCTGCTGGTGAGCGTCGGGCCCGGCATGGTCATCGGCGCCGCCCTCGTCTGCTGGGAAGGAAACTAACCGGCCGGTCGTCCAAGCAAGCAAACAATCGTGGGATGCGATATGATATAGAAGAACCGTATCGCATCCTGACGAGGTCCCGTGTTTAGATGACCGTCCTTCCTGCCCACACGAGCTTCCCGGCCGTGTTGCCGGCCCTCTTCGAGCAGATCTACTCGCCCGAGACCACCTACATGGACTGCGTCGCACCGGTGGTGGAGACCCTGCGCCTCGCCACCGGGTGGGATCGGGCGATTTACTCCGAGATTCGCCGTCACCCGCAGTTCTCCGAGCTCGTCTACGTCTCCGAGGCCCCGAGGGTCGCGGGGCGCCTGGCCATGCGCGAGATCCCCATGATGGACTTCTCGGCGGTGGACTTCTGCGAGAAGATCGGGGGAGTGGCCGAGGTCTCGTGCGAGGGCGTGGTCGGCCTCCCACCGGGCGTCGAGGTGCCCGAGAGCGCGCGCCTGGTCGAGCGTTACATCCAGGGCTTCCTGGCATCAGCCGGCCTCACGCGCGGGGTCTACGCGCCGCGGCGCCTGACGCCGAACTTCGCCGCGGTGCTCTGCCTCCACCAGGCCGAGGACGACACGCCGCTGACCGAGGAAGGGCGCGAGGCCCTCAAGCTCGCCCACATCGTGCTCAAGGAGATCGTCCGGCGCAAGCGCTGGCGCTTCCGGGTGCCGGGGCATCTGCCGGATCACGAGCGCCTCATGCCGATGCTCGCGGCCGGTTGGGACATGAGCCGCATCGCCAAGACGCTCGAACGCCCGCTCCCCGAGGTCGTGGCCCTGCGGGACCACATCATGATCGAGCTTGAAAACCAGTACGGCATCCGGACCCCGGAAGCCGCCATCATCTTCCTGCGCGGAGAGCTCGCCAAACCGGTATAATCGATCCGGTTTCGCCCCTCTGAGCGCTCGAAAGGACTCCCATGCTCCCTGGTTGGTTCCTCCCGGTGGCCCTTCTCTCCCTGTTGGGAGGCTGGATCGCGGTCATCGTCACCCTGGTGATGATGATTCGCTCCAAGCGCGCGGCACGCCTGGCCGCCGAAGCCCGGCAGGCCCAGGCGGCTCAGGCCGAGGGCTAGAGGTCGCCCTTCGCGGGCTCGACGATCACCTCGGCCACCCGGGTGCGCGCGGGCTGGCGCAAGGCAAAGGCCACCGCGTCCGCCACGTCCTCGGGTTGCACCATGCCGGCGCGCTGCTCGGCCGACATGCCCATCCCGTCCCAGAGCGGAGTGTCGGTGGCGCCCGGGTAAATAGCCGTCACGCGGATCCCGGTCCCCTTCAGCTCTTCGGCCAGGGCCTGCCCCAGCCCGTCCAGGGCGAACTTGGAGGCGCAGTAGGCGCTCCAGTTAGGGAAGGCGCGCTTTGCCGCAACCGACAGGATGTTGACCAGTTGCCCGCCGTGCTGGGCCCGCATGACGGGCAGCACGGCGCGGGTGCACAAGAAGGGGCCCATGACGTTGACGTTCATCTGGTGGGCGAACTGGTCGGGGCTGATGTCCTCGATGGGGGCCACGTGGGCGTGGCCCGCGTTGTTGACGAGCGCGTCGATCCGGCCCCAGGTCTCCATGGTCTTGTCGACGAGGCCCTGGACCTGCACAGGGTCCGTGACATCGAGCGGGTAGGCGATCGCCTCGGGCAACGAGGCGGCGAGCGCCTTGAGGGGCGCCGCCGAGCGCGCCGCGAGCACCACCCGGTAGCCCTCGAAAGCCAGACGGCGGGCGATCTCGGCCCCGATGCCGCGGCTAGCCCCAGTGACGATGACGACGCGCTTGATCATGTAGAGGCTCCTTGCTCGGGGGCGTCCTCGCCCCGGTATTCGAAGAAGTTGTTGTGGGTTTCCTCGAGCCGGACCCGTGAAAGGGTCACCCCTTCGGGGAAGGCTCCGTCGAGCCACGCCCAGATCCGCGCGGTCACCACCTCGGAGGTCGAGATGAAGGCGTCGGGGTCCGGCTCGGGGCCGAACTCCCGGACGCCGATGAACTGGTGATCGAGCCTGTCCACCACCCGCTCCTTGACGATGCGTTCGAAGAGGGGCAGATCGACCAGCATGCCGGTCCGCGGGTTCACGGTGCCCTTGACGGTCACCTCGAGCACGTAGTTGTGGCCGTGCCCACCGGGATTGTTGCAGTCCCGGTAGAGGGCGCGGTTGGCATCCTCGTCGAGGAAGGGACTGTGGAGGCGGTGTGCTGCCGAGAAGCGAAAGACCCGCGTGAGCGTCGCGCGCTTCATGCCGCTTCGCCTTCGTACTCGGCGAAGAGGTCCTCGCTCTCGTAGACCCGCACCCGCGCCAGCTCGCAGCCGGGGATCAAGCCGTCGAGCAGCTCCCAGATCCGGATGGCGATCGCCTCGCAGGTGGGCTGGGTCTCCTTGAAGTCGTCCATGTCGAAGTTGAGGTGCTTGAAGTCGTAGCGCGAGATCACCCGCTCCTGGACGACGGCCTTGAGGTCCTTGAGGTTGACGATCATGCCGGTCTTGGGGTCGATCGTCCCGCGCACGCTCACGTCGACGACGTAGTTGTGGCCGTGGCCGTAGCGGGTCGCGCACTGGCCGAAGAGGCGCTGGTTCTCCTCGGGGCTGAGGGCCTCGTCGTAATAGCGGTGGGCGGCGGCGAACTTGAAGCGTCGGGTGATGAGCATGGTTCCCCCACGGGTACAGGGCGCAAAAAGGCGCCCCAGGCCTCGACCAGGCCCATTATAGCGGGTCTGAACGCCTCCCTGCCAGGCTTGAGGGGGCGAGATTTAGCGGAAGCTCGACGGAGTTTTAACAAACGCTTGATACTGTTCGACAACTCTTAATCCAATTCCAGGCATAAGAGAGATAGCTTTCAACATCGTCCCCTGTCTTGAGAAGGAGCTGCGCCATGGCTGACGGCACGATCACCGCTCGGTATTCCGAGGGAATTCAGCCCAGGTTCGCCGAACAGACGAAGCCCGTCGAGCAGATCGCCCCGATCGAGGCCGCACCGGTCGAGTCCCGCGCAGCCGAGCCCATGACCCCGACGCCCGTGGCCGACACCACCACTGTCGTAAGCTCCGGCCAGGTCTCCCAGATCGTGCTGCGCGACTCCACGACGGTGGACGTCTCGTCGCCCACCAAGATGGACGATACGCTGGGCAACGTCATCGACTTCCTGGACGGTCTGCTCGGCCTCTTCGGCGGCGACGAAGAGAAGAAGGACGAAAAGAAGACCGAGGGCAACCCCGTCGGCAAGCTTCCTGGCACGGGCACCGCCACGGTCATCAACAAGCCCGAGGAGAAGGAAGAGCCCAAGAAGGTCGAAGAGCAGAAGAAAGAAGAGCCCAAGAAGACCGAGGAACCCAAGAAGGAAGCGCCCAAGCAGAAGATGGGCAAGCCCCAGAAGTTCCTCTCGGTGGCGGACCCCCACATCACGACCGCCGACGGCGGCAAGTACGACAACAAGAAGCAGGGCGACTTCATCCTCGCCAAGTCCGACAGCGGCGATTTGGTGGTTCAGTCCCGCCAGGAGCCCATCAAGGGCAGCAGCGGCATCTGGCAGACCAAGGCTGCGGTCAAGACCGACGGCAACACCGTCCAGTTCGACGCGGCGAGCAAGACCGTCACCATCAACGGCAAGAACTACCCGTTCGAGGCCGGGAAGGACATCCAGCTCCCCGGTGGCGGCCACGTCAAGATGAGCAAGGACAAGTTCGATAGCGGGGTCCCCTACGATCGACTCGAGGTCTTCACCAAGGACGGCGACAAGATCAACATGCTCAACATCCAGCGCAACGGCTCCCAGTACCTGGACATCTCGGGGACCGTCTCGGCTGATCGCGACAGCGGCAGCGTCAAGGGCACCGTGGGTGCCATGGACGCCGACACCGACAGCAGCAACGACATGGTCATGCGCGACGGGAAGGTCACCAAGGACCTGGATTCCATGCTCGAGGACTGGCGTGTTCGCTCGGGCGAGAGCATCCTCAAGTAAGCCCTTTACGAGATTTGCCCCGCCTGCCACGCGATGCCGCGTGGCGGGCGGGGTACGTCTTGTTGGGCCCCCGTTCACGGGCCCGGAAAGGGGAAGACTCCCGACATGAAGAAGACGCTCACGGCCTCTCTGGCCACCCTCGGCGTGGTGCTCGGCGGCTGCGCCCTCGCAGGGCTCTCGCCCACCCCGCATTCGGAAATGCCGGCAAGCCGGGCCGTCGCCCAGGCCCTGCTGGGCGATCGGGCGGTGACGGCGAATACGGCTTCACCGAGCGATCCCGAGCGGCTCGCGACGAGCTACCGCGCGCTCACCGAGGCCCTCGAAAAGCGCTAGTGCCAGGGACCCCCCGGAGCCCCGTGCCTCAGGGTGCGGGGCTTGCTGATGCGCCCGGCGTGGGCGGAAGGGTCGGGATGGGCACCGACGAAGTGCCCGCGATGAGCTCTTGGAACTCGAAGGTCACGAACTGAGCGGGGCTATCGACCGATCGGCGCCCCTGGACCAGGTAGAGCATCCCCGCTTCCAGGTCCCGGACGGCGCTGAGCACGGTCGAGACCCGGGTGGGGGCCACCAGGGTGAAAGGCCCGATGCGCAGGCCCGGCTCGGCGGCATCGACGGCCACCGCGCGATCGCTGAGCATCTCCATGGCCCGGCTCACGTCCAGGCGCCCGAAGGAACCCTGGAGCATGGTGACCAGCTTCTCCTCGCGCGCGGCGGCGGCGGGGTCGGGCAGGGCGACTTCCTGGAAGGGCTGGGCGTGGTAGCGGTTGGTCACCGCCAGGGTGGAGGGCGCGGGGCGCACCTGGATGCGATCGCGCCCCTGCCACGCGTCCGAGACGGTCTGCCCCACTTCGAGGACCCGCGCGCCCTCGCGGGTCGCCAGGGTGAGCAAGAGGCCCTGCGAGGCCCGGGGCCGCACGGCGCGCACCAGGGCCTCGGCCTCGTCCAGGGTCGCGCACTGCTGCACGATGCGGCGCGTCAACAGGCCCGCCGTCACGCCCGAGGCGTTGGCCCAGCGCATGCGCGCGTCGTTGGCCGCAAGGCTCAGGCCCTTCTCGTTCCATGCCAGCTGACCATCCATCACCCGTCCGACGAAGCCCGGCTGGACGAAGGCGTGGCCCTTGGCGGGGCGCTGCACCCGGATGAGCGCATAACGGTGCACCTGGTCGTAGTCCAGGGCGCTGACGTTGGCGCCGACGAGGGTCGATCCGCCGATGGTCGCCTCGCCCCGGGCGACGAAGGCCGCCGAGCCGAAGATGGGGCGGACGGGCGCGTCGAGGCCCATCCAGGACGCGGGGGCCGCCCAGGGCGGATCCGCCTGCATGACGAGGACCTGGCTCTCGCTCATGCCCGAGCCGTCGGCGAGGCCCTTGATCTCGGCGCGCTCGTCGGCCGTGTAGGCCGAAGCCAGGGAGCGAGCGTACCACTCGTAGGTGAAGCCGGGCAGGAGCTTGACGCTCGTGAAGAGCTTGGCCGCGTAGTAGTCGCGGTAGAAGCTGCGCAGCTCGTCGCGCAGGAGGTAGCCGTGCTGGAAGCCTTGCTCGTAGGGGGTGCCCTCGGTGGTCAGCACCAGGGCGCCGCGAAGCCGCTCCAGCTTGCCCTTGCGCTCGGGAATGGTGCGCAGCACCAGGCGCTCCTCGGGCGGCGGGCCGTTTGGAGCGTTGGGGATCGGATCCCCGCAGCCCGCAAGCGCGGCCACGAGGACCGCAAGGGCGAGATAGGGGGGCTTGAAAAAGAGACGAGCAGCTGACATCGACGCGATTATACCCCAACCCGAGGGGCTTGGGGGTTGGCCTCGTCATCTCGTATAATAGGCTCCATCATCCCCTCGACCGCATCCTTACTCGACCCGGAGGCCCCATGCACGACCACGACCATCACGACCACTCTTCCTGCGGCCACGACCACGGCCACGGCCATCACCACCACGCCCCTCAGACCCCGTTCATCGCGGGCGAGAAGGTGGGCCGCAACGACCCCTGCACCTGCGGCAGCGGCCAGAAGTTCAAGAAGTGCTGCATGAACGCGGAGGCTGCGAGCGCGTAGCCTTTGCCAGCGCCACGGCCGGTCCCCGATGGGGACCGGCCGTTCCGTTTGTCACGCTCGTCGCTTGCGAGCGGCTCTCCTCGGCGATACCCTTCCCTTTCGAAGGGAGGGCGCCATGATTCCGTTCTCGCTCCCGGGCTGGGCAGTGGCACTGAGCCTGATTATGCTGCTGGTGCTCTGCGTGGCGGGCTTCATCGGCCTCATGAGCCTCATCCAGCAGTTCATCCAGGGGGTCCCCGACTTCGAGGGCAGTGTCCCGATCAACGACCTGGACCCCGACGCCTACTCCCGGGCGGACGTGCCCGTCACACCGGTGGACGAGCAGACCAAGCACGAGCTGCTCGCGCTCGCGCGCAACGAGATAACTCCGCGCGGCGAGTGGCGCAAGAGCGGCACGGAGTAAGGGGAAGCGCCTGGCGACACCGGCGTGACGCTTGCACTTGAACCATTTCCACGTGGCCGTATGATCGCATCATGCCCCGCAAGTCCTCATCGCCTGCTCCTGCTTCTCGCCCTCCCCGCGCCCTGAAGGCGCGCGGGCTCGCGCTGCTGTTCGCTTGCAGCGCCACCCTCGGGGCCTATTGGGGGGTGCGTCTCGGGCTGCACGGGGGCCTCGGCCTCGACCCGGACACGTCGAGCTTCTTGGCGGGCGGCGCGGTCGCCCTCGGCTTGGGCCCCTTGCGCCGCATGCTGCGCCGGCCCCGCCGTGCCAAGGGCCTCGACCCGCGCGCGACCGGCTGGAAGGGCTTCGCCGAATCGGCCCGCACGGCCCAGAACCTGCCCGAGGTGGCGCGGCTCATCGCGTCGAGCCTCCAGCAGGGGATGGGCGCGAGCCAGGCGTTCGTATGGCTGCCGCCGGCTGGGGATGCCAGCCTCCACCTGGTAGCGGGGCAGGGGCCTTACCCCACGACCCTGGTGCTGCCCGAGTTCTCGCTGCGCGAGTGGCTCGCCGAAGGCTCTCACACGCCGTGGCTGGTCGGTTCGAGCGCCGACGGCTTCCCCAGCGCCTTCGACCAGCTCATGTTCCAGGTTGGCGCCCGGGCATGCCTGCCCCTCACCCTGCACGGCGAGCTGATCGGCCTGGCCACCCTCGGCCCCAAGCGCAGCGGCACCTCTTACGGTCCCGACGACCTCAAGGCCATGGCCGAGGCCGCCCCCGTCTTCGCCCAGGCGATCGCTCCCTACCTCTTCAAGGCCGAGCAGGCCCTGCACCGCACCAAGCTCGAAGCGGTCAGCAAGCTCTATCTCGACGCCCAGAAGAAGGCGGTGACCGATGGGCTCACCGGCCTGACCACCCACCTCCACTTCCAGGAGCAGCTCGCCAAGCGCTTCTTCGAGGCCCGGCGCTTCACCCAGCCGCTCAGCCTCATGTTCATCGACATCGACCACTTCAAGCGGATCAACGACACCTACGGCCATCCGACCGGCGACGAGGTGCTGCGCGCGGTGGCGCGCACGGTGCAGGGCACGGCCCGCGCCTGCGACACGGTCGCCCGCTATGGCGGCGAGGAGCTCGCGGTGATCCTGCCTCAGACCGAGCTGGAGGGGGCGGCGATCCTCGCCGAGCGGCTGCGCGAAGCCATCCTGGAGCTCGAGGTCCAGGAAACGAGCGGCCCTCGTACCGTCCGCCTGAGCGCGTCGATCGGCGTCGCGGACCTCCAGGACGAGGACCTGACGCCGGGCGATCTGTTGGAGCGGGCGGATCGGGCCGTGTACGCCGCCAAGCGCCAGGGGCGCAACCAGGTGATCTGCGCCGGTTAGCGCCCTCTAGTGATTGGTGCCGGGCTCGATGCGGGTGCCGAACTGCACATCACCGCTCGGGTCGTCGTAGAGGAAACCGTGGGTCCCCGGCGGCAGCTCAGGCCCTTCGAGCTCCGCCTCCCAGGAAAGATTGCGGTAGAAGACCGCCTTGAGGCGTACCGTCGGCCCCAGGGTCGTGTGGGCACGCCGCTCGAGCTCCTGGATGGCCTCTTGCCGGCTCAGCTCTTCGACGGGCTTCATGGCCATCCTATCCTCTCTTGCGCTCATCGCATCCCCCTCCCTTCATGGCCAGCCTCGCCTTTGATGCTGCCTCGGATGGTACGGCATCCAATTCGCCGTAACCACGGCAGCATCGGCCAAAGTGCGGGGGCGGGGCTCGTCAGCGCCCAGTCGGGCCATCCGGGGAGGGCGGCGCCATTCCCTCGCGCAAGCGGTCGACGAACTGACGGGTGATCCGGGCGGTGGCCCCCCAGACTCTTGCCCCGTCGGCGTCGAAGGCGTCGCGCACCCAGGCGGGGGCGTCCGGATCGGGCACGAGCGGGATCCGGGCCGGGTCCAAGAGCGAGGCGATCGGCACCCGGATGAGCCGCGACAGCTCGTCGGGATTGGCCGAGAAGGGGTAGGGCATGGCGATCCGGCCGACCACCGGCGTGATGGTGAAGCCGCTGGGGGTGATCACGTCGTCGAGCACCCCCAGGACTTCGACCGCCCCGGGGTCGAGGCCGATCTCTTCGTGAGCCTCGCGCAGGGCCGTGGCGATGAGGTCCACGTCCTCGGGCGATCGCTTGCCTCCGGGAAAGCAGACCTGCCCCCGGTGCGTCCCGTAGTGCTCGGAACGCACGCCATAGAGCAGGAAATCCCCTTCTGGATCGAGGCAAACGGGCACCAGCACCGCCGACTCGGTCCGGCTGGGGTCCGAGAAGCGGCGGGACTGGTAGTGCGCGAAGGCCGCGTACACGCCTAGCGCGCGCCGGCGAGGGCCGTCTGCATCAGGCGCTCGATCTCCTCGACCGATTTGGGCACCTGGCGGGTGAGGTTCTCGTGGCCGTCGGGCGTGACGAGCACGTCGTCCTCGATCCGGATCCCGATGTTCCAGTACTTGGGGTCGACCCCTTCCTGGCCCTCGGTGATGTAGAGGCCGGGCTCGATGGTGAGGACCATCCCGGGCTGGAGCGTGCGCCACTCACCCTGCAGCTTGTAGGCGCCCACGTCGTGGGTGTCGATCCCGAGCCAGTGGCTGGTCTTGTGCATGTAGAAGGGCTTGTAGGCCTCGCTCGCGATGAGCGCATCCACCTCACCCGAGAGGATCCCGAGTCGGACGAGGCCCGCGGTCAGGACGCGCACCGCGGCGTCGTGCACCGCCTGGAAGGTGACGCCGGGCTTGACGGTGGCGAGGGCTTCGAGCTGGGCCTCCAGGACCACCTCGTAGACCTCCTGCTGGGCAGGGCTGAAGCGCCCGTTGACCGGGAAGGTCCGGGTGATGTCGGAGGCGTAGAAGCCGTACTCGGCGCCCGCGTCGATGAGCAGGAGATCGCCGTCCTTGAGCACCGCGTCGTTCTCGACGTAGTGCAGGATGCAGCCGTTGGCCCCGCCGCCGACGATCGAGCCGTAGGCAGGCCCCATGGCCCCGCGACGCTTGAAGGTGTACTCGATCTCCGCCTGGATCTCGTACTCGTAGACGCCCGGACGGGTCGCCTGCATGGCGCGGGTGTGGGCCTCGGCGGCGATCGCCGCCGACTTGCGCATCAGCTCGATCTCTTCAGCCGACTTGAAGAGGCGCATCTCGTGCAGGATCTCGCTGGGATCGTGCATGGTCGAGGGACCCTTCACGCCGCTGCGGGCGCGGGTCTTGTAGCGCTTTAGCAAGTCGAGGACGCGCTCGTCCCAGGCCTTGTTCTTGCCGAGCTGGAAGTAGAGGTGCTCCTGGTTGTCCAGGTAGGTGCCGATCACGGCGTCGAACTGGTCGATGGTGTAGGCGGCATCCACGCCGTAGTCCCGCAGCGCGCCCTCGGTGCCGGCGCGGCGGCCGTCCCAGGTCTCGCGCTCCTTGTCCCGGGGGCGCACGAACAGGATGGTCTTGTGCTCGGGATGATTGGGAGCGAGCACCAGGACGCTCTCGGGCTCCTTGAAGCCGGTCAGGTAAAAGAAGTCGCTGTCCTGCCGATACTCATGGTCGAGATCGGCGGTGCGGACGGTGACAGGGGCGCTGGGCAGGATGGCGACCCCATGGCCCATGGCCTGCATGACAGCTTCGCGGCGACGCTGGTACAAGTTCGGACTCCCTTCTGGCGATGGCGACGGTCCTTGATTCGTCACCTCCTACAGTCTCTCGCTCCATTCTACTGCGCGGGGCCGCCCCCGTCACGGACGTTTGCCACACGCGCCTTCAGGGGATAACGGAGGTAATAAGCGGAGGTAATCTCGTGGAGACACGCAACCCAGACCCTCGCGCCCTCGAACTGCGCGTCGCCAAAGCTTCGCGAGACGCTGCCCCGGATGGTCGCAGCGACTACGCCGACGTGCTCGCCCACATCAAGGCCCTGGAGAGCACCGACCTCGAAATCCGCTCGGCTGCGGTCAGGAGCCTGGGTGACCTGGGGGATCCGCGCTCGGTCGAGCCGCTTATCCGTGCCCTCGCCTGCACCAGCTGGAAGATCCGGGTCGAGGTCATCGAAGCGCTCGGTACCCTCAAGGACTTCCGTGCGGTCGAGCCCCTGATCGAGGCCCTCAACGACGCCGAGTACCGGGTCCGGTCCGCAGCCGTCGCCGCCCTGATCGGCTTCAACGACAGCCGCGCGGTCGAGCCCCTCATGCGGGCCCTCAAGGACTCCCATCGGGCCGTGCGCGGGCGAGCCGCCGAGGCCCTCGGGACCCTCGGCGACGCCAAGGCCATCGAGAGCATGGTCTCCGCCTTGAGCGACCCTTGCCGTGACGTTCGCCGCCACAGCGCCCTGGCCCTCAAGCAGCTCGGCAACAGCCGCGCGGTCGAGCCGCTCATCGCCGCCCTTCACGACCCCGACCACGGCGTCCGCGAAGCCGCCGCCGAGACCCTCGGCGAACTGGGCGACGACCGGGCGGTCGAGCCGCTCATCGCGGCCCTCGGCCCTTCAGCTCCCAAGCGCAGCCCGTTCGGCTGGCCGGCTCCCGCGCGGCGGCGGCGCAAGCGCCCCGAGCCGACCGAGGCCTCCGAGGGCCGCGAGAACAACGCAGCGTTCAAGGTCACCTTGATCCGGGCGCTACAGCGGATCGGGGACTTCAGGGCCGTCGGGCCCCTGATGGCAACCCTCGCGGATCCGGAGTTCCGGGTCCGAGCGGCCGCGGTGGAGGCCCTCGCGGGCTTCTGCGACAGCCAGGCGGTCGCTCCGCTCATCAAGACCCTCAAGGACGCCAACCGAACGGTCCGCCTGCGCGCCGCCGAGGCCCTCGGCCTCATCGGCGACTCACAGGCCCTGGACGCCCTGATTCAAGCCCTCCAGGATCCGAGCAGGGACGTGCGGCGCCAGGCAGCACTCGCCCTCAAGGCCATCGGCGACAGCCGGGCCATCGAGCCCTTGATCGAAGCCCTCTGGGACCCGGACCAAGGCGTGCGCTTCGCCGCCACCGAGACCCTGGGTGAGCTGGGCGACGTGCGAGCGGTCAAGCCTTTGCTCGCCGCCCTGAGCATGCAAAAACCCCGCGAGACCTTCTGGGAGCGGCTCGGTCTGGTCAAGAAGCCCCTTCGAGCATCCGGACGTCCCGGCAGGCAGCGGCGCACCCGGGACATGGAGGAGGGGGAGGCGCCCGTCACCTTCAAGCAGGTGGTCGCCAAGGCGCTCGAGCGCATCGGCGACGAGCGCGCCCTCGAATCCCTCCAGGCGGAAGCCTCGGAAGTTCCCGACGAGCCCCGGACGCCGGATCGCCCGCGCAAGGTGCGCCCGGCAGAGCCCGAAGCAGTGGTCGCGGTCGAAGCAATCGAATAGCCGGCGGGTGCTAGAATAGCCCCATGGCTGAACAACTGACCCTGCATGCCACTTCCGACTCCCGGCTCGACGTCTTCTTGGCCGAGTCGCTCCCTGCGATCGACCGGCTCGAAGCACGGCGCTGGATCGAGGCGGGCCGCATCGCGGTCGAAGGCTCCCACGTCAAGCCCTCGCTGCGCCTCTGGCCGGGGGCGGCGGTCCACGTGACGGTGCCCGGCGTCGAACCGAGCGCGGTCATCCCCGAGGATCTGCCCCTCGAAATCCTCTACGCCGACGACGAGCTCGTAGTCGTCAACAAGCCCGCAGGCATGGCGACCCATCCGGGCCCCGGCTGGTGGAGCGGCAGCGTGTTCAACGCCCTCCTCTTCCAGATTCCCTACTGGCCGGGAATCAGCGGCGTGGCGCAGCCGGGGGTGGTTCACCGGCTGGACCGGGATACGAGCGGTCTCTTGGTGCTCGCCAAGGCCGAGAACGCTCACCGCCACCTGCTCGCCCAGGTCCTCGCGCGGACCATGGAGCGCGGCTACCTCGCCTGGATCGAGGGAGAGCTCGAAGGCGAAGGGCTGATCGACGCCCCCATCGGCCGGGATCCCGAGCTTGAGGGCCAGATGCGCGTCACCCCTGACGGCAAGGACGCCCGCACCCGCTACCGCACCCTCGGCATGCGCGAGGGCCGTACCCTCGTAGAGCTGAAGCTTGAAACCGGACGCACTCACCAGATCCGGGTCCACATGGCCCACCTGGGGCACCCCATCCTGGGCGACATCCGCTACCACCCCGCCCCCGAGCCGGGCCCTATGGCCCTGCACGCGGCAAAGCTCTCGTTCGAGCACCCCTCCAAAGGGCCCATGGCCTTCGAGGCCGTCCCGCCCGAGGCCTGGGCGGCGTTCCCGGCCCTTTTCAGTCCTCTTCAATGACCTTGATCGCCTCGTCGAGAGCGACCCGGGTCGCAATAGGCTCGAAGTCGATGAGGGCGGCGTCTTCGTAGAGTTCGCGGGGGTAGATGGTCGCGGAGACCACCGCGGGAATCGGGTCCTCTTGGGCGATGCGATCGCGCGTGCCGCCGCTCGGCAAACACTCCGGATGCGTCTGCCCGTCGTAGAGGATGATGCGGATGTTGCCGAGGTTATCGAGCAACTCGACGGCGACTTCTGGATGCCGTGCCGTGAGCTCGGCTAGCTCACGCACCTGTTCCGGCTTGGCCATGGACGCCTCCTCTTCAGCTGACGGTGACCTCGTCGAGGGGGATGCCCTCAGGGCCAGGATACGCCACCGGCCTCGGTCCTTGAAGCTGCGAGGAATCGTTACGGTCTCACGCAAGAAGCGGGCAAGCGATAGGCTTGCCCGCTTCTTGCGTGACGATGACGTTACTCGGCTTCGAGCTCGGGAAGCGGCTCGGCCACCGGCAGGGGGACCCGGCAGGCGCCCAGGGGGATGCCGATGCTCACGACCGTCTCGTGGAGCGCATGGATCGGCGCGCGCATGTTGAGCTGCGCCTCCTCGGGCAGGACCTCGTAGGTCTGGATCAGTTTGCGATAGGCCCCGATGACGCGGGCCGAGGCGGTCGCCTTGCCCCCTTCGTCGTTGCGCGCGTCGAACTGGACGTAAGCCCCGAGGGCGGACTGCAGGGTGTGCATGCAGGAGATGACCTCCTGCACGGTCGGAAACGGGCGCGCACCCGCGTTCAGAGGTAGATCGCTCACGGCTCCATCCTTTCGAGCAAACATCGCAGGCCACCGGCCCAGGCCCTCTCAGGCAGCTCGCATACCTGGTGGCATCCTACCGTGCACGTGCCGGGCCTGTAAAGACAACGTGCGCCCGGATCTTGCGAGGCCCTCGGACGGCGGACTATGCTTCGAGAATTATTGCGTTTTGTAAAATCTTCTTCAGGGAGGTGGCGAATGATGATCCCACAGCAGGCACTCTCGGTCCTCCTCTGCGTCTTGACCGCCATGGCCCTGGGTGTGGTCGCCCGCCTCCCCACCATCCACAACCGAATCCAGGCGCCGGATCGTACGATCCCCGCCTGGTTCGTGATCGAGGAGAACGTGAGCCGGCGCTAGGGCCGGCTCACGCAAGGGGCTAGGCGCCTGCGATCGCAAGCTCCTTGACCAGCACCGAGGGCGACCCGATGCCGGAGGTGAACCACTCCAGGTCGCTTGCGACCTCGGAGACGCCCGAGAGCAGGGCGTAGAAGTTCCCCGAGATGGTGAAGTTGTGAATCGGCGAGCGCTTCTGTCCTTCCCAGAGGAAGCCCTGGGCCTGGAGGCTGAAGTCCCCCGAGATGGGATTGGCCCCGGCGTGCAACCCCGTCACCTCGGTGACGATGACGGCCCGGTCGAACTCCGCGAGGATGGCCTCGGGCGTCCGAGCCCCCGGCGCCAGGTAGAGGTTCGAGGGAGCCACCTCGACGGTGCCCCGGTAGCCGGCGCGGGCGGCATGGCCCGTCGAGGCCACGCCAGCCTGGCGTGCCGTTTCGGCGTTGTGGAGGAAGCCCTTGAAGACGCCGGCCTCGACCAGGGTCACGACCTGCGAGGGGCAGCCCTCGTCGTCGAAGGGGCGGGCGCCGTAGCCTTCCACGTTGAGCGGATCGTCCACGATGGTGATGGCGGCCGAGGCGATGGCCTCGCCCACCTTGTCCTTGAGGAGGGTCTTGCCTTCCTGGGCGAGCTTGCCCGAGAAGACCCCCGCGAAGACCTGGAGGAGGTCCCCCATGGGATCCGAGTCGATCAAGACCGGATAGGCCCCCGACTGGGGCTCGAAGGCCCCGAGCTTCTCGGCGGCGCGCGCCACGCCCTCGCGGGCGATGGCCTCCGGGTCGAGGGCGTCGAAGTCGCGCACGGCCTTGATCTGGTAGTAGTTCTTGTTCTGGCCGTCCGCATGCAGCAGGGGCACGGTCGCCATCATGGCGATGCTGCTCTGGTAGCTCCGGTCCACCCCGGCGGTGCTCGCGATCCGGACGAAACCGTGGGTGTCCGTGTACGCGGTGCTCGTCACGTTCTTGATTCGCGGATCGCTCTCTTTGGCGATGCGCTCGAGGGCCTTGGCCTTCTCGATTTTGAGGGGCACGGCGACCGCCGCAAGCTCAGGCCGGTGCAGGCCGAGCTCGACGGTCTCGCCCGCGAACGAGGCGAGGGTCGCGCCCTTGCCCTCGGGGATGAGCCCCGCGTTGGTGATCGCCGCTTCGAGGGTGCGCAAGAGGGCGTCTCCCGAGAGGTCCTCGGTGAAGGCGTAGCCGACCTTGCCGTCCTTTACGACCCGGATGCCCGCCCCGCGCGAGTCCGCCAGGGAGAACTGGTCGACTTCCTGGTCCTGGATGCGGATGGTGGTGGCGGTCGAGGCCCGCAGGTAGACCTCGGCTTCGACGCCGGCGTCGCGCGCCGCCGCGAGCACGGCCTGGATTTCGGGGGTGTAGGTATTCATCTGGTTAGCTCCTTCCGCCCACGACGATCTCGGAGACCCGGACCGGGGGCTGACCGACGTTGACGGGGATCGAACCGCTCAGCGAGCCGCACATGCCGGCCGCGTGGGCGAGGTCGTGCCCCACCATGTCGATCTTCTGGAGGATGTCCGCGCCGTTGCCGATAAGGGTGGCGCCGCGCACCGGCTCGCAGAGCTTGCCGTCGCGGATGATGTAGGCCTCGCGGACCGAGAAGTTGAAGTCCCCCGTGCCGGGGCTCACCGAGCCGCCGCCCATCCGCTTGGCGTAGAGGCCGTAGGGGACCGAGGCGATCAATTCTTCGACCGAGTGGGGGCCAGGGGCGATGTAGGTGTTGCGCATGCGGCTGGTGGGCGCGAAGCGGTAGCTCTCGCGGCGGCCCGAGCCCGTGGGGCGGAAGCCGGTCTTGCGGGCGCCCAGCCGGTCCACGATGTAACTGACGAGCTTCCCGTTCTCGATGAGGGTCGTCTTCTCGGTGGGCATGCCTTCGTCGTCGATGGCCGTCGAGCCCCACTCGGACTCGATGGTGCCGTCGTCCACCACCGTGACGTTCGGGTGGGCGATCATCTCGCCCATCTTACCCGCGAACACCGAGGCCCCGGTCGAAACCGAGGTGGTTTCGAGCAGGTGGCCGCAAGCCTCGTGCAGGATGACCCCGCCGAAGCCCTTGTCGATGATGACGGGCATCTTGCCCGAGGGCGCGTAGCCCGCCCGGAGCATCGTCATGGCCTGCTCGGCGGCAGAGCGCGCGAGCGCTTCCACGTCGAGGGCCTCGGCCCACTCGTAGCCGCGCAGCGCCCCCGGCGACTCGGCGCCGGTCTGGAACTCGCCGCCATCCGAGGCAATCGCCTGGATCGCCATCCGGACGTAGGGCCGTAGATCGGTCGCGAGCAAGCCTTCGGAGTTGGCCACCATCACCCGCTGGACCCACTCGGTCAAGGAAACGTCCACCTGCGAGATCTCGGACGCAAAGGCCCTCGCCGCGCGGTCGGCCCGCGAGAGAAGGGCAACCTTGTGAGCAGCCGGCACCTCGCGCGGATCCCGCTCGAAGGGATGACGCATCCCTTGCCGGGTCAGGACCAGCGGCGAAGCCGCATGGCGGCCCTCGCCGCGGTGCGCCTGGCTCACGGCCCGCGCCACGGAGAGGAGGCTTTCGCGCGAGAGGTCGTTGGTGTGGGCGTACACCGCCTTGGTGCCGTACAGGACGCGGATCCCCGCCCCCAGGACCTGGCCGCTGGCGGCGTCCTTGACCTTGGAGTCGAGCAGCGAAAGTCGGCTGGTCGCCTTATCCTCGACGAAGATCTCGGCGAAGTCGGCGCCGTTGCTGAGGGCCGTGTCGAGCACGTCGCCGATCAACCGGCGATCGAGCAGCTCGGACGCGCCCATAGAGGCAGTGGTGGGTTCCATAGGGACTCCTTCAGGAATGGGGCGAAAGCAGGCACGTCGCGCCCGCTCTAGGCAATCGTGGACCCTCCAGTATACCATCTTGAAGCGTCCCCCCGACTTCGGAGGTTTCCAATGGCCGCTTCCCCCCAGCGCCTCGTGCGCTCCACCAACCATCGCATCCTCGCAGGGGTCTGCGGCGGTCTTGCCGCCCGTTTCGGCATCTCGCCGATGGCCGCCCGCATCGTCTGGCTGCTGCTCAGCCTCCTGCCCGGCCCCATGTGGGTTCTCTACGTCATCCTCTGGGCCGTCATGCCCCCGGCTGAGACTTAGCCCTCTCTTGACATCCTGGGACGGCCTGGGTATGATGCCATCGTTCAAAACTTAGGGGAGTAGCCGCTGCCGCCCAGAAATGGCAGACGCAGGCATCGTCAACACAGCCCGAAAGGGCTCGGTGCCCGCGACGAGTGAATGCTCGGGAGCAAGACCTTGGTATTGAGCAGGCTGCTGCTTGCTCATTCCAGGGAGTTGCTCCTCTTTTTGCATCTCCAGGGCAGCAGGCAGGGTCTCGCGTCCCCCCGTCTTCGGACGGCGACTCATAGGAGGTTCAGTTTGAACGCTCGTAAATTTCTCGCCATCGCAGCCCTTGGTATCTTCCTCGGCGGAGTCGTCGCCGAAGACGCTTCGGCGCGCGCCGGCCGTTCGGCCAAGTCGGGTGGCTATTCGTCCATGGGGGCCCGCGGCTCCCGCACCTTCGACAACAACGGCATGCAGGGCATCCAGCGCAGCCGCCAGATGAACAACCCCGCGGCGGCTGCCAGGACCAACCCGCTCCAGCAGAACAAGCCCTCATGGTTCCAGCGGAACCCGTTCATGGCGGGCCTCTTCGGCGCGCTAGCCGGTAGCGCCCTCTTCTCGATGCTGGGCGGCCTGTTCGGTGGCTTCGGCGGGGGCGGCGGCTTCGGCGGCATTCTGCCCCTGCTCTTGCTCGGCGGCCTTGCGTTCTTCGCCTACCGCATGTTCAAGAACCGCCAGCAGCCGGGCTATGCGCCCGGCGGCCCCGGCACCGCGTCGAACCCCTTCGACCAGCAGCGCTTCGACCAGCCCTCGCAGTTCGGTGCCACCGCTACCGCCCCGACCATCACCGACATCGGCGGCTATCGCCAGACCAAGGAGCAGGGCCTGGCTGCCATGGCCCTCAACAACTCCGACTTCAAGACCGAGGCGACCGAGGATGCGCTGTCGGGGGTCTTCTTCCGGGTCCAGGAGGCCTGGTCGGCCAATGACCAGGCGGCCCTGCGCAGCTTGACCACTCCCGAGATGTTCGACTACTTCCGCGAGGACCTCGACACCATGGCGAGCCGCGGCGAGCGCAACGTCATCAAGAACATCGTCATGCGCTCGTTCGAGCTGACCGAGGCCTGGACCGAGGACCGCGACGAGTACATCTCCGTCAAGATCTACGCCCGCCTCGTCGACTACATCGAGCGTCACGGCCAGGTGGTCGAGGGCTCGCCCAGCGAGCCGGTCGAGTTCAAGGAGGCCTGGACCTTCCACCGCACCCGCGGCGACGAGGCCTGGCGCCTGTCGGCCATCAACCAGTACTAACGCAAAAGCGGGGCGCTCGAACGAGCGCCCCGCTTTCCTTTCGATTGCTTCAGTCGTGGTTGAAGCGATAGACCACCGACAGATCCGGGCTCTTGCGGAAGTCCTCGTTCATGACGAGGCGCCAGCCGCCCTTGGCCCGGTGGGGCTCGACCTTCGCGACACCGGTGCGGGTCAGGACCCGGTAGACCAGCTCGGTGCAGTAGAAGCGATCGTCGGCGTCGGTCATGAAGAGGGTATCGTAATCCTTGCCGACCTGGGCCTTGGCGTAAGCGATCGCATCCGTCAGCTTCTCAGGCGTCCAGCGAGGCCGCAGGACCACCACCTTGTCCCGCTCCACCCGATCCAGGTAAGCCGTCAACGTCTCCTCGCGCACCCCGATCATCTTGCGGCCGAAACCCTCCTGCGCCAGGGCGTGGACGATCGTGTCGTTGCCCAGGTAGAAGATGGCGTGCACGAACGAGGTGTTGTTGCCGCACTGGATCACGTCACCCGGCTGGAGGACGCGATTGAGGGCGGCGCGATCCGCCGGCCCGATGGGCGGGACGGTGTCGACCTTGCCGGGCTTGCTGAAGTGGCGTCGCACGATCGCGCCCGAGACCTTGTAGCCGAGCGTGCGCAGGACCTGGCTGTTGTCGAGGGCGCGGTAGATCAGCCCCGCGCGCGGGCCGACGAAGGGATCCGCGCCCGCGCTCGAAACCGACGCCTCGCCGTGGAAGTCGCCCGAGAGCTGCTCGATGATGGCGGTCAGGCGCGTTTCGTCGGCACCCGACAAGGAGTTGGCCGCAAGGGCCGCGTCGTCGCCCGCGGCCAACTGGGAAGCGGCAGGCGCCCCGAGGCCACAGCCGGCGAGCGTGAGCGCGGCGGAGAGCGCCAAAAGGGGCAGGAATTTCTTCATCATCGGGCACCTCAGTGGAACGGTGGAAGGCCTCATTGGTATTTCGTTAAATCTATATCAAATCTTGCCCAAGAACGCCAAAACCGCCCCGCAGGACGGGGCGGCCTCGACGCGAAAGCCGGCTCAGCGGCGGGTGAGCTCGCGGGCCTCGCGGGACTCGGGCAGAAAGGTGATGACCACCTCGCGCCGGGTGGTGATGCCCGCGATGAGCCAGGCGGTCACCAGGGCGTAGAGCACGTGGCCGATGAAGTAGTGCGGGCTACCTGCCAGGTTGTTCACCATGGTCGGGTTAATGAGCCGCGTGAACAAGAGGCCCGAGAAGACCCAGAGCATGCACCCGAAGCCGAAGCCGTAGAGGGTTTCCCAGGCGAAGGATCGCACGCGGCGCGGCACGAAGGCCCCGACGACCATGCCGTAGAACATCCCCCACAGGGTCGAAACGATCAGGTGAATCACCAGGCCCGTGATGCTCGGCCCGGCGACGAAGCCCGGCGCGGGCGAGATGTCGAAACTCGGAGGCCGAAAGGCGGGGATCGTCGCCCCGATGGTGTTGACGGGCATCCAGAGGCCCTTGCCCTCGGCGGCGCTCGTGACCATCAGGTAGAGGGCCATCACCACGCCGCCCGCGAACCCGGCCGCGGCGCACTTGGCCCAGTAGGCGCGAGGGGCGGCCTCGACTCGTGCTGCCATCCGTTGCCTCCTTCCTGACCTCGGATCGCCCCGCGACCCGAAAGTCGGCTTCAGCGCGCAGCATACGCAAGGCGGGCCGCAGGCCACAAGAAATAACCAGGACTCCCCAAGACGAACGCCCCCTCGGGATAGCCGAGGGGGCGTTCGGAACGATTTCTCAGGGGATGGGGTTGGGGACGACGAGCTCCTCGTGGCGCTCGGGGAGCGCCTCCTCGGGCTTCGCCATCAGCAGGCGGTACAGGAAGGTGAGCACCGCCCGAACGATCGCAGCCACCGGCACGGCGAAGAGCAGGCCGATGGCCCCGGCGTAGTGCTCGCCTACCACCAGGGCCAGGATCACCAGCACCGGGTGGACCTCCGAGTGGTGGCCGAGGACCTTGGGGTTGAGGATGTTGGCCTCGATCAGGTGGATGACGCAGATGAGCAGGACCACCTCGACGGCCACCCACCAGCCCTGGGTGAAGGCGATCAAGACGGCCGGAATGGTCGAGATGACGGTGCCGAAGATCGGCACCAGGCTGCAGATGCCCGCGATCAGGCCGATGGTCAGGGCGTACTTGATGTTGAGGACCATCAAGCCGAGCGTCGTCAGGACCCCGTTGATGAGGCAGACGAAGAGCTGGCCCCGGATGGCCCCCGCGAGGCCTTTGTCCACGTCGCGACCCAGCGAAAGCACCGAGTCGCGGTAGGGAGCCGGCACCAGGTTCGCGACCCCCTGCTTCATGCGGGGCCAGTCCAGGAGCATGAAGGCCGTGAGCATGAAGACCAGGACGAACGAGAAGATGGTCGAGAAGACCCCCTTCACGACCGCCTGCCCCTGCTTCAGGATCGAAGCCGTCTGGCCCCCACCCGAGTCGAGCAGCCCCGAAATCGTCTCCTGGACGTTCTCGCGGGCGTTGATCGGCACCCCGTACGAATCGAGGGTGCGCTGGACCGAATCGAGCAAGGGCAGCAGGGTGTCGGTCTCGAAGTGCCGGGCAAGATCCGGCAGCTCCTTGGAGATGCGGACGCCCTCGGCGTAGAAATGAGGAGCGATCGTGAGCGCCCCGATCCCGACCGAGGCGAAGAAGCCGGCGAACACCAGCGCGACCGCCGCCTTGCGACCGAGCACGAAGCCTCGAATCCGCACCAGTGCAAGCCAATCCACCAGCGGATTGAGGATGTAGACGATGAGCAGCGCGACCAGAAACGGCGCCAGGACATGGTGGATCAGGTAGAGAAAGGTGAGGCTGCCGACGATGAGTAGGGCCGAGAGGATGCGTCGGGTCAAGGGGGAGAGTGAGGGCATGGATCCTCGCTTGCGCTTTGACGGGAACCCCCTCATTATAGCGTGCTCGGCCCCACTGCGGAGGATGCGCCGATGAAGCGACTCGAGTGGATCGCACCCGCGAGCCCCACCGAAGCCGTCGCCCTTCAGCGAGCCTTGGCCGAGCGCGTCCACTGCCAAGACGAGCTGGGCGAGGTGCGGATCATCGCCGGCGTGGACGTCTCGACCCAGCGCTGGAGCGACGACGGCTTCGCGGCCATCGTCGTGCTCTCCTTTCCCGAGCTGAAAGTGCTCGAGGTGGCCCAGGCCCGGATGCGGCTCGCCATGCCCTACATCCCAGGCCTCCTCTCGTTCCGCGAGATCCCCATCCTGCTCGAAGCCTGGAGTCGGCTCGAGCACTCCCCCGATCTCATCATGGTGGACGGGCAGGGGCGCGCGCACCCGCGTCGCTTCGGGATCGCGAGCCACCTCGGCGTCCTCTTGGACCGGCCGACCATCGGCTGCGCCAAGAGCCTCCTGACCGGCGTCCCAGGCGAGCTCGCCCCCGAGCGTGGCAGCCTCTCGCCCTTGATGGCCGGCCACGAGCAGGTAGGGTACGCGGTGCGGACCAAGAACCGAGTCAACCCGGTCTACGTCTCGTGCGGGCACCGGGTCTCGAACGAAACCGCCGCGCGCTGGGTGCTCGAATGCGCCCGCGGCTACCGCCTGCCCGAGCCCACCCGGCAGGCCCACCTGGCCTCCAACGCCCTGCGCCTGCGGATGAAAACGTGAAGGGGGCCCCTGACGGGGCCCCCTTCGCGAACCGATGAGCGCTTACGCGCCGACGGGCGCGGTCTTGTGGAGCTTGGCGACGATCGCGTCGGCGAACTCGCTGGTCGAGAGCGCCTTCTCCGGGGTGTCGCGCATGAGGTCGTAGGTGACCTTGCGCTCCTTGAGGCACTCGATGATGGCCGCTTCGAGGCGGGTGGCCGCGTCCATCTCGCCGAGGTCGCGCAGCATCATGAGACCGCTGAGCAGCTGGGCGAGGGGGTTGGCCTTGTTCAGGCCGGCGTACTTGGGGGCCGAGCCGTGGGTGGGCTCGTAGACGGTGGCGATGGTGCCGACGTTCGAGCCGGGGGCCACGCCCAGGCCGCCGATGAGGCCCGCGCACAGGTCCGAGAGGATGTCGCCGTAGAGGTTCTCGGTGACGATCACGTCGAAGTTGTGGGGCATGACCACCAGCTGCATGCAGGTGTTGTCGATGATCAGGTCCTCGAACTGGATCTCGGGGTACTCCTGAGCGACGCGGCGACCGACCTCGAGGAAGAGGCCGTCCGTGTACTTCATGATGTTGGCCTTGTGGACCAGGGTGACCTTCTTGCGGTTGTTGCGCTTGGCGTACTCGAAGGCGTAGCGGACGATGCGCTCGGAACCGCCGTCGGTGATGGGCTTGAGCGAGATCGCCGCGTCGGACTTGATCTTGCGACCGGTCAGCTTCTCGACGGTGGCGGTGATCTCCTTGACGCCCTCCGAGCCCTTCTCGAACTCGATGCCGGCGTAGAGGTCCTCGGTGTTCTCACGAACGATCACGATGTCCACGTTCTGGAACTTGGAGTCGATCGAGGGGTAGAGCTTGCAGGGGCGGACGCAGGCGTAGAGGTCCAGCTCCTGGCGAAGCGCGACGTTGACCGAGCGGAAGCCGGTGCCGATCGGGGTGGTCAGCGGGCCCTTGAGCGCGATCTTGTTCTTCTTGATCGAGTCGATGACAGCCTGGGGCAGCGGCGTGGAGTCTCCCGTGCGCGCCATGTAGTCGGCGCCGGCGTCGAAGCGCTCCCACTCGAACTGGACGCCAGTGGCCTCCAGGCAGCGGACGGTGGCTTCGGTCAGCTCGGGACCGATGCCGTCACCGGGGATGAGCGTTACACGGTAGGCCATGATGCGGTGTACCTTCCTTTTTGCTGTTCGTGGCCCCCAGCGGGCTGGGGGTGCAACCTGTCTCTAGACCGGGGTGCCCAAGCACCCTTTCGTGCGGCCAGGACGCGGGTTCCCGGCTGCTTGTATGGGCCTTATCGTCTCACACTCCCGGAGGCATGTCCAGGGAGAGGGCCCCCGAAGCGACGATCCCCCCCTCGTTCGAGGGGGGGATCAAGGCGGGAGAGGGTTAGACCCGGCTCATCTGCTCGACGGCCCTGACCATGGCCTCGCGGATCTGGTTGATGAGCTGGCTGGCATTGCGCAGCGCTTCCATCTTGTGCTCGCGCTTCTCGACCCGGCTGGGGACGAAGAAGTCACCGACGCGCCCCATGAAGCCGACGTTGCCGGTCTCCTCGGCCATCTTCTCGAGGCGCTGCTGGGCGATGGCGGAGCGCTCGAAGGAGGCGCCCACGTCGAAGTTGGGCTTGGGGGCCGAAGGGCCGGTCGAATTCGAAATGGAACCCATAGGTCGTTCCTCCTATCCGTCGAGAAGGCTGGCGTCGCCGTCGTGCTTGCGCCTGCGCCGGCGCTGTCGGTGGTTGATCAGGGCCTGGAAGGGGTTGTCGGGGGCCTCCGGGGTCAGCTGGAGACGGTCGTCGCCGAGGGGAGCCGCCTGGGTCGCCGCAGACTCGCCTGCCTTCTTCTGGAAGGCGAAGCCCTCGGGGTCCCGGCCGGAAGCGAAACGAGGGTCTCTGCGCGGATCCCCGATCTCCCGGCGCTGGTCCGGTTGAGCGGATTGGTGGTTGAAGATCCCGTCGACGCCCATCGAGCCTCCTCGCTCGTTCGCCGTTTAGCGGCCGAGCTGATCCTTGAGCTGCGCGAACTGTTCGTCGGTCATCCCGCGCTGGGCAAGCTGGTCACGCAGGAAGGTGGCGAGGCCCGCCGCCTGCATGGGGTTGAGCTTGAGACCGGGGAACTCGGCCTTGGTGAGGCTGCCGATCAGGTCGTTGAGGTCGCTGGCGCCGCGGACCTGGTCCGCGGGGGAAGCGGGGGCCGCCGCGGGGCTCGCAGCCCGGGCCAGACGCGCCGCACCGCCGGTGCCGATCAGGTTGACGTCGCCGCCCATGGTCGCCGAGCGACCGGTCTCGGGGGTCGCGGGGCTGGCTTCGGCCGGGGCATTGTTGGCGGCGAGAATGCGCTTGAAAATCTCGCCGAGGCCGCCGTTACCGTTGATCTTGCCGCTCATCGCTTGTCTTCTCCCTTGTGTTGCTGACTTGACGGGGTGCGTCTCCCGCGCACCCGGCTTTCACTATCTTATATCGGGCTCTCGTTTTCATTCTTGCTTGTTTAAGTGCAGATTAAACGAAAATCTCACAGAGATTTAATGGAGCCCCCCTTGCCAAGCAGCCGCGCGTGCATCGGCGGCGACCATTCGCACGCTCCGGTCGGCGAGCCGCAAAAGGTACAAACCACTCGTCTCCTGGACCTGCTTGAGGCCCGGATGGTAGTTGCTCTCGTAGAGGATCGCATCCCCTTCGGGCGAGAAGAGGGGACGGCGGCACCACGCACCCGCAGGGGTCTCGGTCAGCCGGTCGCTCAGGCCGGTCGCAAGGCCTGCCATGTAGATCTCCCAGGTGCCGGTCGAATTGGAGGCGTAGGCGAGCTGGGCGCCAGACGGCGACCAGGCGGGCTCGACCCCGTTGCCGCGGCCGACGAGGACCCGCGGCCGCTCGCCACGCGCGCCGGCCACCCAGATCTGCCAGGGCTTGGCCGAGATGCGGCGAGCCCACGCGAAAAGCTGGCCATCATAAGACCATGCGGGATTGCCTTCGGCGGCGCCGTAGGCCAGATCCCCCTGGGTTCCCGTGTTGATGTCGAGCCAGCGCACGGCGGTGACCATCCCGCGGCTCGCGCTGTAGCTGGTCGCGGTGTAGGCCATCAGGGCGCCCAAGGGGTGCCAGCGCAGCTCGGCGGCGCTATCGACCACTTCGCCGACGAAGCGCGCGCTGCGGCCGTCCGGGTAGCGGGTCCAGATCTGGGTCCGGCCAGGGATGCGCTGGATGAAGGCGAACTGGGAGCCGCCCGCAAGCCAGGTGGGCGAGACCTGGGTCCCTTCGAGGTCGGGCGTCAGGCACCGCTCGTCGCTGCCGAGGGCGTCCACCCCCCAGATGCGCCCGCTACGCTCGAAGGCGATCGTGCTCGGAGGCAGCGATGCGCCCTCGCGGGGCAGTGGCACGTCCACCACCCGGGTCTCGCCGGGCAAGAGATTGAAGGTGCGCGCCGTGCGCGCGTAGCCCGGCGCAGCGAAGCGCACGCTTGCGCTCGCGCCGAGCCCATCGAGCCTAAAGCGCCCGAGCGAATCGGTCCGCAGGGCCTTGCCATCGCCCAGTTGCACCGAGGCCCCGGCAAGCGGCCGACCCGAGGGGTGCTCCAGCACCGTCCCCGCCAGCACCGTCGGCGCGGAGCGATCGAAGAGGGCGCACGAGGTCGCAAGGAGGACGAACGCGCAGGCTCCGAGCCACTTCTTCATCGAGCTTCCTCCTGGAGCGGCGCGAAGCGCTTACCGTTAGGCTCGCCGAGCGCCAAGAGACGCAGGGGCTTGCCCGGCACCTTCGGAGACAAGATGCTGGCCCAGCGATCCTTGGCCGGATCGTAGACCGCGATCAAGGGACGCGACGCCGACAGGAAACCGATGGTCCCACCCTCGAGCCATGTCATGGAGGTGATGGGCCACGAGACGGCAAGCTCGTGGATCACCGCTCGGGTGCGGGCGTCGAGCACCAAGAGCGCCCCGGTGCCGCCCGGGCGGTTCGCCGCCAGGTACAGTCGCGACCTGGAAGGGTCGGCCAAGAGCTCCTGGGGGCGATCGCTCAGGCGCACGAACTGCGGCACGGGCATCCCGCCCGCGCGCGGGTCCTCGACGGTGAGTTGGCCGTCCTTGAGGGCGAAGTAGCCCTCCTGCATGGTCACATGCTGGGCGGTATCATCGAGCACCGGCAGGAAGTCGTAGGTGTAGACTCCGAGCTTCGCAAGCAAGGTGCGTGGATCCACGACCGCCACGGCCGTGCGGCCCGAGGCCAGGTAATACCGGTTCGCCGCGGACACGAAGCGCATGCCACGGCGCGAGAGCTCGGGCGAACGATAGCTCGCGAGCACCTGGTAGCGGGTGGGCGAGTAGCGCCGGGCGTCGACCACGGCGAGCTCCTGGCGCGCAGGGCTGTGCAGCAAGAGCACCGCCTGCTCGCGCACGAAGACCGCCGCCTCGACGGTGCCACCGACGGGCACGAGGCCCCAGTCGTCGGGCGCATCCAGGTTGACGACAGCAAGGGCCTGCGGATAGGTGATCAGGACCTCGCGGCCGGTCGTCGGCACGGGAGTCGGGGCGGCATCCGCGCCTTGAGCCATCAGGAGCAGGCCGCAAGCGAGCCAAAGCCAGGTACGCTTCACGAGACGACCCTCTCGAGCGCGCCAGCACGCAATTCGGACTCGCGAGCCCAGCGGTCGTGCACCCACAGCCAGTGGTCGGCGTGCTCTCGCACCTGGGCCTCGAGCACTTCGCAATAGGCCTGGGCGTCCTCGGGCTCTCCCGTGGCCGGCAAGGGGGGGCCCACCATCACCCGATGGGTGAGATCCGATTGGCGGGCGATGAAGACGGGCAAAAGCGTCGCCCCGGACTTCTTGGCCAGGTAGAAGGGCCCCATGGGCACCGAGACCGGGTGTGCGAAGAGGGTTGCGATCGCCTCCTGGGCCTCGCCGTGCTGATCGGCCAAGAGGGCCACCGCCTCGCCCCGGCGCAGGGCCCTGAGGGCCGGCCGCAAGGAGACCTTCCCGGTGTTCGGCAGGGTCCGGATCCCGCGCATGGCCCGATATTCCACGAAGAGGCGCTCGAAGGCCCCCTGCGAGGGGGGCTGGACGATGACCGTCAGGGGAACGAGACGCGAAAGGGCTGCTCCCAGAATCTCCCAGTTACCGAAGTGAGCCGAGACGAAGACCACGCCCTTGCCGCTTTCGAGGGCCTCGTCCAAGTGGCGACGATCCGGCCAGGCGACGATGGCGTCGAGCTCCGCGTCGCTCAGGACCGGAAAGCGCATCAGCTCCACGATGGCTCGCACCAGCTGGCGCAGGTGAGCGCGACCGAGATCGACGGCCTCGGCAGGGCCCATGGTAGGGAAGGCCGCGCGGATGTTGCCCTCGACGAAGCCACGATACGGGGTAAGGCGATAGACCCCGTAGAGGCCATCGGCGAAAGCGGCCCCCGCCGCCATGGCGCGCGCGCGACCGAGCCGGCAAGCGAGCGCCGACAAAGCTTTCATGAGTTGGTAAACGGTACGGTTGACGAGGTTCACGGCCCCTCCCCCGAGGGGCATCTTACCCCGCGCCTGGCGGTTTGACAAACCAAGAGCCCGATTGGTATCGTGGTGCATCGCCCCATCATTGATTTATAGCGGAGTTCGGCTCTTCGCATGCACCCCAAGGCGCTGGCTCATCATCAGGAAGGCCTTGCATTCCAAGCGCAAGGCGACCTCGAGGCGGCCAAATCAGCCTTCCTGGAGGCGCTTGCTCTCGACGCGCGCCTCGGTGAGGCGCGGCTCGGGCTCGCCGAGGTCCTCGCGGCGATGGGCGACCACGCGGGGGCGGTCGAGGCCTGCAAGACCCTGCTCGCCAACCAGCCCAACCACGTCAAGGCCTCCCTGCTGTGCGGGGTCTTGCTCACCCAGCTCAAGCAGCACGCCGAAGCCGCCCCTCACCTGCAGCGGGTCCTCTTCCTCGAGCCGGGGCACGTACCTGCCCTGAAGGCGCTCGCGGCCCTCTACCGCGACGCGGGCGACGTGGCACTCGAAGCCGAGATGCTCACGCGGCTCGCCCCGCTCCACCCCAAGGACGCCGCCCTGCGCTTCGATTTGGCCGATCGCCTGGTCAAGCTCGGCAAGATCGCCGAGGCGGTCGCGCCCCTGCGCGACGCCCTCGCCATGCAGCCCGGCCACCTGCCGGGGTACCTGCTGCTCGCCGGGATCGAGGGCCGGCTCGGCCGCGGCGAGGAGGCTTGGAAGATCCTCCAGTCGGTGGCGGGGCGCTCCCCTAACGCCCCGGGCCTGCGCGAGTCCCTCCTCGCCCTCTGCCGGAGCCAGGCCGCCGCGGCAGCCCAGGCCAACAAGGCCGATCAGGCGAGCCACTGGTGGGAGCGGATCCTGGCCATCGCCCCCGACGACCCGGAAGCCCTCGCACACCTGGAGCGCCTCTACACCACCACCAGCCGCATGGGCGATCTGGTGCGCCTGCTGGAGGGTTTTGCTCACCAGAATCCAGGGGATGCCGCAGCGGTCACCCGCCTCGCCGAGGCGCTCTTGGCCCTGGGCCGCAAGCGCGACGCGCTCACCCTGTTCAAGGAAGCCATCAAGCGCAATCCCGAGGACGAGGACCTCAGGGCCCGGGCGGTGGACACGGCCATGGCCCTGGGCGATGCCTCCGAGGCCCGCACCCTGACCCTGATGGGCCGCGACGCGTCGACCTTGCCCGCCAGCGAGCGCCTGCGCTTCGCCAAGGCCAAGGCCCTCGAAGGGCAGCGCGAAGAGGCCTGGATCCTCTTCGAAGGTCTTTTCGAAGATCCCGAGCACGGAGCCGAGGCCCGCGCCCTCGGGCGCAACCTGGCCGTGCGGCAGGCCGACGAGCATCTCGACAACCCGGTCGTCGCCCTCAAGTGGTCCGAGCGCGCCCTCTCGTGCAACCCCCTGGACGAGACCATCGCGCGCCAGACCGCCATCATCTACCGCCAGCTCCAGCGGGGCGCCGACGCGGTGCGGGTGCTGCGCACGCTGCCCAACCGCTACAAGGACCCGGAGCTCTTGCGCGAGCTGGCGGCAGCCTGCGACGTGGCGGACCTGCACGATGAGGGGCACGAGGCCTACACCGCCCTGTCGGCCCGCGAGGGGGACAGCCCCGAGCTGATCCTGCGCCTGATCGAGCACTCCATCGGCGCCAAGAAGCTGGAGCGCGCCTGGAGCGAGTGTGATCGTCTCCAGCGCCTGGATCCCGCCTTCGCCAAGCTCAGGCCCGCCCAGGCCCGGGTCGCCGCCCTGATCGCCTGCGACTTCGAGGCCAAGGGCCAGTACGCCTCGGCGGTCGAGTGGTGGAAGCGCCACCTGGCCCTCGAACCCGACTCGCCCGATCGCAAGCGCCTCGCCGAGGCCCAGATCGCCATCGGCGACCTGAACGCCGCCGTCCTGACCTACCGCGCCTGGTTCCGCCGGCACCCCACCGACCTGGAAGTGGCCCTCTGGCTGGGCCGCAACGAACTGGAAGAGGGGCTTTACTCGGAGGCGCGCGAGTACTTCGAGGCGGTCCTCGAGCTGCGGCCCAACAACCTGGAGGCCATGCAGGGGCTCGCGAAGGTGGCCACCGGCGAAGGCAGCGACGACGAGGCCCTGCGCCTCTTCAACCGGATCCTGGCCCTCGAGAAGGACCACCTGCCCGCCACCATCGGCCTGATCGAGCAGGCCCTGCGCAGCGGCGACCTGCCCCAGGCCCGAGGGCTTTTGGAGCGGCTGCTTTCGCAGAACCCGGACCACCCCGAGACCAAGCGCATCGGGGTGCAGGTCTACAAGCGCCTTGCGACCTTCTCGGCGGGCGCCGACGCCAAGGCCCACTGGGAGACGGTGCTCTCGCTCGATCCCGAGGACCCCGACGCCCTCAAGGCCCTCGCCCGCGAGATCACCCAGCGCCCCGATGCTCCCCCCGCCCTGGTGGCCCAGGCCTACTCGGAGGTCCTGGCGCATGCGCCTGACGATCCGGACGCCCAGGCCTTCCTCGCACGCCAGGCCTACGAAGGGGGCGATCTCGCCGAGGCCAAGCGCCTGCTCGCGCTTGCGGCGGTGCGCGAAACACCCGTCGGGCGTCTGCTCGCAGCCGAGATCGCCTGGGACGAGCGAAAGGACGCCGAAGCCTGGGACCTGCTGCGTGGGCTGCCTCCCGAAACGGCGTCGAGCCCGCGGGCCCGCACTCTCTTCGGCGATGTGGCGCGCCGCCTGGCCCAGAGCCAGCGCGGGCCCGAGGCCATCACGCTCTACCGTGAGCTCGTGCGGCACGACCCGGACGATCTGGAGGCCTACCACTCGCTCGCCGACCGCCTGGCCGAGACGGGTGATGAGGCCGAGGCCATCTCCTGGCTCAAGAAGCTGCTGCTGCGCGACCCGCACGACCCCCGCGCGACCCTCAAGACGGCCGCGCTGCACGCGGCGCGTGGGGCCGCCGACGAAGCGTTACGGCTGCTTGCGCCGCTCGTCGCCGAAGGGCAGAAGGAAGCATTAGAAGCCAGCGCCCGGCTCCACCTCGAATCGGGCGATCGCGCCCAGGCCCGCGAAGCCTACGAGCGCCTCCTCTCGCAGGACTCCAAGGACCGCACCGCGCGCAAGGCCCTCGCCGAGCTGGCCGCCCAGGAAGCCGATGGTCCCCTCGCCTGGAGCCACCTGCGCGCGCTCTTCGAGGCCTACCCCGACGATGCCGGCCTGCGCTCGGAGGGCGAGCGCCTCTTGCAGGGGCTCGTCGATCGATTGGATCCCCGCGAGGCGATTGCCTGGTACCGGGATGCCGCCGGCTTCCTGCGCGAGTCGATCGAGGTGGCCGTCACCTACGCCGGCCTGTTGCGCCGGATGGGCGAGGCCAAGCAGGCCGCCGAAGTGCTCGAAGGCGTCCTTGCGCGGGCCCCCTACCGGCGCGACGTGGCCATGGAGCTCGGCGCCCACCACCTGGAGGAAGGCCGGCTCGATCGCGCCCGCGCCGCCTACGGAATCGCCGCTCAGAGCGGGGACCCCGCGGCCCTGCGCGCCCTGGCTGCCATCTCGCGGCAAGAGGGCGACCTGCCCCAGGCGACCGCCTGGCTCGAAAAGGCCCTCTCCCAGCTCCCCGAGGACCCCGCCCTCGCCCTCGACCTCGCCGAGACCGCATGCGAGGCGGGGGACGTCCGCAAGGCACGGGCCCAGCTCGAGACGGTCCTCGCGCAGCAGCCGGACCATCCGCGCGCCCGCACCCTCATGGCCGTGGTCACCCGCGAGATCGCCCGCTCCGCCTCGGGTGAAGAAGCACTCGCCTGCTGGTCCTCGCTCTCTCAGGCGGATCCCGCCGACGCGGAAGCCCACCGCGAGACCCTGCGCGCCGCCGAGGCGCTCGGTGACGAGCAAGCCGCCTTCCAGGCCCTCGTGCGCCTGGTCGATGCCGACCCGGCCGACACCGCCCACGCCTTCGCCCTGGCCGTGAAGCACCATGCGGCAGGCCGCCTCGACGAGGCCCGGCCCCTCTTTGCGCGCGCCGTCGAGGCCGAGGCCCGCGAGGCCCACTGGTACCTGGCCGACATCGCTCGGGCCGCGGGCGACAACGACGAGGCCCGCACCCAGCTCGAACGCTACGGCCTCCGGGACACACGGGCCCTTGGCACCATGGCTGCAATCGCCCGGGCCGAGGGCGACGCCGAGGCCGAGTGGGAGGCGCTCTTCGCCCGCGAGGCACCCGATCGGCGCGAGGCCCTGCTCGCCTTGGTGCGCCGGCAACTCCCCCGGGTCAAGCCCGCCGAGGCCATCCAGTGGGTGGCGCGCGGCTTCGCCCTCACCCCGCTGCCCGGCGAGCTGCCGACCCAGGCCGTCGCCGCCCTCGGCTTCTTCCACCAGAGCCAGGGGCGCCAGGCCGAGGCCCGCGCGGCCTTCGAGTGGGCCGCTGGTGCCGGCGAGCCCGCCGCCATGGCCGCCCTGGCGCGCCAAGCCATCGAAGAGCGGGAGCCAGAGCGGGCGATCGGCTGGCTTACCCGGGCGGTGGGCCTGAGGCCTGGCGACGAGCGCATGACCCTCGAGCTCGCCGAGCTCCACCTGCAGTGCAAGGATCCGATCGCGGCCCTGTCGGTGCTCGACGCCTTCTTGGCCCTCAAGCCCGATCACGCCTCGGCCCAGGCCCTCTGGGAGCGCGCCGCACTCCAGGGCCGGCCCGAGGTCATCCTGAGCGCAGCCGAGGGACACCTCGTGGCCGGGCGCGGGGCGCTCTGCGCACGCCTCTTGGATCTCTACTGCGACGCCGTGCCGGCCGAAGCCGGGGGCCTGCGGGTGCAGCAGGCTCGCTACGGCCTCGCCCGGCTCGAAGGCACGCCCGAGGACCAGTGGGCGGCTCTCGAAGTTCTCGAAGGGTTGCTTGCGCCGCACGACGCGCCGACCCTGCGCATGGTCCGGCTCGGCCTATGCTGGGACGAGCTGCGTATCGAGAACTTCGAGCCCTGGCTCGATCGCGCCCGGGCCCTGGACCCGGCCGAAGAGGAGCTGCCCGCCGCCGCGCATCTGATGATCGGCGAACTCTCCCTTTTGATGGATCAGCGGGACGAGGCCCGCATGGCCTTCCTCGCCGCCGCCAACCAGGGCGAGGCCCGCGCCCTCGCGTCGCTGGCGCGCTTGGCCGAAGAGGACGGCGACGCCGCCGAAGCGCGCGTCTGGTACCGCAAGGCGCGTAAGCTACTCAACGAGGATCCGTCGCTCGTCATCGCCCACGCCAAGAGCCTCGCCGAGTCGGGCGACCTGCGCGAAGCAGACGCACAGCTCGACGACCTGCTCGAGGACCACCCGGCCCTCACTCAGGCCCTGCTGCTCCAGATCGAGATCGTGCGTAGCCTCGCCTACGAGAGCGAAGGCGAAGAAGCCCTGGCCTGGTACTCCAAGCTCGCGCGCCTCGCGCCCGACGACGCCGTCGCCCTTCGGCAGGTGGTGAGCCTCGCAACCCTGCTCGACCAGCAGGACCTGGTGGTCGAGGCGCTCGAGCACTTGGTCTCGGTGGACCCCGAGGACGCCGTCAGCGCCCTCGCGCTCGGCCTGCATCGCCTGGCCGAAGGGGATGACGACGACGCGCGCGAGCTGCTCGAACGCGCAGCTCGCGCCGACCTGCCGGAGGCCTACCTACCCCTTGCCGAGCTCTGCCTGAAGGCGGGCGAGACCGACGAGGCCGCCCGATGCCTCGATGCGGACGAGCGACATTCGCCCGAGAGCCCTCGCCGACTGAGCGCAAGGCTCGCGCTCGGACGTCAGCTCGGCGACTCGGAGATGGTCTGGCATGCCCTCTCGGCGCTCGCCGCCGAGACGCCGTCTCTCTGGGACGAGGCGCGGCGCGAGGCCGAAACGACGCTCGAACAGCAGCCCGATGCCCCCGAGAGCCTGCGCACCCTCTCGCGTCTGCTGCGCCGCGAAGGGGAAGCCGCCGAGGCCCTCGCCGCACTCGAACGCTACCTGAAGGCAAGCCCCCACGACGTGGCCGCGCGCCTGGATCGCGCCGAGCTGCTCGAAATACTCGAGCGCCCCATCGAGGCCTACGTCGCCCTCGAAGGCCTCGAAGCGGTCTCCCCCGAGGTGATCGTCCTCGCCAGACGCCTGGCGACCCACCTGGGCCGCGAGGCCCTGCAAGGCGGGCGGCAGGCCGAGGCCTACGGCTGGTGGCGCCGCGTGCTCGGATTCGCGCCAGACGACCGCGAGGCCATGCGGGCGATCGCCGACCTCCTGCGCGCCATGGGCCGCGCCAAGGAAGCGCTGCCCATGCTCTTCGGGCTCGCCAAGGACGCCCCGGACCCCACCGATCCGCAGCGCCTGGCCGAGGCGCTCCTTGCCGAGCAGCGCCCCATCGAGGCCCGTGCCATCCTGCAATCCCTGGTGCACGAGTACGACCACCTTCCCGCCTGGAAGGCGCTCGGGGAGCTCGCCCTCGAACTGGGCGTCCACGACGAAGCGTGGGAAGCCGCCGAGCGCCTGCTTTCGAGCCAAGAGCCCGAGGCGGAAGGCCTCGCCCTCAGGGTCCTCATCGCCAAGGCCCGCGCCCTCGATCCGAGCGAAGCGCCCGAGGCGGCCAAGAGCGCCTGGCAAGCGGTCCTCGAGCGACAGCCGGCCGACCCCGAGGCCCGCTTCGGGCTCGCCCGGGCCCTTGCCGCCTCCTCCCAGACCCGCGAGGCCATCGCGCTCCTCGAAGGGCTGCTCGCCGAGGGCCACGCCGCCGGCCGGCTCAAGGCGCTCCTGGCCGAGTGCTGCATGGCGGTGGGGGATGCGGAGCGCGCCGAGAGCCTCTACGCTGAATTGCTCGACGCCCACCCCGACAACCCGACCGCCCTGATGGCGCTCGCGCGCGCAGCCCAGGCCCGCGGCGAGTTCGTGGAAGCAGGCGACTACTGCGAGCGGGTGCTCACGCAGCCATCCAGCGAGGAGACGCCGCGCGCCCGGCTCTTGCTCGTCTACTGCGCCCGCCAGCTTGCCGAGGCCGCGCGCCTGCGCCGGGACTACGAAGAGGCCTTCCTCTTCGAAGAGGTGCTCGCAGCCCATCAGGCGCCTTCGCTCGACCTCTTGCGCTTCTCGGCGGAGCTGGCGCGCGATGCGGGCTACCCCACCACCGCCGCCTGGCGCTACCGCCGCCTTCTGCTCGCGTTCCCCGACGCCCTGGAAGAGGCGCTACAGCTCGCGCGCTGCTACGCCGAGCCCGAGGAGGCCCGTGCCGCTCTCCAGGCCCTCTGGGACGAGCGGCGGGTCGTCGCCGCCGCCCACGCCCTCGCCATGGAAGCCCGCGACGAGGGCGACGCCCAGCACGCCATTTCCTGGTGGGATCAGGCCCTCTCGGCCGAGCCGCACCACCCCATCTTCCTGCGCCGCGCCGCGGACCTGTGTCGGCGCGAGGAGCGCCACGCGGAGGCATGCGCCTTCTACCGCCGCCTCCTGGAGGTGACGGGCGACGACCCCGCCCTGCTCAAGACCTGGGGCGCGGTCGCTTTGGCGGGCGAGCTTTGGGAAGAGGCCCAGGAGCCCTTCTTGCGCCTTTCGCGCGACCATGGGGACCGGGAAGCCGCCTGCACCCTCTCCTTCATCGCTGCGAAGCTCGGCGATCACCAGCGCGCATGGGATTGGGCCCAGCGCGTGCTCACGGACGGCGAGCACGCTCAGGCCGAGGCCCAGGCCGAAGCGGCCGCCCTCGCCCTGGCCGAAGCCGCAAGCGAGCCCCAGGAAGCCGTCACCTGGCGTCTCAAGTACCTCGACTACGCCCCGGCGGACGTTGAAGGCTGGCTCGCGCTGGGCAGGGCCCGCGCGGCGGCGGGGGATTTCGAGGCGGCGCTCGAGACTTTCTGGCACGCCCACGAGCTCGCGCCCTACGAGATCGCCCCCTTGCTCGAAAGGGCCGGGACCCTACGCCGGATGGGCGAGCGCGACAGCGCCAAGGCCGCCTACTCCGAGGTGCTCGCCGAGGACCCGCGGCATGCGCCCTCCCTCTTCGCCCTGGCCGAGATGGCGTGGGAGGAGGACGACGTCCAGACCGTCTGGGAGCTCGGCCAGCAGCTCCTGGCCCTGGACAACCGCGACCCCGAGGCCATGGCCCTCATCGGGCGGTGCGCGCGGCGGCTCGCGGCCGAGGCGAGCGAAGCCCAGGACTGGGAGAACGCCATCCTCTACTGGGAGCTTCTGCTCTCCTTCACCCAGGACGAGGCGGATGCCCTCGAGAACCTCGGCGAGGCTTACGTCCAGGCTGATCGTTTCGCGGAGGCCGTGGGCATCCACCGCGAGCTGGTGCGCCTCCATCCCGAGGACTTGAACGTCAAGTACCGCCACGGCGAGATCGCCGCCATGGGCGGCTTCTGGGACGAGGCGCGGACCTGCTTCGCGGAGCTGCTCGAAACCGATCCCAGCCACCTGGCGAGCCACCATGCCCTCGCGCTAGTCGCCCTGGGCCTCGAAGACCCGCAGACGGCGGCCACTCACTACCGCGCAGCCCTCGCCGTCGCTCCGGACGATCTCGTCAGCCTCTTCGGGCTCGGCGGGCTGCTCTACTCCGACGAGCGCTTCGAGGAGGCCTACCCGCCGCTCAAGCGCTCGGCGGACCTCTCGCGCGACGAAAGCGACCACGCCGACTACGTGGCGCTGGCGCGCCGCTGCGCCGAGCGGCTCGCCGAAGCCGCCGCCGCCCGTGGGGCGCACGACGAGGCGATCCGTTACCGGCACGAGGTCGTGCTGCTCTCCCCCGAGGACCCGAGCACCCAGCGGGACCTGGCCCGAACCCTCCACGAAGCGGGGCGCAAGGCCGAAGCGATCGACGCTCTGACCGCCCTCCTCAAGGCCGATCCCCATGAGGCCGAGGCCACCTTCCTCTTGGGCGAGATCCACCGTGAAGGTGGCGATTGGGTGGGGGCCGAGCACCTCTTCGAGGGCGTGATCGAGCACGCCCCGCTGCACGTGGGGGCTCGCCTGGCCCTTGCCGAGCTCGCGGCCCAGGCCCGCGACTACGACCGCGCCTGGGAGCACCTCCAGGTGGCCCACCGCTTCGAGCCGCGCGACGAGCGGGTCCAGGCCCTGCACCGCAAGCTCACGGGGGCTTTCGCCGAGCGCCATCAGGGCGACGGCGACTTTGCGGGAGCCATCCGCTGGTGGCAGGTGGCTTTCGAGGAAGACCCGCACGACACCCAGCTCTTGCGCAAGATCGCGCGCGCCTATGTCTCGATCGGCCAACTCTCGGCCGCCGCCGAGACCTACGGCAAGATCCTGGAGGCCGACCCCAAGGACCTGGAGATCGCCCACATCCTCGCGGACATCCACCGCCAGCGCGGCGATCTGCGCTCGGCCGAGGGCGCCCTCTTGCGCATCGTCGCGCTCGACCCGCGGCACGTGCCAAGCCTCCGCGCCCTCATGCTGCTCGCCAAGGAGCGTCAGAACCCGCCCGAGGCGCTCAAGCGCGCCTACGACCTCCTGGACGTGGAGCCCAAGAACACCGAGGCCCTGATGCTGCTTGCATGGAGCCACGAGCAGATGCTGGAGCGCCGCGCGGCCCTCGAAGCGGCCCGCGAGATCGTCGCCATCGACCCCCAGCACGCGGAGGCCCACCACGTCATGGGCCGCCTCGCGCGGGACCTTGGCGACGTGGAGCTCGCCAAGAAGGCCCTGACCTCGGCCATCTACCACCAGCCGCGCGCGACCTTCTACCACACCATGGGCACCATCTACCAAGCGCTTGGCCAGACCGACGAGGCCCTCGCGGCCTTCGGCCAGGCGCTGGTGCTCGACCCCGAGTGCGCCGACGCGCACGCGGATCTGGGCCTGGGCCTGATGCGCAAGGCCCAGCCCGATAAAGCGAAACCCCACCTCCAGCGCGCCATGGCGCTGACGCCGCCGGACACCGAGCGGTCGCTGGCCCTCCAGTGCGCGCTCGACCTGATTGGATGAACAAGGAGAGCCCCATGTCCCTGAAACTCGGCGTGAACATCGACCACGTGGCCACCATCCGGCAAGCCCGACGCACCGTCGAGCCCGATCCGGTGGCGGCCGCTGTGCTGTGCGAGCTCGCCGGCGCCGACTCGATCACGGTCCACCTGCGCGAGGACCGCCGCCACATCCAGGACCGGGACGTGCGGGTGCTCAAGCAGACCCTTCGCACCATGATGAACCTCGAGATCGCGGCAACCGACGAGATGATCGCGATCGCCTGCGAGGTGAAGCCCGAGCAGGTCTGCCTGGTGCCCGAGAAGCGCGAGGAAGTCACCACCGAGGGCGGGCTGGACGTGATCGGCAACCGCAAGGCCGTCGAGAAGGCCGTCCGCGCGCTCAAGGGAGCCGGGATCCTGGTGTCGCTCTTCATCGACCCGGCCATCGACCAGGTGCGGGCGAGCCACGAAGTGGGAGCGGACGCCGTCGAGCTGCACACCGGCTCCTACGCCGAGGCGTTTCCCCACGCGGACGCCGAGCTCTCGCGCCTCCAGGAAGCCTCCAAGGAAGTCCTCGCCCTGGGCCTTCGCCTGCATGCCGGCCACGGCCTGACCTACTGGAACGTCCGGCCGGTCGCCGAGATCCCCGGCATGGCCGAGCTGAACATCGGCCACTCCCTCATCGCGCGGGCCGTGCTCGTCGGGATGGAGCGCGCCGTCCGGGAGATGAAGGACGCCATGCTGGGCCGGTAGAACGGGAACCCAACGCCCCCTTTTCGAGTCATAGTCATGAGCGCCCGACTTGGGCGTGCGCACCCATCAAGTGAGGGAGTTATGGGCAACAACTTCAAGACCTTCATCCTGCTCGCGGCCCTGACCGCCCTGGTCCTCGGGGCCGGGATGGTGCTCGGCGGCCGTCACGGCCTGATGCTCGGCATGGTGCTCGCCATCGGGATGAACTTCGCGGGTTACTGGTTCTCCGACAAGATCGCGCTCGCCATGAGCGGCGCGCAGGAAACCAGCCCCGAGCAATCCCCCGAGCTGTTCCGCGTGATCCAGCACCTGACGCAGCGGGCGGGGCTGCCCATGCCGCGGGTCTACATCACCCCGGACTGGACGCCCAACGCCTTCGCCACCGGGCGCAACCCCCAGCACTCCGCCGTCGCCGTGACCCAGGGCATCCTCCAGATGCTCGATCGCGACGAGCTCGAAGGGGTGCTCGCCCACGAGCTCGCCCACATCAAGAACCGGGACATCCTGATCTCGTCGGTGGCCGCCATGCTCGCCGGCGTCCTGACCCAGCTGGCCCACGTCTTCCAGTGGGGGCTGATGTTCGGCGGCAACCGGGACAACGACGAGGAGGGCCCCGGCCTCGGCGCCCAGCTCGCCATGATGGTGGTCGCCCCCATCGCGGCGAGCCTCGTCCAGATGGCCGTCTCGCGCTCGCGCGAGTTCGAGGCGGACCGGATCGGCGCCCAGATCTGCGGGCGGCCCATGTCGCTTGCCAACGCGCTGCTCAAGCTCGAACGCGGGGTCGAGCAGCACCCCATGGCGAACGCCAACCCCGCCACCGCCCACATGTACATCGTCAACCCGTTCGCCGGGATGGGCAGCGCCCTCTTCAAGCTGTTCAGCACCCACCCGCCCACCGAAGAGCGCGTCGCGCGCCTGCGCGCCCTGGCCACCGGCGTCTCGTACTGATCGACGTCCGCTTCATCCTTCTTCGTCAGCCCCCGCCGAGGCGGGGGCTGACGCCTATTGAGGGGCTCGCACGGATTGGCTTTTCCATGTTGTAACCATTCGTAAAGAAATATTAAAATCATCTCCTCTGTTCGCCGATTGGAGGAGGGAACCCATGCGGCTCGAAGACCCGATCACGTACTTCGTCGAGAAATTCGCCAAAGGCTCCCAGCTGCCCCTGCGGCTACAGCTCTGGAACGGGCGACGGATCGACCTCTCGCCCGATCCCAACATCACCGTCACCCTGCCGCGCCCCGAAGCCGCACAGTACTTGCTCTCGCCGAGCCTCGCCCGCCTCGGCGAGGCCTACGTCGAGGGCCACATCCTGGTCGAGGGATCCGTCTGGGAAATCATCCGGCTCGGCGAGGCGCTCAGCCGCCAAGGCGCGGCCAGCAACCGGCGCAAACCCTGGCGCCCTTTCACTCACTCGCGATCGCGTGACGCCGAGGCGATCCGGTACCACTACGACGTCTCCAACGACTTCTACAAGCTCTGGCTCGACCGCCACATGGCCTATTCCTGCGCCTACTTCAAGACCGGGAGCGAGGACATCCACCTGGCCCAAGAGCAAAAATTCGACCACATCTGCCGCAAGCTCCTCTTGCAGCCGGGCGAGCGATTCCTGGACATCGGGTGTGGCTGGGGCGGCCTGCTCTGCTGGGCGGCCAAGCACTACGGGGTGGAGGCCACCGGGATCACCCTCAGCCGCAACCAGTTCGAGCACGCCACGGCGAAGATCCATGAAGAGGGGCTTTCGGACCGCTGCCAGGTCCTGCTCTGCGACTACCGGGACCTTCCGGGCGAAGGCTGCTACGACAAGATCGCGAGCGTGGGCATGTTCGAGCACGTGGGCGAGAAGAACCTGCCCCTCTACTTCGGCGCCGCCCACCGCTTGCTCAAGGAAGGTGGCTTGATGCTCAACCACGGCATCGCCACCTCCGAGTCGAACTCCTCGGCGCACGACGTAGGCGGGGGCGAGTTCATCGCGCGCTACGTCTTCCCCTACGGCGAGACGCCCACCCTTGGCGTGGTCGTCCGCGAGATGGGCATCCAGGGGCTCGAGGCCATGGACGTGGAGAGCCTGCGCCCTCACTACGCCCAGACCCTCATGCACTGGGTCTCTCGGCTGGAGGCGAACAAGGAGGCCGCCTACGAGCTCGCAGGCGCCAAGCGCTACCGGATCTGGCAGATCTACATGGCCGGCTGCGCCCACGCCTTCGAGCAGGGCTGGGTCTCGGTCTACCAGCTGCTTGCGAGCAAGCGCAAGGCCGGACTGCCCGCCTTGCCCTGGAGCCGCGAGTACATCTACAACCCGCAAGCCGCCACCGATCAAGTCAGCCTCCAGCGGCCCGAGGTAACGGTTTCCCCCGCGCCCTGAGGGCTCCAAACTCACCGGCTCCTTTCCCAATAAATCTCTCTGAAATCTGTGTTAAATGCGGCAACTCGCGCCCGCATGCGGGGATGAAGAGAATAGCCCCAACAGGGACGGACGGGAAAGGAGCCTCGCCCATGACCGGCGACTTGATCGGCGCGTTGAACCAGGGACGCCAGCACATCGGCGAACTGCTGGTCAATCTCAAGAAGATTGACCGCCAGCAGCTCGACGCGGCGCTTGGCGAGCAGGCCAAGCTCAACGCGCGACTCGGCGAGGTGCTGGTCGCCCAGGGGCACATCAGCCAGCAAGACCTGGATCATGCCCTCGCGATCCAGAACAACCGCAACCCGCAGGCCCCGATGCTCGCCCGCAAGAAGCTGGGCGACCTCCTGCTCGAAAGCGGCAAGCTGACCACCGCCCAGCTCCAGGCGGCCCTCGAGGCCCAGAATCTCACCGAGCAGAAGATCGGCGACATCCTGCTCGAGATGGGCTTCGTCACCCAGCGCGACATCGACAGCGCCCTGCGCGTCCAGGACAGCCTCGCCTTCTCTTCGCGCCAGCGCATCCTCGACCGCCTCGAATCCCGCAACGCGTCCGAGGCGGCAGCCGCCAAGCAGCACGCCCCGGTTCCCGCCGAGCTCGCCGGCGGCTTCCCCAACCGTGGCCGCTTCCTGGACGCCGCCGCCCAGTGGGCCTTCGCCTCGGCCTTCGGCCGGGCCATGACCCCGCAAGAGCTCACCGACTGGCGCTCCAAGCTCTCCTTCGTCTACCCCGAGGGCGCGCGCCTCACGGAGGCGCTGCCTTCCGACTTCAACCGTTCGGCGGCCCTCCAGCGCCTCTCGGCCTTCTTCCAGAACGTGATCGCCGAGCGCATCACCCAGCTCGCCGGCGGCGACAGCGTCCAGAAGAAGTTCGACCGCATGGGCAACGTCGAGGTCACGGGCCTCTCGCCGCGCGACCTCGAGATCGCCATCGAGGTGGTGACCGCCGAGGCCTTCGATCCGCAGCTCGCCGCCGAACGCTTCCTCGAACAGTCGCCGCGCGCCTTCTTCCGGGCCATGGTCGGGCGCGACTTCGCCTCCGAGGCCGAAGAGGCCCTCTTCCAGCGCCTTTTGGACGGGCCCCAGGCCTCGGCCAACCGCGATGCCCTACGCCGCCTGCAGGGGCTCTTGCGCGACACCTTTGCCGCCTACCCCCTGGCGCGCTCGGACAAGGCCATCCGCGCCTCGCTCACGCCCGACGAGCAGGAGATCAAGGAGCTGCTCGAAGGCTTGCGCAAGTTCAGCGAGCGCGAAGCCCTGCGCCTCTTCCAGGAGAAGGAGTGGTGGTACCGCAAGCTTGAGCTCGCCTCCCAGACCGAGGTCATGCTCCGCAACCAGCTCGATACCATCAAGGCCGAGCAGCAGATCAAGAAGGTCCTGGACCTGCTCGAGCGCCTGCTCGGCCGGATCCCGCCGGGCCTGATGAAGCTCGTCAAGCAGCTGATCGGCATGGTCGGCAGCGGCGCGATTCCCAACATGGCCGCCCTCGAGCAGATGATCCTCAACCTCTTCGAGCAGGTCCTGCAGCGCTTCGCCGCCAAGATGGGCCGGAACCCCAGCCCCGACGAGCTGGCGCAGGCCATGGAGCTGGTGCTCGGCGACGTGGCGGGTGGCGGCAAGGATCCCCTCGCCAAGCTGGACAAGCAACTCGACGCCCTCAAGGAGGGCAAGAGCCCCCAGGGGGGCCTGAGCATGGACAAGGCGATCGCCCTGGTCAACACCATCAACTTCGAGTACAAGGGCCAGTTCCAGGGCTCGGTGGATGCCCAGGACCCCTGGGTCCTGGCCCTCGTCAACGGCGAGCAGAACCCCGAGTCCATGCAGGAGGCCTTCCGCGCCTACTACAAGGACGGCAAGCAGGGCATCGGCCTGCCGGATGCCCTGGCCTTCGTCGAGTTCATGAACCTCTCGTACAAGGGCATCCAGCTGGACGCGGACCCCTTCGACCCGTACGTCCAGAAGCTGCTCACGGGCGAGATGAGCCCTGGCGAGGTGGACCGCGAGTGGCGCGGCATCTTCCGGAGCGAGCAGGAGCCGGCGCTGGCCTAGCAAAGACACGAGAAGGGGGGCGGTCTTTCGACCGCCCCCCTTCTTGTGTGTGCCGTCGGCTATCGGATGATGCCGAGCAGATCGTCCATGGCCTTGTTGTAGTCCTGAAGGAAGGTCGAGAGGTTTCGGTAGACGAAGTTGGCGCTCTCGCTCTCGATCTCGAGCTGCCTCAGGGTGGACTGGGCGTCCATGTACTCGAGGCTCTGGGGCAGCACGTGCGGGGCGTTGACTCCCTCGCGCCTGAACCAGCCGCGCACCGAGTCGACCACGATGCCCTGGCGGGCGTTGACCGGGGCGGCGTAGATCTCGCTGCCGTAGCCGGAGGTGACGAGGTTCGCGGCCCCCGGGATCTTGACGATGGCCAGGTCGCTGTCGTGGTCCTTGCGGTCCGAGTAGAAGGGCACGAGCTGGCCGTCGTTGAGGCCGCTGATCTCGCCCGCGACGCTCTCGCCGATCAGGCCCTTGATGCGGCCGGGCGTCGCCTTGGAGGCATCGGTGAAGTAGCCGTCGCGCTCGAAGGGATAGGCCGCCGACATCACCATCCCGACGGGCTCCTCGACGCCGTTCACGGGGGGGGCCTTCGTCACTCGGGTCTGGCCGGTGGCAGGGTCGGTGGTGATGTCCTGCTGGCGCAGGACGAAGAGGCCCTGGTCGTTGACCAGGTTGTAGATGGGGACCTTGACGCCACCCGACTCGACCACACCCGTCTGCTTCCACTGGAAGGAGCCGTTGCGGGTGAAGAAGACGCGCGCGCCTTCGGCCTTGCTCTCGGCCACGGCGAAGAAGCCGTCGCCCACGATGCTCAGGTGGGTCGAGGTGGCGTTGGCGTCCTGCTCGCGGCTCGGCTTGGAAGCCGCCGGCGAGATCCGGTAGCCCTGGACGATCAGTTCGGAGTTGTAGCTCTGGGCGCCGGCGTGCGAGCCGCGGTTGGAGTTCAGGGGGATCCCCGTGCTCATGTCCACGTTGCCGGACTTGACGCCGAGGAAGATGTCGCGCTTCTTGAAGCCCGGGGTCACCGACCCCATCATGTTGTGGACGATGTTGGCGCGCCACGCATCGATGGAGCGGAACGAGTTGATGAGGTTGTACCTGAGGTCGGAACCCATCGGCACGCTCCTTTACAGTCGAAAAACCAGGCGAGATATGGCTTTCATACCCGACGCCCGCTTGTGCTTAACCCCATGAGGAAACCGCCGGCTCGATCGAGCCGGCGGTTTCGAGGCCAAAGGCGAACGTCGTTAGAACGCGTTGCCGATGTAGAGAGGCATCATCTTGCGCCAGGTGGTCCAATCGTGCCGCATGTCGTGGCCCCACATGTCGAGGTTGTGCCAGATGCCCTTGTCCCAGAGGAGCTTGGACATCTTGCGGGACTGGCCGGGGGCCTCGTAGTCGCCCTGGCCGGTCAGGATGTGGATGTTCTTGCCGTGGGCGCGGAGCTGCTGGATGAACCAGGGATCGTTGAGCCCGGGCATGTAGTGGAACGGCGAGTTGAAGTAGACGTTCTTGTCCACGTAGCCGTCGGTCCAGGGATCCAGGTCGTAGGCGCCCGACATGGCGATGGTGCCGCCGAACATGTCGGGGTGGCGCAGCAGGAAGTTCATGGCGTGGTAGGCGCCCATGCTCGCACCGGTGGTGACGATGTGCTGGCGCGCGCCCATGTGGTTCCAGATGAAGGGCACGACCTCGTTGGTCACGTAGCCGTCGTAGAACTCGTGCTTGCGCGCGCGCTCCGAGGGGTGGATGCGGGTGTTCATCCAGGTGTGCGCGTTGACGCTGTCAATCGAGAAGACCTTGACCTTGCCGGCCTCGATCCAGGGGCGCATGACCTCGATGAGGTAGAAGCGCTCGTACTCCTCGAAGTCCGCCGCCGCAGTGGGGAACATCAGGAGGGGGAAGCCGTAGTGACCGTAGACGGCGATCGGCATCTTCTTGCCGATGCGATCGCTGTACCAGTGATGAACCTCTTTTCTCATGAGATCCTTTCTCGCTTGACGCAACATTGACTTCCACCGGTTGGGCCGGTTCTTCTCTATTGAAACAGAAGAAGCCTCGTTTGTCAGTCCCGTCCGAGGGCCCGCCGATGGCTCGGGTCATTGTATCATTCGGCCGAAATCCTCCACGCAAGTTTCAGTGAGGAGGGGGCGATAACCCTTTTAACGGATTAAAAACAGCTAATGCTTCCTGTAAGGTCCGATGAAAGGGCAACGATGATGTACCGTCTTCAACGTCTAGCGATCGCCTTCACGCTGGCTCTCGGCCTGAGCGGCTGCGGCATGCTGCCAGTGGGCATGCAGGCCGGCGCGAACGATCAGGTCACGGCGCAAAAGCACAAGGCCGGCGCCCTGTCGCTCATCGTTCTGCCCGAGATGGGGCACTCGTCGCTCTTGGATGCGATCCGCGGCGCCAAGAAGTCGATCCAGGTCCAGACCTACATCTTCACCAACTACGACGCGAGCGCCGATCTGGTGAAGGCGCTGGTGGAGCGCGCCCAGGCGGGCGTCGAGGTCAAGGTGATCCTCGAGGCGAATCCCTACATCCCGCCCAAGCCCCTCGCGCCCGGCGAGCAGCCCACCTTCGGCAACAACGTGAACAAGGAGACCATCCAGGCCCTCATCGCGGGCGGGGTGCGGGTCAAGCGTTCGAGCCCCAAGTTCCGCTACACCCACCAGAAGACCATGGTCATCGATGAGCAGACCGCCTACATCATGACCCTCAACTTCACCAACTCGGGCCTGACGACCAACCGCGAGTACGCGGTGGTGGACCGCGACCCCTCGGACATCAAGGAGCTCCTGAAGATCTTCCACGCCGACTGGGAAGAGCTGACCTACCTGCCCAAGGACCCCGACCTGGTGGTGAGCCCCAACAACTCGCGTGCGCGCATCATCAAGCTGATCGACTCGGCCAAGAAGAGCCTGATGGTTCAGTGCGAGTTCGTGAGCGACCCCGAAATCGCCCAGCACCTCGGGGCCCGCGCCAAGGCCGGCGTCGACGTCAAGGTGATGATGGCCCACTTCGACAAGGACCCCAACACCGGCCGCGACTCGAACGCCGATTCGCAGGCCCTGCTCAACGGCCAGGGCGTCAACCAGCTGCTCTTCAACAAGAGCATCAAGATGCACGCCAAGATGATCCTCGCCGACAACGCCCGCGCCTACATCGGCTCTGAGAACATGACCTCCAACTCGCTGGACAACAACCGCGAGATGGGCGTCCTGGTCGAGGACAAGGCCATCATCGAGACGCTCGCCAAGACCGCCGCCAAGGACTGGGCAGCCCGCTAATCCCCTCGGATCGAACAGGCCGGGTCGCAAATGCGACCCGGCCTTTGTGTCGTTATGCGCTCAAGGCTGCCGATAGTCGAAGGGGTAGCCCTTGGCGATCCACTCGTTGATGCCGCCCTTGAGGACGTAGACGTTCTTGGCCTTGTACTGGTTTTGAAGCTGGTAGGCCGCGATGATGCTCGCCTCGTCGTGCGGGCAGGCGCAGTACAGCACCAGGGCATCCTTGGAGTTCAGCTTGGGGGCCCAGAGGGGCATCTCCACGGCGGGCAAGGACTTGGCCCCCATGATCCGCCGGGTGTTGAAGGCCGCCTCCTTGCGGACGTCCCCGATGACGATCCGCTCGCCGCGCTTCTGGCGCTGGATGACCTGCTGGGGGGTCAGGTACTTAGCGGCTTGAAGGGCCTCGGGCGACGGAGGCGTCGCCGCGGCCGCCGGAGCCGCAAGAGGGGATGCGACGAGCGAGAGGAGCATGAAGCCCCCGAAGACGGTACGCGCCAGTGACATAGAAGCCTCCCGAACGTGAACAGCGAGCCGAGCCCTTCCAGTAAAGCAAAGCCCCTTCCGTTCGCTTCTATCCGATGCGGAGAAACAAGTTGGCGATCGCAACCGCCCCCAGAGCGACCCATGCTAAAGTGATAGGGTTCCGGGGCCCGCCCCGTTCCCGACCCAACGCAGAGGATACCGCCACATGAAGACCAAGATTCAGCAAGCCGAAGAACAGCTCGCCTCCCTGCAAGATTTCCTGCTCAGCTCCAAGCCCAAGATGACCGGGGCCGAGATCAACGTCCTGAAGGTCAACTTCGAGGCCGTCAAGGCGCGCCTGCGCGACATCCGCGAGCACCACGAAGAGGAATAGCCCGCGAGGCCAAGCCAGCGTGTAAGGCTTGGCCCGCTTCGGGTATGCAACCCCTGAGCTTGGCGACGACGGAGGAGCCATGATTCAGGGGTTGCCGCATTTGCGGGGGAGAAAGCGTGCGATCGCGGGGCTACTCGCTGGCCTCTGCCTGCTGCATCCGGGACCGGGGCGCGCCGCCCCGGCCGTGCCGAGCGTCGATGAGCGGGTCCAGGCACTCGCCGGCGACATGGGGACGAAGTTCGCCGAGGTCGCCAGGCGTTACCGGCTCAGTCCCGCGCAGGTCTGGCAGCTCAGCGACGCCTTGGGTAACGACGCCTGGGACGTGTTGGCTCGGCGGATGGGAGTCCCCCGCGCCCAGGTCGAGATCCTGTACCAGACCCTCGAGGCCCTGCCCCACAAGCGGCACGACCAGCTGACCCCCTACAACCTGCTCACTCCGGCCAAGGACCGCTGGGGCCTGACCGCCAAGGAAGGCATGATCGGCTGGCAGCGCTACGGCGCCCTGATCGAGAAAGTGGCCATCGAGCAAGAGATAGACCCCTTGATCCTCGGGGCCTACGTCTGGACCGAGAGCAACTTCGACACCAACCAGGACACCCGGCGACGCGGGCTGGTCGCCGTTGGGCTCACCTCGGTCCAGGCCCAGGACCATCCCTGGCTCGGCGCTGACCTCGAGGTGCGGGTCGCGCGCCTCAAGCGTGACCCGCACCTCAACCTGACGCTCGCCGCTCGCGAGTTCAAGTCCCGCTGGAAGCAAGACGACATGTTCGGAACGGTCATGGACGTCTGGTATCCGGCCTGGCGAAAAGGGGGGCGGATCCCCAACCTGGGCACCGCCTACGGGTATGTGCAACTCTTCTCGAATCGCTACTTCTTGCTGATGACGATCATGGGGAGCTAGACTTCCGATCGATCGGTATCCCTCATGCACGCGAAGGGTATAGGGCCCATATGCCGAACACCAAGCCAATCCGCTTTGCTCACCTGACGGATCTACACTTCACGACCCTGCGCCAGAACCGTTACCCGACGGGTGTGCCGGTCCTGGAGGCGACCGTCGCCGATCTCAACGCGCAAGAGGTCGATTTCGTCGTGCTGACCGGCGACCTCTTCCACTACCCGGACCGCGTCCCTGAAGAGATCGACGCCATGCGCGCCATCCTCGAACGCCTGAACATGCCCTTCTACGCGGCCTTCGGCAACCACGACGTGGAGGGCGACGAGGTCCACGCGCGCAAGGAGCTCATCATGCGCCGCCTCGGAGACCACGGCCTGAGCGGCATGCGTCCCCACTACGCGCTCAGCCCTGCCGAAGGGGTGAAGCTGGTGGCGCTGGACTCGACCGACAACGGCTCCGACCGCTACCTGACCTGGCGCGGTCACTTCTCGCGCCATCAGGCCGCCTGGCTCCACGAGACCCTTACCGCGAGCCGCGACGAGCTTGCGATCCTCGCCATCCACCACCCGCCGATCACGCCCTATCCGCTGATGGGCGCGCTCAAGTTCGAAGAGCGGGACCGCCTGCGGCTTCAGGCGGCGATCGCCCCCCACGCCCACGCGCCCCTGATGCTCTGCGGACACTACCACCTGAGCAGCAGCACCCCCTTCGCCTCGACCACGGTGCTCACGGGCCCCTCGCTGGTGGAGCACCCCCACCAGTACCGGATCTTCACCGTTCAGCACCACGCGCACGCCCACGAGATCCGCTACGAGTGGCGCAAGGTCCCACTGCCCATGCACGACGATCGAGCCTGCGCCCGGGGGACGGCCATGCGCCACCTGGCGCTCAACCGCCTCTCCTACGCACGACGGGGCACCGTGACGGTGCCTCGGGTAGGGGCGCTCACCCCCTAGCACCTCTACGCGACAAGCAGGAGGGCCGGTCGATACGACCGGCCCTCCTGCTTGTCGAGGCTGCTTAGTTCTTGAGGATGACGATCGAGATCCGCCGGTTCTCGCTGGCGAAGGGATCCTTCTCGTTGATGGGGTGGGTCGAGGCGAAGCCGCGCACCGCCCAGATGCGCTTTGCGTTCACCCCGTTGGACTCCAGGATGTTGCGTGCCTTGTTGGCGCGATCCGCCGAGAGCTCCCAGTTGGTGTAGCCGTTCCTGAGGGCCAGCGGATGGGCATCCGTGTGGCCGCCGATCATGATGTGGTTGCTGACCCCCTTGAGCTCGCGGGAGATGGCCTTGAGGATGTCGACCGTGCGTGGGGTCGGCGAAGGCGCGCCGCTGTCGAACAAGACGTCTTTCGCCTTCTCGACCACCGAAAGCTCGATCCCTTCGGGCGTCTCTTTGACCTGGATGCTGTCACGGAAGGGCCAGAGCGAGCCTTCCAAGAGGGCCTCCTGGATCTCGGCCGCGATGCTCTCGGTCGAAGCCGGCGGCTCTATGACGTCGGGGATCGGCTGGATGCCGATGGGCGGGTTCTCGATGATGGTGGCGTTGACCGGCACCTCCGTCCCCTTCATGACCCCCTTGCCCTGACCGAAGATCGAGGGATCACGGAAGTACTCGGCGATCCCCTTCTTCTGGTCCTTGGTGCTGAGGCCCGTCAGCCACAGCACCAGAAAGAGGGCCATCATCGCCGTCATGAAGTCGGCCAACGCGACCTTCCAGGATCCCCCGTGATGCCCGCCGTGACCGCCTTTGCGTCTGCGCCCCACTGATTAGGCCCCCACCCCGGCGGCCTCAGCCGACGCCCCCGAGCGCCCCGATACGATGGCATCGAGCTGCTCGGCGGTCGGGCGGTTGTAGGAGTAGATGGCCTGGCGGCCGATCTCGACGGCCACGATGGGGTCACAGCCGCTGAAGTAGGCCCCCACGGCCTCGCGGATGCACTGGAAGTAGCGGGCGCTCTCCTTGGCTTGCCCCTCGATGTTGGCGGCGATGGGCTGGATCATGCCGTAGGAGAGCAAGAGGCCGAGGAAGGTGCCGACCAGCGCCGCCGAAATGGCGTGGCCAAGGACTTCGGGGGGAGCGCTAAGGCTCTGGAGGGCGATGATGATGCCGAGCACCGCCGCCACGATGCCCAGACCGGGCAGGGCGTCCGCGACGCGGGTCAAGGAGGCGCTGCCAAGGCCGCCCTCTTCGTGGTGGGTCTCTAGGTAGATGTCCATCGCGAGCTCGATGTGCTCGGGCTTCGCCTGGTAGCTGATCGCGAGCTTCATGGAATCGCACAGGAACTCGAGGGCGTGGTGGTTCGCCAGCAGGGTCGGGAAGCCGCTGAAGGCCTCGGACTCGTGGGGGGCGGCCAGATCCGCTTCGACCGTCAGGAAGCCCTCGCGCTTGGCGCGGGTGAAGATCGCGAACATGGCGCCCAGGATCTCGTCGTAAGCCGCCCGGGTGTACTTGGATCCGGCGAAGACGGTGGGTAGCTCCTTGGTGATCTGCTTGAGGACCGGCGCCGGGGTCGCGCAGAGCATCGCCCCGAGCGCCGCCCCGCCGATGATGAGGAGCTCGTATGGCTGATAGAGGACCACGAGGGGGCCGCCCTCCGCCATGAACCCTCCAAAGACCGCGCCAAAGACGATGAGCAGCCCGATAATCGCGAACACCTGGAATCACCTCGACAATATCGATATAGAAACGAAAATCCGCCACCATGACAAGCAGGGGAGCGCCCGTCCACCTATACCCCGTTCATCCGCAAAAGCTACCTTTTTAATTGCGGAAGATTCGCCTAAGATGGGGGTCCCAGCCCATCACCCTCGCGAGGAGGCCCTCCATGACCCCGTCCCCCCCGAGCTTCGAAGCGCTCGGCCTAAGGCCCGAGCTGCTCGGCGGCCTTGCGCGACTCGGTTTCGAGCGCCCCACCCCCATCCAGGCCTCGAGCATCCCCTCCCAGCTCGAAGGCCACGACGCGGTGATCCAGGCCGAGACGGGCACGGGCAAGACTCTCGCCTACGGCCTGCCCCTGCTGAACGCCATCGCGGGCACCCCCCTGCGCCCCCGGGCCATGATCCTGGTGCCGACCCGCGAGCTGGCGCTGCAGGTGCGCGACGTGCTGCGCGAGGCCGCCCGCAAGTGGCGCCCCGCGATCCATGCCCTGGTCGGCGGCGAGGCCATCGAGCCCCAGCTCAAGCTCATCGACAAGGGGATCGCCGTACTGGTGGGGACGCCCGGCCGGGTGCACGACCTGGTCCGACGCGACGCCTTGATGCTCAAGCACTGCCGTACCGTCGTCCTCGACGAGGCCGACGAGATGCTGCTGCGCGGCTTCAAGCACGACCTGGACGGAATCCTCGCGGCGCTGCCCACCGAGCGCCAGACCGTCCTGGTCTCGGCCACGGTCGGCCCCGAGGTCCAAGCCTACGCCGAAGCGACCATGCGCAAGACGGAGGAAAAGGCCCCCCTCCAGCCCGCCACCACCGCCAAGACCCTGACTCACCATCACGTGGCGGTTCCCAAGGACGGCAAGCTGCCCATCCTGACCAAACTGCTGCGCGAGGAGCCGGGACAAGCCATCGTCTTCGTTCGGCTCAAGGAAGACACCAAGCGCGTGGCCATGCGCCTGCGCCAGGCGGGGCTCGCCGCCGCCTACCTCAACGGTGACTTGCCGCAGGCGAACCGCAACGAGACCATGGCGCGCTTCCGTGACGGGCTCTACCGGATCCTGGTCGCCACCGACGTGGCCTCGCGCGGGCTCGACATCCCCGAGGTCGATCTGGTCGTCAACTACGCCGTGCCGCCCGACGTGGACCAGTACGTCCACCGCGCGGGCCGCTCGGGCCGTGCCGGGCGCGAGGGACGGGCCGTGACCCTCAGCTACCGCGAGGAGGTCGAGGCCCTCAAGCGCCTGCGCACCGGGATACCGCTCGAACCCCTCAAGATCGCTCCGCCCCGTTCCGGCAGCGACGACCACATCCGGCCTTGGAAGCCGCCCGTCGAGGCCTTCGAGGCGCCCGAGACTCCGAGCAAGAATCCTGCCGCGAAGCCGCCCAGGACCAAGATCTCGCGCCATCTGGACTGGCATGAGGATCGACCCGATCGCAGGGATCGACGCAAGCGTTGACCCCTAGCAGGCGACAATTCATGCATGAAATGTCGTCGATCGTTTTTGCTCCTGACCGTCCTCGCGCTGAGCGCCGCCGGCTGCCAGGCCCCGCTTGCGGGCACGGGTCTTCCGGCCGCCGCTGAAGGCTTCGACGCCATGCTCGCCGCCTCGAAGGCGGGGATCGTGCGCATCAACGTCGGCCTCGGCGCGCTGAGCGCCGCCCAAGCCGCCGAAATCGGCAAGCGTCACGGCCTCGAACTGGTACGGCACCTCGGCGCCACGGGCCTTGCGACCTACCAGGTGAAAGGCGCCAAGCCTCAAGACCTCTCAGCCCTTTCGCGGCAAAGCGGCGTGCGCTACATCGAGCGGGACGTGACCGGCACCCTGAGCGACGCGGCACCCTCCCGCGCGATCCCGAACGACCCCGGCTTCGACGAGCAGTGGGACATGCAGCGGATGAAGGTCGCCGACGCCTGGGAGATCCGCGAGGGCGCCACGGACGCGGTCATCGCCGTGATCGACACAGGCTGCGACCTGAAGCACCCGGAGCTCGCCCCCAAGCTCGTGAGCGGCCACAACGTCACGGCCCCCACCCGCGTGCCCCAGGACGACCTGGGGCACGGGACCGCCGTCGCGGGCATCGCGGCGGCCGCCACCCACAACGGCGAGGGCCTCGCGGGGGTCGCCCCCAACGCGCGGCTGATGCCCGTCAAGGTCAACGTCTCGAACACCGGCGCAGTGCGCGCGGCCGACGCCGCGGCGGGCATCGTCTGGGCGGTCGATCACGGGGCGAGCGTCCTCAACATGAGCCTGGGCTTCGCCGAGGGTGAGGACGGCCTGACGGCAAGCGGCCTTCGGGCCCTCAAGGACGCGGTGACATACGCCCTCGAGCGCAACGTGGCGATCGTGGCCGCGGCCGGCAACATCGGAGATCGGCCGATCAAGACCTATCCCGCCTGCTGGAGCTCGGAGCCCGGCTTCGAGGGCCTGATCGCGGTGGGCGCCCTGGACCGGAACGACCGGCGCGCGAGCTACTCCAACTATGGGGCGTTCGTGACCGTGACGGCCCCTGCCGACGACGTGCCCGCCCTCGCCATCGGCGGCTACGGCCGCTTTGGCGGCACTTCGGCCGCAGCCCCCCACGTGAGCGGCCTCGCGGCCCTGCTCATCCACCCCTCGCGCCCGCCCTCGGCCAAGACCCTGCGCAAGTGGATCGTCACGAGCGCCCGCGACCTGGGTACGGCCGGCTGGGATCAGCAGTACGGCGCCGGTTGCGTGGATGCGCTCGAAGCGATCCAGACCAGCACCCGCGAGCGCTAGCTCAACAGCTCCTCGATCACCCGGGCCACCCCGTCCTCGCGCACGTGGTGGGTGACGCGATCGGCGACGGCCTTGACGGCGTCGGGCGCGTTGCCCATCGCCACGCCGAGCCCCGCGTACTCCAGCATGTCCAGGTCGTTCATGCCGTCGCCGAAGGCCACGATCTCCTCGCGCGAGACCCCCAGGCGTTCTGCCACGTGCTGGAGGGCGACGCTCTTGCGGATGGTGGGGTTCGCGATCTCGAGGAAGATGGGGATCGACTCGGTGACGTAGAGCTGCTCGCCGAAGCGCTCGCGCAGGGCGGGCACCCACTTCTGGACCGCCTCGGCCTCGGCGATCGCGACGATCTTGGTCGGCTCGGTCGTGAGGGCCTCCTCGAAGGTGGGCACCACCTTGGGAACGACCCGCGAGACGCTGGAGTAGAGCTCGGCCTCGGGGCTCATGCGCTCGACGATGAGCTCGTCATCCACGTACAAGTTGAGATGGAAGCCCGACGCCCTCAGCGACTCGAGCGCCTCGTGGGCGAGGGGCATGGGGATGGTGCGGTGCCACAGGTCCGCCTCGGTGAGGTGGTCCCGGATCAGCGCCCCCTGGTAGGTGATGAGCGGGGTCTTGACCCCGCAGGCCCGGGCGTAGGGCAGGGTGGCGCGGTACATGCGCCCGGTCGCCATCACGAAGTGGACCCCGGCCTCGTGGGCAAGCTCCACGGCCCGCCGGTTGCGCTCCGAGACCTCGAGGTCGCGCCCGATGAAGGTCCCATCGAGGTCGGTGGCGATCAGTTTCGGGCGCATGGGCAGACTCCTTACTCGGGCGCGGGGCAGGACGATGACAGTCTAGCAGATGCCCACGCCGAAAGGGGCCAAGGGGTCCGAGGCAAAGCGGGTCAGCGTGATATAATCGAAAGCCGCCCCTTTCTCGCACCGCCGGTCCATTCGGCAGGAGGTCCCCCCGTCATGAGCGCCCGTCAAAACGCCATCTTCATCGTCACGGGCCTCTCCGGGGCGGGCAAGAGCCTCGCAATCCGCTGCTTCGAGGACATGGGCTTCCTCTGCGTGGACAACCTGATCCCGCCGCTCTTGCCCCAGTTCATCGAGCTGACCTATCCCAGCATGCACCAGATCGCGGTGGTGATGGACTCGCGCGGCGGCAGCTTCCTCGACGAGCTGACGAACGTCTTGGAGCAGATCAAGCCCAAGGGCTACCCCACCACGGTGGTCTTCCTGGAAGCCTCGGACAACATCCTGCTGACCCGCTTCAGCGAGACCCGCCGGCGTCATCCCCTCTGGGGCGAGGCCACCCTCGTCGACTCGATCAAGCAGGAACGCGATCGCCTCGCCGAGATCCGCGCGGCCGCCGACGTCATCATCGACACCTCGGACCTGACCGGCAAGCAGCTCAAGGAGAAGCTCATCGCGAGCTTCATCCAGACCGATCAGGTCGACGGCTCCATGCAGGTGACGGTCAAGAGCTTCGGCTTCAAGTACGGCCCGCCCATGGACGCGGACCTGGTCTTCGACGTGCGCTTCTTGCCCAACCCTCACTACGACCCGGACCTCAGGCCCTTCACCGGCCTCGACGAGAAGGTCCAGGACTTCGTCCTGAGCCACCCGGTCACCCTGGAGTTCCTCGAGCGCTTCATCGACCTGGCCTCGTTCCTGGTGCCCCACTACCGCAAGGAGGGCAAGACCCACCTGGCGATCGCCATCGGCTGCACCGGCGGCCGCCACCGCTCGGTGGCGATCGCCCACTACCTGGCCGAGTACCTGCGTCGGGGCGAGACCCCGGTCATCGAGGAGCACCGCGACATCTCGCGCCATCCCGACTACTACGGCGCCGAGCCGCAGCCCCGCGCGGGCGCCTAAAACGGCCATGCGGCAGCTGCTTCGCTGGCTCACTCCGGGCCTCGGCATCAAGCGCTGGGTCGCCCTTTCGTTGTTCGGGGTTCTCCTGAGCAACACCGGGGTGATCTTCCTGACCTACTTCGTGCTCATGGAGCTGCGCGGGCGCGAGCCGCGCGTGGCGACCGTCATCGAAGGGGTTGCGCTCCTGGCCCTGGGGGCGGTGATCGCCTTTCTCGGCGCCCGGCGCCTCATCCGCGAGGTGGTATGGGTGCTGCACCCCGCGCCGCCGCGCCTGGTGGATGCCTTCCACCGCCAGCGGGTGCGCCGGGGGCCCAAGCTCGTCGCCATCGGGGGCGGCACCGGCCTCTCGACCCTGCTGCGCGGGCTCAAGGCCTACTCGGACAACATCACCGCCATCGTGGCCATGACCGACAACGGGGGCTCCAGCGGCCGCCTGCGCGAGGAGCTGGGGGTGCTGCCGCCCGGCGATCTGCGCCACTGCCTCACCGCTCTCGCCGGCGAAGAGGAGCTGCTCACCAAGCTCTTCGACTATCGCTTCACGGCGGGCAGCTCGCTTTTGGGCCACTCGTTCGGCAACCTCTTCCTCACGGCCATGGCCGACATCACGGGCGATCTGGAGCAGGCCATCCGCGCCTCGAGCAGCGTTCTTGCGGTCCGCGGCCAGGTGCTGCCCGCGACCCTCGAAGCCATGGAGCTCGTCGCCATCCTCGAAGGTGGCGAGGTGGTCCGCGGCGAGCAGCAGATCTCGACGAGCCCGGTGCCCATCGCCATGGTCCGCTCGGAGCCCGAGGCCCCGATGGCCCTGCCCGAGGCGATCCGCGCCATCCAGGAGGCGGACGCCATCATCATCGGGCCCGGCAGCCTCTACACCAGCCTCGCCCCCAACCTGCTCATCCCCGAGATCGTGGAGGCCCTGCTCATGAGCAAGGCACCCAGGCTGTACGTCTGCAACGTCATGACCCAGCCCGGCGAAACCGATCGCTACTCCGTCGCGGATCACGTCCGCGCCCTCCAGCGCCTGGGCGGGCCCGACATCATCCAGGACGTGCTGGCCAACCAGGAGCTGCCCCAGCGCCTGCTCGAAAAGTACGAGGCCCAGGGCCAGCACCCGGTCGCCTTCGACCGAGAGGCCTGCAAGGCCCTTGGCGTCCAGGCCTTCAGCGCTCCCCTGCTCGACGAGGGGGACGTGGTCCGGCACGACCCCGCCGCGCTTGCGCGCGCCATCGTGGAGTGGCTCCTCAAGGCCCGCAAGGAATCGGGCGAGAAGATCCTGCCCTTCCCCACCGAGGCCGAATGGTCCGCCAAGAGCAAGGGGTGGCTATGAGCGCGCCGACCTTCTCCCAGGAGGTGCGCAGCCACCTCGCCCAGGTCGAGAACGACCGCCCCTGCTGCCAGAAGGCCCTGCTGCTGGCGCTGCTCTCGGTCTGCGCCTCCGAGGCCGCCGAGGGCCAGCTGATCGTCTCGCTCGAAAACGGAGGGGTGGCGCGACTCCTCTTCAAGCTCGCCAAGCAAGCACTCGGCGTCACCCCTCACCTGCACGACCCGGACCCCTCGCAGCGCGGCACTCACTACCGCCTGGTACTCCCCATCCCCGCCGAGGGGCTGGGCGGGGTCATGAGCCTCGACGACTTGCAGCGCACCATCCGCCGGCGTGCCTGCTGCCGCCGTGCCTTCTTGCGCGGGGCCTTCCTCGGCTGCGGCTCGATCGTCAACCCTGAGCGGGCGTACCACCTGGAGTTCACTGCCACCGGCGAGCTGAGCTCGTGGATCGTCGTGCTCCTCCAGGACGAAGGGGTCAAGGCGGGGCACTACCGCCGCTCGGGCCATGCCCACTGGACCGCCTACGTGAAGAAGAGCGAGGACATCGCCACCTTCTTGACTCTGGTCGGCGCGGTTCCCGCCCTCTTGGCCCTCGAAGAGCTGCTCATCAGCCGAGACCTCAAAAACAACGTCCAGCGCGCGGTCAACTGCGAGACGGCGAACCTGGACCGGACCGTTTCGACCGCCCAGGAGCAGATCGCCCGGATCGAGACCCTCGAGAACACCGGCCGCCTCAAGGCGCTGCCGCCCGAGCTGGTGGAGACCGCCGAGCTCCGACGCGAGAATCCCTTCGCAAGCCTCGCCCAATTGGCCGAGCTCCACTCGCCGCCCCTCTCCAAGTCGGCCATCAACCACCGCCTTCGCAAGATCGCGCAACTAGCCGACGGCGGGGATGCCTCGACCACGCATTAGCGCCTCCCCCACCGGGGATGTAGACGGCCCGACCGCCTTGGGCGGCTCGACCAAACAGTTTTTCTCACCACGCTTAGGGTATAAGACGCTCGATGACCAACCAGGAGATTCTCAGAGCCGGCCATGCGGCCTTCGAGGCGGGCGACGACGCCACGGCGATCGCCACCCTCAGCCGCATCACCGCCCAGGACCCGTCGGCCTATGCACAGGCCCTCTTGATGCTGGGCCGCTCCTACGCGCGTACCAAGCAGCTGGACCAGGCGCGGTTCTGCTTCGAGGAGTCCTACAACACCCGCCAGAGCGCGCGCACCCTCTATCACCTGGGCGAGTGCCTCTACCAGATGGGCGATCGCGAGGGGGCCGAGTCGTGCCTCTCCAACGCCGCCCAGTCGGACGAGACCCTGACCGACGCCTACATCCTGCTCGGGGTGGTGCGCAAGGAGGCCGGCCGCTACAAGGAAGCGGTCCCCTGCTTCGACAAGGCCCTCAAGAACGACCCCAAGGCGATTGTGGCACGCTACCAGATCGCCCAGGTCGCCTTCGAGCTGGGCGACATGCAGCGTGCCGCCTCCCAGGCCCACCTGGTGTTACAGCACTCCGAACAGTTCGCCCCGGCGCACCTGCTGTTGGCCAACATCTCCCTCAAGCTGAGCGACTTCCGCCAGGCCGCCGTCGAGTTCTGCCGTGTGCTCGAGCTGAACGGGCCCGACGCCGCCGTCTACGTGTCGCTGGGCCGCGCCTTCGCGCACTTGCACGACCTGCCCCAGGCCATCCAGGCGTTCGAAGCCTCCCTCGACATGGATCCGAGCAACGAGCTCGCCCTCTCGGCGGTGGCGCGCCTGGCCGAGCGCCACGGCGACAAGGAGACGGCCGGCAAGTACTTCCGGCAGCTCTTGCGCTTCCCCAACTCGGCGCAGCTCGCAGGCGACGCCCTGGTGCGGCTGGGGCTGCCCGTCGAGGCGCCTCCGGCTCCAAAGGCCGAGAAGAAGGGCAAGAAGGGCGCCAAGGGCGCCAAGCCCGATGTCGCGAGCGCTCCCAAGCCCAAGGGCCCGGCGGTCTCCTTCTCGCCTCCCAAGATGATCGATCGCGCCACGCTCCCCAAGTCGCTGCCGACCCAGGCGCCGGGCCGCGTCATCGGCGCGAGCAAGACCGCGCCGCTCGGCAAGACCCCCACGAGCACCTCCGGCCCCTTGCCGCCGCGCCCGGTGCCGCAGCCGGCGTCCCCCACCACGCCGCTCGACAACCTCTTCGACGGCCTCAACCGCCTGATCGACAAGACCCCGCTCAAGGACGCCATCGACCTCTCGGGCGTCCAAGAGTCGGCGAACGCCATGGTCCGCAGCGTGACCGGCCGCCTCAACCCCGAGATGGTCAACAAGGTCAAGACCGGGCTCCTCGCCAAGATCCAGCCGGGCAAAACCCCGAGCGCGCCCATCCCGCCCGTCCAGCCGACGCCGCCGCAGGCCGCCGCGCGCCCATCCCTGAAGGGCGCCCCGGGGGCGCCCGCAAAGCCTGCGCCCGCCAAGCCGGGACCTGCCAAGCCGACGACGCCCCGCCCCAAACCGAAGGGCTAGGTAGCACATGGCAGCTCCCGCCCCAAGCAACCGAGACCTGTTGAAAGCAGCGACCGACGCCTTCAACGCCCAGGCCTACCCCGACGCCATTGCGGCACTCGGCAAGGTCACGGCCGAGGACAGCGGGATCCAGGCCCAGGCGCTGGCCCTGCTCGGTCGTAGCAAGAGTCGCACCGGCGCCTACGCCGAAGCGGTCGCAGCGCTCGAGCAAGCCATGACCCTGAGGCCCAGCCCCTTGAACCAGTACTACCTGGGCGAGGCCCGTTTCCAGCAGGGCGATCACGAGGCAGCGCTCGACGAGCTCAAGGCTGCCGTCGCGCTCGACCCCACCCTGACCGACGCCTTCATCCTGATCGGCACCATCCACCGCAGCAAGGGCCGTTACGACGAAGCGACCAAGGCCCTCAACCTGGCGCTGCGCAACGACCCCAAAGCCGTGGCGGCCCGCTTCCAGCTGGCGCAGGCCGCCTACGACGCGGGCGACCTGCAGCGCGCCACCTCGCAGGCTTTTCTGATCATCCAGCAGCAGGAGGACTTCGCACCGGTCCACCTGCTCCTCGGCCACTGCGCCCTGCGGCTCAATGACTTTCGCCAGGCAGCTTACGAGTACTGCCGGGTGCTCCAGCTCCAGGAGCCGACCCTCGAAGTCTACGAGGGGCTGGGACGCTCTTTCGCCAACCTCAAGGACTTCCCCCAGGCGATCAAGGCCTTCGAGGCGGTGATCGCCATGGCACCGGACAACGAGATGGCGTACGTGGCGGCCGCGCGCCTCTGCGATCGCCAGGGCGAGAAGGAAAAGGCGATCAAGCTCTGGCAGCGCACCCTGCACTTCCCCAAGTACGCGCAGCTCGCAAGCGATGCGCTCGCCAAGCTCGGCGCCGAGAGCGCCGGGACAGGCGCTGCCCCGGCAGCCGCCCCCAAGAAGAAGGGCAAGGCCGGCGCCAAGCCCGCAGCCCCTGCTGCCATCGACCTCACCAACCTGCCGCGCGACTTCGAACCGCCGCGCCAGCTCGACCGCAGCACCCTGCCGCAGCGCGCCCCGGCCCACATGCCGACCGCGCCGCTCACGAACCACGCGGCGGGCACCCTCAGCCTCGCCTCGCGCCAGCCCCAGAAGACCCAGCCCTTCACCGCGCCGCTCACCACCCCGCATGCGGCCCCGCTGCCCGTGCGCACCGAGCCCCAGACGGTCAAGGAAAAGTTCACCAGCGCCCTCGATCAGATGCTGCGCCCGTCGCTCGAGGCGATGGCCTCGCTCATGGCCAAGGCCCGCAAGCAACCCGACAACAGCCCCCCGGTCGATGGCGGCTCCCACGAATCCATCGCCTCCATGATGGCCAAGCGCGCCGCAGAGCAAGCAAGCGCGCAGGCCCCCGCGCCCGCCAAGCAAAAGGCGCCGGGAAACCCGGCGCCCAAGAAGACGAAACCCCGCTAACTCACCCCTCGAACAGCGCCCCCGCGATGGCCAGGGCCGCAAGGCTGGCCGTTTCCGTGCGCAGGATGCGGGTGCCGAGGCTGACGGCGATAGCCCCCGATGCCACGAGGGCCTCGCCTTCGCTCGGGGTGAAGCCGCCTTCGGGGCCCACCACCAACTCGACGGCACCCGGCACGCGCGGCTGAGCAAGGGCCTTCACGAGCGGCACCTTGCCCTCGCGCTCGAGGCACGCCAGGCGCGTCACGGCCTCTGCCTGCGAAGCCGCAAGCCATGCGCGAAAGGGAATGGGCGCCTCGACGGTGGGGACCAGGGCCCGCTCGCATTGCTCGGCCGCTTCCTTGGCGATCGCCTGCCAGCGGCGCACCTTGTCCTGGGCCTTGTCACCCTGGATCTTCACCACCGAGCGCTCGGTCAAAACCGGGACGATCCGCGAGACGCCGAGCTCGGTGGCCTTCTGGACGATCCACTCGAACTTCTCACCCTTGGGCATGCCCTGCACGAGGGTCAGCTGCACGCCGAGCTCCCCGCCTGCGGACTCCTGGGCCGTCACGCGGCAAGTCACCGCGCGCTTGTCGAGGGCCGTCACCTCGGCATGGAAGAGGGTGCCCTTGCCGTCGAGGGCGTAGAGCGGATCGCCCTCCTTGAGGCGCAGAACGCGGGCGGCGTGGTTGGCGTCCTCATCCAGGAGCACGAGGGTATCGCCCTGGATCTGGGAAGGGGGCAGGAAGAAGCGGGGAAGGTCGCGCATAAGAGGTCCTGATCAGGGGGCGGGCTTGTGCATGTGGACGATCGTGAAGCGGGGGTCCTTGGAGAGGTCGACGAGGGAACCTTCCAGCTCGATGAGCGGCCGCATCAGGTGCGGGCGCGTCACGCGCACGACCCGGGCGATCTGGCCCGTGTTGAGCTCCACGTAGCAGTTGACGGGATAGGGGACGATGAACTTGACGAAGGCCTGGACGATCCGCGGATCGAAGTGGTTGCCCGCGCCGTTGATGATGGCCTGGTAGACCACGTTGGGGGGCAGGCCCTTCTTGTAGGGGCGATCCGAGATGAGGGCGTCGTAGACGTCCACCACCGAGACGATGCGGGCGAACTCGGAAATGGCCGTGCCGCTCAGCTTCATGGGGTAGCCCGAGCCGTCGAACTTCTCGTGGTGCTGGAAGACCACGTTTTTGATCTCGGTATTCGCCCAGGCGTAACCCGACAGCAGCATGATGCCGTTGGCCGGGTGGGTGGCCATGATGTTGAACTCCTCCTCGGTGAGCTTGCCTGGCTTGTGCAGGATGCTCTCGGGGATCATGGCCTTGCCCACGTCGTGCAAGAGGGCGCCGATCCCGAGGATGCGCAGGCGCTCGGGCGAGTAGCCGAGTGCCGCCCCCACGACCAAAGCGAGGCTCATGACGTTGGAAGAGTGGGAGTAGGTGTACTCGTCGTAGACCCGCAGGTCGATCAGGCTATTGAGCAGCTCCTTGTTAGTGACGATCCGCTGGATGGTCGATTGCACCGACTGGTCCACGCTCTGGATGTCGATGCGGTTGGACTGCTTGACCTGGCTGTGAAGGTGCTTGATGGTCTGGACGTTGCGCTCCAGGACCTCGTTGCGGATGGCCTGAGGCTTGAACTGGGTGCCCTTGGCGCTGGGCCTGGGCGCTGGCGCGCTCGCGGAGGCCTTGGCGGGGCGAGGCGGCTGGGTGGGGTTGGTCGAGGTGGCGCCGTGGGCGCTGGGCTTGGTGAAGCGCAGGACGGGCGGATCCTTGGGGGCCTCGGCGGGTGACACGGCCTTGGAAAGGAGCGCCTCGCCCTCGCCCTCAAGCGAGACGCCACCCTTGGGGGCCCCCTCCATGTCGATGACCCGGACGGCCCGAAGCTCCATGCGCTGCAACAGGATGATGTGGTGCTGGGTGAGGGCCGTGCCGCTCGTCCAGATGACCTGCCGCGTGAAGGGATGGCAAACCGGCTCGGCAAGGACCATGCCGGGCGCCAGGTCTTGGGGCATGAGTTTCCGTTCGCTCACGCGGGGCTCCTCACGAGGACGTGGGGCTCGAACAAGGATTATAGCGTATCGGTCACGTCGAGGTGGATCGGACCGAACTCGCCGGTGCGGACCTTGAAGGTGAGGTGATGGGTGCCCTCGGCGAGCGGCTCGCCGCGCACCGAGACCGACACCGTGACGCCCTTGGCGAAGGGAACCGGGGCCTGCTCTGAGATCGCGTGGCCGCCGCGCACCTCGCCGAGGGCCGAGAATTCGAGGCCTTCGAGCGGGGCGAGCTCGCCGCCCACCGCGATCGCGTCGATCCCCACGATGGTGGCGCTCATCATGTGGTTGTGGACCTCGAAGCGAAAGCCCTCGGCGTGGTTCGCGAGGCTGCCCTGGCGGTACATCTGCTTGAGCAGGAAGGCAGGAATCTGCATCACAGGCCGAGCTTTGCGAGCAGCTCGCGCTTGCGGCTCGCAGGCAAGCGATCGCCGATCCGCGCCGAGAGCTCCGCGGCGAGCGCCGCGCCGTCACCGGCGCCGAGCGCGTCCGAGAGCAGGTCCATGATCAGGTTGCGCTCGGTCTTACTGAGGGTCGCAGCCTCGAGGGTGTGCTCGGCGAAGACGGCCCAGGTCTGGGGCCAGAGGCGCTGGACGAGGCGCGCCAGCTCCTGGGCGTAGACCCGGATCTCGTACTGGGCGTTCGGGGCCATGCGCAGGTTGAGGAAGTGCAGCCAGTTGCGAAGGTTGGCCTGGGCGCGGAAGCGGGTGTACTGGGAGAGGGGCAGGTTGATGCGGGCGAGCTCGCGGGCGACCCCGGCCTCAAGGTAGCCCTCGTAGTGCTCACGCACCAGGGCCTGATCCTCGGCGATCGATTCGAGGAAGGCCTGCTTGGCCGCATCATCCAGGGCCTCGCCCGAGGCCTGCTTGTTGGTCATCGACTGGCCCTGCACCCGCTCGACCGAGGGCTGGTAGTAAAGGGCGGGCATCTCGGCGTAGCGGCCCGAGAACTCGTTGAAGCTCTGGGTGCGGTGGCGGTGCCACTCGCGCGCCACGAAGATCGGCACCTGGACCTCGATCTGGAGCACGGCCATCTCGAAGGGGGTGGCGTGCGCGTGGCGCCACAGGAAGTCGCGGGTGGCGGCGTCCTTGGCCTCGTCCACCCCGGTGGGGTTGCCCGTGCTCATGCGGGCGGCCTCCAGGGGCGTCAGGTCGTCGCCCAGGTGGGCCACGTAGCGCAGATAGCCGTGGTCGAGGACGGGAATCGGCTCGCCTTGGAGGACCTGCTCGGGGGTGGGGACGGGACGTGCGGTCGCGACTTGGTTCATCATGCCCCCATGCTATCGCTCGCCGGCCTCGCAGGCAAGGCTCAAATCGCGAGCGGCGCCCCCTCGCGCGAGGGGGCGCCGAGAAGGCGGCGGGCGTCAGTCCCGCGCCATCATGGCCGCAAGCTCCTTTTCGAAGTCGCGGTACCTCTCCCCGCTCAGGTCGAAGACCACCTGCTTGAGGACGCCCCCCTTGAAGGGGAAGGGTGCCGCGTAGTCGTCCGTGACGGCTTCGGGCCCTGCCCGCCCCACCAGCAAGACGCCCCCCGAGAGGCCGAACTTGGCCGCCTGGGTCAGGATCGGGGCTTCGGCGACCTTTCGATCGTCGATGTAGAGGGCCGCGCAGCCCTTGAAGCCGAGGGCATCCTGCTGCTCCAGGCGGAACCTCACGCCGAGGCGGGTGGCCTTCATCGGGACCTCGACGTCCGAGACCAGCTTCTGGATGCGCTCGCCCAGCCAGTTATAGATGTAGCAAAGCCTGCCGTCCTTGAGGAACAGGGTATGCCCACCGAAGCGGCTTCCCTCGGCGAAGAGGACGCCTTCGGCCTCGGGCGAGGTCAGCGTCACTTCGGCCACGATGTTGTAGGACCGGCCCCGAATGCTCGCGACGACCGATTCGGGCACTCCCTCGGTGTCCGGGTAGTAGACGAAGGTGCGCCGCGGCTTGGCAAGTGCGGGCTTCTCCGCACTAAGAATTTCGACCGCCGAGCGATCGTCGAGGGGCAGACCCTGGTACTTGCCGGCCTGCATGGACCAGAGGTTCTTCAGCTGCTCCAGCTTCTCGGGCATCTGCTCGGCGAGGTCCTTCATCTGGTTGCGGTCTTCCTGGAGGTTGAAAAGCTCCCAGCGATCAGCCTCGAAGTGCCCCCAGCTCGCGGGCGTCGGCGGGTGCACGGTGCTCGCCTGCCACCCCTGGTACCAGACGCCCCGCGTGCCGAGCATGGTGTAGAACTGGACTTGCTTGGGGGTCGGCGCCTCGGCGTCCTCGAAGGTCCCCCGGAAGCTCACCCCCTCGATCGGGGCCTGGGGATAGCCCTTGACCGACTCGGGGGGCGTGATGCCCAGGCAGTCGTACAAGGTGGGCACGATGTCGACCGCATGGATGTACTGGTCGCGCAGCTCGCCCTTCGCCTTGATGCCCTTGGGCCACGAGACGATGCAAGCGTCCGCCGAGCCGCCCTCGTAGCTCGCGTAGCGCTTGAACATCTTGAAGGGGGTATTGAAGGCCATCGCCCAGCCGGTCGGGTAGTGATTGTAGGTCGCCTCGCTGCCCAAGGCGTCCAGGGCCTTCAGGTTCTCCTCGATCCGGTCGGGGACCCCGTTGAAGAACTTGTTCTCGTTGACCGAGCCGTTGGGGCCGCCCTCCCCGCTCGCCCCGTTGTCCGAGACAACCACGATGAGCGTGTTCTCGAGCTGGCCCGACTCCTGGAGATAATCGAGCAAGCGCCCGATCTCATGGTCCGTGTACGAGAGATACCCCGCGTACACCTCGGCCATTCGGCAGAAGAGCTTCTTTTCGTCCGCGCTGAGCGACGCCCATGGGCGTACCGTGTCGCCCTCGGGCCAGGGCTGCCCCTCGGGGCCCCTCACGTCAGCGAAGGGGTTGATGGGGGGCAACTCGGTGCTCTGGGGCACGATCCCTCGCTTCTTCTGGTTGGCGAGCACGGTCTCCCGGTACGCCTCGTACCCCATGTCGAACTTGCCCTCGTACTTGTCCGCCCAGTCCTTCCAGACCTGGTGAGGCGCATGGGCGCACCCCGGGCAGAAGTACATCATCCACGGCTTCTCTGGCGCGATGACCTTGGCGTCGCGAATGAAGCGGATCGCCTTGTCCACCACGTCCTTGCTAAAGTGATACCCCTCCTGCGGGCTGTAGGGTTGCTCGACGGGGTGGTTGTCGTAGACCAGGTCGGGGTGCCACTGATCCGTTTCGCCGCCGAGGAAGCCGTAGTAGCGCTCGAAGCCGCGCCCGAGGGGCCAGCGAACCTTGGTGCCGGCCATGTTGCACTCCTCGTCCGGGGTCAGGTGCCACTTCCCGAGGGCGTAGGTGTTGTAGCCCCGCTCCAGGAGCACCTCCGAGATGAAGGCGTTCTCAAAGGGGATGTGGCCGTTGGAGCCGGGGAAGCCGGTGGCCCCCTCCGTGATGCAGGCCATGCCGTTGCTGGTGGCGTTGCGACCGGTCAAGAGGCACGAACGGGTCGGCGAGCACAGCGCCGTGGTGTGAAACTGGGTGTAGGTCAGGCCGTTGTCGGAGATGCGCTTGAGGTTCGGCATCTCGATCAGGCCACCGTACATCTCGAGCGCCCCGAAGCCCGTGTCGTCCAGCACGATGTAGAGCACGTTCGGCGCCCCGTCCGGGGCCTTCGGGGGCTCGTAAGCACTCCAATCCGGCTTGGAATCGCGCACGTCCAGGGCGATGCGCCCTTTGAACTCCTTGGCCATTGTCCCCTCTCCCGCCATTCTTCGAGCCCGAGCGCGCCCACCCTAGCATCGGCCTAGACGGGGACAAAGCGACTAGCACGCGAAAGGGCAGGGCGCATGAAAAAAGGCGCCCCCCTCTCGGGGAGCGCCGAAGCGAGATTGTCGCTTACTTGGTGGTGAGGTTGTACTTCTTCATGAAGCGCTCGACACGGCCCTCGGTGTCGACGATCTTCTGGGTGCCGGTGAAGAAGGGGTGGCAGGCCGAGCAGATTTCGGTGCGGATTTCCTTCTTGGTGGAACCGGTCTTGAACTGGTTACCGCAGACGCAGGTGACGTTGATCTCGTTGTACTGGGGATGGATGTCGGCTTTCATGGTTTCTCCAACTGGGATAAGGCCCCGGTATCCCACCAAGAGGGGACACCATCGAACCTGGCGGACCGCTCGGCGGGGACGGCCCGGAACAAAACGCCGATAAAACTGGTCTCCTATGGTAGCACCCGCCAATGGCGCGGGTCAACGGCTTCGGAAGCCCGCTTGTGATATACTGGGGTTTCTGGAAAAATGACGCATTGACCGTGCCTCGTCACGGCCTCCGACCCCGGGCTTCGGCCCCCACCGCTAACACGAACTGAGGTAGCAAGACCCCCATGATGAAGCTGCTGGGCAAACTGCTGGGCGACGCCAACGAGCGCAAGATCAAGGCCATCCGGCCCCTCTTGTTCAAGATCAATAGCCTCGAAGAGGAGATCGCCAAGCTCAGCGACGAAGAACTGCGGGGCAAGACTGCCGAGTTCCGCCAGCGGCTCGCCAACGGCGCCCCCCTCGACAGCCTCCTGCCCGAAGCCTTCGCCACCGTCCGCGAAGCTGGCAAGCGAGCGCTCGGGATGCGCCACTTCGACGTCCAGATGATCGGCGGCATCATCCTCCACAAGGGCCAGATCGCCGAGATGCGCACGGGCGAGGGCAAGACCCTGGTCTCGACCCTGCCGGCCTACCTCAACGCGCTGCCCGGCAAGGGCGTCCACGTCGTCACCGTCAACGACTACCTCGCCAAGCGCGACAGCGAGTGGATGGGCCAGCTGCACCGCTTCCTCGGCCTCGACGTCGGCCTGATCCAGCACCACCTCTACCCGCACCAGCGCCGCATGGCCTACGGGGCCGACATCACCTACGCCACCAACAACGAGCTGGGCTTCGACTACCTGCGCGACAACATGGCGGGCACCATCGAGGACTGCGTCCAGCGCAAGCTCCACTACGCCATCGTCGACGAGGTCGACTCGATCCTGATCGACGAAGCCCGTACCCCGCTCATCATCTCGGGCCAGCTCGAGCAGTCGGCGGACCTCTACGAGAAGCTCGCCCGCATCGCCCCCAAGCTCAAGCGCGACGCGGACTACACCCTCGACGAGAAGGCCAAGAACGTCATCCTGACCGAGGACGGCATCACCCACGCCGAGAAGCTCATCGGCGTGCGCGACCTCTACGACGCCAACAACCCCGAGCTCGCCCACCAGCTGATCAACGCCCTCAAGGCGCGTGAGATCTACCTGCGCGATCGCGAGTACGTGGTCCGGGTCAACCCCGAGAACGGCCAGCACGAGGTCGTGATCGTCGACGAGTTCACCGGCCGCCTGATGGTCGGCCGCCGCTACTCGGACGGCCTCCACCAGTCCATCGAGGCCAAGGAAGGCGTGCCCATCCAGGACGAGACCCAGACGCTCGCCACCATCACCTTCCAGAACTACTTCCGCATGTACGACAAGCTCTCGGGCATGACGGGCACCGCGGCCACCGAAGAGGCCGAGTTCGGCAAGATCTACAACCTCGAAGTCTCGATCATCCCGACCAACCGCCCCATCCAGCGCCGGGACCTCTCGGACGTCGTCTACAAGACCGTCAACGCCAAGTTCAACGCGGTGGCCGACGAGATCGCCGAGATGCACAAGGCCGGTCGCCCGACGCTCGTCGGCACCGTGTCCATCGAGAAGAGCGAGTTCCTGTCGAGCATCCTCAAGGAGCGGGGCCTGCCCCACAGCGTCCTGAACGCCAAGTTCCACGAGCAGGAAGCCAAGATCGTCGCCCAGGCGGGCCGCGCGGGCGGCATCACCATCGCCACCAACATGGCGGGCCGCGGGACCGACATCATCCTCGGCGGCAACCCCGAGGGGCTGACCGGCGAGCTGCTGGTGGCCGCCGGCTACGAGGACCCGACCCAGGCTCCCGCCGAGGCCGTTATCAAGGCCCGCGAGGAGGCCACCCGCGTCTGCGCCGACGAGAAGGCCCAGGTCATCCAGGCGGGCGGCCTGCACATCATCGGCACCGAGCGCCACGAGAGCCGCCGCATCGACAACCAGCTGCGCGGCCGCGCAGGCCGTCAGGGCGACGTGGGCACCACCCGCTTCTTCCTGTCGCTCGAAGACGACCTCATGCGCCTGTTCGGCGGCGATCGCATCTCCAAGATGATGGACCGCCTCAACGTTCCCGAAGAGGAGGCCATCGAGCACGGCCTGGTTACCCGCGCCATCGAGGGCGCCCAGCGCAAGGTCGAGGTCTACCACTTCAACATCCGTAAGCAGGTCCTCGAGTACGACGACGTCATGAACAAGCAGCGCGAGATTATCTACGCCGAGCGGCGCAAGGTGCTCGAGGGCGCCGACATGCGCGAGAACGTCCTCGGGATGATCAAGCGCGTGGTCTCGGATCTCTGCGACCAGTTCACCAACCCCCAGCTCCAGCGCGACGAGTGGGACTTCCAGGGCCTCATGCAGGGCATGGCCGATTACATCCCGCTGATGGGGGCCATCCCCCAGGCCGAGATCGAAGAGCTGGTCAGCCCCGAGGCCATCAAGCAGCACCTGACGGATGCGGCGATCGCCGCCTACGAGGCCAAGGAAGCCACCATGCAGCCCGAGATGCTGCGCCAGATCGAGCGGATGCTGCTCTTGCGGGTCTTCGACCAGAAGTGGATCGAGCACCTGCACGACATCGACGCCCTGCGCGACGGCATCGGCCTGCGTGCCTACGGCCAGAAGGACCCGCTGCAGGAGTACAAGCGCGAGGCCTACGAGCTGTTCCAGAACCTGCTCGGCGCCATCCAGCACGACATCGTCCGCCAGGTCTTCCACGTCCAGGTGGTCTACGACATGCCGCAGCCGGAGCCCATGCACATCCACAACATGGTCCTCCAGGGCCCGGACGGGGTCGAAGCCTACGACCCGGCGGCCGAAGAGAGCAAGAACGCGTAACCAACGAGAAGGAACCCACCGTGACGCTTCAAGAATGCCGGACCGAGCTCGAATCGCTCAGCCACCGTATCGCCGAAGCAAGGAGGCATCTTTGACCCAGACCGACTGAAGAGTCGGATGGCGGGGCTCGAGGCCGAGGCGGCCTCCCCCGACTTCTGGAATGATGCCAAAACCGCCCAGGCGACCATGCAGACCCTCACCATGATCCGCAACCAGGTCGAGCGCCTGGAGCTCTGGGAGACCCTCAGCTCGGACCTTGCGGTCCTCATCGAGATGGGCCTCGAATTAGGGGACCTCTCGGTCCTGCCCGAGGTCGAGCAGGGTCTCGGGCGGATCCGCAGCACCCTGGGCGACTGGGAGATGGAGCAGATGCTCGGCGGCGAGTACGACCAGGCGCCTGCCATCGTCTCGATCAACGCCGGCGCAGGCGGCACCGACTCCCAGGACTGGGCCCAGATGCTGCTGCGCATGTACACCCGCTGGGCCGAGTCCAAGGGCTACAAGGTCGAACTGGTCGACCTGTCCGAGGGCGAAGAGGCGGGGATCAAGAGCGCGACCATCATCATGACGGGCCCCTACGCCTACGGCCGCATGTCGGCCGAGAAGGGCGTCCATCGCCTGGTGCGCATCTCGCCCTTCAACTCCAACGGCAAGCGCCAGACGTCCTTCGCCGCCCTCGAGGTCACCCCCGAGCTCGCAGACCAGGCCACCGACGTCGAGATCAACCCGGTGGACCTCAAGATCGACACCTTCCGCTCGGGCGGCGCCGGCGGCCAGAACGTCAACAAGGTCGAAACCGCCGTTCGCATCACCCACCTGCCAAGCGGCATCGTGGTGGCCTGCCAGAACGAGCGCAGCCAGCACCAGAACCGCGAGACCGCCATGCGCATCCTCAAGGCCAAGCTCTACGAGCGCATGCTCGCCGAGCAGGCCAAGCGCCTGGCGGATATCAAGGGCGGCTACAGCGAGGCGTCGTGGGGCAACCAGATCCGCTCCTACGTCTTCCACCCCTACCAGATGGTCAAGGACCACCGGACGGGGTATGAAGTCGGTCAGGTGCAGGGCGTCATGGACGGCGACCTCGACGGCTTCATCGAGGCCTACCTGCGTGCCAAGGCGAGCGGTCAGTGGGCGACCGCCGTCGGCGTCGAAGAGTAACAGGAAAGAAAACCACCCGCATGCTCAACTCGGATACCCTCCAGCGTCTCACCCAGTCCTTCGCGAAAACCCGGGTGCTCGTGGTCGGCGATCTCATCGCCGACGAGTTCCTGACCGGCCAGGTCGGCCGCATCTCGCGCGAGGCCCCGGTCCTCATCCTCTACCACCAGCACACCGACGTGGTGCCGGGCGGGGCGGCCAACGCCGCCGCCAACATGGCGAGCCTCGGGGGCCAGGTGGAGGTGATCGGCCTGTTCGGTGACGACCCGTCGGGCGTCTCCCTGCGCCAGGCCTTCGACGAGCGCGGGATCGACGCGACGCACGTGGTGATCGACCCCAGCCGTCCCACCACCACCAAGACCCGCATCTCGGCCTCGTCCCAGCAGTCGGTCACCCAGCAGATCGTCCGGGTCGACCGCGAGAGCCGCGACCCCATCGACGCGGCCATCGAGGCCCGGGTGATCGAGGCCCTCGAGGCCCGGATCCCGCACGTGGACGGGGTGCTCGTCTCCGAGTACGGCAACGGCCTCTTCACCCCCAAGGTGATCGAGCGGACCCTCGAGCTCTGCCGCGCGCACGGCAAGCTCGTGACGGTCGACGCCCAGTGCGACCTGCGCCTCTTCAACGGGGTCGCGGCGCTCACCCCCAACCAGCCCGAGGCCGAGGCGGTCGTGGGCTTCGCCATCACCGACGAGGCGAGCCTGCGCAAGGCCGGCCAGATCCTCCTGGCCGAGACGGGCGCTCAACACGTGCTCATCACCCGCGGCGCCAACGGCATCGCCCTCTTCGGCGCGGACGGTAGCCTGCACCAGATTCCGGCCTTCAACCGCCACGAGGTCTTCGACGTGACCGGCGCCGGGGATACGGTCGTGGGCACCCTCACCCTGGCCCTGGCGGGCGGCGCTTCGCCGCTCGAGGCGACCATCCTCGCGAACCTCGCCGCCTCCATCGTCGTGCGCCGCTTCGGGACCGCGACCACCTCGGTTTCCGAGCTGATGGAGACCTGGTCCAAGAATCCCCCCGAAGCCCTGGTACTGGGGTAAGCCGCGTGAACGTCTACACCGTCGACACCATCGCCTCCAAGATCGCCGATTGGGAAGCCGAGGGCGGCAAGACCGTCTTCACCAACGGCTGTTTCGACCTGATGCACGTGGGCCACGTGCGCTACCTGCAGGCGGCAAGGCAGCTGGGCGATCGCCTTGTGGTCGGCCTCAACTCGGATCGCTCGGTCAAGGAACTGAAGGGCCCCGCCCGCCCCATCCTCCCCGAGGAGGAGCGCGCCGAGCTGCTCGCCGCCCTCGGCTGCGTCGATGCGGTCGTGGTCTTCGACGAGCGCACCGCGGATCGCGCCATCGAGGCGGTTCGCCCCGCGCTCTACGCCAAGGGCGGGGACTACGAGCCCGATACCATCCCCGAGACCCCCCTGGTGCGCAGCCTCGGCGGCGAAGTCGTCGTGCTGCCCTTCGTCGAAGGCCGTTCGACCACCTCGCTGATCGCCCGGATCAAAGCGAACGGCTAAGCTCGCTCGGTAGCCGCGCCAGGGAGACCACCGAACGGTTGGCCTTCAAAAATGCCTGCGCGTGGCGAACCTTCGCCTGGTAGGCTTCGCGGACCACGTCGAAGTCCTCGGGCAAGTCGTCGAACAGGGGCCCCTGGTAGAACATGAGCGCCAGCTCGTAGAACATGGCGCCCATGCCGGCCTGCCCCTTGCCTTCGAGCGCCTGGGCGTTGCCGTACAGGGCGTCGAAGGCGTACAGGTCGCAGAAGGCGATCCTTTCCTGATCCAGGCGATAGATGCCCCGGGCTGACTCGATCAAGTCCGCGCCGCCGACCACCTTGAGCGATTGGCGCAGGGTGTAGACGGTCGTGTGCAGCGATTCGACGGCCCCGGGATCCCCGAAGAGTGCCTGCGCCAACTCTTCGGTGGTGCAGCCGTCCGGGTGCAGGACCAAGAGGGCCAAGAGGGCGAGGGCTTTCTTTCTTGGCCAGCGCGCGATGGGCGTCATCCCCTGCTGGAAGGTGATGGCGCCGAAGACGCGCAGCTGGAAGCAGGGCACCGGATCGACGAGCCCCAGCTCGCTTAGAAATAAGGCCTCCTGCTTGGCCAGCCACCGGCCCTCGGGCGCAGCGAGAAACGCGCGCGCCTCGGCCTCGGCGGCAGCATCCCCATGGCGGGCCTTGAGGCCGAGCAGGGTCAAGCGCGTGAAGGTCTTCTCTTGCTCGCTCACCTCACCGTCGAGCAAGCCTGCAAGCAGCGCTTCGGCCTCCTCGCGCCGGCCCTGGGCCGAGAGGATCATCGCCCAGCGCCGTTGGACGCTTAGCCCCGAGTTGCCGAAGGCCGGCACCCGCGAGAGCTCGTCATAGACGAGGGCCGCGTTTTCGAGCCGGCCGAGACGGGCCAAGTTGTTCAACAGCCCCAGCCCGCTCATGTGGACGTGGATCGGCATGTGCTTGGCGATCGCGCACGCCTGGTAATAGCGGTAGAGGCGAAGCGCCAGCTCATGCTGATACAGCAGCTGCGCGTTGACGGCGAGCGACCAGAGATAGCAGAGCAGGATCTCGATCGCCACCCCCTCGAAGGTCTCGGGCGGAATCGCCACCACGCTCATGAAGGGTTGGGGCTCGGTCTCGTCCTGGGCCCGGGTGTCGAGCCAGGCGAGATGCGCCCGGAGCAGATCCGCATGGAAGCCATGCTCTTGGGCGATCGCAAGCATCTGCTCGGCGTAGCGGAAGGCCTCGCGCTGGCGATACTGGTTGTAACAGAGGGTGTGCAGGTTCCGCAGGGCGCGGAAGTGCTCGTAGGCCATCAAGCGATCGCCCGCGATCGGCAGGCCCAAGACCTGCTTCAAGGCCGGCTCTGTGCAGTCCTTCCGGCCGTCGAACCAATGGAGCAGGGCCTGCTGCTGCAAAAGCTCCGCTTCTTGGAGGGCGCAGAGAGGAATGGCGCCGGCCTCGAAGGCGGCGAGCAAATCGCGAAGCAGGGGCACGTCTTCCTCGATCGAGGCGAGGCGCGCCAGGCGAAGCCGCATATCGGTGGCAAGTCCCCCCTTGCCGGCGGTCAGGCTCAGGGCCCGGCGATAACACCCCTTAGCCTGCTCGAGTTGCCCCATCTCCAGGTGGTGATCCCCTTCGAGATGAAGCAGCAAGGGGCGCACGCTACGGCGCGCGGCGGGGATCCGGTCGAGGATCTCGGGAATTTCTGCCTCGCGCACCGTGCGCAGGTGGCGCGCCTGGAAGATCGCAACTTGCGCCTCGACGGCTTCCCAGGCCTGCTCGGCGTTCGGTTGCTTCAGGACGAGCTCTGCGGCACTGCGCCACGGGGCCCGCAGATGCAGGGTGGAGTTTTCCGAAAGGCAGGCAACATTGCGACGCACCAGCTCGAAGCCCGCAGAAGAGGGCGCAACCTCGCCGACCGCCGCCAGGGCGAGGACCTGCGCGAATAGCTCGTCAGGCAGCGCCAAGACATCGTCGAAGCTCGGCTTCTCGCTCCAGAAGGGCTCCGCCGCCTCATAGCGAATGATTGAGGGCCGATCGAGCGCGGGCAGCTGATGGCGCGAGGCGATCGCGAGGGTCCCCGTGTCCGGGAAGTACCGCAAGAAGGCCATGACCTCGGGCAGGGCCTCGGCGCCTTCGAGCCGGTGGAAATCGTCCAAGAGCAGACAAGCGTCGGGGTGGGTCTCGGCGATCGCACGCGCGAGGCGCACGCCCGGTGAAGCAGCCAGCACGTCGTCTTCGAGGGCCGTATGACGCGCTCGCGCGGAGGGCCAGTTCAAGAGCAGGCGGTAAGCGAAGAACCGAAAATCCTGGTCCTCGCGTGAGAGCGCCAGGTAGAGCGTCGGCGTGGTGCTCTCCTCGCGCCAAGCGCTCAAGAGCGCTGTCTTACCGGCCCCGGGGCCGGCGCTGAGCAGTGAGGTCCTGGCTGACGCAAGCCGAGGGAATTTCAAGTCGAGGGGTCTCCTAGCGATGGGGGTCAGGGCCCGAGAGAGCCTTTAGAAACTGTACCAGATCCGCTCGGTCGGTTCCCGGCAGGAAGATCGGCTCCTCCACCTCCGGGTCGATGTTGGTGAAGTCCTCGAGGTTGCTTTCGTAGTGCAAGATCGCATCTTCCAGGGTCTGAGCGGATCCGATGTGGAAATAGGGAGCGGTCTCTGCGACGTTGCGTAGGGTCGGCGTCTTGAAGGCGCCCAGGTCCTCGGGCCGGCCCGTCACCGCCTGACGGCCGGGTCCCAGGCTGCCCTCCGCATCCATGATGGCGATGTTGTGGAACTTGCCGTCGCTGAAGAGCGGGCCGGAATGGCACGCCGCGCACCGCCCGCGGGTCACGAAGATCGCAAGGCCTCGCTTTTGGACCGGGCTCAGCGCCGCCTGATCCCCTCGGGCCCAGCGATCGAATTGGGCCTCGTCGGTCACCACCGTCCGCTCGAAGGCAGCGATCGCTTTGGCCGTCATGTCGAGGGCCTCCGGGCCCGTCGAGGGCGGAGCCCCGAAGATCGTCGAGAAAGAAGCGGGATACCCCGCGGTCTCGAGCACGCTCTTCAAGCTCTCGCCCGATCGGTTGAGTTCCAGGGGGCTCGCAAAGACCGCCTTGGCTTGTGCTTCCAGGGTCGCAGCCCGCCCATCCCAGAAGAAGGCCCCCGGCTGGAGGGCCACGTTCAGGATGGTCGGAGCGTTGCGCGGCAGCGGCGCCCCATCGTTGCCCATCGAGCGGGCCAAGCCATCGCCCCAGCCCTGCTCGGGCAAGTGGCAAGTCGCGCAGGCCATCGCCCCGTTCGAGCCGAGGCGCGGATCGAAAAACAGCGCGCGCCCGAGAGCGATCTTGGCGGGGGTCGCAGGGTTGTCGGGTGGGTGGCTCACCTCGGAGTCGAGGGGTGCCAGCACGTCCTTGACGTCTGCGAAGGTGAGCGGATGGGTCGTGACGGTGGCCTCTCGCGCCGCGGAACCGTTACCGATCCGCACCTTGTACGTCCCGTCGGAGACCCCTGCGACGAAGCGGCCCATGATGTCGTCGCCCTCCACCTCGTCGTCATCGTCGTCCAGAGCGGGCTCGATGCGCGCCGCGGGGCCAGCGATCGCCTCGACGGTCCAGGTGTAGGGCGGATCCACGATCGTCCTGCCCGCGAAGTCCTCGGCCTCGGCCGAAAAGGTCTGCAGGCCGTACGGCACGAACACGTCCGCCGTGGCCGGCGAGAGCTCCCAGGCATGAATGGTCGTGAAGACCCGATGGCTCTCGGCAAAGCGGGTGCCGACCTTGAGAACCACCACACTGTTGGTCGCCCCCTCGGGCACCTTGAAGCTCATGGTGGTGTCGTCCTCGCGCCGCAGGTCCGCTTCGGGCACCGTCAGATCCCCCACCTGCACGGAGAAGGTCGCATTCCGACTCGCGCCGAAGCCTACGCCCATGATCGTGACAGTCGAGGTGGGATCCGCGCTCCAGGCGCTCAGGGAGATGATCTTGAAGAGCTCGGTGGAGTCGAGGTGGAGGGCGCCGCTGACCAGCTGATTCGGCAGGATTTTCACCTGGGCCACCCCGCTCGCCACCGCTTCACCCTTGCCATTCTTGGCGGTCCCCTGGATCTGAAGGTCGCCGGTCGGCAAATCGTCGAAGCGCACGGGGCTCACGCCCCCGCCGACGGGGCGCGGCACGGAGCGGGTCACGAAGGGCGTCGGCTGGTTAGCCGCGTAGATTTTGAACTCGATGGCCACGGTCTCGGGCGGGATGTACTGGGCCCAGCGCTCGGGCCAGCGGATGTTGAGGCCGAGGCTGCCCGTTGCACGGCGCGGCGACACCTGCGAAACGGCCGCCTCCTGTGGCGTAATCCCGAGCAGCGGCGCGGCAAGACGCGCCTGACAAGCGGCGAGCAGGATCCCTGCGGCCAGGAAGACGATCGTAAGCCACTTTCGGCCCACGTCACTGCACCTCGATCGAGACGGTCGCAAGCACCGGCGCGATGCCCGCCCCGAAGCGCGCGACGCCCGTGACGTTGGCGCGGGTAACGCGTCCGCTCGCATCGATCCGCGCCACCGAATCCGAGGTGCCGCAGGCGCTACAGTCTTGCCCCAAGCTGCCCCAAGGCACCACGGGCGACATCACCTCGTTGCCGAAGGCGTCCTGGGCGCTCAGGAGCAGATCGAGGGTGTGCTCGCCAGGAGCCAGGGTTGCCGTGCGGGGCGAGACCGAGAGGGTCGCGATGGTGGTGAAGCGACTATCCCCCAGCGTCGAAGCCGCGCTCACCCCGCTCACCGTCACCGCGATGGCGCTGTTGGTGGCGTTTGGCGGCACGAAGAAGCCCATGGCCGTGTCGCTGAAGCGGAAGATTCGATTCGACGGAAGCACCACCCCGCCGAACGAGATGGAGTAGGTCGCATCCCGCGAGAAGCCGAAGTCCGTGCCCGTGAGCGTGACCTGCTGCCCGGGGCAGCCGTTGGCCGGGCTGAAGCCCGTGAGCGTCGGACGCAGGGTGGAGGCCAGGGTGAACTTGACGGGGGTGAGGGTGTTGGGCAGGACCGGCACGGTCACGCTGCCCGAGGCCCCGACGTAGCCGTCGGGATCCATCGCCTCGGCCGTGAAGCGCAGGGTCTCGACCGGCAAGGCCGTGAAGGCGAGACTCGCGGTGGGCGCGAGCGTCCGCGCGACGCTGCCCGTGGCAAGGGGGGATGCGACTCCGGGGCGATAGGCGCCGAAGCGGATGGCGCTCGCCGAGGCGGGGATGTACTGGGCCGCGCGATCCGGCCAGCGCACGGTGAAGACCACCCCACCGCTCGGGCTACCCGGATTGGCCTGGTCGGCCGCGACGATCGTGGCAGGCTGCTCGGCTTGCCGGACGCCGAACTGAGCAGGCAGACTCTGGCAGGCGAGCAACAGGCCACCGAGGGCCGCGGCACCGCAGAAGCGGATCAAACGTCGCATGCGCCCTCCCTAGTCCACTTCGATGATCGCGCCGCCCTTGGAAAGGACGGTAAGGGTGACCGAGGCCGAGGCGCGGCCATCCAGCGAGGTCGCGAAGATCTCGACCGTCCCCGGCGTGTTGCCGGCCGAGACGAGGCCCGCCGTATCCACCGTGGCGATCGCATGGTCGCTGGTATCCCACTGAGCGGTCGCCTGGCGGTGACCGTTGCTCAAGAGCACCTCGACGGTCGCCGTGGTGGTGTAGGGGTAGAGGGGGCTCGCCCCGTTCGAGGGGGCCACCACCAAGGTGTTCATGGCGAGCCAAGGCTGCACGTTGATGGCGAAGGGCGTAGCCGGCGTCTCCTCTGCCGTCGGCGTGGCCGACGGAGTGGGCGTGGGGGTCTTGTTGGTGGTGGGGGTGGGCGAGGGGGTTGCCCCACCCGACTGGCCGCCACCTTTCGAGACGCCACCGGTCACATCGGTGCTGGCCCCCGTCCCGCTGGGGGGCAAGACCCCGGTGATCTCGTCGGCATCACCCGTACAGCCCCAAATGGCGAGCACCAGGGCCAGCAAGGCGGCGATCGCCCCCACCCGAGGACGAAACAAGCTATCAACAAGCCGATCGCGCATGAGAGAACCTTTCACATCGCAGGACTACCTAACGGTGCCGCGGGCCACCTTGGGCCACAGGGGCCCCGCGTCCCCCTGGTTGGAGCTGATGAGGTAGAGGTACTTGCCCACCTGGACCTGCACCGGCGAGTTGGCGAGCTGGACCCCCGAGGTGCTCGGGATGTCCGTCGTCAACTCGGTCATGGGCTTGGGGACCAGGTTGTCCTGAATGGCGCCGCGGAAGGCGCGCAGGGTGGGCCAGGTGTGGAGGTAGTAGTAGTACCGCCCGAACTGCATGACCTGGCAGGAGAGAATGTCCCCGTTGGGCAAAAGCGGCGTCGCCTGCTTGACCCAGTTCGACATGCGGCCCGTGGCGTCGATCACGCACTGCTGCGACGCGTTGGTGACGGCATTGCCCGTCCCGCCGATCTGGTAGAGGACGTCCCCGATGATGAAGGGGCAGCCGTCCTCCCCGTAGGGGTGCTGGTTGGGGCCGACTTCCCACTGGCCGATGTTCCCCGACTCTAGGAGACGGGCCTGCATGGTACCGACCGGGTTGTTGCTGCAGCTCATCCCGTCCGAGGTGCAGCTCACCCCGTGGCCCATGATGTAGACGTAGCGATCGCTCGCGATGAGCGCCAGGTCCTTGCCCGCCCAGGTGGGCGGCAGATCGTTGATCGGGTCGTAGCCGAAGCCGATCACGTCGCCGGTGTAGGGATCCAGGCTCGCGAAGTTGATATGGCTCTTGTTGGGCGCCGCGAGCTGGTTGGTGACGGTGTAATAGATCCGATTCTTGATCTGCACGCGGCTGTTGGGGTTGTCGTCCTGGTTGGTGCCCTCGGGCAGGACAAACGGCGAGACCGTCCAGTTGGAGTCCTTGAAGCTGCCGTCCGGATTGAGGTTCATGTAGGCGACCTTGGTGCTGTTGTTGCCGCCCCAGACCCACACCTTCTCCCCGCCGACATAGGCGTGGATCCCGGGGCCACCGACGCCCGCCGGCAAGTCCGGCACGTTGACCCAGGCATTGACGGCATCGGCGTCCACGACCTGGAGGCTCTGGGTCGCGATGCCGAGCGGCGCGAAGATGGTCACCATCTGCGGGCCCTCGTCGACGTGCCAGGGGACCTTCACCCGGATGACGTTCGGATTCCAGGAGACGACCTCAGCCTGGTAGTCCCCGATGAGCACCGCCCCGTCCGGCCCGAAATTCTGGCCCTTGATCGCGACGATGGTCTTGTTGGGGGCCACGGTGGGGAAGACCGAGGCGGCGATCGGCGTGGTCAGCGAATCGATCGTCAGGTAGTAATTGTTGCTCGTCTGACCGTTCACGGTCACGCTCACGTTGCCGCTCGTGGCCCCGGCGGGCACCCGGAAGACGAGACTCGTCGTGTTGGCGAAGTCCGGCGTCACGCTGCCACCGTTGATGTTGACCACGTTCTCGGTGAGCACCGCGCTGTAGCCGTGGCCGGTGAGCGTGACCGAGCCCGCCGGCCGCGCGGGGTTCGGGCTGATGGCCTGGATCGAGACGGCCGCACCGTTCGGCACCGTGAAGAAGACCGCGTTGCTGTCACCGCCCCGGTTGGTGTTGACCACCAGATTGCCGCTCGTCGCCCCCACCGGAACCGTGAAGACGATCCGGTCCCGGGTGACGGCCAGGACGTTGGAGCCAGGGACCGTCATGGCCCCCAGGCGCAGGGTGGTCGTGCCGCCCGCGAAGCCGACCCCCGTCACGCTCACCACCTGATTGGCCGAGCCCGAGGTCGGGGTGACGCCGTGGATCTGGGGACGCACGGCGTTGGTGGACGCCAGGGGATCGTCGTCGCGCCCGAGGGTGGTCACCACGTCGGCGGCAAGCTGGTTGAGCTCGGTGTCCGGGTGGGAGACCCAGCTGGGGGTCGCCTTGAGGCTGCCCGGCGAGGCCGGGTTGACCTTGCCCATGGCCGAAGGGGCCGGCAAACCGATCGGGTCGAGCGCCGAGACGATGGCAACGGCCGTGGTGTGGGCGTTGATCGCAACGATCCCCCCGACCTCCCCGTTGGTCAGCGAGAGCCAGCCGGCCGTGGTGTACTGGACGAAGGTTCGCAGGCGAGGTGCCGTACGACCAGGCAGCTGGGCCCCCAGACCCTTGACGGCCTCCAGGATGTAGACGCCGTTGGTCGCGGGGATAAAACCCGGCATGCTCAGGCTGAAATTGCCGCTCGCATCGGAAACGGTGGCGGTGCGGGTTTCGCCGGTCACGGCGTCGAAGAGCGAAACGGTCGAACGATCGAGCAAGGTGCCGACGTTTGCCTGCAAGTTGCGGATGGCCCCGTAATCGACGCGCCCCACCAGCGTCGGCACCCGGTGGGTGGCTGCCTTCAAGTCGTCCTGACCGGTCGCGGGCGCCCCCGTTCGCGGCATGCAGGCGAGCATGGCGAGGACGACCAGAAGCCAGGCAAAACGCGATAGACGACGCATGGGCCCTTCCTCAGTTCAGGGTGCAGCGGAAGACCTTCCGCTGGAGCGCATGACCACTGTCCGAGCTGATCGAGTACAGGTAACGCCCGATCACCACGTCCACCTTGTTCAGGCCCTGGCCGGTCTTCGGCAGGTTGTAGGCCGACATGGGCTTGGGCACCAGGTCATCCACGATCACCCCGCGCAGGGTCGGAGACTCGATCTCGTCGGCGGTGGCGATCAGGTAGAGGTACTTGCCCACGCGCAGCGGGCGCCGGGAGATGGTTCGGCCGAGCGCACCGGGCACGACGGGGGCCGACGAGGTCGTCCAGGTCCCCATGGTGCCGTCGGGCTTGATAACGCAGAACTGGGAGCCGCCGGTCGTGCTGGAATCGGTGCCGCCCAACAGATGCAGGACCCCGCCGATGTAGAGGGGGATGCCGTCCTCGCCGTAGTAGAGGTTGTTGGGGCCGTTCTCCCAGATCCCGATCCCCCCGGAGGGCAGGATGCGGGACTGCTTGGTCGCAAGCGGGTTGCCGTCGCAGTTGCCGCCGCCCGAGCAGCTCACGCCCTGCCCCAGCAAGTAGACGTACTTCTCGCTGGCGGCGAGGGCCAGATCCTTGCCCAACCAGGACGACGGCAAGTCGTTGGTCGGATCGTAGCCGAAGCCGGTCACGTCCGCGGTGTAGGGGTTGAGGGTCGCGAAGTTGACCTTGTTGCTCGAATTGGAGACCGTGTAGTAGAGGCGGTTTCCGACCTGGACGATCCCGTTCGGATTGTCGTCCTGATTGGTGCCTGCGGGCAACATTAGAGGCGAGGTGGTCCAGTTGGCGTCCGCGAAGCCCCCATCGTCGAGCAGGTTGATGTACTGGACCGCAGTCGAGTTGGCCCCGCCCCAGACCCAGAGCTTCTTGTCCCCGACCCAAACGTAGGTACCGTTGCCCCCCACCCCGGTCATGGTGGTGCCCGTGTCCACGAAGGTGTTGGCCGCCGTGCCGTCGATGACGGTGAAGTTGGCCGTGGCCACCCCGAAAGGACCGAACAGGGTGAGGGTGGTCGGGCCCGGTGCGAGGTACCACGGCAGCTCGACGCGCACCACCTGCGGGTGCCACGAGAGGACCTTGGCCTGGTAGCCGCCGACGACGACCTTGCCGCTCGGACCGAAGTTCACCCCCTTGATCGCAACGACCGACTTCACGGCCCCAACGTTCGGGAAGAGCGAGGTGATCTGCGGGGTCGCAAGCACGTCCAAGGTCAAGGCGAAGTCGTTGCTCTTGGCGCCGTTCACCGTGACCGTCATGTTGCCGCTGGTCGCGTTGCCCGGCAGCACCAGGACCAGGGTGGTGGCGTTGGCGAAGATGGGGGTCAAGGCGACCCCGTTGAGGCGCACGTCATTCTCCGCGAGCACCGGGCTGTAGCCGCCGCCCGAGATGGTGACGGTGCTGCCGGGCCGCGCCGGGTTGGGGCTGATCGCCATGACCGAGACCGCCGAGCCCGCGGGGATGGTGAAGGGGGTGGCGTTGCTCGCACCGCCCCGCAGGGTCGAAACGCTGAGGTTGCCGGTGATCGCGGTGGGTGGCACCGTGACGATCATCTCCCACTTCTGGAGGCCGCCGGCCAGGTAGCGCCGCAGCGAGAGGATCGGCGCCGAGACCCCGCCGATGGTCACGGCGGTCCCACCGGGCACGAACCCCACCCCCTGGATGACCACCGGCGCGTTGGCTGGCGCCTGGATGGGCGTCACCGCGTCCACCCGGGGCTTGATGGCATCCGTCGAGCCGACCGGGTCCCCGTTGCCGGTGAGGATGGCGCTCACGTCCGCGCTGAGGTTCAAGAGCTCGGCGGCATTGTGGCTCGGCGGCGGCGCGGGGCTCCCCGTCAGGGCCGGCGGCGAGACCTGGGCGTTGACCATCCCCATCACGCTGTGATAGGGCATGGCGGCCTGGTCGAGCCCCGACACCAGGGCGATCGCCGTGGTCAGCGCGTTGATCACGACCCTGCCCGATACGGCTCCATTGGTGATCGAGGCCCAGCCCGGGTTGCGGAAGGTCACGAGCGTCCTGAAGCGCGGGGCGTCGTTGCCCGGCAAATGAGCGTTGAGCCCCTTGATGGCCTCCAGGACGTAAACCGAACCCGAGGCGGGTACGAAAGTGGCGAAGGGCAGGGTGAAGGCCCCATCGGCGTCCGTGATGCCCGCGGCCCGGGTCTGGCCCGTCACCGTGTCGATCAGCGAAATCGTCGCGAGGTTGATCACGTCACCGGGGATGGCCTGGACCCTGGTCGCAGCGGCGCCGAAGTCCACCCGTCCCGAGAGGGGGGTGACGGTCGAGCCGCCTTGCACCCCGGATCCCGTATCCGCCCCCGGCGGCGCATCAGGAGTCAGCGTGGCGGTCCCCATGGGTGGGGCGACGGCCTGGCAAGAGAGCAAGGCCACGCTCAACACGATGATGACGATCCGAGCCAGGTCGAAACGCAAGGCAGAGCTCCTTGGCTAGTTCACGATCGCGCCGCCGAGGCGGGGGATGACGGTAAAGCGAATGCCGTTGCTCAGGCCGAAGGAGTTGCGCACCATCACGTCGCCGCTCGGCGCTCCTTCCGGCACGCTCACGTAGAGAGCGTTGGGGGAGTTGGGGGCCTTCGGGTCGATCACGGCCACGCTGCCGGTCGCGCCGCCGAAATAGACCGTGTTCTTGCCGATGTCGGGATCGAAGCGATAGCCCGTGATGATGAGCGGCGCCCCGTAGCCCGCCACCGTGCTGCTCAGGTTGTCGATGAAGGGATCCTCGGCCGTCTTGACGATGAACGCGCCCTTGTCTGTGTCGAACTGGAGGGCGGTGATGGGGTCCGAATCACCGAGCACCGCCCGGTCGACCAGATCGCTGACCGTGTGGAAGTCCTGCTTGGTGTAGCCCCCCACCGGGGTGAAGGTGTCGAGGCTGGCCGGCAACGGCAGGGCCTCGGGCAGATCCGGCTGGACCGAGCCCATCAGGTCAGCGGGACTCACTCCCTCGGGCCGCAGGTTGTAGAGGATCGCCACCGCGGTCGAGCCCAGGCCGAGATTCACCCGGCCTCCGACCGTCGCGTTGGTGAGGCTCACCCAGCCCTCCCTCCAGCGGATCAGGGTCCGGATGCGCACCGCGTCGCGGTTCACGGCGTTGCCGCCGAGGCCCTTGACGGCCTCTAAGAGGTAGGTGCGATCGCCTTGCGGGCGAAAAGCCGTGAACGTGAGCTTGAACGTGCCGCCCGGCTTGGTGAGGGTGGTCGCGATGGTCACCGAGCTGGTCCCGGCACTCTCCATCAGCGACACGGTGGCGGCATCCGCCACTTCGTCGAAGGTGGCCTGCGCCCTGCGGGCTTTCGATAGCAGGGCGAGATCCACCCGGCCCGTCAGGGAATAATTAGAGGTTCCGGCCCCGTTCGGACCACTCCAGCAAGCAGAGGGCAGCACGGCGCAGAGCGGAATAGCCAGCAGACGAGCGAAAATCTTAGACACACCAGCCTCGCGTAGACCAGGTCGCTAGACAACAGCTATACAACTCCTGACAAATCCCACATGCCCTGATTGCTTTATCGCTAAACCATCAAACATCCCCAAGTCAAATCACAATCCCGACAGAGCCCCGTATTCGGCTTTGCAAACGCCGGTGCTTGCCGTGAGGCCGGAAACGAGGCATCATGAGACCCCGGTAAGACAGGGGCCGCTCCGGACGGCCCGGTGCAATCTGCTCACGCAAAGGGGACGACTCAGTGTTGGATCAGCAAGGAAGGGTTTTCGGGAAGGTCAACCTCATCGATCTGTCGATCGTCGTGGTCGTGGCGCTCTTCATCCTGGGGGCGGGGCTCGCCCGCACCGGCAACGCCGGCGTCAACCAGCAGCTCAAGGGCGAGGCCACCGCCGAGTTCGACCTCTTCATCCGGGGCGGCATCTCGGACGCCGCCATGTTCAAGCCCGGCGACAAGACCTTCATCACCATCCGTAACCAGCCCTACGCGGCGCTGACCATCCGCAAGGTCAAGGTCACCCCCCGGACCGTCACCGTGCCCGTTGCCGGCGGCGTGAAGGCCTATCCCGACCCCTCCGAGCCCTACAGCAAGGACGTACTCCTGACCCTGCGCGAAACGGCGCAGCTGACGGACGACGCCATCGTGCTCGGCGGCAACAAGATCAAGGTCGGCGTCCCCATCGACATCGAGGGCCGTCTCTACCGGCTGCGCGGCTCGATCGTCGACGTGCGCCTCGTCGACCAGCCGAAGCCCTAGCCCATGGCCGCCCACTCGGATAGCGGGGCCCTCGGGGCCTCGAAGCGCGCGACGCGCGGCAGCCTGAGCGCCGCGCTCGGGCTCGTCTCCATCCAAGCGGCTTGGCAAGCGCGCGTGCGCCACAGCCTTCCCTACCGCGCGACGTCGGCGCTGCGCGCGGCCCTCTATGCGAAGATCGCGCCCTTCGCCGAAACCTCGCTCGCCATCAAGCTCGCCCCCTACTTCTCGCTGGTCGCGGCGTGCCTGCTGCTGCTGGTCTCGCCCTACGTGGGCACGGGCCTCAACGCCCTGATGGTGCTCCTGGCCTTCGGGACCTTCCTGTTCCAGTGGGTGGTGGAGAAGCCCGTCGCCAAAGAGGCGGATGGGCTCGATCTGCCCTTTCTCGCCCTCTTGGCCGTCTCGATCGTGGCGGTCGGCTTCTCGCCGTACCTGGTCCTGAGCGTCAAGGGGCTCGCCAAGATGCTCGTCTTCTGGATGAGCTTCTTGGCCTTCCGGGGCGCGCTGCGCCGCGGCGAGCGCGGCTGGCTGCCGCTCTTCGGCGCCCTCTTCGTCGCGGCCTTCGCCCAATCCCTCTACGGAATCTACCAGTGGAAGATCCAGGTCGCCCCCCTGGCCCTTTGGGACGACTCCGAGGCCGAGGTCAAGCTGACCCGCGTCTACGGCACCCTGCTCAACCCCAACCTGCTTTCGGGCTACCTGATCCCCATCATCCCCTTCGCCGCGGCCGCGGCCATGACGTGGAAGGCCTGGGGCATGCGTCTCCTTGCCGTCGGCACCGCCCTGACGGCACCCATCTGCCTCTACTTCACCTACTCGCGCGGGGCCTACCTGGGCCTGGTGGGCGAGGCCGTGGTCTTCGGGGTCCTGGGGTTCGCGGCCCTGTGGCCCGCCATCCGGCGCCGCCCCTGGCTCTTGGGGGTGCTCGCGGGCCTGCTCGCGCTCGGGGCCGTCGGCGCGGTGGTGGCCTACCACCACTCGCCGGCCATGCAGGAGCGGCTGCTCTCCATCACCGCCACCCGCACCCACTCGTCCAACTCGTTTAGAATGAACGTCTGGGACGGGGTGATCCGGATGATCGAACACTCCTGGTGGTTCGGGATCGGCCTCGGCAACGACGCCTTCCGCAAGGTCTACGCCCTGTACATGGTCAGCGGCTTCGAAGCGCTCGGCGCCTACAACATCTTCCTCGAGGAGCTGGTCGAGAAGGGCATCTTCGGCCTCTTGGCCTTCGTGGCGCTGGTGGGCGGCGGGATCTTCCGGGCCCTCCACCACTTCAAGCAAGGGGTGAGCCGCCCCTGGGCGACGGCGGCGATCGCCTCGCTCGTCGGCTTGATGATCCACGGCATGGTCGATACCGTCTTCTATCGGCCGAGCGTCCAGATCCTCTTCTGGCTGACGCTCGCCGTCATCCTCCACCTTCCCAACCGAGAGCAAGGCGCCGCATGAGCAAGATTCCCGTCGACTCCCGCATCCAGCGCATCCTGGTCGTCAACTTCGGCGGCATCGGGGACGAGATCCTCTTCTTCCCCGTGATCCAGAGCCTGCGCGAGGCCTACCCCCAGGCCAAGCTGACCGCCCTGGTCGAGCCCCGCTGCAAGGGGATCATGGCCTTCAACCCCGCCATCGACGAGGTGCTCACCCTCGACGTCAAGGGCAAGCCCTCCGTCTTCGAGCTGCTCAAGGTGGTAGGCGAGCTGCGTTCGCGCTCCTTCGATCTGGCCATCGGATCGGGGCGCTCGCCCGTCATGCCCGTGATCCTGCTCTTGAGCGGGGCCAAGTACCGAGCGGGCTACGACGCCAACCGCCTCTCCTGGACCCTGACCGAGAAGGCCAAGTGCAACCCGCAGCAGTACGCCGCTGAGATGTACTACGACCTGATCCGCCACTGGGTCCCCATCCCCTTCCGGCTGCCCCAGGCGGCCCTGACCCAGCCGGACCGCGAGTGGGCCAAGGCCTTCCTCGCCGAGCATGGGGTCCAGGCGGGCGACCAGGTGGTCGTGCTCCATCCGGGCACCAGCAAGCTCTCGGTCCAGAAGAAGTTCATCAAGAGCTGGGACGCGGACCGCTGGTCGGAGCTCGCCGCGCGCCTGCAAGCCGCCGGGGTCAAGGTGGTGCTCGCCGGCGGGCCCGACGACGAGGAGACCATCGAGCGGATCAAGGGCGTGCTCAAGACCCAGCCCATCGAGGCCTTCGGCAAGACCAAGGGCCTCGGGCAGCTCGCCGCTCTCATCTCCCAGGCGTCGATCCTGGTCTGCGTCGACTCGGCGCCCCTGCACCTGGGGGTGGCGGTCGGCACCCCCACCGTCGGCATCTTCGGACCGACCGATCCGGCCAAGCTGATGCCCACCGGCACGGTCCACCAGGCGATCCACGTGGACGGCCTCGCCTGCCGCCCCTGCCTGTGGGATCGCCGCGCCACCACGTGCGACGAACTGTCGTGCCTCAAGAATCTCGGAGTCGAGGCGGTCGAAGCCGCCGTTTGGCGGGTGATGCCCGCAAGGAATCAAGCGAATCATGGAACCATCAACGCCGCAGAACACTAGATCCGAAGCCGCCGAGCGCGAGGCGCTCGCGAAGCTTCCCACCTACCTCACGGACACCGACGCCGACGCCCGCTTCACGCAGGGCGAGCGCGCGGGCACCGACTGGGAGAGCCGGGTGGAGGCCCTCGAGGACGAGGCCGAGGACACCAAGGCCCAGATCGAGAACACCTTCGAGTCGCCCCTCCACCAGACCGACGAGGACCTGGAGGTGCTCGACACCCTGATCACCGAGGGCTGGGGCCAGGAGTTGCCGCCCGAAGAGGAGCTCGCGACCATCGCCCTGGAATGGGGCACCTACCTGGGCGACCTGATCATCAAGAACCTGGGCGGCTCCTGGGTGATCCGCCAGGAGCCCGAGCACCTGAGCATCCGCTTCTCGCGCCTCGAGACCCAGTTCTTCCCGGTCCACGCGGTGCTGAGGCGCTTCGCCCTCGGCCAGGAGGCCACCCTCGAGAGCACCTACGCCGGGCTGGTCGCGACCCTCACCGACTGATTGACAAAGGTGGCCCCATGTCGGAACAGGAAACGAAGAACACCGCCCCGGTCATCGAAGAAGAGGAAACGCTCACGGACGAAGACCTGGAACAGGTCGCCGGGGGCGCCCGACTGCGGGTCCGCACCGCATAGGCCGACGGCAACCATCGCCGGCCGCTCGTGCGCCAAATCTCTCAAGGGGCCGCCGATTGGCGGCCCCTCAACCTATCAATCGGACGCTAGTCGGGTATAGTGAGGCATCCCTCGCCACTTGGACAGCTCCCTTGAGACACCTTCGAACGCTGTTACTCACCCTCGCCCTCGGACTGGCCGGCGCTCAGGCGGCCAGCGCCGAAACGTGGAAAACCGTGGCTTCCGACACGGGTGTCCAGTTCAAGGTCAACCTCAAGAACCCGCGGATCGTGCGCAAGGTCCCCCTGGTGGACGGCATGCGCTGGGACATCGAGGTTTCGAACAGCGTCAAGAACCACGTGGTCAAGCAGCTCGCCTCGGGACCGCTCGCGAGCGTGACCATCGACCAGAACAAGCGCTACGTCCGGATCGTGGCCCGCTGGCGCTTCCCCTACGTCATGACCCCCAAGGTCAGCCATGACCGCTTCGAGCTGTTCATCCCGTACACCATCACCCGCACCAGCACGGTGGATCTCTCAGAGGGGCTGACCTTCCAGCGCATGAATCGCTGGACCATGGCGGGGCCCGTCTCGGTCAACGTGGTGAACGCGGACCTGAAGCACTACGCCCTTCGCCCCCAGCTCGCGCGCCCCGGCCAGGGCTTCTCGGTCGAGCCGGTTTCGGCGATCGCGAACCGCTCCAAAGCACTCGCCGCCATCAACGGGTCGTTCTTTGCCCCCAAGGGCGGCGCCCCCATCGGCCTCCTGATGCTCGACGGCCAGATCGTCAGCTCCAGCTACTTCAATCGCTCGGTCTTCGGCGTGCGCTACGACGGCACCTGCTTCATCAACAACGCCAAGCTCAAGGCCGCCATCGGGCTCGGGGACAACCGCGTCTTCGTCCCCAACGGGGTCAACCGCGAGGCCACGCGCAACCAGCTCATCCTCTACACCTCGCACTGGGGCAACCGCACCCGCACCTACCCCGACCCGAGCCGCCGCGAGTTCATGATCGCCGCCGACGGCACGGTACTTGCCGCCAACACCGGGAACTCCGAGATCCCCCGAGGCGGGTATGTGGTCTCGGGCCAGGGCACCGCCCTCAAGGCCCTGGTCGAGCAGTTCCGCATCGGCAAGCGCGTCGCCGTCTACGCGCAGCTCTCCGACGAGTGGCAGGGAGTTCGCTCCGCCATCGGCGGGGGCCCGACCCTGGTATCGGGCGGCCAGGTCAAGGTCACGGCGCGCGAAGAGCGCTTCGGCCCCGAGATCGCCCGTGGGCGCGCGCCTCGTACGGCTATCGCCTACCTGGGCGGCACCTCGATCGCGATGGTCACGGTCGACGGCCGCCAGAAGCACAGCGTAGGGATGACCCTCTACGAGCTCGCGCGCCTCTTGCGCGAGCTGGGGGCTCACGACGCCATCAACCTGGACGGCGGCGGCTCGACGGCCATGGTGGTGCGGGGCAAGCTGGTCAACCATCCCTCCGACGGCGTCGAGCGCTCGGTCAACAACGCCCTGATCGTCACCCGCCCATAAAGCAGGCGAATCGCCCCGCCATCCTCGGAGGATGGCGGGGCGATTCGTTTCGAGCCGAAACTCAGTAGCGTCGCGGCTGAGCGTATTGTTGCGGCTGGCCGTATTGTTGCGGCTGGCCGTACTGTTGCGGCTGGCCATATTGTTGCGGCCGGCCGTACTGTTGCGGCTGACCATACTGCTGGGGCTGCCCCTGCTGGTAGCCATGACCGTTGGCGTACCCGCCGCCATTGCCATTGGCGAAACCATGACCATTGGCGTAGGCCATGCCGCCATTGCCGTTGGCGTAACCATGGCCGTTGGCGTAGGCCATACCGCCAGGGCCGCCGGCATAACCAGGGCCGCCAGCGTAGGCCATTCCGCCAGGGGCGCCTGCGTAGCCCATGCCGCCATAGCCCGGGACCACGCCCTGCATGAGGCCGGTCCCCATAAAGGGGGCGTAGCCGGTAGGGTACCAGGCCCCGCTGTAGGGGAAGAAAGCAGGGGAGTAATAGTAGGGGGCCGAATAGTAGTTGTAGAAGGGGTAATAAGAGTTTCCGGCCAGGAAGTAGGGGTAGTACATGCCGCCATAGGGATAGAAGCCGAAGGTCTGAGCCCCCCACCAGCTAGGGCCACCCCACCAGCCGCTGCCGCCCCAGCCACCCCACCAGTTGGGCCCCCACCAGTTGGCCCCGAAGCCCAAGCCCAAGCCTAAGCCCAAGCCGCCGAATCCAAGGCCGCGGAAGCCTGCACCTCGGAAGCCACCCCGGAAGCCGCCACCCCGGAACCCGCCACCTCGGCCGCCCCGGAAGCCGCCGCCCCGGCGCTGCTGGACGGAGTACCCGCCCCCCTCCCCGACCGACTCATCAAGCGGCTGGTTCATGATCTTGTCCATCGACACCGGAATCAACTGGCTCGCCGTCAGGCGCGGAGGAAGGTTGATCGGCTGTACCAGGGGCTGGCTCGTCTCGGCGGCCACGCTGAGGGCGTCATCCGCTGCAGCAGGCGCAGCGTCGGGCGCGGTGGTCGGGGTCTGCGCGCAACCCAGCGTTCCGGCCAAGAGTCCGATCATGCTCCATATCAGAAGCTTGGTTTTCACCATGGGGGTGGACCTCCTGTCGCCAAGCAGCCTGGACCGCCGACGCTTCGGCAATCGTTTGGCATCAGGGGTCACGATAAAGCCTCGGATGAGAAATAAAACCAGCCACGCCCCTGAAGTTTGCGCTCGCTTACAGGAGAGCAAGAGCAAGGCCTCGCAGCCGTGAGAAAGGGGCGAGCCCGACCTTCGGGCCCGCCCTGCGGGGAAGCGAGGGATTCCGAATAACCAAATAGCCGAGGCTTAGTAAGGCTGAGCCGAAAGGCATGCCAGCCCACACCACTCCGCAGGCGATTAGTAGGCCGGCACGTACGTCCCGTCGTCGTAGTAGTAGGGATAGTTGCCGTAGGGGTTGTAGAAAATGCCATCGTAGTAATACGGATAGTAGTAGGGGTAGCTGTAGAGGAACGCGACGTTATTGAAGAAGCGGCGATCGGTGAAGCGCCGGAAGCGGCGATCGGTGAAGCCTCGCATACGGCGGCCGGTGAAGCCTCGCATGCGGCGGCCCGTGAGGCCCCGCATACGGCCGGTGAAGCCGCGCCCTCGGAAGCCGCCACCACCGCCCCGGAACCCACCACCGCGACCGCGCTGTTGGACCGCGTAACCCGCCTCGGTCGCGACCTGGCCACTGGGGACCGTCAGCAACTTATCCGGCGTCAGGTTGCGCGGCAACCCTTTCTGGTCAACGGGTTGCGCGGGGATCACAGGCGAAACCGCGCTCGGAGCCTGCTGAGCGCAAGCGGTCGTCGCCGCGAGCATTCCGAAGAGCACCGTGTACATGAGCTTTGATCGACACATGGCAGGAAAGGCCTCCTCTGTCCTCACGAGAGAAGATCGCAAGACGGCCCGCGATCGCATCTCGTAGGCTCGAAGATACTCTCGCATCACCAGTGTTGAACGAGGCGGAGCGCCTAATCTCTGAGCGAAAAGGGATCGCTTTTCGAAATGCAAGAGCAAGGCCTTGAAAGCGCAGGATCTTCGCCCTGCGGCTTCTTCAAAACGAACGCCCCCTTGCAACACGCAGGGCGGGCGCTCGTATTTTGGGTCCGGCTCGGCCGTCCACATGACACAAAAGCAGGCCCGATACGGCGTATCGGACCTGCAACCGTGAACCGAGTTAAGCGCTAGCAGCCGCCACAGGCGCCGAGGCCACCCCAACCAAGACCACCGTAGCCACCGTAGATAGAGGGAGGCAGCGAACCCGGGATGTAGGTGCTGCGCAGAGCTTCGACCGCCAAGGCCGAGGGCAGCCCGATGGTGGAGATGCCGCCGCAACCGCCGCAGGCACCGGCATAGGGCGTGAACATGTTGCCGTCGAAGGCATAGGGGGCATACCCGAGGCCGGCGCCCCACGAGTACGGCAAGTAGTTGCCGCCGTCCAGGTAGTACGGCCACCACAGGTTGTCGAACCCACCGAACCCACCGAGGCCGCCGAAGAAGAAGGCATCCCGGCCCCGGAAGCGCCCGGTCCCGAAGCGTCCGCGGAAGCCGCGCCCACGGAAGCCGGCGCCGCCACGGAAGCCGCCGCCACGGAAACCACCACCGCCGCGGAACCCACCACCGCCACCACGGCCGCCGCGCTGCAGGATCGAGTAGTCCTTGTCCACCGTGACCATATTAGCCGGGATGATGGGCAACTGGATCGCCTTGTCGGGCTGGGACTGGCTAGGGGTCACCGCGCTGGGAGTCGACTGGGCGCAGCCCACAGTCGCGGCCAGCGTTCCCATCAGCACCACCGACGAGAGAGTCGAAAATCGCATAAGAAGGAGGCCCTCCTTTTTCCCGTACAGCGGGCGATCGCCGAGCACTCCGCAATCGCACCTCGCAAGTTCGAAGTTAAACCCTCCCGGGCTTTGAGGGACGATGCACAATCCCTAACGTTTGGACAGGATGCGCTCGCTTAAAGCAAAGCAACTCCAAGCGCTCGTAATCGTGCGAGCGAGATGCGGCGCATCCTGGCGGCGCAAGCTATAATAGGGTCGTCCCCTGACCCACGCTCGGGGGCCAACCGAAACAGGAGGCCAGCAAAACCCCATGATGGAACGGAAGATTCGGGTGCTCATCGGCAAGCCCGGCCTGGACGGCCACGATCGCGGCGCCAAGGTCGTGGCGCGCGCCTTGCGCGACGCCGGGATGGAGGTCATCTACACCGGCCTGCACCAGACCCCGCAGGAGATCGTCAGCGTCGCCATCCAGGAGGACGTGGACGTGGTCGGCCTGAGCCTCCTGTCCGGCGCCCACCTGACGCTGGTGCCCGCGATCTGCGGCCTGCTGCGCGAGCAGGGGGCCTCGGACATGACGGTCATGGTCGGCGGGATCATCCCCGACGCCGACGTGGAGCCCCTCAAGGCCGCCGGCGCCCACGCCGTGTTCGGCCCGGGCACTCCGACCGAGACCATCGTCGACTTCATCGCCGGGCGCGCCGGGAGCTAGGCCGATGATCGTCGCGACGGCGCTCCTCAGGCTCCACCTGCCCCAGGCGCACTCCCTCAAGGACAAGCGCCGCGTCGTCAAGTCGATCCTCACCCGGCTGCACAACGAGTACGCCGTGAGCGCCTCCGAGGTCGAAGACCAGGACCTCTGGCAGGTCGCGACCCTCGGCATCGCCTACGTCAGCAACGACGCGAGTCATGCCAACTCGGTGGTCTCCAAGGCCGTGGCCTTCGTCGAAACGGGCCACTGGGAGACCTGGCTGTCCGGCTACGAGCTGGAGATCCTCCACGTCTTCTAGGGTCGCCCCTTCCATACATGGAGATTGGCGAAGGCTTCCTTCCCTCCTCGCACCCTCCCTCGGTACGATGCCGATGACCGTGCGAGAGGAGGATACGCCATGCAACCTTTCGATCCCAGGATCCAGCCGCCCCGGCATCCTCAGGCGGGCGGCCCATTCATGCCGCCGTTCGCCGCCCCCGGCGCGCGCGGGGCGGGCTTTCCCCCGGCGGGACCAAACTTCCATCCCGCCATTCCGCTGCCCTCGGGCACGATCCTGGCCCAGCGCTTCGAGGTCGTCGAGCCCATCGGCGAAGGGAACTGCGGCTTCGTCTACCTGACGCGCGATCGCACCGCCCAGAACGCCCTGCGGGCCCTCAAGACCTTCGATCCCCGGCGCGGCGACGACAAGGACGCTGAGCTCTTCAAGCGCGAGGTCCGGCTCCTGATGAGCCTCTCGCACCCGCACATCCCCAAGGTGGAGGCGCAGGGCGAGCATCAGGGGATGCTCTGCGCCTCCATGGCCTTCATCGACGGCGAGGATCTGTTCGATTTCATCGGGCGGCGCGGGCCCATGTCCGAGCACGAGGCCCGCGACGTCATGCGCCAGGTCCTGGAGGTGCTCGTCTACCTCCACGGCCAGAAGCCGCCGGTCCTGCACCGGGACCTCAAGCCCGAGAATCTCCTGCGGGACGCGGATGGCAAGATCTGGCTGATCGACTTCGGCTCCGCCTCCGACCGCACCCACGACAAGCAAGGGGTTGCAATCGAGGCGCTCACGACCATGCACACCCTGGGCTACGCCGCCCCTGAGCAAGCCATGGGCCTCGAAGCCTACCCCTCGAGCGACCTCTACGGCCTGGCCTGCACCGTGCTCTACCTCCTCACGGGCAAGAACCCCTTGCTCCTCTACGACGGGCAGCACGCACGGCTCGAATGGAAGGTCGCGCTCAGCGAGGGCCTCGACGCCCTGCTTAAATCGATGCTCGCCATGCCGGCCAAGGAACGCCCCCAAACGGCGCAGGAGGCCCTCGCTCGCCTTGGGACCTTCGGGATATAATGGGCTCGCGCCCCATCCGACGTCGCAAAGGAGCATCCCGTCCCCATGGCCACCCTTTCCCAGGCCCCGGCGCTCGAGCTGATCGCCCAAGCCGAACGAGACCTCGCCCCCGTTTGGGCCGAGATCGAGCGCATCCGCCACCACAACCAGCGCAAGGTCCTCAAGGCCTTCATCGACCACAAGATCGGCGAGCAGCACTTCGCCGGCACCACCGGCTACGGCCACGGGGACCTGGGCCGCGAGGCCATGGAGGCGGTCTTCGCCCAGGCCATCGGGGCCGAGGCGGCCCTGGTGCGCACCCAGTTCGCCTCGGGGACCCACGCGATCGCCGTCGCCCTCTTCGGCGCCCTCAAGCCCGGTGACGAGCTGCTCTACGTCACGGGCCACCCCTACGACACCCTCGAAGAGGTGATCGGCACCCGGGCGCCGGGCCAGGGCTCCTTGATGGAGTGGGGCGTCCTGTACCGGGAGCACGACCTGTTGCCCGACGGCCGGGTGGACATGGAGGGCCTGGTCGGCGCCTTGCGCCCCGAGACCCGGGTGATCGCCATCCAGCGCTCGCGCGGCTACTCCTGGCGCCCGTCGGTCACGGTCGCCGAGATCGGCGAGATCATCCGCCGGGTCAAGGCCGTTCGCCCCGACCTGGTGGTCTTCGTGGACAACTGCTACGGCGAGTTCACCGAGGAGCTAGAACCCTGCGACGTGGGGGCGGACCTGGTGGCAGGCAGCCTCATCAAGAACCCGGGCGGCGGCATCGTGCCCATGGGCGGCTACGTGGCCGGCCGCGAGGACCTGGTCGAGCGCGCGGCCTGCCGCCTGATCGCTCCCGGCATCGGCCGCGACGGCGGGGCGAGCCTCGATTACAACCGCCTCCTGTTCCAGGGCTTCTTCATCGCCCCCAACGTGGTCGGCGAGGCCCTCAAGGCCGCGACCCTCGCAAGCCGCCTCTTCGCCTCGCTCGGCTTCGACGTGGATCCCCTGCCCGAAGCCAAGCGCACCGACATCATCCAGTCGATCCGGCTGGGGAGCCCCGAGTTGCTCGTGGCCTTCTGCCGCGGCATCCAGGAGTCCTCGCCGGTCCACGCCTACGTCCAGCCCATCCCCGATGTGGTGCCTGGCTACGAGGACAACGTGGTGATGGCGGGCGGCACCTTCATCGAGGGCTCGACCATCGAGCTGTCGGCCGATGGGCCGCTGCGCGAGCCCTATGTCGCGTACTACCAAGGCGGGCTGACCTACTCGCACGCCCGCATCGCGCTGGAGCAGTGCCTCGAGAAAATGCGCGCGGCGGTGCGCGCATGAGCGTGAGCAAGGCCCCGCGAATCCGCGTCTGCACCGTCCTGCCCAAGGACGACCAGCTGTTGCTGGTCCGCCATCGCAAGGGGGACAAGACCTACTGGATGCTGCCCGGCGGCGGGCTCGACTTCGGCGAGTCGTTCGAGCAGTGCGCCATCCGCGAAATCAAGGAAGAGACCGGCCTCGACATCTCGATCGAGCGGATGCTCTACCTCTCCGAGGCCATCTGCCCCCGCGGCACCCGGCACGTGGTCAACATCTACCTGCTCGGCCGGATCGAGGGCGGCACCCTCGCCGTGCCCGAGGCGGACGTGATCGACGCGGTCGAGTTCATCCCGGTGTCGCAGCTCAGCGAGGTGACCCTCTACCCGGCGATCGCCCCTGAGCTCCAGGCGGCGCACGCCGGAGGCTACGCAGGCGCCATCCTGAACCTCGGCGCCATGTGGGCCGATTAGCCCCCACGACCCGCCTTCTTGCCAGCTTGACGAGGCCCCGACGAATCCGTCGGGGCCTCGTCCGCGTCACGGGATCTTCACGCAAGGCCCCCGTTCCTCGCGGGGCCGAGCACCTTGCATGTGTTAACATTGATAATCTTTTGTTAATTATTGTTATTGACATGCATCGTTTCAGGGGTCACGGCGCTTCGGTAGGGGCTCGCGGGGTCCCTCAAGCGGCGAATTCAAGGAGGGACAATGAGATTGACGGTGGGCAAAAAGCTGATCGGCAGCTTTTTCGGGATCGGCCTGATGGTGCTGGTGGCGGGTGGCATCACCATCGCCCAGCTGATGAGCGTCCACGGGACGGTCGTCGAGCTGAGCAACGACTGGTTGCCCGCGACCGCCTCGGCGGGCAAGATCGACACCAACCTCTCCAACCTCCAGCGGCTGCTGAATCGGCACCTCTACGAGACCGACGCGGCGCAGCTCGCCGAGGTCGAGCGCGAGATCGGCGAGCGGCGCGAGCTCGTCACCAAGGCCATGGACCGCTATCGCCCGACCATCACCGATACGAACCAAGCGGCGCTGTTCGAGGGCATCGGCCGCGCTTACGCCGATTACCTGACCCAGCTGGAGGAAACCCTCGACATCAGCCGGAAGGGTAACAAGTTGGCGGCCGTCACCCACGTCAAGGCGAAGACCCTGCCGATCTACATGCGCATCAAGGCGGACGTCAACCGGTTGCTCGACCACAACGAGAAAGGGGTGAGCGAGGCCACGCAGGGGGCCGAACGGGTCTACCAGGCGGCCTTGCTGACCAATATCGCCTCGATTGCGCTGGCGATGTTGGTCGGCGGCATCCTGGGAACCCTCCTCTCGCGCCAGATCACCCGCAACGTCCAACGGATCGCCGAGGCCGCCGACGGAATCTCGCGCGGCGAGCTGGATCAGCGCCTGGAGGTCACCAGCCAGGACGAGCTGGGGGACATGGCCCGGACCTTCGAGCGCATGACGACCTACCTCAAGGAGGTCGCCGATACCGCCGAGGGCATGAGCCGCGGGGACTTCACCCGGACGGTCACCCCCAAGAGCGATCGCGACCAGTTCGGCGTCGCCGTCGCCCACATGATCACGAGCCTGCGCGCCATCGTCGGCCGGGTGCGCGCCGCCTCCGAGTCGGTCGGCTCGGGGGCCGAGCAGCTCAGCAGCTCGAGCTCCGAGCTGAGCGCGACGGTCACCCAGCAGGCGGCGAGCGCCGAGGAGACCTCGGCCACCATCGTCGAGATGAGTTCGAGCATCCGCTCGGTGGACCAGAGCGCCCAGGTGGTGAGCCAGAAGGTCCAGCAGATCGAGCGTCAGTCCCACGAGCTCGGCGCCTCGGTGACGCAGACGAGCAGCGCCATCGCGGAGCTCGCGGCGAGTCTCCAGCAGGTCGCAGGCAACGTGGCCCACGCGAGCCAGGTCTCGGGCCAGGCCGCCGAGGGGGCCAAGGCCGGCGGGACGGCGCTCGCGCAGACCATCGAGGGGATCACGACCGTCGCCGGCACCATGACCGCCATCCAGCGCACCATCCACCACCTGGAAGAGCGCTCGGGCGAGATCGGGCGGATCATCGAGGTGATCGACGACATCGCCGAGCAGACCAACCTCCTCGCCCTCAACGCCGCCATCGAGGCGGCAAGGGCGGGTGAGGCCGGCCGAGGCTTCGCCGTGGTCGCCGACGAGGTCCGCAAGCTCGCCGAGCGCTGCGCCCACGCCACCCAGGAGATCGGCTCCCTCATCAAGGGGGTGCAGGTCGAAACCCAGCAAGCCGCCGAAGTGACCCGCCAGGGAAGCGAGCAGGCAGAGGAAGGCGTCCGGCTCGCGGCGCGCACCGGCGAGGTCCTCAAGCAGCTCCAAACGGCGGCGAGCGAGGTGAACGCCCTCATGGGCGAGGTTGCGATCGCCACCGACGAGCAGACCCGGGCGAGCGCCCAGATCGTCACGAGCGCCGAGCAGATGGGGCGCATCAACCGCCACGTGGAAGAGGCCGTCACCGAGATGGCTCAAGCCACCCAGACCGTGACCTACGCGACGGGCGAGCAGCGTACCGGGTGCGCCCAGGTGGTCGCAGCGGTCGAGCAGCAGAGCCGCAGCTCCCAGGAAGCGGCAACGGCCACCGAGCAGGTCGCCCGGACCGCCGACGACCTCAAGCTACAGGCCAGCAGGCTCCAGGAGGCCATGGCCTTCTTCCGGACCGAAACGGCCGAGCGGACGCTTGCGATCCCGCGCGGCAACGAGCGGATTCTCGTCTGATCCAAGGAGGGCTTCCGTCCGCGTCGCGGGCGGAAGCCCTTCAGGCCTCGATAGCGACCGGCGTCTCGCCGGCGTCGAAGGCCTTCACCCCGGGCAAGAGGGGCAAGAGAATCCCCACCAGGGCGAGCATCACCCCCGAAGCGGCGAAGATGGCACCCGGCGGCACGCGGCTCGCCAGCACCCCGACCAGCGCGTAAGAGGCGGGCATCACCCCGAGGGCCACGGCGGTGAGCAGGCCCATGAAGCGCCCGAGTTGCTCGGCGGGGACGGCCCGCTGGAAGGCCGCGAGCGTCACGATGTTGAGCGCGCTCAGGGCCGCCCCCAGGATCAAGAGGCCGACAACGAAGCCTGCGAACTGAGGCTTGAGGCCCATCAGGGCGAGGCACACCCCCTGCAAGGCGAACGAGCCCGCGATGAGGGCGACCTTGCGCCGCACGTCGCTCCGCCGCACCAGCACTAGGGCCGCCGCGATCATCCCGACGCCGAGCGCCCCTTCGAGCATGCCGAGGCCGCTGGCTCCGGCGGCGAAGACGTCCTTGGCGAAAACCGGCAAGAGCACGGGGATGGGCGCCAGGAAGAGGTTCGCCACCGCGAAGGCGCCGAGCAGCGAGGCGATCGCCGGCCGCTCCGCGAGGGTCCGGGCGCCTCCCTTGAGGGTCTCCCAGTAGGTCTCGGCCCCAGGCTGCGCCACGTGCGCGCGCCGCGTCATGGCCGAGAGGGCGAAGCCAGACAGGGTGAAGGTCGCCGCATTGAGGATAAAAGCCGCCGGGGCACCGGTGGCGGCCACCAAGAGCCCACCGAGCGCAGGGCCCAGGATCGCCGCCATCTGGGTCGTCAGCTCTAGAGCGGAGTTGGCCTTCAAGAGCTGATCCTGCTCGACCACCTCCGGCACGATGGCAAGGCCCGCTGGAGTGAAGACCGCCCCGATACAGGAAAGCAGGATCGCAAGCCCGAAGAGCAGCGGCAAGGGCAACATGTGGAAGTAGGCGAGCGCTGCCATCCCCGCCACCAGCACGGCGCGCGCCCAATCGCAGGCGAGCATGAGCCGGCGCCGGTCCATGCGATCCGCGAGCGCCCCGGCAAAGGGGCCGACCAGGATCAGGGGCAAGCTGGTCGCCACCATGAGGGCGCCGGTCATAGCCGCCGAGCCGGTGGTATCGAGCACCCACCAGACCATGGCGAGCTGGTGGACGCGATCGCCGAACTGAGAAGCCGCCTGCCCTGTCCAGAGCAGGCGGAAGTCCCTAGTGAAGGCCATCGGCCGCCTTGTCCTCGCGGCGCTGGTCGGTCCGGCCAGGCTTGACCATGCGCTGGTCGATGATCCGCTTGACCTTGCCGGTGCGCTCAAGGCGCGGCAGGCCGCCGGCGGGCAAGACCTCGAACTTGAGGCCTGTGAGCAAGCCCTTGGCGCTCACCTCTTCGAGCAAGGGGATCTTGCGGGCGACCCCTTCGGCGAGCAGGCGTTCGAGCTGTGAGACGTCGCGGTCCGGGTCCTCGCCGACCAGCTCGGCCCGCACTACCAGGTGGTCCTGATGGCCATCGAGGGAGGCCTCCAGCTGGATCATGGAGCTGAGGCCCTCGACGGTGCTTGCGGCCTGCTGGAAGTCCGCGTAGGGGAAGACGTGGCCCGCGACGATCACGACGTCGTCGCTGCGTCCGAGCAGCTCGAAGCGGGGCATGGATCGCCCGCAGGGGCAGTCGCCCTCGACCCAGCGACCGAGGTCGCCGATCTTGTAGCGAATGAGGGGCATGATGCGCCGGTTGAGGTTGGTCACGACCACCTCGCCGAAGCCGCCGGGGCCCGCCGGCTCGCGGGTGCGGCGGTCGATCAGCTCGACATACTGGTGGTCCGCGTGGATGTGGTGCTCGCCGCCCTTGGTGTAGGGGCACTGGAAGCCGATGGGACCCGCATCCACCGTACCGTAGCCGATCGAGCCGATGACCTCGACGCCGAAGGTGCGCTTCAGGTACTCCTGCTCACTCGGGTAGAGGTGCTCGCCGGTGTAGAAGACCTTGCGGATGCGGATGCCCTCGGGGTCGGCCTTGATGGCGTCGAAGACCCGCAGCAGCCAAGAGGGCAGGCCCATCAGGGTGTCGATGCCGTAGGCCCGGAGGAAGTAGGGGATCTGCTCGGGCGGCACCGAGCTGGTGAAGGGGAAGCTGTTGCAGCCGACGATCTCGATGGCCCGGTTGACCGAGAGGAACGAGCCGTAGAGGCCGCCCGAGTAGAAGAGGTTCGCCACGCGATCGCCCCGGCGCAGGCCCACCGCGAAGGCGCCGCGCGCCGCGCGAGCCATGTCGTCCTCGTAGTCTTCGAACGAGAAGACCGAGAGCTTGGGGGAAGCGGTCGAGCCGCCGCTGCGCAGGAAGTGGCCGCCCTGGGGGGCTTGGGTGAAGAGGCCCTCGCCGACGGGCGGGGTGTGCAGGGCCACGTCGTCCCGCTCCATCAGGGGAAGCTGGTGCCAGTCCTCGGGTGTCTCCAGCCGAAGGCCCTCGAGGCGCTCCCGATGGTAGGGGGCCTCGGGCGCAAGCTCGGTGACGAGGCGCAGGCGGCGTCCGAAGGAGAGGGCCTCCAGCTCCTCGGGGCCCAGCCACTCGGCCCCGTCGAAGCGATCGCCGGCTTCCGAGAAGCCGATGGAGACCCACTTGACCAGCTCGTTGAGGGCGATCAGGCCGTCGTGGGGCTCGCCGGGGGTCCCACCGCTCATCTCGCCCAGCGCCGTCACCCGCAGCACGCCCGAAGCCAGGAGGCGATCGGCGATGTCGAAGAGGCGCGCAGGCGGAATCGAGACGCCCGCGGTCTGGAGGGCGTCCCCATAGGGCGCAAGGTGGGTGCTCAGTTCGCGTAGGTCCCCCACGCGCTTGACGTAGAGGGTGCGGAACAGGGGCGAAAGCTTGAAGGCGGGGTCCTGCTCGACGATGACGGTCCAGTAAGGCGCCGTACCCGGAGTGTGAAGCTCGGCAACGCCCATGGCCGCATCGAAGCGGGCCATCTCGCGCTCCTTGGTCACCTCGGCGCGCTCTTGCATCGAGAGAGGCCCTTGCGGCAGCTCGCGCTGGACGACGTCGAGCGCCTCTTTGAGGGCCGTAATGAAGGCCCGGGTGGGTTCACCGTCCTCGGTGGCGTCTTCGAGGTAGAGGACCTGGGGGCTAGAGCAGGCATTCTGGTCCCAGAGGGCGAGCGAGCGCGCCATCTCGGCGGCCACGGCCGGGTCCGAGAGGCGCTCCTTGGCGATCGCCGCGAACGAGACCTTGGGGCCGTACTCGACCAGGTGGGTCTTGAGCGAGAGACCCTCGCGGTACTCGCGGACCACCTCTTCGCCGCCCCACACGACGATGCCGTCGCAGTGCTGCTGGAAGACCTTGTGAAGCTGGCTCTTGCCGCCCGACCAGGAGAGGATGGCGATGGAGTCGGCCACCACCCCTTCGGGGTCGCACGCTTTCAGGGACTTGGCGAAGAGCAAGGGGAAAAGCGGCGCCTTGCTCGCGGCCTTGAGGAGGTTCACGTTCTTGGTGACGACGCCTTCGATCATGCTCAGGATGCCGCCGGTGAAGACATTCCCGCTCGAAACGTGCAGCACCACCCCTCGCGGCACCGCCCGCTTGAAGGCTGCCCCGTTGCCGCCCTGCCACATGTCCAGGGCATCCAGCGAGCCCAGCTCCAGGCGGATCTTGGGCTCCAGGTACGCGCGCGACAGAGCGAGCTTGAGGCTGCCGAGTTCCTGGGCGACCATCTCGGGCGAGAAGCCGATCTGCTCGGGGATGCGCCGCATGACTTCCTGGCAACCGGCATAGGCGGGATCCGCCCATAGCCGTGCAGCACGGTCGAGCACGCTCAGGATGCGGTCGATGGGCGTGCGCGCGAGGCGCTCCTTGCGGGCCTGAGCCTCGACCAGGATGTCGCGCACCGTCTCTTCGGTGAGCTCACCGTGTAACGTCCGACCGAATACATAGTGTTCACGCATCTTGAAACCCTGCTCTTGGTTCCCCTGCCCCCTGGTGGGGCGGGGCTAGGGGTGGGGGGATCTAATCAAGTTCCTTATTTCAATAGCTGGCTGGCCGAGATGGCGCAGCCCTTGTTCTTGCGCGTCCCGGCACGCCCGATGATCGTCACGGTCGGCATCGCGCGCCCGCACGGGCAATCCGCGTGCAAGGTCGCAAGATCGCTCGTCAGCAGGGACATGGCGGGCATCGCGAGGTTGTAGGGGGTCACCAGGTTCAAGAAGCCCGTCTCGCCGTACGGCAGCACCTCGAGCGTCCCCACGTCCCGCACGTAGGCCCGCGCGAAGGTGGGCACGTGGAAGCGGTGGTTCTCGCACTGCAGGTAAGGCACCCCGTGCTCGACCATGCCATAGCCGTCACGCACGTTGCCCGCCGGGATCCCCAGATACTCCTCGACCTCGGCCACGAAGGCTTCGGGCTCGATCCGCTCGTTCTCGGACTTCTTCCAGCCGCCGCCGGTCAGCACGTAGGAGTCGGGCCCGAAGTCGAACTTAGGCAGGTTCTCTTCGCGCATCCGGCTGACGATGCGGTGCAAGAAGGCCGGAAAGCCCAGGATCCGCACCGGCGCACCCTCATCGGCGTAGGACTTGAGCATCGCGAGGGTCTCGGCCTCGCGGAAGGTAAAGGCCTGGGTGGCCTCGTCCCAGCGCAGGGCGTGGTACGAGCGCTTCTTGGACGAGTACTTGGTGATGTTCGAGTCGGTGTAGGCCGTCCCGACGTTCTTGGCCTCATTGGGGTCGTAGGCGAAGATCAGGTAGTTGGTTTGAAGGTCGTTGCGGACCAGGCCCATGGCCTCGTGAGCCAGGTCCACCATGCCGAGCCCGCGCGCAAGCGAGGCCGCGTCGAAGAAGATCTGGCTCTTCTGGCCGGTGGTGCCGCTCGACGTGAGGTTCAGCGCGATCTGCTCCCGCTCGATGGAGAGCAGTTCGTACCGCTTGAACACGTTCACGAAGACGTGAGGCACCTTCGGCACGTCGGCGATGGTCTTCAGGTCTTCGGGTGAGAAGCCCTGCGCTCGGCACAGCTCGGCGTAGGGGCCGTTGTGCGAGAGGTGCCATTCGAGCGCCTCGCGCAGGGCCGCGACGAACGCCTCGTCGTGCGCGGGGCTCGCGTCGTAGATGCCCGCAAGGGCCATGTAGCGGTCAAGGGCGGGGGTGTCGGTCAAGGTCGGCATGTGTCCCTCGCAAATCCTCTTATCAGGAAGTGAGTCCGTTCAAGCTACGGTCGAGTGTGCGTTTCACCTTGCCCGTGACGGGCACCCGGGGAATCTCGCCCAGGTCGAAGACCGACACGCCCAGATCGAGCACGTGCCCGGTCTGGATCAGCTTGGCGAGATCCGGCTTGTGGCGCAGGACGGCAGCGCGCAGGCGCCAGGCGAGATCTGCGCGATCGCCCGTGTAGCCCGGCCGCGCCTCGACCTTGACGGTCAGGCGGTCCTTCATCAGGTCCCGCTCTTTGACCAGCTGCACGTTGGTCGTAAGCTCCGGCAGCTCGGCGACCGCCCGGATCACCTCGTCGTAAGCGACCGTAGCGATGCCGATCCGCAGATCGTCGTTGCGGCCCAGCAGCTCGAAGCGCGGGAAGGTCCGGCCGCAGGGGCAATCCCCTGGCACCATCCGGGCCATGTCGCCCACGGCGTAGCGGATGGTCGGCATCAAGAAGCGATCGAGCTCGGTGACGAGCACGAGCCCCTCCTCGCCATCGGGAACCGGCAGATACGTCGCGGGATCGACCACCTCGAACAGGACGTGGTCCGAATGGACGTGGTGGACGGCCCCCTCACCGTGGGGGCACTGGAAGCCGATAAGGCCCGTGTCCACCGTCGCGTAGCCGCCCGAGGCGATGACCTGGAGGTTGGGCAGGCGATCGTGGAGCCAGGTGCGCTCCTCGACGTAGAGGTGCTCGCCGCCGTAGAAGATCTTCTCGATCTTGGGCAGGACCTCGTCGGGCAGCTTCTGGACCACTTCGAGCACCCATGAGGGAATGCCCATCAGGGTGTTGATGGCGAAGCGCCCCATGTTCTGCGACACCGTCTCGGCCGGGGCGTTGCCCGTGAAGGGGAAGTTGACGCAGTTCATCTCTTCGAGCACCCGGTTGATGAACACGAAGGACGAATAAAGACTGCCGGCGACGAACAGGTTGCCCACCCAGTCGGTGGAACGCAGGCCCGCCGCCCCGTAGGTGCGCTTGAAGAGGTCGGTGACCTGCCGGAACTCGTCGTAGCTGAAGGCCGAGAACTTGGGGCTGCCCGTGGTACCGCCGCTGCGCAGGACGTAGGCGCCCGCGAGCGGCGCGGTCAAGAGGGCGTCGCTCACCGGTGGCGAGTTCTGGACCAAGAGGTCCTTGGTCAGCGGCGGGATGGCCTCCAGGCGCCAGTCGCCGTCGAGGTCGATCCCTTCGAGGTGCGCGCGGTAGAAGGGCGAGTTCGCCCGCGCCAGCCTCAAGAGCGCTGAGAGCTTCTCACGCTGGAGCGCCGAGAGCGCGTCAGGGGCGAGGGTCTCGACGCCCTCTAGCGGGATGTCGCCGATCAAACCAGCGCCTCGCCTTCGTCCTGTGGGTCGGCGAAGTGCATCTTGACCACCAGGTTCCGGTACTCGGTGTTCTGGAGGTAGACGTCCAGGAACTGGCGATCGCGCGGGGTCATCTGGACGTTCGAGAAGTTGAGGGGCAAGGTCGAGCGCGCGAAGACCAGGTAGTCCCGCCGTTCGCCCTCGTGCTCTTCCATGCTGGGGAAGTAAGCGCAGGGCAAAAATTGCGCAGCGAGGGCCGCGCGCTGGATATCCGGCTCGTAGGCGTCCACCAGGATCTCCAGGTACTCCACGCCCACCTTGCGGGCCGCGTCGAACACGGCGCCGAGGGCGCTCTTGAGATCGGCCATCGGCGACTTGAGGCCGACCATCACCCCGTGGCCGTCCTTGCCCTCGTAGTTGATGTAGGCGCGCACCGAGCCGTCCTCGGTCTGGAGCAGGAAGTTCGGGGTGTGGAAGGGATAGAAGTCGAAGAGCAGCTCGCCTGCCGCCTGCGAGGCCTCGTAGGCCTGCTTGACGGCGTCCCCGCGCACGATCCGCAGCCGCGGCACGTCGCGCTGCGGCATGATCTCGGAAGGCTCCAGGTTGAACGTGTGGCGGATGATCCGGTAGAAGCCCTCGACCTCGGGGATCAGCTTGGGCAGGCGCTTGCGCTTGGTGAAGGCCTCCGGGTGGAAGATGGCGTTGAGGCCGTGGGTCTCGTAGTCCGCCAGGCGGTGGACGTTCGGGAAGATGCCGAGACTGACGAAGCCCAGCTTCTTGAGGAGCTTGCTCGGCCCGATGCTCGCCGTGCGGGTGGTGGCGTAGATGACGTCCACGATGCGATCGCGGTGCATCAGGGCGTTGATGCCGTTCTGGATGGTCACGTACATCAGCTCGTGACGGCGGAACTCGGGATGCACGACGGCGGCGTAGACCTTGCCGTTGCGCTGGCTCGGCTCCACGTCAAAGATGACCGAGCCCACGACCCGGCCTTCGCAAATGTTGATCAACCAGTAGCAGTTGGGATCCAGGAGGGCGCGCTCACGGTCCTCGTCGCGGTTGACCACGTCGAGGGTGTAGGCCCCTTGGTAAACATCGTCGTAGAGCGCGAAAATCGCCTGGCTGTCGTCGGGGGTCGCCCGGCGCATCTCGACTTCGCGCCCATCCTCTAAGGGAATCATCCGTTCCATGCCAACATCTTACCCAAGGCTGAGTGGTTGTACCAGTCACGGCGCTGCAGGGCCCCCATTCTACCCAAGGCTGAACGGTTGTGCCAGTCACTGCGAGGGAGCGGGGCCCGCTGGGTATAAGTTGTTTGATCGGTCTATTTCCCGTACCATCCATGCTGGACTTTGCTCGCCTGTTTCAGAAGGGCTCTTCATGCACCGTCGCTGGTATCAAGCGCTCATCATCGCCGCCGCCGTGGGCCTGCCCGCGTGCGTCTACGTGCCTGCGAGCAGCTACCTCCCGAACGGCGGCACCACCTGGAGCACCAGCAAGTCCGAGGCGTCGGCGCGCCTCACGGTCAGCCTCAAGCTCGACACGCTCAAGACCGCCTCCTCGGTCATGGATGGCGCCTACTGGCAGACCAACCAAGTCACGGTCTCGGTGCTGCGCGATCACCAGCTCCTGGATATCAAGACCTTTGCCGTCGGGGCGCTGAGCGCCGATAAGCTCAAGCTCGCCTTCGAGAACCTCAGCGAGGGGACCGTCCAGGTCATCGTGGAGGTCCACGACCCCGATGGCGTGCAGATCGGCGAGGGCAGCGAAGAGATCACCCTGCGCGCTGGCCGCAAGGCCTCGCTCACCCTCGCGGTCGTCCCCACCCAGACCGACCCTGACGACGACTTCGGCAACGATCCCTATCCTTCGCCGCGGCCGCTGGCGCACGCGGACCCCAACGCCTTCTTCGTGTCCCAGATGTACGACACCAAGTGGAACCCCGGGGCTCCGGCCTGGAGCCAGAACTGCGGCCCGGCGAGCCTTGCGATGGTCCTCAAGGCCTACGACATGATCCCGCCGCTCATCGGCACCCCCGAGGACCCGCAGGAGTTCATCCGCAAGACCCGCCGCGCCATGATGGGCAACGAGGACGACTACAAGCTCTCGAGCCTCGAAGACCTGGAGCGGGGTGCTGAGCGTATGGGCCTGTACCACGAGCGGACCTACGGCTTCGAGAGCGTCCGCACGGCGGTTTCGCTCGGCAAGCCCGTCATCGTCGCGGGCAACCCCGTCGCCTACAGCGGCCGCTTCACCAGCGAGCAGTACGCCCCGTTCGACGGCGGCCACTTCGTGCTCGTCACCGGCGTCACCAGCTCGCAGGTCTACCTCAACGACCCCCTTTCCCGCCAGGGCAACATCACCGTCAGCATCGCCGACTTCAAGCGTTACATGGCCCACCAGGACTGGAACGTCGGCATGACGGCCTACCGCTAACCGCTTCGACGCGCCCCGATGCCCACGCCGACCTCCTCGCTGGCAAGCTACCTGCCCGCCCTCATCACCGAGCGCTACGTGGCAGATCCGGCCCCTCTCTCCTCGCCCCGGCGCGAGTACTACGAGGGAGCCGTGCTCTTCGCGGACATCTCGGGCTTCACGGCCTTGACCGAGCGGCTCTCGCACCAGGGGCCTGAGGGCCTCGAAGAGCTGACCCGGATCCTCAACACCTACTTCGGGCGCTTCATCGACCTGGTCTACGCCCACGGCGGCGACGTGTTGAAGTTCGCGGGCGACGCGCTGCTCGCCATCTGGCCGCGCGAGCGCGCAGACGACGACCTCTCGCCCCTCGTCCATCGGGCCCTCCAGTGCGGGCTCGACCTTCAGGGGTTGCAGGGCGACGTCCGGCTGCGCAAGGTGGCGCCCTTGACCCTGCGGGTCGCGGTGGGCGCGGGCGAGGTCACCCTCTCGGATCTCGGCGGCGCTTTCGACCGCTGGGAGTTGCTGGTCACAGGGCCCGCCATCACCGCCATCGGCAAGGTCGCCCCGGACGTGGATCCCGGCGAGCTGGCCCTTACCCCCGAGGCCTGGAGTCTGGTCCAGGCCCAGTGCGTCGGCACCACCCTGCCCTCGGGCGGGGTGCGCCTGGATGACCTGCACACGACCTTCGAGCCTCGCCCCACACGCCTGCCGGTGCCCTCGACGGAGAGCGAGAAAGCGCTCCTCTCCTACGTGCCGGGGGCCGTGAAGGCGCGCCTGGCCGCAGGGCAAGTCCGCTGGCTCTCGGAGCAGCGGCAGGCGACCATCCTGTTCGTGAAGCTGCCCGGTATGGACCAGGCCCCGCTCGAACGGGCGCAAGCCGTCATGGAAGTCCTGCAGGCCTCCCTCTACCGCTTCGAGGGCAGCATCAACAAGCTCAACGTGGACGAGAAGGGCGTCACTCTGCTCGCCGCGCTCGGCCTCCCACCGCTCGCGCACGGGGACGACCCCGTCCGGGGGCTCCGAGCGGCCTTGGCCCTCCACGAAAGCCTCGCCGCTCTGGGCGTGGAAGCCGGCGTCGGGGTGACCACGGGCCGGGTCTTCTGTGGCGAGCTCGGCAACGATCGCCGGCGCGAGTACACCGTCCTTGGGGATGCAGTCAATCTCGCCGCCCGCCTCATGCAGGCGGTGGGCGTCGGGGTCTGGTGCGATGCGACCACGCAGCAGGCCGCCCGTGCCCAGCTGCGCTTCGAGGCCATGCCCGCCATCAAGGTCAAGGGCAAGCAAGACCCCGTCCCGGTCTTCAAGCCGCTAGGGGATTCAAGCCCCGAGCAAGCTGCTCCCACAGGCCGCCTGATCGGACGTGCGGCCGAGCGTGCGCTGCTCTCAGATCGCATGGAGACCCTGGTCGCAGCGCGCAACGGAGCGATCGTGCTACTCGAAGGCGACGCGGGCATGGGCAAGTCCCGCCTGGTCGGGGATTTCCTCTCGCTCGCGCGGACGCGCAAGGTGACAGCCTGCGTGGGGCAGACCGACGCCATCGAGCGTACGGTTCCCTATCTGGCCTGGGCGCCCGTCCTCGCCTCGCTCCTCTCGCTCGGTGCGCCGACCGACGACCGGGATGCCCTTCGCGCCAGCTTGCTCGAACGCGCGCAGCTCGACCCGGCCTTCGCCCGCCTCGCACCGCTCGCGGGGGCCATCCTCCAGCTGGACATCCCCGACAACGCGCACACCGCCCAGATGGACGGCAAGGTCCGCGCCGACAACACCCACGAACTGTTCCTCAACCTGCTGGGTGAAGCCTCGGAGCGCGCACCCCTGGTCGTGGTCCTCGAGGACGCCCACTGGCTGGATTCGGCCTCCTGGGCCCTGGCGGCCGTCGTCGCCGAGCGCATCCCGTCCCTGCTCATGCTGATGACCACCCGTCCGCTCGGAGCAAACCCCTGTGCCGAGTACCAGCGCATGAAGGCCCAGCCCCGGGCGGTGCGCCTCACCCTGGGGGGCCTCTCCTTCGAGGAAACCGTCAGCTTGGTACAGGATCGCCTGGGGGCCACGACCGTGCCCGATACCGCCGTGCGCTTGATCTGGGAGCGCGCGGAAGGCAATCCCTTCTTCAGCGAAGAGCTCTCGCTTGCGCTCTGCGAGTCGCAACAGCTTGTGGTCGAAGCCGGCGTCTGCCGTCAGTGCGAAGCTGGCGGCTCCGGCCACCTGGAGCTGCCCGGCACGATTGAAGGGACGATCACTAGCCGCCTGGATCGCCTGACGCCGCAAGAGCAATCGGTGCTCAAGGTGGCGAGTGTCATCGGCCGCTCGTTCAACCTTGCCATGCTCCTGGCGCTCTGCTCTTTGAGCATCACGCGCGAGCAGTTGCTCGATGCCTTGGAACAGCTCCAGCTTCGCGGCCTGATCAGCCTGGAGGCGAGTGCGCCGGAGCCCGGCTACTACTTCCGCCACGCCATCACCTGGGAGGTCGTCTACCAGCAAATGCTGCCTTCCCAGCAGCAGGCGCTCCACCAGGCCTCGGCGGAATGGTACGAGGGCCAGGGCAACACGGCGCCCGATGCGCTCCTGGCCCATCACTGGAACCTCGCGGGCCATCCGGACAAGGCGATCACCTACCTCGTGAAGGCCGGCGAGGCCGCCTCGCAGCACAACGCCAACCAGGAGGCGATCGCCATCTTCGAAGAGGCCCTGCGCCTGATGCCGCCCGCAGACACCACCCGTCGCGCACGGTGCGAAGGGCTGCTTGCGCGATCCTACCTCGCGCTCGGGCGCTTCGCGGACTGTCAGACCCACGCAGGGCGGGCCCTTCAATTGGCCAACCGGCCCATCCCCGCCTCGGACTCCGGCCTGTGGCTCGGGGTCATCCGCGCGACAGGGCGACAACTGCTCTTCCGGACGGGGCTCGCAAAAGCCAACCGGAACCTGAGCTTCGAGGCCATCCAGCGCCTGCGCGATTGGGGGCTTGCCTATGAGGCCCTGGCGGAGGCCCTCTTCTACCCTAACGACCCGCTACGGCAACTCTACGCCACCTTGACCGCCGTCAACCTCGCCGAGCAGAGCGGTGCCGCCTCGGCGCTCGCGCGAGGCTACGCGGGCCTGAGCACCGTGATGGGCAGCCTCTCGCTGCATGGCGCCGCCAAGCGCTATCTGCAACTGGCGCAAGCACGGGCCCAGGACAGTGGCGAGTTGGCCACCCGCAGCCGCGTCATGGCCCTGGGAGGCCTTTCCTTGCGGATGGCAGGGCACCTCAAGGAGGCGGTCGCCTCCTTGCATGAAGCCGCCCAGCTCAGCGAAACGGTCGGGGATCGCAGGCAACAGGGCCTGTGCCTGATGATCATGGCCAACATCCACGCGACCTTGGGCGAGTACGAGCAGGCGCTGGCGCTCTACCGGACCGTCTTCGCCGACGCGAAGCGCTTCGGAGACGTTCAGCAACCGGTCGAAGCCCTGATCGGGCTGAGCATGTGCCTGATGCGTCTCGGTCGCCTCACCGAGGCGCTCGACAGCCTGCAAGCCGTGCCGCCCTTGCTCGAAAGCTGCCAGGATCCGACCCTCGAGGTGGATTACCTGAGCGTGCTCGCCCTGACGCTGCTCCGTAGCGGCCGGCCCGAGGATGCCCAGGCCCAGGCCTTCCGTGCGCTGGCAGAGGTCAAGCAGGCGGCACCCGGCACCTACAACTTCCTCCAGACGTACCGCAGCCTGTCCGAGGTGCTCCTCACCCTCGTCGAGCAAACGCCGACGCCTGATCCCGAGCTCGTCCAGGGCGTTCGCGAGATGGCCCGACAGCTCCATCCCATCGTCGCCTTGCAGAAGACCAATCGCCCCTTCGCCTTTATCCTGCTCGGCCGCGCGGAGTGGCAGACAGGACGACGCAAGCACGCGCAGAAGCTGTGGCGCATGGCCCTCAAGCTGGCCACGCGCGAGCAAAACTCCTACGTGATGGGGCTCGCGCACCTGGAGCTGGGTCGGCACCTGCCCCACGGCAAGCGCTCCCGTGCCAAGCACCTGCGGTGCGCGTGCGATCGCCTTCATCTCTCCGAGGCCGAGGTGGTATCGCCGCTCTTCGGGCGCGAGCCCGGCGTCGCGACCGCGCAAAGTGGCGGCATCTCGGATAAATAGGCCCTCTACGGGTCATAGTTGACCCGTAGAGGCGCACCGTAATTCGTTCTCGTTCTTATTGGAAGCATCCAACTGAGGGTAAGATACCCTCGTTGTCGCTTCGACGAAGGAAGAGGCCGGTGCGCCCATCGACTGCCCTTCTGCTGCCGCTCGCCGCCTTGACCGGATGCCAACTGGCTGGCCAAGGTTCTTTCCCGGTGGCAGAAACCGACCCGCTCACGGGTCGGGTCGCCTTCACGACGCGCCGGGTCCAGGCGGACCTGACCGAAGTCGGCACCAAGGCGACCGTCTCGCTGATCGACACCGCCAACAACCGCACCGAGGCCGCCACCGTCACCGACGAGCACGGCGCCTTCAAGCTGACCTTCACCCGGACCTTCCGCCCCGTCACCGGCACCCTGTACTACCTGGAGGCGGTCAAGGGTCTCGGCAACAACGCCCCCGGCAACAACGCGGCCCGCGTCCGCACCATCGCGCGCTACCAGAGCGGCTGGACCACGCTCACCAACGCGCTCCCCAACCAGGCGATCGTGCTGGACGCCTCGACCACGGCCCTCTCCATCGGGGCAGCGCTGCGCCACGGCAACCCCGCGCCCTTCGACTTCTCGTCGATCATCGGCAAGATCGCGGTCGGCTCGCCCAGCACCTACGTCGAGGTGCCCGCCCTGCCGACCTCGGACTACACCTCCCTCTTGAACCTGGTCGAGCAGAGCCTCGTGGACAACCTGGATCCCGTGGGGGGCATCCGGCTCATGCTGCCGAACACCTGGCTTCAGGTCCTGCGGGGCCTGACCATCTCGGGCCTCGTTCCGGCGAGCGGCAGCATCGGCGCCACGGTCTCGATCACGGGTTCCGGCTTCAACACCCTGCCCGGGGCGAACCTCGTCGCCTTCAACGGGGTCATCGCCGTCGTCACCGCCGCCACCCCGACCAACCTGACCGCCACGGTGCCCGCCGGTGCCACCACCGGGGTGGTGACGGTGCAAAACGGCGATCGCTCGGCCACGGGCCCCGTCTTCACCCTCACGGGTATGCTGCCGGGTGCCATCGGGACGGACGGCTCGGGCGTGCTGCCCGGCGGCATCTCGGACGGGAATTGAGGCTCCGGATGCCGATGCGCCGTTTCTCACGCTACGCGCTCGCGGCCCTCGTGGCCCTCGTCGTTCCTGCATGCCAGCAGGAGCCGCCGGGGGTGCAGCAGCAGGCGAGCGTCCCGCTACTGACCGGGCGTATCTTGCCCGAGGACCGGGCCGTCGCGGCGGCCCTCGCGGACATCGCGAACGGCGCGACCGTCGCCTTGATCGACGCCGTCACGGGGCAGACGGTCGCCACCACGGTGAGCAGCCCCTCGGGTGCTTTCAGCCTCTACACCACCGTGGCCTTCAATCCCGTCGAAGGCCGCCCTTACTACGTCGAAGCGAGCAAAGGCCTCGCCATGGGCGGCGATCCGAACCGGGCAGGAGCGTCGGTCGCCCGCATGCGAACCCTGCTCTTCTACCAGGGCGGCAACTGGCTCAGCCTCGCAAGCCCCGTCCCCGGCGCGAGCATCACCATCGGCTGGGCCACGACGACCCTCTCGGTCATTTCGAGCCTGCGCAACCTCTCACCCGCCGCGCAGCTCGCGCTCGCTGGGCGGATCGCGGGCAGCAACTTCAACGCCACGGGCACCGTCATCGATCCGGTCGAGTTCCAGAAGGTCTACGCCTTGGTCGATGCTGCGCTGCGCGCCGACCAGGACCCCTTGGAGGTCATCTTCTACGATCCGACGGCCGCCACGCTCGCTGCCCGGTACGGCCAGGGCGCAGGCCCCCTCGTCATCCACGACACCCTGTCGCCCCAGACGGCAACCCGCGGTGGGACCGTCACGGTGACGGGCCAGAACTTGCCGGCACCGCGCCCCGATACCCGCGTCTGGGTCGGGGACATGCCGGTCGCGGGCTGGAGCGTGAACGCGAATCGCTCCGAGTTGAGGCTCACGTTGGGTTCGTCCGCCTACGGCGGCATCCTCAAGATCACCCAGGGGAGCAGCACCTGGTACGGTCCGTACGTACCGGTGAAGGGTACCGTGGGCACCCTGGCCGGCAACGGCAATGCCGTCTACCTCGACGGACGCGGCACGCTTGCGGGGATCCCCGACCCCATCGGCCTTGCCGCGGACAGCTTCGGCACCCTGTACGTCGCCTCCGGTCAAGGCTACCGTATCCGCAAGCTCACCACTTCGGGCCTCATGACGAGCTTCGTCGGGACCGGCGGGGCGGGGACGACGGATGGCCCGGCGGGGGTCGCGACCGTCAACGCGCCGCACGGCCTCGCCTTCGACGCCGCCAACAACCTGTACGTCTGCGACTACGCGAAAGATCTCATGCGCCGCGTCACGCCGAGCGGCATGACGAGCACCATCGCGGGCACGACGAGCGGGTACGCTAATGGTCCGGCCGCCACTTCCCAGCTCTTTCGCCCAACGGGCGTCGCGGCCGATGCCAGCGGGAACGTCTACGTCGCCGAGCAGGGCAACCACGTCATCCGCAAGATCACGCCGAACGGCCAGGTCCTCACCTACGCGGGGGTTGGGCTCACTTTCGGATCCGCCGACGGGCCTGTCGCCTCGGCCACCTTCAACAACCCCGCAAGCGTCGCCCTCGACACGGCGGGCAACCTCTACGTGGCGGACGAAGGCAACAACCGCATCCGCAAGATCGATGCCCTCGGGAGCACCGTCACGACCCTCAACGCGACGCCGCTCGCGGGCACCCCCTTCGGGCTGACCCTCGATTCGGCCGGCAACGTGTACGTGGCGTGCCGGGACGTGAACGTGATCCAGAAGGTGACCCCGGGCGGCACGGTCAGCACGCTCGCGGGCTCCGGGGTCCCCGGTACCCAGGACGGGGCGCTTTCAACCGCCCAGTTCAGTTGGCCTCATTTCCTGGTGTTCGTGGGCGACAACCTCTACGTCACCGACCGGCGTACCCACCGGATCCGCGTGATCACGCCGTAGGGAGGAGCCGGGAATGAGCAAGCGTATGAATTCACTGATCCTCTGCGCGGCGATCGCCCTGAGCCCGCCGCTCGTCGGGTGCATGGAGGGGCCCACCGCACACGGACCTGCGGTCCAGCAGGTGACGGGTCGGGTGTCGTTCGCGACGCGCGCGGCACAGGCGACGCTCGGCGAGGTCGCAAACGCCGCGACCGTCTCCTTGATCGATCAGAGCACGGGCAACACCGTCACGGCGTCCATCACGGATGCGTCCGGCAACTTCGTGCTGACCTTCCCGACCTTCACCCCCCAGCGCGGCGTGCCCTACGTCCTCGAGGCCGTGAAGGGGCTTGCGGTGAGCGGGACGAGCAACCGCGCCGGGACCTCGGCCGTTCGGCTGCGCAGCCTCCTGTTCTGGAACGACGGCTGGCAGAGCCTCACCAACACCACCCTCAACGCGGGGATCGTGGTCAGTGCTGCGACCACGGCCGTTGCGACCGTCGCGAGCCTCAAGCGACAGGCGGGGGTCCCGGTGACGCTCTCTAGTCTCATCGGCACGGTCAGCGGCAGCACGTTCAGCGAGACGGGCACGGGCCTGAGCAACGCGAGCGACTTCACGCCGGTCTTCGGCTTCGTGAGCAACGCCGTTGCGCTGGACCAGGACCCCCTGCGCGCGATCGCCTACGACAAGGCATCTGGCACCTACTCGCTGGCAACCGCCGTGCCGTGGATCAGCGGCTACGCGCCCAAGACCCCCATTCCGGGCGGGACCGTCACCGTCACGGGTGGCAACTTCGAGCGGCTCACCGGCCGCAACCTCTTCTACTTCGGGGCCATCCCCGCGAGCACCTGGAGCGTCTCGGCCGACCGTAGCACGGCAACGGTCACGGTGCCGGCCAATGCCTTCTCGGCGCCGTTCACCTTGCTGCAGCCCAATGGACTGGTCCAGACCATCGCGCCCTTCCTGACCCTCAAGGGCACGGTCGGAACGCTCGTCGGCAACGGAGTTGCCGGCTGGTGGGACGCGGTCGGCACCAACGCTCAATTGAACGGTCCGTTCAGCATGATCCGCGATGCGAGCGGCAACACGTACTGGAGCGACGAGTACGGCCACCGGATCCGCAAAGTCTCCCCCGATGGCCTTGTCACCACGCTCGCCGGCGACGGGACCATGGGCCTACTGGACGGCACGGGCCTGGGCGCTCGGTTCAACTATCCCTGCGGTCTCGCGCTGGACGGCGAGGGCAACCTGTTGCTCGCAGCCTACGTCAACCATTCGATTCGCCGAATCTCCCCGACGGGGGTCGTCACCACCCTCGCGGGCAACGGCAGCGCGGGCTATGTCGATGGGGTCGGCAGCGCGGCGCGCTTCTCGAGCCCCGTCGGGATGGTGCGCGACGGCGCCGGCAACCTCTACGTGGGCGACAGCGGCAACTACCGCGTTCGCAAGATCTCCGCGGCGGGCGTGGTCAGCACCATCGCAGGCAACGCCGCCTCCGGCTCGGTAGATGGGGTCGGCAGCGCGGCGCGCTTCAACTCGCTCTACGGCATGACGTTGGATGCCAGCGGCACGACCCTTTATATCGCCGACAACATCTCGAACAAGATCCTCAAGGTGGTGCTTTCGACCGGGCAAGTGATGACCTACGCGGGCACCGGCGCGGCGGGCTACGCCGACGGGGCGGCCACCACCACGGCGATCCTCAAGGCCCCCCATGGGGTCGCGTTCGATGCGGCAGGCAATCTGTACGTGGCCGACACCAGCAACTACCGGATCCGCAAGATCGATCCGACGGGCACCACCGTCTCGACGGTCGCTGGCACGGGGGTGTCGGGCTACGCGGACGGCCCCATCGCCACGGCGACCTTCAAGGACATCACCGACCTCAAGGTGGACGCCGACGGCAACCTCTACGTGGCCGATCGCTCCGCCCACGCCATCCGGGTCGTCACCCCTTGACGCGACAGGAACCTTTCAAGATGCTCAGCCGTACGCTCATTAGACGCCTTCTCCCCCTCGCCCTCACGGGCCTCGTAGCCGTGGGCGGCTGTGCGTCCGAAGACGACGGGCTGTTCGTGAACGGCCCGGGCAACACAGGGAACACCGGTGAAACGGGCGGCAGCGGCGTCGAGGGGCAGATCCCGCAGGCGACCCCGACGCCCTCGAACGGCAACCCTGGCAGCACCCCCACGCCAGCGCCCACCCCGACCCCGACGCCCATCCCGACCCCCACTCCAACGGACATCACCGGCGGGACCGACACCGAGACCACGCCGGCCCCCCTGCCCACCATCGGCACGGGCGAGACGCCCACCCCGGGTGCCACCCCGATCGGCACCCTCAGCAATCCCTTCGCGATCGCCGGGGCCCAGGGCCTTGCGGTGGCCCCGAACAGCGCATCGCCCTGGGTGCTCAATCAGAGCAAAGCCCTGGTGCTGAACGATCAGGGCAGCACGGGTGAGAGCTACGCGACGGGCCTCTCGCAGCCGGCGCTGATCGCGACCGCAGAAGCCGGTGAGCTCTGGATCGCCAATGCGGGCGACAACACCTTGCACCTCGTTACCCAAGGGCTTCAGGGGCTCACGCGCACGGGCCACTACGCAATCGATCCAGCACCCGTCGCCCTCGCGGTGGATGAGACCGAGGCCTGGACCGCGCACGCGGGCGGTACCCTCAATCGCCTGACGCGCGCGAGCGGCACGGTCACCTCCTTTGCCGTCACAAGCCCCACGGCGATCGCGCTCGGGACGAACGCCGTCTGGGTCGTGAGCGCGAGCAACAACCAGCTCTACCGCGTCTCGCGCGCTGACGGCGCCAAGACCTCGTTTGCGGTGGGCAATCAGCCCGTTGCTGTCGGGGTGGATCGCACGGGCACCGTCTGGACGGCGAATGCCGCAAGCAATAGCCTGAGCCGCCTTGCAGGCGGTTCGGGGGCCGCCACGACGATCGCGCTTGCCGGCAGCCCGACGGCACTTGCAATCGACACCGACCGGGTCTGGGTGGGCCTCTCGAGCCCCAGTCGCCTGGCCTGGTACGGCCTGGACGGCAGCTTCCAAGGATCGATCCCGCTGCCTGCGGCCCCGGGGCCCATGGCGATCGATGCTTACGGCAAGGTCTGGCTCGTGACGCCGAGCAGCCAGAACGTCTACCACGTCTGGGGGCGCTGAGATGAAGCAGCCGATTGCCCCTATCCTCTTGGCCTTCGGGCTCTGCGTCCTTCCAGCCTGCCACGCCGAAGCGCCGACCTCGCAGCAGGCGCAGGCGAGCACGCTCGTGCTGAGCGGGCGCATCGTCACGAACGAGCGCACGACGCTCGCAGCGATCGCGCAAATCGCGAACGGCGCGACGGTCGCCCTCATCGACGGCACCACGGGCCTCACCGTCGCCACCACCGTGAGCGGCGCCGATGGCGGCTTCAGCCTCTATGCGACCGCGCCCTTCGTGCCGGTGGACGGTCGCCCTTACTACCTTGAAGCCTCCAAGGGCCTGCCAATGGGCGGCGAGCCGAACCGCGCCGGCGCCTCCGTCGCGCGCCTCAGGACCCTCCTCTTTTCGCAGGGCGGCAGCTGGCTGAGCCTAGGCAGCGCGGTGCCCGGCGCGAGCATCGCCATCGGGCCCGCGACCACGGCCCTCTCGGTCATCGCGAGCCTGCGCGCTCTTACGGTCTCCGAGACGAGCGCGCTGACCGGCCATCTGAGCGGCACGACCTTCAGCCCCTCGGGCACCGTCGTGGACCCCAGCGAGTTCAGCGCCGTCTACGCCCTGGTCCAGGACGCCCTCGCAAGCGACCAGGATCCCCTCGAGGTCATCAGCTACGATCCGAGCCCGGTGTCGGCGGCGAGCCGCTACGGCAAGGCGGCCGGGCCTCTGGTCATCTACGACGGCTTCACGCCGGCCACCGCCGCCAAAAGCGGAAACGTGACCTTCAACGGCCAGAACTTCCCCGTTTACGCCCCCGACGTCACCGTGAGCATCGGCAACCAGAGGGTTGCGGGCTGGAGCGTCAACGCCGATCGCACCCAGCTCACCATCGCGCTCGGCGCGGCGGCCTACGGCGGCATCCTCACCATCAGCAAGGGCACGAGTGTTTGGACAGGCCCTTACGTACCGGTCAGCGGCACGGTTGGGACCTTGGCGGGCGGGGAGCCCGGTTTCTTCAACGCACGCGGCGCCTCCAGCCTGTTCAGCCAGCCTATCGGGATCACCATCACGACGACGGGGCAACTCGCCTTCACCGACGCGGGCAACAACGCCATCCGGCTCCTCACCCCTGCCGGAGCCGCCTCGACCTACGCGGGGACCGGGGCCGGCGGCACGGCAGACGGCCCGCTCGGGACGGCCACCTTCGCGTCGCCGCACGACGTCGCGCGCGATGCGGCCGGGAACCTCTACGTCGCCGACTACGGCTCCAACCGGATCCGGAAGATCCTGCCGAACGGCTGGAGTACCACCTACGCGGGCACCGGCGCGTTTGGCACCACCAACGGTGCGACCAGCAGCGCCACCTTCAATTATCCGGTCAGCACCGCGGTGGATGGGGCCGGTAACGTCTTCGTGAGCGATCGCGGCGCCCACGTGATCCGCAAGATCACCCCCGCCGGCGTGGTGAGCACCTTTGCGGGCATCAGCGGCACGACAGGGGCGACCAACGGCGCGCCTGCGAGCGCGACCTTCTGGGATCCCGGCGGCATCGCCGTGGATAGCGGCAACAACCTCTACATCGCCGACGAATCCAACCTGCTCATCCGCAAGATCGACGCGGCCGGCACGACGGTCTCTACCTACAACCTGGGCAACACGGCCTCAGGCCCCTTCGATCTGACCATCGACGGTTCGGGCAACCTCTACGTCGCCTGTCGCTCGGGGAACGTCGTTCAAAAGGTGGCGACCAACGGCGCGGTCTCCACGATCGCAGGCTCAGGCACGCTGGGCTACATGGACGGCGACCTCCTGAGCGCACGCTTCAGCCAGCCACACGCGGTGGCGCTCATCGGCAGCAACCTCTACGTCACGGACCGCGGCAACAACCGCATCCGGGTCATCACGTTCTAGGAAGGGGGAGGCCGTGTCTCGAAGCCGCATCACCCTGCTGGCCGCACTCACCCTCAGCCTTACGGCTACGGTCGCCAGCTGCGCCGCGCAGGCGCCCCTGAGCCTCGCCAGCGCCAGTCAGCAGGTTTCGGGCCGTGTTACCTTCGCCGTCGAGACGCGCGCGGCTCAGGCCACCCTCACCGAGGCCGCGAACGGTGCGACCGTTTCCCTGGTGGATGCGGCCACGGGCAACACGCTCGCTGCCACCATCACCGATGCGAGCGGCAACTTCGTGCTGAGCTTCCCGGCCTTCACGCCCCAAGCGGGGACGCCTTACGTGCTCGAAGCGGTCAAGGGCCTCGCGGTGGGCGGCAGCACCAACCGCGCTGGGTCACCGGCCGTTCGCCTCAGGACACTGCTGTTCTGGAACAGCGGCTGGCAAAGCCTCACCAACACGACCGTCAACACGGGCATCGTCCTCAGCGCCGCCACCACCGCCGTCGCCGGCATCGCGAGCCTCAAGAAACAGGCGGGCACCCCGCTGACCCTGACGAACCTCGTGGGCAAGGTCAGTGGCAGCACGTTCAACGAGACGGGCACTGGCCTGACCAACGCAAGCGACTTCACCCCGGTGCTTTCGCTGGTGAGCAACGCCATCACGCTGGACCAAGACCCCCTGCGCGCGATCGCCTACGACAAAACGACGGCGACCTACTCGCTCGCGACCACCGTGCCGTGGGTCAGCTCCTACGCGCCGAAAATCCCGACCCCAGGCGGTACCGTCACGGTCTCGGGCAACAACCTCGATCGCCTCACCGGCCGCAACGTCTTCTTCTTCGGCCGAGTCCCCGCAGCTACCTGGAGCGTCTCGGTCGACCGCAAGACGGCCACCATCGCCGTCCCGGGCGGCGCCTTTTCCGCCCCCTTCGTCCTGGAGCAGCCGAACGGCCTCAAGCAGACGATCGCGCCCTTCCTGATGCTCAAGGGGACGGTCGGCACGATCGCCGGCAACGGCGCTGCCGGCTGGTGGGACACCATCGGGGGGAATGCGTCCTTGAACGGACCGTTCGGTGTGGTCCTGGACAAGGCGGGGAACCTCTTCTGGACGGACGAGTTCGGCCACCGCATCCGCAAGCTCAACCCGCTCGGCAACGTCAGCACCCTGGCGGGTGACGGCACCGCGAGCTTCGCGGATGCCCAGGGCTTGGCCGCCAAGCTGAACACCCCGTGTCACCTGGTCTTCGATAGCCTCAACAACCTGTACATCGCCGACAACGCCAACTACCGCATCCGCAAGATCACTCCGGACGGCACGGTCTCGACGCTTGCCGGCAACGGCAGCCCGAGCGCCACGGACGGCACGGGAACCGGAGCGGGTTTCATCGGGGCGGTCGGCATCACGAACGACGACCAGGGCAATCTCTACATGGCGGACGCGGGCGGCGCGCGAATCCGCAAGGTCGTCATCTCGAGCGGGGTCGTCACCACGCTCGCGGGCAACGGCACCCTCGCATCCGTGGACGGCACGGGCGCGGGCGCCCAGTTCGCCGACCCTTACGGCATCGTCGCCGACAAGCGTGGCAACCTCTACGTGAGCGAGCACGGTGGCAGCAAGATCCGCAAGATCGTCATCTCGAGCGGCGTCGTGACGACACTGGCGGGGAACGGCACCGCGAACTTCGCCGATGGCACGGGTGGGGCTGCCATGTTCAAGAATCCGCATGGGCTCGCCATCGATGGTGTCGGCAACCTCTACGTCGCCGACACCAACAACCGACGCATCCGCAAGGTCACCCCGGCCGGCGTCGTGACCACCGTGGCCGGCAGCGGCGTCGCTGGCTTCGCCAACGGCACCACGAGCGCGGCCACTTTCGGTGCCGTGACCGGTGTGTGCGTGGACGATGACGGCAACATCTACGTCGCGGATCGCTCCAACAACGCCATCCGCGTCGTCACCCCTTAGCAGAGGGATTGGGTGAACTCGCCTAAAGGATCTCGATCGTTCGAGACGCCTGAGGTGACGGCAGGCCGCTTTCTTGCCCGGTCTCCAAGCTCGGCAGCTCAGGTAAGAACGAATCGGTGGCAATCAGCAGCGAATAGGTTCCTACCGGAAGCGCGAGATCCAGACTCAGCGTAGCGATCCGGGGCGGCACATATATAGCTGATATGAGGCAAGTCGAGCCAGGAGCCATCTCCTTCCTCTCCACCTGACCCGTCACCGTGATGGTTCGGGCGGCGTCATCGACGATCGCCTTCATGCTAGGCGTCGCCAGGCGATCTCCGCTGTAACGGCAGATCCACGGCGTGAGCGAAAAAGTCGCCCCCGCAGAGGCGGTGGCCGGCGCATCCACGTAGAACATCCGGGCAGGCACCTGGACATCCTGGAACAGGCAACCATTCACCGGGGGACTCGAACTCACTGGCAACAAGGTTGAGCAGCCCACCAGCAGGACGGCAGCGCCCGTGGCATAAGGCAACGAGCGGATCGTACGAGCAAAGGCGGCAGAAAGCGGGTGATTCATCGGCGTGTCTCCTTCAAGCAATAGCTTGACACGCGCGACTCACACCCGCGATCACACCGCCCGCTCGCACGACCTGGTTTACGCGGCGACCGCCTCCTTGACCTCGCTCGGCTTCACCAGCGATACGGTCATCACCGACTCGTCGAAGAGCTCTTCGAGGCGCTGCATGCCGTCCGCGACCGAGATGCCTTCCATGAGGGTCGGCACCTGGAACAAGTCCGCCTCCTGGAAGAGGTACGAAGTGAACTCGTACGAGAGGTGCTCGGGCGAGTTGAAGACCCTCAAGAACTCGCCGATCTTGCGGTTGCGCGTCCGGTTGAAGGCCGCCTCCGAGATCCCCTCGCGCTTGGCCTTCGCAATCCCCGCCTTGAGGCGCGCGATGAGCTGCTCGGGGGCTTCAGTCTCGCCGCCCACGTAGGCGAAGCTGAAGCCCAGCGAGGACTCGTAGTCGAAGCCGAAACTCGGGTCGATGAGGCCCGCGTCGTCCAGCTCCTGGTAAAGGTCCGAGCTCTTGCCGAAGACCGTGTCCATCAGGATGCGGGTCGTGAGGTCGCGACGCACCAGGTCGTGGCCCGTCAGCCCCAGCTCGCGCTCCTTGAAGCCGATCATGCACAGGGGCTTGGCGATGGGCATGGCGATCTCGCTGTAGGGGCTTGCGATCGTCGGGGGCTCCTCGGGGAAATGACGCTCGATGACCGCCTGGGCGACGAAGTTCTTGGCGGCCTGATTGTCACGGATGAGCTGCATGAGGCGCTCAGGGTCGAAGTCTCCGACCACCACCAGCACCATGTTGGTGGGGTGATAAAACGTCTTGTAGCACGTCATGAGGCTCTCGACGTCGATCTTGTAAATCGACTCGATGGTGCCCGCGATGTCGATCCGCGCCGGGTGGACGTGGAAGAGGTTCTCCATCAGGGCCCGGTAGGCGCGCCAGTAGGCCTGGTCGTCGTACATCCGGATCTCTTGCTCGATGATGCCCTTTTCCTTGGCGACGTTCTCGTCGGTCAGGTACGGGCGCTGCACGAAGTCGAGCAGGGTGTTGAGGTTGGCGTCGACCTCGCCCGTCGCCGAGAAGAGGTAGCTGGTGCGGGTGTGGCTGGTGAAGGCGTTGGCCGAGGCCCCCTGGATGGCGAACTTCATGAAGACGTCGCCTTCGGGCTCTTCGAAGAGCTTGTGCTCCAGGAAGTGGGCGATGCCGTCCACCACCTTGATCTCGGGATGACCCTCGACGTTGAAGTGGTTGTCGATGGAGCCGTAGCGGGTGGAGAACATGCCGTAGGTCTTGGCGTAACCCGGCTTGGGCACCAGGTAGACCGTCAGGCCGTTGGGCAGGACCTCGAAGTAGGTCGTTTCCTTGAAGGTATCGTAGGTGGTCTTAAGCATGGGTGGCCTCCACGGTTTCCTTGTCCCTGAGGAAGTAGACGGTGTCGAGCGAGACCTTGCGGGCCATGGCCTGAAGGTCCTCGACCGTGACCTTCTCGATGGCTTCGAGCAGCTCGGCGACGTTTCGCGGGGTGTGCTCGACGCCCTGGACCAGGGCGAAGTGGGCGAGCTGGCCCGGCGAGTCCGCCATCTCGCGGTAGTCGTTCGCGATCATGGCCTTGGTCTGGAGCAGTTCGTCCTCGCAGACGTCGCCCTTGGCGATCGCCTCCAGCTGCTCGTGGATGATGGCGGTGGCCTTCTCGAAGTTCTCGATGTTGATCCCCGCCTGGATCATCAGGAGGCCCTTGTGCGAGTCGAAGCGCGAGAACGCCGAGTAGGCGAGGCTCGCCTTCTCGCGAACGTTGGCGAAGAGCTTGGAGTGGGCGTAGCCACCGAGCACGCCGTTGTAGACCGTGAAGCGCGGATAGTCGCTAGACGCGAAGGTCACGGGGGTGCGGAAGCCCATCACCAGCTGGCCCTGGTTGACGTCGAAGCGATCGACAACCTCGCGCGGGGTGCCGGCGGTCGCCTTCACGACGGTGGGCGGCAGCTCCGCCACCTGGCGACCCGGGATGACGAGGGCCGAGCGCAGCATGGCCGTCACGGCGTCGGGATCCACATCGCCTACCACGAAAACGTCGATGGAGCTGGTCTTCAGCCACTGGCGATAGTGGGAATAGAGCCGCGCGGCGTCGATGCCCGCGAGATCCTCGATGCGCCCGTACGAGAAGAGGCGGTAGTCCTCGTCGGCGCACATGGAGGCCACGCACCGGATGGCCGCGTAGCGGCCCTTGTTGTTGAAGAGGCCCTCGACGCGCTTGCGCAGCGCTTCCTTCTCCAGCTCGACGGCCGTCGCACGGAAAGCCTCGCCGTCGAGAGCCGGATCGAGCAGCACCTCGGCCAGGAGCTTGATCCCCTGTTCGAGCAGCGCGGGGGCGTGACTCAGGAACTTCTCGTTGGGAACCTCGAGCTCGAACTGGGCGACCTGACGCTCGCCGATCTTGAACATCATCGAATCGAGCGAGGCACCGTACAGGTCGTCGAGACGCTCTTGTAGGCCCTTGACCGTCGGGGTCTTGCGGGTACCGCGCTCGAGGACCGCGGGGATGAGCGCGTTCAGGGTCACCGTCTCGGGCCGAAGCGGAGAGAGGATGTCGACCACGATCGTGGTCGTCTTGAACTTGGCGGTGGGTAGGACGTGGATGCGAAGGCCGTCGGCCTCGCTGGTTCGAAACTTCATCTCCATCCTTTGCTCCCTTCTTTGAGACATCCCATGGTAGCAGACCCTCGGGGATCCGAAAAACCGCCGCCCATCCGCCTTCAAGATGCATTACAATTAGTTTGTCATCGTTTGCATGAGGGAGCCTTCAGCATGGACGCCAAGATCCGCGATCCCCAGCAGATCATCGCCCTGTTCAACCGGAACGTGGCCCTGGAGCACGGCGCCATCTACCAGTACCTCCAGCATGCCTATGCCATCGGCGAGATCGGGGTCGGCGCCGAGATCATCAACATCGCCCGGGCCGAGATGCGCCACATGAAGTACTTTGCGGGCATCATCACCGAGCTGGGAGGCGTCGTCACCCTGGAACGCCCCGCCGTCGAGCTGCGGGCGGCGAACCTGCACGAGATGATGGTGCTCGGCGCGGCCGCCGAGGACGAGGCCATCGAAAGCTACACGGCCCAGCTCGATCTCATCGATCACCCGGGGGCGCTGCGTGTGCTGGAGCGGGTGATCCTCGACGAGGAGCTGCACAAGGAGCAGTGGGGGGAATTCGACGCCGAGGTGGCCGAGCTCGCCTACCAGGCGAGCTATCCGAGCCCCGGGCCCGTCCAAGACCCTGCGCTTGCCGCCTTGCTCAACGGCGCCTTCGAAGAGGCCTACAACGAGGTGCTCGTCTACCTCCGCCATTACTTCCAGAGCAGCGACTGGGAGGCCAAGGACTTCCTGTTCGAGAACTCGGTCTGGAAGATGCGCCAGATGGGCCTGATGGCCGACAAGCTCCACGAACTCGGAGCGGACCCGAGCTTTCCCTGGCGCCCGGTGCCCATCGAGGGCGCCCTCTCGGACCGCATCGCCCAGGCCATCGCGATCGAGCAGGCGAGCGTCAAGCGCTACCAGCAGCTCTCGGGCTGCCCCGTGCCCCACGAGGTGCGCAGCATCCTCAAGAATGCGCTCGGCCAGTCGGTCTATCAGCAAAAGCAGATGGAGCTCTTACGGGATCTCAACACGCGCGAGGGCTTCGCCGAGCCGGGGTACGTCCCTATCCAGGAAGCGATCGCGCCCCCTGCGGCCGCTCCACGCCCCGCCTACACGGTAGGCAGCCTCATCGACCAGCCGGCTCCGTAGGCGTCGCGCGCGAAAGCACGCTCGCGAGGCGATGGGCCAGGCCTCGAAACACGGAGGCCTCCTCCGGCGATAGAATCGCCCGAGACAGGACGCGCCGTAGCAGGGCCTCCTTCTGGGCGCGGTTGTGAGGCTTGAAGAAGCCACCCGCAAGCAGAGCCTCCGCCAGGGCCGCGGCAACGCTTGCGACCTCGGGCTCCGCGGCGATCGCCGTCAAAGGGGTTCCCTCGGCAGCGGCTTGATCCATCGAAGCCAAGAGCCATTCATACGCCACGATCATCACGGCCTGGGACAGGTTGAGCGACGGGTTCGCCCCGGTGGGGATGCGCACGAGCTGGTGACAGCGAAGCAAAGCCTCTCGCGTCAAACCGTTCTTTTCGTTGCCAAAGAGGAGGACGACCTCGCCGCCGCCGGCCGCATGGCGCGCCGCCAACTGAGCCGCTGCGCGCGGCGCGAGCATGGGGACGTCCTGCAAGCGATGCTGCGTGGTGCCGACGACAAGGCTGGCGCCTTCGAGCGCCTCGTCCAGGGTGGACACCACCTGCGCTTGGTCCAGAATGGGCGTGGCATGGGAGGCGAGTTTGTAGGCGTTCGGATGGTGCGGCAAGGCCGTGCCGGGCTCGGCGATCACGAGGCGCGCCAGATCCGAGTTGGCCATCGCCCGGGCCACGGAACCGATGTTCTCGGGAAAGAACGGGCGGACGAGCACCACCCGGGTTCGAGAGAGCAAGGATGGGGGGGTCATCGTCAGCGCTTACCCTCAGCGGCCATGGGCCATGCGGACCGCCTAGACACGGAGGCGGAACGTGATCCGACCGCGGCTGAGATCGTAAGGACTCAGCTCGACCTTGACCTTGTCGCCAGGCAACACCTTGATGAAGTGCTTGCGCATCTTGCCCGCCAGGTGGGCGAGCACCGTGTGACCGTTGGGGAGGTTGACCCGGAACATGGCGTTGGGCAACGCCTCCAGCACGGTTCCCTCCAGCTCGATCATGTCTTCCTTGAGCATCCAATTCCCCCCTTTCGTCCCGCCGCAGCGGTGGATGTCCCACGATTATAACCGCGTCCGGCGGAAGAGAATACCGCCGGACGCTGGGTAGAGCGTTCAACCAAACTGTTCATTCAAGCCGCAAAGCGGCACAACACGACACATGCCTGGTTTGGTTGGATGCTCTGCGGAAGTGGGTTAGAGGTTGCCGCGCAGGGCCTGCTCGCGCTCGATCGATTCGAAGAGGGCCTTGAAGTTGCCCTTGCCGAAGCTCTCGGAGCCCATGCGCTGGATGATCTCGAAGAAGACGGTGGGACGGTCCTCGAGGGGCTTGGTGAAGATCTGGAGCATGTAGCCCTTGTCGTCCTTGTCCACCAGGATGTCGAGGGCCTGGAGGTCGGCGAGGCTCTCGTTGATGGGGCCGGTACGCTCGAGAAGGTCCTGGTAGTAGCTCGCGGGCGTGCTGAGGAACTCGACGCCGTTGGCCTTGAGGGCGGCGACGGTCGTGAGGATGTCCTTGGTGATCAGCGCCAGGTGCTGGACGCCGGGCTTGCCGTAGGAGTCGATGTACTCCTCGATCTGGGACTTCTTCTTGCCCTCGGCGGGCTCGTTGAGGGGGAACTTGACCCGCTCGTTGTCGTTGGCGACGACCACCGAACGCAGCGCCGAGTACTCGGTGCTGATGTCCTTGTCGTCGAAGTTGGCGAAGTGGTGGAAGTCGAACACGCGCTGGTAGAACTCGACCCAGGTGTTCATCTCGTTCCAGCCCACGTTGCCCACCACGTGGTCGATGTACTCGAGGCCGACCGGGGCGCAGCCGAGGCCCTTGCGGGGCGCGTAGCCGGGCAGGAAGACGCCGGCGTAGTCGGCGCGCTCGACGAAGGTGTGGATGGTGTCGCCGTAGGTCGCCACGCTCGCGAGCACGACGCGGCCGTTGGCGTCAGAGCGCTCGGTTGGCTCCATGATGCCGGTGGCGCCGCGCGAAATCGCCTGGTTGTAGGCGAGGCAGGCGTTGTTGACGATGATGGCGACGTCCTTGACGCCGTCCCCGTGGGCCTTGACGTGCTCGGAGACCGGGTGCTCGGGGGTGAGGGCCGTGGTCAGGACGAAGCGAATCTTGCCCTGCTGGAGCACGTAGCTCGCGCGATCGCGCTGGCCCGTCTCGGGGCCGGCGTAGGCGACCGTATCGAAGCCAAAGGCCTTCTGGTAGAAGTAGGCGGCTTGCTTGGCGTTGCCGACGTAGAATTCGACGTGGTCGATACCCGTCATGACGACGGTATCGGTGCTGGACGGAGTGAGCGAGCTGGCCATTTCGGGAAAAATCCTCCTTCGCGAACAAGGCTTCGAAACTACCTTGATTTGCCGGCTTGATTTGCCAGGTCCATTATAGCCGGGGAGTCTGCAACCGTCACGGATCCAGGTAGACGAGCCTGGATTGACCGTGCCCCCGGCAGGGGCGTACGGTGACGGGAGAGGCCCGAAGGGAGCGAAGTCATGGGTGATTCGCATGACGCGTCCGGCGTGCCGGACATCCTGAGACCCGAGAACCTGCCGCCCGAGTTCAAGACGCTCAACGCCGAGGCGCGCGAGGCGATCGCAAGCGGCGCGGTGACGGCGCTGGGCAACGCGCCCGGCGAGGTCGGCCCCGCGCAGGATCCGCGTGCCCTGCAGGCCCAGACCACCTCGCCCGTGGTCAACGCGCTCGCCTGGATGCGGGACGTCTCGCCCGCGGACAGTGAAGAAGGCGTCCCCGCCGAGTTGCGCGACACCCCGCCCTCGGGCGAGGTCAGCCGAGAGCTCCTGCTCGAAGGCGAGGCCCGAGCGCCGCATCTTCAGCCGGGCGTTTCGCCCGGGAACGCCGAGGCCGAGGATCCCGATTGGGACCATCTCGGAGGCTGAGACCATGTCGGCAAGTGCAGGCGGTCACAGCCTTAGCGAGGCGACGTGGTATCATCGGGACATGATCAGCAGCTCGGATGTGCAGGGCCAGGTTCGCTTCCGGTTCGGTCGGCGCGATCAACTGGTGCTCTACAAGCATAAAGACGAATCCCCCCGTCACCTGCTCCTCAAGGCGGCGGCGTATGCCCTGTTCTATCGCGAGCACGAACTGAAGGCAGATGCGAAGCTGCGCTTCAAGCGCCCCGCGGACCTCGCGGCGGTGGATCTCACCGGCGAGCCCACCTTCTGGGTGGTGGTGGACGACCTGAACCTCGCGCACCTCGAGTACACCTGCCGCCACGTCCATGCGCCGGTGGTCCTGGTCTTGCAGGAGCCGGACCTGGACGCGGTCGTCGCCCTCATCCGCAAGAACATCCACTACAAGCACACCCACCGGCACCTGACGGTGTACAACTTCGTGCAGCCCGTCGAAGACTGGCTCGACCCCGAGCAGGTCGAGATCCCCCCGGCGAGCTACGACGTCTTCCACTTCTAGGACGAGAGATCTCAGTCGCCCGGATCGAGGCTCGGCAGCAAGACAGCCGCGCGCTTCGGCGCGATGAAGAGCGAGACCAGGCCCAGGTGGTCGTGGCTCCAGGCCCCACCGGACGAAAGCCGCGACCGGTAGCCGTAGCCGATGTCGAGCCGCATGGAGTCGCTCAGGACGCGCCCGACGCCGAGATTGGCGCGGTTCTGATTGAGGCCCGCCCCCGAGAGATCCACCAGCACCTCGTCCGAGGCGTACGGGAGCCACTGGGCCCCGGCCGGGGCGTAGCTCAGGCGCAGCTGATTGCGGTAGCGCCAGCTCTCCTTCGAGGCGTTCCCGCTCTGATGATATCGGTACTCAAGGCGGTTGCGATCGCTCCAGGTGAACGCCCCCCACTGCAGGCGCAGGGTGGGCTCCAGGTCGAGGCGATGCTCTTGCTCGAAGATCCCCCCGGTCTCCTGCGCGGCGAAAGTCGAGACGTGCATGCCGACCATCAGGTGGGGCGATAGCTCCCACAGGGGCCCCAGCCGAAACGAGAGCTGGTCGAGCCCTTCGGCCCCATAGCGCGCGTCGGTCACGAAGCGCAGGCTCTCGGGGAAGGGCCCCTCGCCCGTCGAGAGAGGAAGTCGTACCTCGATGCCGTTCCAGGACTGAACGTCGGCGCGCGCCGACGCAGGGTAGAAGAGCGCCGCGGCGGCGATCGCAAGGACGGCAAAGCGAGGGAATAACTCCATGAAACGATTCCTTGGTTGTCGAGAGGCTATCCGCTAGCGCCGGTCTTGGGCGAGCGTGAAGTGCCAGAGAATGTTGAGTTCGGGGTCGAGCTCGACGATGTGGTTCTTGCCCGCGTGGACCACCAAGGTGGTTCCCTCGCTCAGACGCCAGGCGATGATCGGGGTGTTCAGCTGGATGCCGAAGCGCCCCTTGCGGCCGAGGAAGGCAGACTCCCCGCCGTACTGCCAGACGATCTCGCGCGCGGGGCTCACCTCGATCACCCGGTGGTTCTGGGTATCGGCGATGAGGGTATTGCCGTTTTCGAGGCGCACGGCGTGCTCAGGGTGGTAGAGCTGATTGGTGCCGGGGCCGCCGTAGCCACTCTGCCCGAAAGACCAGACGACGGTTCCCTTGGGGTCGATCTCGAGCACCTGGTGATCGGCCCAGTCACAGACCAGGGTGTTGCCAGACGGCAGGCGGCTCGCGTAAGCCGGGCCCTTGAAGCCTTCGCGTCCCCAGCGTACGTCGCCTGCGACCGTCACTTCGACCACGCGCCGGTTGCCGAAGTCGGCGATCAGCATGGTGCCCTGCGGGGTGCGCTCGACGCTGCGCGGCTGCGAAAGGTGCTTGGGGCCGGCTCCGGCCTCGCCGGGCTTGCCGAACTGCCAGACGATGCTCTGGTCCCGCACCTCCACGACCCGGTGATTGCCGGTATCGGCCACGAGGGTGCCGCCGTTGGGCAGGCGCGTCACGTAGTTGGGCGCAAGCAAGCGATTGCCGCCGCCCCCGACGATGCCGCTGAACTGCCAGAAGATCTGCATCTTGCGATCGATCTCGAGCACCCGCCCGCCGGTTCGATCCGCCAGGAGCACCGCGTCGGGCAGGTTCGCCGGCAGCTCGCTGCCCCGGTGCTCGGGCACGGCGATCGCAGGCTCGGGCTTCTTGGCGGGCTCGACCAGGGGCACCAGGGCCTCGGGGTTGAGGATCGGCTGGTAAGCGGGATGCGCCGAGGGGACCACGGCGCTCAGCGGGGCCGTTCCCTCGCGCGGAGCCAGGTGATGCTCCCAGACGATCGTCAGGTCGGGGTCGACCTCGACCGCCCCCTGGCGACCCAGGATGAGGGTGTTGCCATTGGCGAGGCGCGCAGCACCGCATGGATCCTTGACCGGCGTGCCCCCGCGGGCGGCCCCGGCGCGGTACTGCCAAAGCAGGGTCTTCTGGGCGTCGAGCTCGAGCACCCGGCCGTTGCCCGTGTCGGCGATGAGGGTATGGCCGTTGGGCAGCCGCGCCGCCCAGGCAGGCTCCGAGAGCTGGTTGGGGCCGGAGCCCTGGTTGCCGCCCAATCGGTTGGCGGTATTACCGTACTGCCAGACGACCGCGCCGGCCTCGTCCACCTCGATGACCCGGTGATTGCCCGTGTCCGCGATGAGGGTGCCCCCTTCGGGGGTCCTCACGGCGCTGTGGGGCTTGAAGAGGGCATGCCCCGCGCAGCCCGCGCGTCCTGCTTCGCCGTGTTGCCAGACGACCTCACCCGCAGCCGAGACCTCGACGACTCGATGGTTGCCCGTATCCGCGACGAGGGTGTTGCCGTTGCTCAGGCGGCTCGCCCAGCGGGGAGCGCGCATGGCCTTGGCGCGATCGCTTGCCTCGCCGAAGGTCCAGACGACCTTGGAGGTGAGCGGATCGACTTCGAGAACACGGTGCTGCCCGAGATCGGCCAGCAGGATGCGCCCGTTCGGCAGATAGCAAGCGGATCCCGCGACCACGTCCTTGAAGGTCCAGGTCTCGGGGCGATCGCGGTCGATCTCGGTGACGCGGCGCTTCAGATTCTCGATCATCAAGAGGCGGCGGCCGCTGCCTGCGACCAGCGCGTCGATCGAACCAGACGCTCCGGGTTGCGGCACGATCGCCGTCGTCACGGACGTCATGGGCGCAGGCGCGCCCTGAGGTTGGGGTGTGGTAGCGGGCGTCGCGGGGCTTGGAGCGGTGCCGCCAGGCACCGGGCCCGCCGAAGCAGCTTCAGGAGCAGGCCCCGGACGCGAAACAGGCGCACGGCCAGGAACCGGCCCCGCCGGTGTCGGACCTCCGGGCTTGGGACCGCCGGGCACAGGACCGCCAGGGGCAGGCGCACCGGGTGCAGGGCCCCCAGGCATCGGCCCGCCAGGGGCAGGGCCACCAGGGGTAGGGCCCCCGGGAGCAGGACCACCGGGTACAGGGCCGCCAGGAGCAGGCCCCCCGGGTCGCGGACCACCGGGAGTCGGTCCCCCAGGCGCAGGCCCCGCCCCCGGCTCGGGAGCCGCGGCAGGCGCCCTGACCACGGGGGCCGTGTTCCTCATGGCCTGGACGCTCTCCATAAGCGCGGGATAGCGCTCGGCCAGGAAACGCTCGAGCTCTTCCTGCTCGATGGGTACGATCCGCAGATTCAGTCCCCCCGCCAGTTGCAGCGCCAGCTGCTGGCACGCCGCGTCGCGCGGATTGAGCATGGCGACCGAGAGGTGGGTCGTGTCGCGCATCAGCGGCACCATGCCCATGGTCCGGATCAAGCGCTCGGGAAGCTGCGAGAGGATCAGGGGATCCAGGCCCGGGTCCATCAGCGGGCTGACCTCGTCCTCGGGCATCTGCAGCGCGCGCAGCTCCTCGCGCGAGGCAAAGCCCATCTGCACGATCACGTCCTCGAGGGTCGGACGCGGCGGCAGCCAGTCGGCAGGCGGCGCGAAAGCCAAGCCCATCGGCGGCTTGATCAAGGGGATCTCGGCGACGAGCTTGCGCTTGAGCGGATCGAAGGCCAGGATCTTGGGGGCCCCGCTGTCGCTCGCCGCCAGGATGTAGGCGAGCGCGCCGTCCGGGGTGACCACGATGGACTCGCCCGGGCCCTCGGTCAGCTTGTGGGCGGGCAGGTTCATCAGGTGACGCACCCGCAGATCCGCCGTCGAGACCATCAAGAGGCCCAGCTCGTCGCCGGCCTTGTAGAAGACCACCAAGAGGTGGCTGCCGTCCGGGGTGAGGGCCACCGGCCCCAGCGGCCCCGTCGGGAAGGGCTGGTGACGGACCTTGAGGGTCAAGAGGTCGAGCACCGTCAGGCGCGGGGTCATCCCGTCGGTCAGATAAGCGACCTTGCGATCGAGGGCCATGCCCATGGCACGGCGCGAGCCCGCCGCGCGCAGCATGATGGCGCCCGCCTGCTGGCAGGTATTGGCGACCACCACGTGGACGGTGCCCGCCCCGCGATTGGCACAGAGCACGAATTCGCCACCCGTGGAGACGGCGAAGTCGAGCGGGTGGGTCTTGCTCGCCGAGGGCGAGACCACCGGCGCCAGCAGGGTAGCCATGCGCGGGCTTTGGCCCTGGGTCGGGGGTGAGCCCGCATAGAGGAAGCTGCCGCGAGCCGTGGGAATCAGGCCGAGGGTCGCGCGATGACCGACCGAGACCGCCCCGTCGATGCCGGGCTCCTTGGTGGCGAGGACGAGCACGTCCCCGGACGAGTAGGCGGGCCAGTCGGCGAGATCCGGCGGGGGGGCCTCCTCGCCCAGCGAGATGCGCGCGCCGACCTCCTGGGTCCCAGGCACCAGGGCCACCAGGCCGTTGGTCATCGGGTCGGCGACGAAGGCGTGGGTGAAGGGGATCGCATCGCCCGCATCCCCCGACGACACCCGCGCGCGCGCCGCCATCAACTCGCGCTCGCTCATCAGGCGTGCGCTCACCACCAGCTCGGCCAGCAGCTCGTCTGAGAAGGGATCGGTTGGGGCGTGCGGGGTCGATTCGGACATCGAAACGAGGGATTCCAATCCGGTTCCGCCGAGGCCTGGCGGACCACAGGGCGCGGGTTGACCCGGGCGCGATGGTTGGTCTATTCTTGGGCAGATTTCCAGGGGTTGCGCCCCTGGAGAGCGACGAGGCGCTGATTCTCACGTGTCAGGCGAGCTATTCGCATCATAACAAAAGGAAGGGGCGACTGGAAATGGCTGTATGCCCGTTGATGAGTTACGCGAACCAGAAGGCCGAATGCGACCCCAACTGCGCGCTCTGGAAGCCTTTCGACGGCAAGAGCGGCCAGTGCGGCCTCCTCTCGGCCAACGACCGCATCGCCGAGGGCTTTGAATTGCTGGTCGACTCCCTGCGCGAGATCAAGGGCCGCCTCTAAGCCCCCTCTCATCCCCTCCAAACCACGCCCGCTCCTGATTCGGAGCGGGCGTTCTGCATTCGAAACGAATGGGTTGACTTTACGCAAAGGTTTGATTAAGATTCGGTTAATTTAACGCAAGAACTCGCGGCATCTTCCCGATGGAGGATTCATGCTGAAACAGAAAAAGCTCGCGATCATCCTCGCCTCGTCCTTGTTCCTCGCCGGCTGCGGCTTCATCGCCCCATCCGCCCTGCAGGGCTCGGATGACGCGGCAATCGAAGGCATGGGGAGCATGCCGCTCGGGCTCAACGACGAACCGACCGAAGAGATCCACGTGCCGCGCCGGGCGCTCATCGGCCCCAACCCGTGGCAGGAGAACAGCTCGGCTGCGCTCTCGGTGGGCCCGCAAGAGAACGTCGCCCTGCTCAAGGACCTCATCGACGGCGCCAAGAAGACCCTGTTCATCGAGGTCTTCAACTTCGCCAACGACTCCATGGGCCAGCAGATGATGCCCCATGTGGTCGCTGCGGCCAAGCGTGGCGTCAAGGTCTACTTCCTCTGCGACTACGTGGGCAGCAAGTTCGTGGGCGGCGCGAAGCTCGGCGCCGAGATGGCCAAGGCGGGCGTCGAGTTCCGCATGTACGCCCCGCGCTTCATCCGCCAGGACGACCAGCGCCGCGGCATCAACATCACCCACCGCAAGCTCTACCTGGCTGACGGCGATCGCGGCCTGACGGGCGGCGTCAACCTGATGTCCGAGTTCGACACCACCACCCAGGACATCCTGGTGGACTTCCGCGGCTTCCAGGCCGCCCAGCTCCACGCCGAGTTCGTCCGCGACTGGAAGCTCGCCAAGGGCAAGAACCTCCAGTACGAGCCCATCAAGACCGATCAGCAGTACGGCACGGTGCGGACCCAGACCCTCGTCACCAGCCCGCCCGAAGGCCGCTTCGAGGCCAAGATCGCGGCTTATCAGGCCATCGAGACCGCCCAGCGCGAAATCCTGATCGAGCAGCAGTACCTCTGCGACCAGGGCCTGATGGATCGGCTCTACGACGCGGCCAAGCGCGGCGTTTCAGTCCGGGTGATCGTGCCCGGCAAGTCCGGCAGCGGGCTGTTCAAGAACCTCCACACGATCGCGCTGAACGCCCTCATCAAGGCCGGTGGCCAGGCCCGCCTCTACCACAGCGGCACGGACGGCAACGCCCACGTTCACACCAAGTACTTCGGCGTCGACGACAAGTGGGCCATGTTCGGCTCGCTCAACGCCGACACCCGCGCCCTGATCGACAATCAGGAGCTGAACGTGGCGACCACCGACCAGACCCTCATCCGGGCTCTCAGGACCCGCCTGTTCGAGCCGGACTGGCAGCACTCGTCGGTAACCTACGAGTTCTCGGACTCGGACTGGTACAAGGCGCCCTTCATCAAGCTCTGGCAGATCGTCAACTACTACGTGTAAGGCCCTTCAAGTTTCAGCCCCCGATCCCAATGGGATCGGGGGCTGAGGCTTTTTAGCAGGCTGGCCTTTCGCGCAGCCGCGCAGTTACTTCGAGAGCATGAGCCCCTTGGGCGAGAGACCGACCGCGAGGGGCTCCACCGCCGACGCTTGCCAGGCAGCCTTGGCGCGTCCCAGAGGCTCGCTTCCCGCGAAGAGAGCCACGCCGCAGTCACCGCCGCCCGCACCCGAGGACTTCCCGGCTCCGCCCGCGGCCTCGGCCGCATCGGCGAAGGCGCGCAGCGCGGGCGTCTCGATGGCGACCCCCGAGGCGTCCTGCAACACGTGAATCGCCTCGCGCATCCGGCCGAGGGCCTGGACCGCCCCCATGGCATCGCGATCGCGCAGGGCCGCCGCCAGGGAGTTGGTCGCCTGCCGGCTCTGGATCAAGAAGCGCGCATACCCGGATGCCTGCCGCTCCCGCGCCTCACCGACCTGCCGGATGAGGGCCGAGGTCGAGGCAGGAACACCAGTCCAGCCGATGCCGAGCTCCAGGTCCTCGGGCCAGCCGAGAGGCTCGATCCCAAGCACCGGCCAGGTAGCATCCACCAGCTGAGCGACCGAGTCAGCCGCCGCGCGCCGCTCCTTGAGCCAATCCGGGTCGAAGGCCACATAGCGGATGGCCCCGCCGTAGGCGGCAGCCGCCACATCCAAGCCGCTCCCCGAGCCCTGGGCCTCGTGGTGGGCGAGGGCGGCGAGCTTGAAGACCTGCGCCGCATCGGGCTCTAGACCAAAGGCCGCCAGCAGGCCGCCCACCAGCGCGACCGAAACCGCCGCGCTGCTGCCGAAGCCGTACTTAGCGCCGTCGGCGCTCTCAAGCCCGCCCTCGATCGAAAGGGCGAAGGCAGCGATCGGCAGGCCCTTGTCCCGCAGATAGGCGAGCGCCACGTTGACGGCGGTGGCGGCGAAGGCCACCTTGGGCGCAGGTCCGCTCTCCGGCACCCAGCGATCGCCCTCGTAGCGGACCGGCAGGTCGAAAAGGCCGAGCGACTCCGAGCTAAAGGAATAAGCGGCAGCCGGGGTAACGCGCACGGTGATGCGGGCCTCCACGGCGACGACCACAGCGGGCTCGCCGGGCGAGAGGACGGCATACTCCCCGGCGAGCACCAGCTTGCCGGGGGCGGTGGCGACGATGCTTTTCACGTTCAAAGCAGATAGGCTCCAGGTCCGGGGCGGCAGGTGAGGACCTCTTGCACCCCGCTCACGGCCGCAAGCTCCTTGGCGAGGCGCTCGGCGTCGGCGGGGGCGCAGAGGACCTTCACATTGGGCCCCGCGTCGATGGTGAAGTAACAGGACAAGCCCTCGGCGCGCAGGGCCATGACCCGGTGCATGAGGGCGACGGTGGTCGGCTGCCAGTAGAGGATCGCAGGCAGCGTCGTGTGCATGGTGGCGTGCATCTTGAGGCAGTTGGCCTCGGCGATCTCACCCACCCGGAAGAGGTCCCGCGCGGCGATCGCCTCGCGCATGGCGTCGAGATCCGCCCCCACCGTCTGGACCCAAGCCGGGTACATGGGCGAGGTCTCGACGGTGCGGGTCATGCCCGCCCGGCTCGATACGGACTTGGGGCCGGGGGCGAGGACCGCCACCAGCATCCGCACGTCCCAGGCGTCCTGCTCGAGGATCTGCTCAGCGTACGAGTCGGTGCCGTCCTCACGCTCGCCGCGCTTCCACTCGGCGAAGCCCCCGAAGATCGACCGGCTCGCGGATCCCGAGCCCTGGCGCGCCAGGATCGAAAGCTCCCGGGGGCCGAGGTCGAGGCCCGCCGCCGCGGTGGCGGCGAGGGCGAGGGCCGCGAAGCCCGAGGCCGACGAGGCAAGGCCCGCCGCAGTGGGGAAGTTGTTCGTCGTCACGATGCGCGCCCGAGGGCTCTCGCCCCAGCGCTCGCGGACCCGATCCAGGAAAACAGAGAGCTTGTCGAGGGCCTCACCCGCGACGACCGAGCCGTTCAGCTCGGCTTCGTCATGGGCAAGCGCGTCGTCCCAGGTGACGGTGGTGGTGGTGTGCATCCCGTCGAGGGTCATGGAGATGGAGCCGTTGACGGGCAGGTTCAGCGCCGCCTGGCGCTTGCCCCAGTACTTGACCAGCGCAATGTTGGAGCAAGCCCGGGCGGTGGCGTTTGAAGGCATGGATCAGGAAACCTCTCGGAGGCGGTCGGTCCGCCGGAGTTCGTCGATGGTGCGGCAGCCGAGACAGAACATCACGACCTTGAGCTCGGTCACGAGGCGATGGATCACCGCCTCGACCGCCTCGCTCGACGTGGTGGCCGCTTCGAGGAAAGGATGGGCCGTGGCCGCGAGGTCGGCCCCCAGGGCGAGGGCCTTGGCCACGTCCAGGCCGGTGCGGATCCCGCCCGAGGCGACGAGGGGCGTGTCGGGCAATTCGCGGCGGCAGAGCTTGAGCGATTCGCTGGTGGGCAGGCCCCAGTCCCGGAAGAGCTCGCCGAGGGAGCGCGCCACGTTCGAGGTGGCCCGCAGGCCCTCGATGGCCGCCCACGAGGTGCCACCGGTACCGGCCACGTCGATGGCCGCCACGCCGGCTTCGACCAGACGTCGAGCCGTGTCGGGGGCGATGCCGCTGCCGACCTCCTTGGCGAGGACGGGCACGCCCAGCTCGCGGCAGAGGGTCTCGATCTTGGGCAGGAGGCCCTTGAAGTTGGTGTCCCCCTCGGGCTGCACCACCTCCTGCAAGGGGTTGAGGTGCAGGTAGAGCGCATCCGCCCCCACCGAGCGGACCAGCTCGCGGCAGGTCTCGACGTCGAAGCCGTAGTTGAGCTGGACGGCCCCCACGTTGCCGATGAGGAAGACGTCCGGGGCCACGTCGCGGACCAGAAAGCTATCGAGCGTCTCGGGACGCTCCCGGGTGATGCGCTGGGACCCGAGGCCCATGGGCACGTTCATCCGCTGGGCCGCCTGGGCCAGGTTGCGGTTGATGGTCCGTCCCCGCTCGAGGCCGCCGGTCATCGAGGAGATGAGCAAGGGGGCTGCGAAGGTGCGGCCGAGGAATTTCGTCTCGGTGCTGATCTCGGCGAAGTCGAGCTCGGGGAGCGCCTGGTGGATGAAGACGTAGCGGTCGAAGCCGGTACGGACCGAGCGGGCCTGGACGTCCTCTTCCAGGCTGACGCGAATGTGGTCTTCCTTGCGCGCTTCGATGGGGTTCATCGGGGGGCATCCCTTTCAATCAAGTACTGCGTCGGCCAGGCGGTCACGGCCCCTGCCTCGATCATGGCCTGGGCCACCTCGCCCAGCTGCGAAATCGGCGCCAGGGCGATCGCGCACCCGCCGCCGCCCGCGCCGGAGAGCTTGGCGCCGAAGGCACCCGCCTCGCAGGCCGCGCGGACCATGGCATCCAGGCGCGGCGTGCTGACGCCGAGCCGAGCCAGCAAGTCGTGGGCGCGGCTCAGCTCGCGGCCGAGCGCCGGGATGTCACCGCATTCGAGCAGCTCGGCGACCAGATCGGCCACCTCACCGAGGGTATTCAGCGCCTCGCGCCGGGCGGGATCCGCCTCGATGCCGGCCTTGACCTGGGCCACCATGCGGCCCGTGCCGCTCGATTGGCCCGAGTCGGCCACGACCAGGCCGAAGGGCTCCTGGACCTCCAGGTCGATCGGGGCGTGGTCGCGCACGAAACGGATCGGTCCCTCGGCGGCCACCGTCGTCGGGTCGAGGCCCGACGAGGTGCCGTGGGCGATCGCCTCGGCCTTGGTCGCAAGCATCCTCAGCAGCGACGGCGGCACGGTGCGGCCGTGGAAGGAGAAGGTGGCACGGATGGCGGCGACGGCGATCGCAGCACTGCTGCCGAGACCGGCCCCCGCCGGGATACCGCTCGACAGCACGAGCTCGAAGGGCTTGAGATCACCACCGAGCCGGGTAAGCGCCTCCAGCGCGCCGCGCACCGCTTCGGCCACCGGCTGCAGGGGACGCGCGGTGGGAGCGTACTCGGTCCCGTCCAGGTTCAGGCGGGCGGCAAGGTCCGGGTAGCGATCCGAGCGGATGGTCACGCCCGAGCTCGCCGGGCGCGCCTCGCCCGCCGCCATGATGGCGGGGAAGGGCAGAGCGACGGCGGGATGGCCGTGGACCACCGCATGCTCGCCGGCCAGGATGACCTTGGCTGGGGCGTGCGCGCGGGCCTTTTCGGCAGGGGCGCTCATCAGAGGGCGCCCTTTGCCTCGTACCGCGCGAGCAGCTCGGCCGCCTTGGCCACCTTGATGTCCTTGGCCTCGACCAGGGCCTGGGCGATGACCTCGACCAGCTCGCCGCGAGCGCCGGCGGTGACCGCCACCGAGCGGGCGTGCAGGGCCATGTGACCCTTCTGGATGCCCACGGTCGCAAGGGCCCGCAGCGCCGCCATGTTCTGGGCGAGGCCGACCGCCACGGTCACCTCGGCCAGCTCGCGGGCAGTGCGGACGCGCAGGAACTTGAGCGCGACCTGGGCCATGGGGTGCATCTGGATCGACCCGCCCACGATGCCCACCGGCATCGGCAGCTCGATCTTGCCGACCAGATTGCCCTCTTCGTCCTTGGACCAGTGGGCCATGGGGCCGTAGATCCCGTCCTTGGCGGCGTAGGCGTGGGCACCGGCCTCGATGGCGCGCCAGTCGTTGCCCGTTGCGATCACGACCGCGTCGATGCCGTTCATGACGCCCTTGTTGTTGGTCACCGCGCGATAGACGTCAGAGGCGGCGAACTCGTAGGCCTTCACGATGCCGTCCACGACCTCTTCGCCCGAGAACTCGTCGGTTTCGAGGACCTTGGCGGGGATCTTGCAGGTGGCCCAGGCCATGCAGGTGTCGGTGTAGTTGGAGAGGATGCGCAGGTGGACCTTGCCGCCGGTCAGCTGCTCGACGATGGGGGCGATGCCCTCGACCATCGTGTTGATGGTGTTGGCGCCCATGGCGTCCTGGGTGTCGATCATCAGGTGCAGGACCAGCATGGTGCTGTAGGCCGAGAGCGGATTGTCGTTGAGGATCCGCGCTTCGAGGTCGATGGCGCCGCCGCCGCGCTTGACCATGTTGGGCGAGAAGGCGTTCGCCGCCGAGATCAGGTCGTCCTTGGCGCCGAGCACCGCGTTCTTGGCCGCGCGGAAGTCCTTGCAGCCTACCACCTGGATCTGGCCGATCATCACGCGCCGGGTGCTGCCCGCGCGGAAACCGCCGCCCTCGCGGACGAGCTTGGCCATGTACGAGCAGGAGGCGACCACCGAGGGCTCCTCGATGGCCATGGGCACGATGTATTCCTTCTCGTTGATGAGGAAGTTCAGCGCGACCCCGATGGGCAGCGAGTAGATGCCCACCGCGTTCTCGACCATCTTGTCGGCATCGGCCATGTTCAGGGCGCCATGCGATCGCAGCGCGTCGATCTCCTCGCGCGTCAACTCGTAAGTCTCGGCGAGCTTGTCGATGCGCTCATCGACGGAGAGGCGGTAGAAACCGGCGATGCGGGAGCTTTTCATAGCGACTGTTGGCAGCTTTCTTGAGGGAACGGCTTGAGGGGCGGGGCACCCAACCTACAACCCAGGCTTATTCTACCATCCCTGCTTTCCCGAGATCCCTCTTGCCTCATAAAAACAGGGATGAATCAGCCCGCAGGTGGGGCCGATTCATCCCGTCGGATGGGAAGCGATCCAGCGCGCTAGATCTTGAAGACGAAGACCCCGATCAAGAAGGCCGCGTAGAACAGCCCCCCGAGCATCAGCGAGAAGGCCGTGATGCCCTTCTTGCGGGAGACCTCCCAGTAGAGGACGGCGGCGGCGATAACGGCGATCGCCGCGCTGAACAGGCTGTCGCGGCCGAGCTCCCAGGGGGTCAGCCACAGGCCCACGGCGACGGGGATGCAGCTCTGGAAGACCATCGCGCCGGTGATGTTGCCCAAAGCGAGGGTGTCCTTCTTGACCCGGACCCACATGACGCTGTTGAACTTCTCGGGCAGCTCGGTGGCGATGGGCGTGACGACCAGCGAGAGGATCAGGGGCGAGATGTTGAAGGCATGGGCCAGGTGGCCGATCTCGTGGACGAAGAAGTGGGCGCCGATCATGATGCCGAGCAAGCTGAAGATGATCTGGGCGACCACCACCCCGAGCTTGGGCTCACCCTTGCGGTAGAAGTACAGCGGGGCGATGTTATCGCCGAGCTCGCCGGGCTCCTGCAGGGTCTTGTAGACGTAGTAGCCGTAGAGACCCAAGAGGACGAAGCCCAGGGCCACCTTGACGGCGTGGCTCGGGATGAACGACGCCAGGATGATCGCGGGGTAGGTCATCAGGAAGAAGCGCAGGTCGCGCTTCATGACCTTGGTGTCGGCGAGGACTTTCTCGTCGCGGCGGCCCTGACGGGTGAAGACCACGATGGCAGCACCCGTGATGAAGAGGGCGAGGGTCCCCAGCATGAAGGGAGCGCCCACGATGGCGCCGATACCGATGTCGGTCCCGGCATGAGTCCCGCCGGCGTCCTTGGCGAACCAGGCACCTGCGATCGCGATGATCGGGATGATCGTCTCGGGCAGGGCCGTACCGACGGCGGCGAGCACGCTACCGACCGCGCCCTCCGAGAGGTTGAGCTTCTTGCCGAACCACTCGATGGCGTTGGTGAAGGCCTCGCAAGCGAGGATGATGCCGCCCATCGAGAGCAAGACCCAGAACAAGCTTAAAATGATATCCACACGACCTCCGCAACAAAAAAGGGAGCAAGACTCGCCTTGCGTGCAATCGGCACGCAACGGCGAAGGTCTTGCTCCCGAGACAGTGTTATCTCGTCGATAGGACCGAGGGCGTTTGAGCCCCGGGCTTGTCGGCCCCATCGTCCGGCTAAAACCGGCGGCTACTCCCCTTCATCCAGGGATTCTGCGGTTGAGCGTACCGGAAGGACGCCCATCCCGTCAAGCTGCTATCGCGCTCACGTCGCCTTGGGGCCGCTCATCATCTCGTTGAGGAAGCGGCTCGGCACCACGGACTTCTTCTGACCGAAGCTGCTGCGCTCATGGCAGTGGCTGAGCTGCAGGAAGCGGCGCGCGCGGGTGATGGCCACGTAGCAGAGGCGCCGCTCCTCGGCGAGGTTGCCCTCGTCGAGCGCGACCTGGTAAGGCAAGGTCGCCTCCTCCATGCCGATCACGAAGACCGCATCCCACTCCAGGCCCTTGCTCGAGTGGATGGTCAGCAGCTGGACGGCCTCGTTCTTCTTGGCCTTCTTGGGCCGCATCTGCTGGTCGATGGTGTTGAACAAGTCGTAGAGGCTCTTGGGGGCCCAGCGCGACACCTGCTCGTGGAAGGTTGAGAGGCAGTCGAGCTTCTGGCGGGCCTGCTCGCCCTTCTTGCCCTGCAGGGTGTCGCGGTAGCGGGTCTGCTCGAGGATCTTGAGCACCAAATCCGCGATGGGGCCCCGGTACTGGCGCCAGCCGACCACCATCCGGATCGCGTGGATCACGAGGTTGCGCTGCTGGATGCTGCCCAAAGGCAGGCGATCCGCAAGCTCCGCAGCGGCCCACAGGGAGCCTTCCCGACGCTCGGCTTCGACCTTGAGGATGGACATGGCGTCCTTGGAGACCCCCAGGCGCCGCAGCAGGCCCTCGAAGGCCACCTCGACGAGCGGGTGGGGCTTGGGCAGGGCCAAGCGCAGGAAGTTGAGCATGTCCTGGATCTCGGCCTGGTCGTAGAAGCTGCCGCTCTTCTTCACCACGAAGGGGATCTCGGCCTCGACCAGCGCCGAGATGATCGGCAGGGCCTGGGCGTGGGTCCGGTAGAGGACGGCGATCTCCTCGGGCGGCGTGCCTTCGAGGAAGAGCTCCTTGATGGCCTCGATCATGGCCGAGGCCTCGTTGAACTGGTCGAGCACCTTGAGGTTGCGGATCCGCTGACCGTCCTTGGTGCGCGCCGCCTTGATGGTCTTCTTGATCTGCTTGGCGTTGAAGGCGATCAGGTTGTTGGCGAGCTTGATGATGCCTGGCGTCGAGCGGTAGTTGGTTTCCAGGTAGATCGACTTGGCCTGCGGGTAGTCCCGGGTGAAGCTCAGGATGTTGTCGATGTCGGCGGCGCGGAAGCCGTAGATCCCCTGCGCGTCGTCACCCACGGCGAAGAGGTTGTCCTGGGGAGCGGAGAGCTGGCGCAAGAGGGTGTACTGGGCGCGGTTGGTGTCCTGGTACTCGTCGACCAGCACGTGGGTGTAGCGCGCCTGGATCTCGCGGCGCACGTCGTCCTGGGTGAGCAAGAGGTCCACCGACAGCCGGATCTGGTCGTCGAAGTCGATGAGGTTCTGCTGCATCAGGCGGAGCTGGTAGGCCTTGTACAGGTCCGCCATCCGCGCCTCGTTGGGGTCCGCCGAGAGGCGGTTGACCCGGTTGGGCTCGGTGAGGGTGGCTTTCGCCAGCGAGATGTAGGCGCCCAGCTCCTCGTACTTGATGTCCATGGCGTCCTGCTCGCGCAACAGGACGTCGAACAGGGCGCGCTGGGTGCCTTCGAGCAAGAGGTGCGGCTTGTCCACGGTGTAGCCGAGACGCCGGTAGTTGCCCTCGAGCAGCTTGAGGCCCAGTGAGTTGAAGGTCGCCACCGTCATGCGGCTCGCGATGTCCTTGGAGCCGATCTGCTTGGCCAGGCGCTGGGTCATCTCGGTGGAGGCCTTCTTGGTGAAGGTCACCGCCAGGATCTGCTCGGGGCGCACCCCGTTCTGGAGCAGGTAGGCCAGGCGCCGGGTCAGGACCGTGGTCTTGCCCGAACCGGGAGCAGCGATGACCAGCACGGGGCCGTTGATCGTCGTCACGGCCGCCGCCTGATCGGCATTGAGGCCCTGAAGCAACGGAGACATCAGCGCAAGCTGGGACATGGCAACCTCTCGAACGGAATGGGGAAGCTCGATCCTAGCAAATTCGCGCGGTTCAAAACAAGCGATAGTCCTTTGCGAATCCTTAACAGGGATTCAGGGTATATGCCCGGTATGATCCGCATCGGCGAAATGTTTCCCAACGAGCCCGGCAAGGGCCTCGGCCCGCTCGGGCCTGGCTCGGCGCGCGCGGCGAACCCCTTGGGCACCTTCGCCCAGCAGTTCGAGGCCACCCGCTCGGCCCAGCAGCCCCAGAGCGTCGAGGCCTTCATCGCCGACGTGGACACGCAGGCCAAGCTGCTGCTCAAGAGCCCGACCCCCGCGCACGTGGCGCACTTCCGCGACGCGATCCGACGCTTCCTCAAGTCGATCAACGACAAGCTCGGCAAGATGGAGAAGCGCACCGACCGGCGCAACCGGACGCTGCTGATCCTCAAGCAATTGGACGACAAGCTCGCCGCGCTCACCGACAGCATCCTGAACGGACAGGCGCAAGCCATCGACATCGCCGCCTCCATCAACGAGATCCGGGGCTTGCTGCTCGACCTGCTGATCTAACCCTCTGCAAAAATAAGGCCTAGTCGTCTCTTTTTTTGGACCGCATCGCCGGTTTAGAATGGCGTCCTATGGCCATCCTGACGATTACTGCTTGCTCAAAACGCGCATGAGACCACTCATCAGCGCCTTCATCGATCGCGAGATCGCAGACGTCCAGAGCCTCGAGGCTGCCCTGCGGCAAGAGCTGGAAGGCAAGAGCATCGACGAGAAGGGCGTCGCCCTGCGCCACGGCGTTTCCCAGGCCCACCTGCGCCGCGGCAGTTGCCGGCGCGAGCTGGCCCTCGGCGTGCTCTCGCGGCTGCTCGCGGAGCTATGCATGGCGCGCGGCGACTTCGCCGGGGCGCTCACCCACTTCGGGGTGGCCAGCCGCGAGCTCGCCCAGGCCCTCACCGCCGCCGAGCGCGCCAAGCTGTCGCTGGACCAGGCCTGGGTCTACCACTACCTGGGCAACTACCCGACCAGCCTCGATCTCGGCGCCGAGGCCCAGCGCACCCTCGGCAGCGAGGCGAACCCGGCCCTCGAAGGCCTCGCGCACAGCCTGCGCGGGATCAACTTCTACCGTCTCGGGCGCCTGGACGAAGCGCTCGGGGCCCACGCCGCGGCCCTCGCTCAGCGCAAGCAGGCCAACGACCTCGCAGGCCAGGCGGCGAGCCTCAACAACCTGGGCAACGTCCATCTGGATCGGGGCGACTGGGAGGAAGCGGATCGCTGCTACCACGAGAGCCTCGGCTACTACCGCAAGCTGAAGCTTCCCGATCGCGAGGCGTCGCTCGAGAACAACCTGGGGAACCTCGCGGCCAACCGGGGTGACTTCCGCGAGGCCGAAGCCCACCACGCCCGCGCACTCGCGCTGCGCAACCAGCTCGGTGATCGCTTCGGGTCCGGCGCCTCGCGCTGCGCGCTCGCGTGCGCCTGGCTACGAGCGGGCAAGATCCCCGAGGCGATCGAGGGCTTCCGGCGCGGGCTGCGGCTCATCGAGGTCTCAGGCGCGGCCGAGCTGAGGACCGAGGGGCTCATCGGGCTCGCGCAGGCCCTGATGGTTGCGGGCGAGACCGACGAAGCGCGGCAGCAGCTGCGCCAGGCACTGGAAGACGCCCGCCGCACCCGCAACGTCCTCCAGCAGGGCGCCGCTCACCTGTTGCTCGCGCGCCTGGAGCGACTCGCGGGCAATCTGAGCGAATCACAAGAGGCTCTCGGGCTCGCGCTCAACCATTTGGAGCACGTGGGCTCACGCTTCGAGATCGCCCGAGGCCACCTGGAGACCGCCCACCTGCAACTCGCGCGCAAGCAGCGCGATCGCGCCCGCGAGAGCCTGATGCTGGCCTTGCATGAGTTCGAGCAACTGGGCGCCAAGCCTGAGCGCGTCGAGGCTCTCGCCCTCGAAGCACGCCTCGCGACAAGGGAAGCGAGCCGGTGAAACAGGCACATTTCCTCGGTTACGGGTTACTCACCCTGCTGTTCCTCGGCGCCTGCGGTCAACCGACAGCCACCCCACCGAGCGGTGCCGGTCACATCGAGGGTCAGGTCGTGCTGCCTCCCGCCTTCACCAACGGCACCCCCTTCACCCAGAGCACGCCCTTTACCAACAGCATCCCCCTGAAGCCGCTCGACGCCCGAGGGATTGCAACCACCTTGCCCGACGTGCAGACCGTCGAAGCGATCGATCCGGCAAGCGGCCGCGTGCTCGCGCAAGCGCGCACCAGCCCCGAGGGCCGCTTCAGCCTGGCGCTCCCTCCTGCCTCGCAACCCGTCTTGCTGCAAGTCGTGGTGAAAGACGCCTGGGGGCGTATCTTTGGCCTGATCGCCACCACCACCCAGCCGATGGTCCCCGGCACCCGCACCCTCTCGGCAGGCAGCACCGTCGCGCCGCTCGCGGGGGCCCTCTCGGTAGGCGAAGCCGAGCGTGTGACCTTCGGGGCGGGCTTCGCCGGCGTGCCACGTCCCAAGCTCGCCCGCGTCCTGAAGCAGCTCGACACGCGAACGACCGAGAGAGCCGGCCAAAGCTTCGATGCTCAGTTCCAAGAACTCGCGACCGCCAATGCCTTGATGCGCCAAGTCGCTCAGACGGCCGATCGGCTCGCGGGACAGGCCCTGGCAGGCACAAGCCAGGACCCGGAGGCGATCGGCACGCGCCTCGGGACGGCCCTGACCATGGATACCGAAGCGCCTTCGCCGACGCCGTCACCGCCGAGCGCCACCCCGTCCCCTGCACCTACCCGGCGCCCGTCGCCCAAGCCGACGCGCACCCCTTGGGGCGGCGATGGCCATGCCCCTGCTCTGCCGGCCCCCTGGCCACCGAAACCGTAAGCGCGTTCTCACCTGGCGCGAAAGCCGATGTAATCTCTGGCCTCGCTCCCTGCAACACGGACGGCACATTCCTCTCTTATCCTGGACCTGCCTTCGCGGCGTCGAACCCGCGTGACAGGAGGTTTTCATGCGTCCAGCAGTTGCGATCGCCTGCGCCCTTTGCCTGGTCTCGGCGGCTCACCCCATGCAGGCTGCTGAGGCGCCACGCCGCGCATTTGCAGGAGGGCCCTTCGTCCTCATGAGCGACGGTGCGGACCAAGAGGCGATTGGGCGTCGAATCTTGCAACTCGCAGGTGGTGACAGGGCGCGCCTGGTCATCGTGCCGGCGGCTTCGGAAGCCCCTGGAACCGTCGGCAAGACCTACCAGACCTACTTCAAGCGGCTCGGGGCCAGGGATGTGCAAGTCGTCATCCCCACTGGCGAACCAAGTGCGGCTCAGGCGGCCACCTTCCACCAGGCGACAGGCTTCTTCCTGCCGGGAGGCGATCCCCGCAAGATCCTGAAAACGCTGAGCAAGCCTTCGTGGCAAGGCGCGCTGCAAGGCGCTTGGCGGCGTGGCGCCGTCATCGCGGGGATGGGAAGCGGGGCCATGGTCTGGGGCGACCTTGCGATCCTCGGCAACGAGAAGGCGACCTTCCATCCAATGCTTGGAGCGGGCTTTGGCCTGCTCGAAAGTGCCGTTGTCGATGCCCACTTCACGGATCGAGGGGGCTTCGGGCGCCTGGTCGAAGCGACCGTGCACCGTTCGCCCGTCCTGGGAATTGGCCTCGAGCCAAAGACGGCCCTTGTCGTGACGCCGGATGGGCGGGCAGAGGTTAGCGGCCAGGGCACGGTGACGCTCGTGCGCCCGATGGGGCGCCCAGCGGCAACCAAGCCTCTCTCCATCGCGGACGTGAGGGTGCGCATCCTGGCACCAGGGGAGCAAGCCGAACTGCTGGGGGAAGCGGTCTTTGGGATTTGATTGCCCCCGGCCCTCTGTGCGTAAGGGTTTCCGCCGATAGGATCCCGCAAGGCGAGATGTTTTCTCATTTTCCCACGAACTTCCCCCTTGCCAATCGTGGGTCAGTTTGTTATATTCAATTTGCTTGGTCAAACCAAGCATAACCCCAGTTAACTAAATGGTTAACAAATTTCCGAAACATAATTTCGGGGCGTAGCGCAGCTTGGTAGCGCACCACTTTGGGGTAGTGGGGGTCGTGGGTTCGAATCCCGCCGCTCCGACTCCTCGCAAGAGGATAGAATAGACGGCCAGCCTGGCTTCTACGGGCTGGCCGTCTTTCTTTTTCCGCGGTTATAGAGTTCTGGCTAACCCGACTTTCGGGAACCTGGTCACATCGGGTTCGAAAACAGACCTTAGAGGAATTAAAACTCTATGACAGCTTCATCGAGATCAGACATCACGATGCTTGGAACAGGGTTGTCAGACCGCACAGCCCAACTCTGGCGCGATTACCTTGAACGCGAAGCTCGCAATGACAAGCGCGCCTGGAAAGTGACGCTGGATGCTTTCCTTCAAGAGCTAACATCGCAACCATTGGTGCAGCAACAGGCTTGGGCGGAAAACTTTTGCAGCGTCGTACTGGCTCACTCCCAACAACCGGCCTTCAAGCTCAGACACCCGCTAACTCTGCACCTTGTCAAGCTGTTGATTCCGGAAGCAAAGTCCAACAACCCTCGGGCCGTGAGGTGGCTTGGCCAGCTTGAGCACAACCATGAAGTACACGCACTTCTGGTCGCGAACGGGCTCCCGGATAGCGCTCTTGAGCTGTTCGAACTGGCAATTGCACTTGACCCCGAAGATCTACTTTCCCGAGACTGGTACATCTCCGGAAGGTTGCAGTGGCTGTGGCACGACTATGGTCACCTAACGTGTTCGTGCTGTCCCCATCCTGACCAAGACGGGGTGACAAAGCACTTGCGGGGGCTCCTCAAGCACCTTGCCGATTTGGATCGCTATCGAAATGACGACAAGCTGCCAGACCTTGGCGCATCTATCGATGAGTTGGAAGCCCTCGTCCGATCACACCTCTGACGAACAGGCGAGCCACATTCTAATTCCCAATGAGGCACTCTTTCCCAAAGGGAACTCATCCTAGAGGCTGTACGGAAAGCTCCTCAGGCGATCCTCCTAAGCATTAGATTGACCATGGCCATGTAGATGAGGGCCTCCTCGGTTTCGGGGAGGCCCTCGTAGTCCTTGCTGAGCCTTCGGTTTCTTCCTAACCAGGCAAATGTGCGCTCCACAACCCAACGGCGAGGCAGGATCTCGAAATCAGGACGAGACAATTCCACCTTGCCGTCATCCGCACCGATCCAGGTATGGGGATGCTGCCGGGTCGTCACCCTGACCTCGCAGCCTGGGAACGCGCCTTGCATCCAGGTGACGAATGGCGCACCCGAGTATCCTTGGTCCACCCAGAGCACCTGGAGCCGCCTCAATCTTTCAGCTGGACGAGACAACAGACACCGAGCGCCTTCACGGTCGTTCTGATTGGCGGGATGGACGTGGGCTTTGATCAATAACCCCGTGGTGTCCACCGCAAGGTGACGCTTCCTGCCAGATAGCTGCTTGGCTCCGTCGTAACCCCGGGCCCCCCTTTTTCGGTCGTCTTCGCCGATTGGCTATCGACGACGGCTCCCGTGGGGTCGGGGTTCTTTCCGGCGAGGACTCTCAGGCGTTGAGCGAGCACGGCGTTGATCCGCTCCCAGAGCCCCTGGTCCCGCCACGCTCGGAAGTAGTCGTAGACCGTGGTGTAGGGCGGAAAATCGTGCGGCAGCATCCTCCAGGAGCACCCAGCGCGCAAGACGTAGAGGATCGCGTTGACGATCTCTCGTTTCGGCCATTCCGCCGGACGTCCGCCCGATTTGGCCTGCGGAATCAAGGGTTCGAGCACCGCCCACTCCGCATCCGTGAGATCACTGGGATAGGCCTGATCACGCCCGGGTCCAGGAGCAGGAGACCGTTGCCTGCATCGGTGGGTTCTCGATTGCTTTGAGAATGGCGGACGTGGCTCGCTTTGTTTCTTGCGAGGAATCGGAGCGGTCGAGAACCCCAACTTCTTGAGCTCCCGCCACACGGTCTGGCTACTAATCGTCGTGCCAGTGGCCTCGAGGAACTTCACGTTCAAGGCCTCAATGCTCAGCATGGGGGCTTCCGTCCTGAGCTGGCGCAGGACCTCACGTTCGGATTCCTTGAGTTTTGGTCGCTGACCGCCCCCGTGAGGTTTCGGAGAGACGTCCCCTTCTTCACGGTAGCGGCGGAGGAAGTCTCGCACGGCGCTAACGCTCACGCCGAAGCGATCAGCGACATCCTTATACGTGCCACCTTCGTCGTAGTAGGCGGCGATGATCTGTTCACGCAGGACGAGCTCGTACGCTTTCATGAACAGTAAGATGGCCCCATATGGGGCCATCTTACTTCAGCCATTTTGACCAGCTTCCGCTAGCCTTTCCGTACAGCCTCTAGAAGCAATTCATTAACCAAATCGATAGCCCTTGTGGCATGCAAGGTGTCTCTCGGGTTGACCGTCCCGCCGCTCAGAACGACATCCAGGATGCCACAAGCATCGAGTAAATCAACTGAGACGGCCTGCCTGGCTTCTACAGGCAAGCCGTCTTTGCCTTCGTCCGCCCGGTTTCGCTCAAACTTGGAAACCACTTCGCGGCAGTGACCCCATGCATCCTTGCGACCCCATACCCATCCCCGACCCTCGCATTCGATACTGGATTCGCCGACCCGATCGCTGACTCGTACCAAGAGAGTTTTTTGAATTCAAAATATTCCTTGACAGGAATATTCTCGTGAAAGTATATTCGATACACCAGGAAGATGCCTTCGGGAGGGTGGGATTCCATTCCATCGATCAGGGCGTCATGAGGTGAACCACATGTCGAGGAAAAATCCTGGCGTGACGATGACGACGCTGAGCGCTTTGGCCGAGCCTAATCGCATGCACATCGTCGAGCTCCTACGCGACGGCCCCCTAACCGTGGGGGAAATCGCCGAGCGGTTGGGGCTTCGCCAGCCACAAGCGTCAAAGCATTTGAAAGTGCTTAGCGACAACGGGATCTTGATAGTGAAGGCCGAAGGCAATCGCCGGATCTATCGACTTAAACCTGAACCCTTCCAAGCGCTGGATTCTTGGGTGAATTCATTCCGGCGCCTCATGGAAGATCGTATGGACAATCTGGACGCTTACTTACAAGAAGTTCAGAGCAGAGAACACCCCTAGGCTCACTCAAACGTGGAGGAGGAATTACCAATGTCCAGCAGCGTCATGGAATCGCGAGTGGAGAGCGATAAGGTCCTTGTACTCGAGCGTGTTTTCAACGCGCCGCGCGAGCTCGTTTTCAAGATGTATCAGGACCCCGAGCATCTCAAGCGTTGGTGGGGACCGCGCGGCTGGGAGATTCCGGTTTGCACCGTCGACTTTCGGCCGGGTGGCGTCTGGCACTATTGCATGAAGTGCGTCGATCAAAACCAGGGCCAATTCTTCGGGATGGAATCTTGGGGCAAAGCGATCTACAAGGAAATCGTCGAGCCTGAGAAGATTGTTTACGTCGATTACTTCTCGGATGCTGAAGGCAATGAGAACCCTGCTATGCCGTCGACCGAGGTGACGCTTGAATTTATCGACCTCGGCGGCAAGACGAAGCTCGTGAGCCGCGGGGAATATGTCTCAGCAGAAGCCCTCAAGACCGTCATGGAAATGGGGATGCTGCAGGGCATTACCGAAACGTGGGATCGCCTGGAAGAGCGCCTGAACGCAGTCAAGTAACTGCGGGGAAGCCTCTGAAGACCGATTCCGCTGCTCTTAGCCTCGAGATGCGGCACCAAAGAAACCTGAAGCTCTAAGGCAGGTGATCCGCATCGGGTGGTAAATGGTGGGGTAGCACTCCCGCCGCTCCGACTCCTCGCCAGAGGATAAAATAGACGGCCAGCCTGGATTCTACAGGCTGGCCGTCTTTCTTTGTCATTTTCTCACGACGCTCAATTTGCGATCAGCCGGTGACTTGGGTCTGTTCTAAATAGGTTTAGTCAGTAGGCGGATGCACGGGGCGCTTGGATTCAAGACACCGAGGGCAACGTGTATCGCCCTCGGCGGAAGGAAACAGGCTTGAGGATGAGGGGGCAACTCTCACCCATGCCTGGGAACACTACACCGAGTGTTTCTTGACGATCCGGTAATGCACGGCCGCTTCGGAAGCCTCGAAGCCGGCCACCTGGTAGTCTTTCTCCACCCCCAGACCGCCCAAGAGCCGCTCGCCCTCCCCCACGAAAACCGGCGCCATGACCAGGTGCAGTTCGTCGAGGAGCCGGGCTTTCCAGAAGGCTCGGACCGTAGAGACGCCGCCGTTGACCTTGACGTCCTTGCCGCCGGCTGCGGCCTGGGCGAGCTTCAGGACCTCTTCCGGCGAGCCGTTGACGAAGTGGAAGGAGGTGCCGTTCTCGAATTCCAGGGTGGGCCGGGGATGGTGCGTCATCACGAAGACCGGGTGCTTGAAGGGCGGTTCGTCACCCCACCAGCCCTTCCAGTCCTCGTCGGCCCAGGGGCCGCGAAGGGGGCTGAACATGTTGCGGCCCATGATGGAGGCGCCCACGCCCTCGAAGGCCTTGGCCGCGTAGCTGTCGTCCAGCCCCGTGCTGCCCTTCTCGCCTCCGACCATGGACTGGAAGGTTTGGGTGGGGGTGAACCAGTCCATGATCTGGAACGCGTTTTTGCCGAAAGGTTCGGACTCGCTTTGTTGAAGGCCGGCTCCGAAACCATCCAGGGAACAGGCAAAGGCGCGAACCACGACTTTAGGCATCCAAGATCCTCCGAAGAAACATAATAGCGACAACATCTAACAATTCAGGTCACAGGGGACAGGAGTTTCAATGCCCACCTTGGTTTGATGATAAACGACGTATCGTGAATAGGCCAGGTGTGTCGTTCCGAGGCATGGGTGAGGGCGGAACCTGGGCTCACTGTATGACCGCGGTACTTGGGGCGTTTCGAAATCAAGCAGCCCAACTTCAATTTGCACGCTCAAAAAGCGATCCTGCGTCTATCGAAATCACTATCCCCTGAGTGCTAGCTCAGAAGCACCGCCGCAGGCTACGATACTCCCGTAATGCTCTCGATTCTTTACAGCGACGACTATCTCGTGGCGGTGGACAAGCCGCCAGGACTGCTGGTACACCGCACCGGCCTGGACGCGGGCGAGACCCGCTTTGCGCTGCAGATGCTGCGCGACCAGCTTGGTCGGCCGGTCTGGCCGGTGCATCGCCTGGACAAGGGCACCAGCGGCGTGTTGCTGTTCGCCCTGGACGCTCAGACCGCCCGAGCAATGGGCCAAGCCTTCGAAGCAGGTGAGGGTTTGCGCAAGACCTACCGTTCCGTTGTGCGCGGTTGGCCGGTCGACGAGGGCCTGATCGACCATCCCTTGCGCCGCATGCCCGATGACATGCGCCACCAGCGCGAGGAAATGCAGGAGGCCCAGACCCGGTTTCGGACACTCGAGCGCTATGAGCTGCCACTGCCGCAAGGTCGGTTCCCTACCACCCGCTGCGCACTGGTGGAGCTGTCCCCCCTGACCGGCCGACGCCATCAGCTGCGCCGGCACATGAAGCACATCGCCCACCCCATCATCGGCGACGCCACCCACGGCAAGGGACCGCTCAACCGCGATCTGGCAGCGCAGCTGAACATGCAGCGGCTATGGCTGCATGCCTACCAGCTGGAATTACGGCATCCGATCAGCGAGGAAGTCGTGCGCATGGAAGCGAGCTTGGGGGCCGAGTGGGATAGATGGCGTCAGCACGCTCACCTCGTGACGCCGACCTGAAAGCCCCCCGCCGGCATCAGGACAACTTCCACCTTATGCAGCTCATCTTAGGGTGATCGTCTTCCAGGCTTGCAAAGCCCCATCTGCCATTCGAGCCGTACGAAGCAAGAACGGATCGAGCTCTCGGCCTACGAGGACAGCGTCCGTTTGATTCGTGGTATCGCGACGTGGACGACCGCGATAATCGGGGTGAGCGCTGAAGATCTCATCGCTGAGGGCGTCATCGTAGAACAGCTGCGAGGTGAGATACGCCTGATCGCCAACCCGCACGATGAAGTGAACGTGGGTGGTGCGGCCGGGATACCAGCCGGGAAAGACCGAATCGAAATCGACCACGCCGTTGGCATCGGTGCTTTGGACCCCGCGGCAGAAGTGCTCAGCTTGCGCATCGGTGCTGCTAGGGTTACAGATGCTTCCTGCAGGGAAGGCCGAGTAGTAGCCCGCAGGGCTCGCATGCCAGACATCCACGGAAGCATTGGGGACCGGAGTACAAGCATCGGCACGGGTGATGCGTAGACTCAAGCGCATCGGTAGGCCGGATATCCCCTCGCTGATGTCCTTCCGGTTCAAGGTCGCGGCGTGGCAAGGGCCTTCCGTCAGGGCTGGTGTGAGGACACACGGCTCGCTCTCGCGCCCTTGAAAAGGATTGGGGTAGGTCCCCCGCATTGCACCCGTTCCACCGGCAGCCCAGGATGCAGCTCCCTGGCTGATAGCCCGGGAGCCCGTCCCCTCAGAGGCTCGGGCGCAGCCCAGAAGCCAAAGGTTGGCTGAGAGCAGGGCGTAGGCTTTTAAACCGCTCGCCAGAACCTGACGCCGGGACAGGTAGACCGGAACCTCCTCACGCATCGCCGCTCCTCCTTTTTATTGGCCGACGATAAGTCACAGGATCGACGACACCAACGGCTAAGATGGTCAAGCATCTTGAGATACGGCCTTACGATCCTTGTTCGTTCAGACGCGACTGACTCTATCGGAATCAAATGCCCGCCGCTCCGACCGGAACCGCCCTCGCCAAAACGAGGTTGAAAAAAGGCTTATCAGGTTCATATTGGCTGGCCTTCTTCCTTTCGAGGCGTAGATCTGTTATATTGGTCTTGTTGGTTAACCACTCTCGGTACCCCAGGTTAACGAACAGCTAATTATTTCGGGGCGTAGCGCAGCTTGGTAGCGCACCACTTTGGGGTAGTGGGGGTCGTGGGTTCGAATCCCGCCGCTCCGACCTAACACCCCACTCGGGGAAGATGGAAGTAAGTGGTTTCACGAGCTTCTCGTACCAACCGAGTGAGAGTGTAAGAATAGGTAGCCTGCCCGGCTTCTACGGGCAGGCTACCTTTCTATTTGTGTAAGTCGAAAGGTAGGATGTCGCTGGCAATCCTTATTGAGCAAATTCAGAAAGTCTTGAATACGCTCGATGTTGGCGGAGTGCAGCATGACAAGTTTGCAAGCCAATCAAGCTAGATTAACCTCTGGAACCAGTTCTGGTAAGAAGACCTAGATAGCCCGCCGACTAACCTCCTCAGCAAGATCATGGAGTCGACCAACATGCAAAAGCAGCGCTACACGATCACGATCAACGCCTCCAAGCAAAAGGTCTGGAATACCATGCTGGAGGACGCCACCTACCGCGAATGGACGCGCGCCTTCAACCCGGGATCCTACTTCGAGGGCTCCTGGGAGAAGGGCAGCGAGATCCGCTTTCTCGGCCCTGACCCGTCGTCCGGCAAGACCGGCGGCATGTACTCCCGGATTCACGACATCCGGCCAAACGAGTTCGTCTCCATCGAGCATCTCGGGTTCATCCAAGACGGAAAGGTCGATACGACGAGCGATGAGGTAAAGAAGTGGACACCTTCCTTCGAGACCTACACCTTCAGCGAGAAGGACGGCGTCTCTGAGGTCCTGGTCGAGGTGGATGTCGCGGAAGAAATGGTCGATGAATTCCAGGACATGTGGCCGAAGGCCCTGCAAGAGCTGAAAGTACTGGCGGAGAAGTAGAGCTCAGTAGAAGCTTGTGGGCGAGATTCCAGCCCTTGGGGCATGGGGTGCCTCGACCGGAATCCGAATCCCGCCGCTCCGACTCTTGAATAGACGGCCTGCCTGAATTCTACGAGCTGGCCGTCTTTCTTTTTGAGTGTTCAGCAGTCTTTTGACGCTGCGACAAAGGACCCATGACGATTCTTAAGACGACGACCCTCTTCCTGCTTACGGCCTGTGCAGAGATAGTGGGCTGCTACTTACCATACCTCTGGCTGAAACACGGTAAATCCGCCTGGTTACTCGTACCAGCGGCTGCGAGCCTCGCGCTGTTCGCCTGGCTTCTAACGCTACACCCGTCAGGCGCTGCGGGAAGAATCTACGCGGCTTACGGCGGGGTGTACGTGGCCACGGCACTCGTCTGGATGTGGCTTGTCGAGAAGCAGAGCCCCGACCGCTGGGACCTGATTGGCGTTGCAGTCACCCTGACGGGGATGGCCATTATCGCCTTCGCCCCGAGAGTCGTCAGATGAAGAGCCTTCTAAGGCTAGACTGCTAGAAGCAGCTCCTGGATTGGTGTTCGGCCATTATGGCAGTGGGCGGCTCGTGCGGCATCCATCGAAATGGCGAGTAGCTTATCCAAGCCCGACCCATCTCCATGATCCATGCTACACCCTGCGGGGGGGCTTGCCGCAAGCCCCGGGTCTGGCCTCATAATCGCAGGCCTGTCAGAACCTACGCAGAAGGGACTTGTACTTTGCGTGTGGTGCCGTTGGCCTACGACACGAGCTCCGTAATGAAATGGAGAGCCTTCCCGTGACAAAACGTGACTCATCCAGTTCCCCCCTCATCCGTAATATTTCAGACACCGCCCGATGGGCGGCATGGTGCCGGGCCGTGGAGAGCGAACGACCGGATGCACACTTCAACGATCACCTTGCCAAGCGCCTTGCAGGTGATAGGGGGGCAGCCATCGAGGAGGCCATGAGCAAGGGACGGGGGTCCACGGTGGCCTCCCTGGTCGTTCGGACTGTATCGTTCGACAAGATGATCCTGGATCGCATCTCGGAAGGGGGGATCGATACCGTCGTCAACCTGGCAGCCGGACTCGACACCCGCCCCCATCGGCTTACCTTGCCCCGGGATCTTCGGTGGATCGAGGTCGACCTTCCGAACCTTGTCTCCTACAAGGATGCCTGTCTGGCAAATGAGCCTGGCGCATGCAGGATTGAGCGCGTCGCCCTCGACTTGTCGGAGGCTGAATCCAGGCAAAAGCTCTTGGCTTCGATAGGCGAAGCCTCGAATGGCGTCCTGGTGCTGACCGAGGGGTTGCTTCTTTACCTGGATCCCGCGATGGTCACGGAGCTTGCTACCGATTTGGCGGGCGTACCCGGGTACCAAACTTGGCTGATGGACCTGCTTCACCCGGCGATGCTTCCCTTCGTCGTCCGTAGCTGGAACACCCAAGAGGCCGGGTCATCGAACGTGCCTCGGTTCGCTCCCGAAGGAGGTGCCGAGTTCTTCCAACCTTACGGCTGGACCTTGCACCACTGGGTCAGCGCCTTGGAGGAAGCGGAACGCCTCAACCGGCCAATCTCCCCAGCTGGGGTAACCCTGACGGACGCTCAGCGTGAGGCGTCCCGGACGATGAACACGTACGTTCGTCTCGATAGGGCCAGGACGTAGTCTCGTCACACCGGGCGTTACAGGCAATGGATGGCGGGCGGCGACGCCGGCAAGAGCAAGCCAAGGAGCAGATCCTGGAGGCTTGTGGCAACGTGTGTGTATCTCTGGTTAACGGTCGCGCCGCTCCGACTCCTCGCAAGAGGATAGAATAGACGGCCAGCAGAGCTTCTGACTGCTGGCCGTCTCTCTTTTGGGCTTCCGAACCTCCCCGCTATCGAAGAGGCCCTCAGACCTGATGCTGCAAAGCGTTAGATCTTCGGCAAGAACGCGTACCGCCCGTAGGCCACGACCGCCGCCAGTGCAGCCCCCACGAGGACATAGACCAGCGGGTTGGCAGCGCTCAGCTGTAGCGAGTGCCGCCCGTACAGGCCGGCGAGGGCAAGGCTTTCCAGCACGAGCACGGCGGCAGCGATCGGGGTCAGGACCGGCATCCACTTCGTGGCGGCCGGAACGATGAGCAGGACCGCGCACACCATTTCAAGCACGCCGACCGCTCCCCATCCGCTGCGCGGGAGTGCGGCCATCACCGGCATCTGCGCGATGTCGTCGAACTTGAAGATTTTGTAGGCCCCCCCGGCAAAGGCCTGCAGGGCGAGGACGGCTTGGAGGACCCATAAGAGGATGTTCATTGGCAAGGATTCCTTTCTGGCCGCGCACTTGGCGGGGCAATGACAATGGTTCAGGCCTGCGCGAGCAGTCCGGACAGGGTATCGAGCATGCGGTTCCAGGCGAACTTGGCGCCCGCGTATGCATGGCCGTTTTCGGGGCCGAAGCCAGATTGCTCCATCTTCAGGTGCGTGCCGCCTTCAGAGGGGGTCAGCGTCCAGGTAACGACCGAGTTCAGGCCGAGCGCCTCCCAGCGATAAGCGAGTTGCTCCTGGGGCGCGACGGTCAGCACCTCACAGTGGACGACTCCATCCCATTGCGGCATCGGCTCGTTGCGGAAGCTGAACTTGTGGCCGACGACCGGCTGGAAGTCGCTCTTCAGAAGCCAATCATCAAGCAACGGCACCTCGGTCAGGGCCCGCCAGACCTTCTGCGGCGGGTGCGGCATCACCCGCTCGATCACCAGGGTGCGGGTCGCATCGGTTGCGTGTGTCAAGGATCCATCCTTTCGAGAAGTGCTTCTAGACGGTCGAAGCGGCTCTGCCAGAAGGCGCCGTACTGGCTCATCCAATCGACCAAGGGAGCCAGCCCCTGCGGGTCTGCGCTGTAGTGAACCAACCGCCCGGCGGGGCGATCGCGAACAAGGCCTGCAACCTTGAGCAGGGCGAGGTGCTTGGACACCGCTGGTTGCGAAACCCCAGCGAAATCCGTCAGGGCCCGTACCGTCTGTTCGCCACCACTGACCAGGCGTTCAAAGATCGCCCGCCGAGTTGGATCAGCGAGGGTTCGGAAGAGTTCATCGGGTGCAGCAGGCATACGTAATTCATAACTCGCTGGTTATTGATCTGTCAACCTAGCCTCTGGCGTTCGTTTCCGGAGAGTTCGGCCCATCGGAGCAGCTTGTGGCCTAGCGCCTGAACCTTTGTGACAGCTGATGTCCGTGCCGGAAGACGTGCCCAGGCGCTACGACTCATTGGCAAGCGGGTAAAATGCCTGGTGAACGGCCAGCGCTTGGGGCGCCGTGACTTCTGGCCGGAGCACGCCGATCGCCCCCGATAAACTGCTGGAGATAATGGACCAATGACGCCCACCGAGCTGCTCGCGAGGATTTCATGAGCTCAAACCAACACCCCGCAGACAACCACGATTTGATCCGCGTCCTAGGGGCGCGGGAGAACAACCTGAAGGACGTCAGCGTCGAGATCCCCAAGCGGCGGCTGACCGTGTTCACCGGCGTCTCGGGCTCGGGCAAGTCGTCGCTGGTGTTCGGCACCATCGCGGCCGAGTCGCAGCGGATGATCAACGAGACCTACAGCGCGTTCGTGCAGGGCTTCATGCCGACGCTGGGCCGGCCCGAGGTCGACGTCCTGGAAGGGCTGACGACCGCAATCATCGTCGACCAGGAGCGAATGGGCGCCAACTCTCGCTCGACGGTCGGCACGGCGACCGACGCCAACGCGATGCTGCGAGTGCTGTTCAGCCGCCTCGGCAAACCGTACATCGGCCCGCCCAACGCCTTCTCCTTCAACGTCCCGTCGGTCACCGGGGCGGGGCAGATCTCGATCGAGAAGGCCGGCGGCAAGACGACCGAGAAGCGCACGTTCACGGTCAACGGCGGCATGTGCCCGCGATGCGAGGGCATGGGCTCGGTCAACGACATGGACCTGACCCAGCTCTACGACGACAGCAAGTCGCTCAACGAGGGTGCGCTCACGATCCCCGGCTACAGCATGGATGGCTGGTACGGCCGCATCTTCAGCGGCTGCGGCTTCTTCGACCCGAACAAGCCGATCCGCGAGTTTACCAAGCAGGAACTCCACGACCTGCTCCACAAGGAGCCCACCAAGATCAAGGTCGACGGCATCAACCTGACCTACGAGGGGCTGATCCCGAAGATCCAGAAGTCGTTCCTCTCCAAGGACGTCGATTCGATGCAGCCGCACATCCGCGCCTTCGTCGAGCGGGCGGTCACCTTCACCACCTGCCCCGAGTGCAACGGCACCCGGCTCAGCGAGGGCGCCCGGTCCTGCAAGATCAAGGGCATCAACATCGCCGACGCCTGCGCGATGCAAATCAGCGACCTGGCCGAGTGGGTGCGCAGTCTTGACGAGCCGTCCGTCGCACCTTTGCTGGCGTCGCTGGGGCAGACGCTCGATTCGTTCGTGGAGATCGGGCTGGGCTACCTCAGCCTCGACCGGCCGGCCGGCACGCTGTCTGGCGGTGAGGCGCAGCGCACCAAGTTGATCCGCCACCTCGGGTCGTCGCTCACCGACGTGACCTACGTCTTCGACGAGCCGACGGTCGGCCTGCACCCCCACGACATCCAGCGGATGAACAACCTGCTGCTGCGGCTGCGCGACAAGGGCAACACCGTCCTCGTGGTCGAGCACAAGCCGGAGACGATCGCGATCGCCGACCACGTCGTCGACCTCGGCCCCGGAGCCGGCACCGCCGGCGGAGAGGTGGTCTTCGAGGGCACCGTCGATGCGCTGCAGAAGAGCGGCACGCTCACCGGCCGTCACTTGAGTGACCGCGCCTCCCTTAAACCCTCGGTGCGGAAGCCCTCGGGCGTGATGGAGGTGCGCGGCGCCCGCACACATAATCTTCAGGACGTCGACGTCGACATCCCGCTCGGCGTGCTGGTGGTGGTGACCGGCGTGGCAGGGTCGGGCAAGAGCTCGCTGATCCACGGCTCGGTGGGTACCCGAGACGGGGTGGTATCGGTTGACCAGACCCCGATCCGCGGCTCGCGGCGCAGCAACCCGGCGACGTACACCGGTCTGCTGGAGCCGATCCGCAAGGCGTTCGCGAAGGCCAACGGCGTGAAGCCTGCCCTGTTCAGCGCCAACTCCGAGGGTGCCTGCCCGACCTGCAACGGCGCCGGCGTGATCTACACCGACCTGGCGATGATGGCCGGCGTCAGCACGGTCTGCGAGGAGTGCGAGGGTCGGCGGTTCCAGGCGTCGGTCCTGGAGTACCGGCTCGGCGGGCTCAACATCGCCGAGGTGCTCGCCCTGCCGGTCAAAGACGCGGTCGCTTTCTTCGGCGCCGGCGAGGCGCGTACGCCAGCCGCGCACGCGATCCTGAAGCGCATGGCCGACGTGGGGCTCGGCTACCTGCGACTCGGCCAACCGCTCACCACGCTCTCGGGTGGCGAGCGGCAGCGCCTCAAGCTCGCGACGCACATGGGTGCCGACGGCGGCGTCTACGTGCTCGACGAGCCGACCACCGGGCTGCACCTGGCCGATCTCGAGCAGCTGCTCGGGCTGCTGGATCGACTGGTCGACTCCGGCAAGTCGGTCATCGTGATCGAGCACAACCAGGCGGTGATGGCACACGCCGACTGGATCATCGACCTCGGGCCGGGTGCCGGCCACGACGGCGGGAAGATCGTCTTCGAAGGCACCCCGGCCGACCTGGTGGCGGCGAAGTCGACGCTGACCGGCGAGCACCTGGCGGCATTCGTCGACAGCACTTCGGCGCTCGCAGCTTCGAAGTAGCAGCGGCAGGACGCAAAGGCTGAACGCGTCCGACGACACGAACGAGAAGAGACGGCCAGCCTGGCTTTTACAGGCTGGCCGTCTTTCTACCCTTCACCCCTCGCATGCACGATCGGGGGTCTATCTCCACCGTAACAGGCTAGACTGCCTTCTCGCGGCGGGCTGCCCAAAGCAGCCCCATGATCGCCAACCAGAGCAACAGGGCCATGACGCCCACCAGGCCGTTGAGTGCAGCTGGGCCATAGGCCACCAGCAAGACCCCGCCGAGGCTGGGGATACTCACCTGGCCGAGCATGGCGCCGCCGACCTGGAACCCGACCGCATGCTCGGCAAGGCGGCCGAGATGGCGAGGGGTCAGGGTCATCATGCCGGGGTACAGCGGGGCCAATGAGGCTCCCAGTACGGCGAGCCCCATGATGCAGACCCATGGCCAGGGCGCGAGGACGAAGCAGAGCCCACCGAGCAGGCCCGCAGTGACGCAGCGGATTAAAAGACGCCGGACGCCCACCTGATCGGCGATCGCTCCGAGCAAGAACCGCCCCGCCGTGAGCGAGACCCAGAAGAGGCTCACGGCCGTACCGGCGAGCCCCTCGGACAATTCCCGGTACTGGGTGAGGAGCGTATAGGACCAGTTCGCGGCCGTCATCTCGAAGCCGCTGTACACGAAGAAAACCACCACCTGGGCGATGACCAGCGGGTGTCGCAGCGCCTCACGCATCGTGGCCGGGACCTGGTCTTGAGCCGAGAGGGCAGGTCCCGGGGACTCCGCCGTAGGCTCGGGGCTCCTTTGCCAGGCATTCAGGCTCAGCGTGAAGAGGGCGGTCATCCCGACCATCAGGATGCACAGGGATCCGTAGGTCCATTGCCAGGGGAAGTGCCTCGCCAGGAGCGCGGCGGCGGTCATGGCGGACAGGGTGGCCCCGACCCCCCAGCAGGCGTGAAGCCAGTTCATCTGACGAGCCGAGAAGTGACGGGCGGCGTAGGCGTTGAGGCCTGAGTCGATGGCCCCTGCCCCCAGCCCCGCGATGACGGCACTCCCGACGAAGACTAGCCAGACCGGAGCGAGCGCGAATCCCGCCAAGCTGACCGAGACCAGCGCGCAGCTCGCCGCCAGCAGGCCACCAACCCCAAGCAGTTGCAAGACACGCCCCGCCAGGAGGCTGGAAACCAGGTAGCCGCTCACCGTCGCGGTGAGCACCACCCCCAGGTGGCCGGCCGTTAACCCGAAATGCGGGTACACGGATGGCCAGACGACCCCGAGGATCGAATCGGGCAGGCCCAGGCTGATGAAGCCTAGGTAGGCGATGACAAGCAGGAAAAGAGACGGCATGCGGTCATCGTAGCACCCCCTCCCTTGGCCCTAACAACGGCGTCTTACCAGCTCCGCCCAAAGTGTCTTCACGCCACCGTGCTTTTTACGGGCACACCGCCCTCTCATCCTGCCAGAGCCTCCGTGACACCTCTTGCATGGTAAGTTTAGGTATGCAGAAAAACGCGACGACAGACATTCCAAGCGCATCGGAGATCCTGGCTGAGCTTGAGGCAAAGGGCTCGGCTGCGGTCCGCAAAATCTATGCGAAGCAAGGGGCCGGGGACAAGGTTTTCGGCATCAAGATGGGCGACCTTCGGGTGCTGGCCAAGGGGCTCAAAAAACAGCACGCCCTGGGGCTTGCACTGTGGGATTCCGGTTGGTTCGAGGCACGGGTCTTGGCAACCTTGATTCTCGATCCGAAGCAGTTGAGCGAAGAGGAGTGCATCCGTCTCGCCGAAAGCTGCGATTCGCCCCCGATCCTCGACAAGCTAACAGATAACGTCTTGGAGGATTCAAAGTTGGCCGAGGCCTTGTGCGCAAGGTGGCTTGATTTGGTCGACCCATTGCTCGGCCGCGCCGGGTGGAACCTCATGACCTCGGCCGTGCAGAAGGATAAGCAGGGCGCCCTCGATCTCGATGCGCTCATGGCCAAGATCGAGACGGAGCTCCCTGCGACCCCCAGGCCCAAGAAAGAATCGATGAACATGTGCCTGGTGATGATCGGGGTGTACCATTCGTCGCACACCGACAAGGCCATCGCAGCCGGCGAACGGCTGGGCCGCTGGGACGATCGGCCGGTCCCCAAGGGCTGCACCTCCAGCTATCCCCCTGAGTGGATTCCTGCTGCCATCGCTTTGCGCAACCGGCGCTAGGAGCTCGCAACGCCCGGCACTCAGGCGTGAGGGTGGATGGGTACCGCATCGAAGTCGTTAGCCCCTGAGGGTAGCTCAGCAGCAACTTGCGGAAAAGCTTCCGTGCGGGCTTCACGCATTTTTCCAGATTCTGTCAGCGTTGCTTCGAGCCTTGTGCCATGGCCTGTCGCCTTCTATCGTGAGGCCATGGACGACCAAAAGGAGGCAAGCCATGGCGGAACCTGATTTCCAGTCGGAATCCCCCGCACTCGTCACTCGTTCAGGCCCGGTCGATCACCAGAACCTCGCCACTCCACTCCAAACCAAGACGCCGCCCCACGGTCGAATCGAGCTGGTCAACGTCGGCGACGCCACCATCAGTCGAACCCGCTTCCAGCCAGGCTGGAAGTGGTCAGTGGACGTGAAGTCGCAAGCCGGCACGGAAAGCTGCCAACTGCTGCATCGCGTGTTCATGGTGTCCGGTCACCTGCACATCAGGATGGATGATGGCACCGAAGTCGAGCTAGGCCCTGGTGATGCCGCTTATATCCCCCCTGGCCATGACGCCTGGGTGGTAGGCAACGAGGAGGTCGTCAACATCGGGTTCTCCCATGCCGGCAAGCCAACCGGCCTGGGAGAAGATCCCAGCAAGGACTAGGGCAGCAAGTTCAGCCTCTCCCATCCTCCCTGCAAGGGTTGACTGCCAGCAAGCCCACGACGGCCTCCTTCAGCAGCGAACGCGCTCTTGATGAAGCAATTCAAGGAGCAACTACAGATCAGGTTTTCTCCTCGGCGTGGCGCGCTTCTTCCAGGTCCAGGTCACGTTCAATGCGGTGCATCACGTCGTTGCTGATGCGTCCCTGGTCGCGCAGCATGAGGATGGTTTGTCGCTCAGCGTCAATGGCCGCATTGAGCAGACGGTGGTAAGCATCCACCCGGGTTTCCGAGCGTTCGTCTCTTCCGCCCCGCATCTTCGCGGCGTAGCGAGGCAAGCGCGCCTCATAGCGCGATCGCAGCTGCTCCACCGACCCCTCTGCGGAGAGGCCGGGATCGTGATCCATTTCTTCCTGGATACGCTTCAAGGCAGCCTGAGCCGCCAGGTATCGCGCCTCCGCCTCCTCACGATCTTCCTGCCCGACATCGCTCACCCCGAGCCGTCGCACGAGCGCCGGCAGGGTTAAGCCTTGCAGCAACAGGGTCCCCAGGATGACGCAGGCCGTGATGAACAGAATGCGATCGCGCTCCGGAAACGGCGCACCGGACTTGACGAACAAGGGCAAGGCCAGGGCCGTGATGAGCGAATCGAGGCCGCGCATGCCGGTCCATGCCGTCACGACCACCTCGCCCCAGGGGAAGTCCCGCCGCCGCGCCATCGCGCAGGAGTAACAGATGTTGGCGAAGACCCAGGCGAACCTCACCCCGATGACGGTCAAGCAAATGACAACGGCCGCCCAAGCCAGGTTGACGAAGGAGTGGCCAGCCAAGCGACCTACGACGGGCGGAATCTGCATCCCCATCAAGAGGAAGACAAGCCCGTTCATGACGAACAGCAGGGTTCCCCAGGCAGCCGTCAGTTGTAGGCGCGCCACCGACGACGCGAGCCGGGGCTGCAGGCCGAGGTAGATCCCGACGATCAGCACGCAGAGAACGCCCGACACGCCGAGCTTCTCGGCTACCAGAAACGCCGCGTAGGGCGTGAGGATGGAGGCCGTCGTTTCGATCGCGGGATTGTTCAGGTGGGTTCGCAGCCAAGCGGCTGTCCAGCCGAGTACCAAGCCCACGAGGATGCCGCCGGCTGCGACGAAGAGGAAGGCAACACCCGCCTGCCAAAGGGAGAAGGTTCCGGCGACGACCGCCGCGACTGACATGCGGTAGGAGATGATCGCCACCGGATCGTTCAGGAGGCTCTCGCCTTTCAGGATGCTCACCAACCGACGCGGTAGTCGCAGATCCTTCAAGATGTCGACGACCGCCACGGCGTCCGAAGGCGAGACAATCGCCCCGAGCACGAAGGCGAGGGGCCAGGAGAAACCCGGCAGGATGCGATGGGCGACGACCGCGACGCTCACCATCGTCGTCAGCACCAGCGCGCTCGCCAGCAGCGCAATCGGCCGCACATTCTCCCGCAGGTCGCGCCACGGGCTGAAAAACGCCGCATAGTAGATGATGGGCGGCACGAATAGGAAAAAGACGATGCCAGGATCGAGCTCCAGCGTGGGCAAGCCTGGCACGAGGGCGATGATGACGCCCGCCGCCACCAGGATAACCGACAGCGGCACACGCATCCTGGGAGCGAGCAAAGCGACCACTCCCAGGACGACGATGAGCCCAAGAAAGGTCTCGACGAGCGCCATGACGCCTCACCTACTCGGTCTGGTCGGGGCCATCCTAAAAGCCGCCCCCGTTGCCGTCAACGACTGGACGAAACCTGGCCATGGGGATTGGCTTGATGCCGCAGGAGAGGCGAGCGAGCATAGCTTGTAGGGCGTGCTACGATGCGGGCGCTCGCGCTTCTGTGTGGCCTGATTTTTGAGGAGCTTCGTCATGAGAAACCCTCGCATCGCCCTTGTGACGGTGTTGGCGACAACCATCGTGGTCTCGGCCTGCGGAAGGGCCGATGCGACAGAAGGTGCCAATCATTTCAAGATTGGTGCGGCCTCTCAAGAGCTCGACACGGCGACAATCGAGAGATTGAGCGGCGCCAAGGGGACGCTCAACAAACAAGAAAAGGCCTTCAAGGTGAGCGTCCCGCGCTCGGACCTGAAGGTCACCACCGCCGGGGTTCGCATGACGCCCCCCATGGGCCTCACCTCTTGGGCAGCTTTCCAGAAGGTAGGCGCGCCCACGATGGTGATGGGCGATATGGTCGTGACCGAGGACCAGGTCAACCCCGTGATGAGCGTGGCGCTCGAGAACGGCCTTGAAGTCACCGGCTTGCACAACCATTTCTTGTGGGACTCGCCCAGGGTGATGTTCATGCACATCGGGGGGATGGGGGACGAGGCGGCATTGGCCTCTGCCGTCGGCAAGGTTTTCGAAAAGATTCGTGCGACGAGCGGCGGCAAGGGTGTGATTCCCAGCGCCAATCTCGACCCGGCCAAGACCTCACTCGACCCGAAGAAGATCGACGCCGTCGTGGGCGAGAAGGGCGATCTCGCAAACGGCGTCTACAAGATCACCATTGGGCGCACGACCACCATGCATGGCCATCAGGTAGGCAACACGATGGGGGTCAACACCTGGGCCGCTTTTATCGGCAGCGATGAACAGGCCGTCGTAGATGGCGACTTCGTGATGTACGAGGATGAGCTTCAGGGGGTCCTCAAGGCGCTGCGAAGCGCGGGCATCAACATCGTCGCCATCCACAACCACATGACCGGCGAATCGCCCAGGATGATGTTCCTGCACTACTGGGGCGTCGGCTCGACCACGGATCTCGCGAGGGGCCTCAAGGCTGCCATCGCCCAGACGAAATCGAGGCCGTAAGCCAAGATGAGCTAGCAGCTGGGCGATCGCAACAGCCCCAAGGCCTCGCTGGCGAGCTGCCTCGTCAGTTCATCGGCGGGCAGCTCACGCGCCAGATGAAACGCCTGTCCTGCCCAGAGTGAACTGAACTCCGCTGACCCCGATGCCTCGGCACGGGCTCTCAGGGGGGCGAGTACACTGGCAGCGAGCGGAAACTCCGGGACAAGGTCAGAGAGGGGGCCGATCTCCCGGACCAAGCGATTGACGATCGAACGGGCAGGCCGCCCGGTAAAAACATTGGTGAGGGCCGTCTGATCCGCGCCGGCGGTCTGCAGCGCTTGGCGGTGAAGCGCCGTGATGGTCGCTTCAGGACAGCGCAGATAGGCCGTGCCAATCTGCACCGCTGCGGCGCCCAGGGCAAACGCCGCGGCAATCCCGCGCCCATCTGCAATGCCACCCGCTGCGATCACTGGAACCTTCACCGCATCGACCACCTGGGGCACGAGGGCCATCGTCCCAAGCTGGGTGGCGGGATCCCGGGAAAGAAACATGCCCCGGTGTCCGCCCGCTTCAATGCCCTGAGCAATGATGGCATCGCAGCCATGGCGCTCGAGCCAGACGGCCTCTTCCACGGTCGTCGCGCTCGAGAGGACCTTCGCTCCGCTCGCCTTGACGCGGGCCATAAGCTCGCTCGAAGGTAAGCCGAAATGGAAGCTGACGACCTCCGGCCGGCATGCCGCGACAAGCCCGGCCATCGTCGAATCGAACGGCGCTCGCTCGGCTTTCGGAGTCGGGGCGTCGGGATCGAGTCCCAGCTCCCGGTAGTAGTGTTCCAGGCGCCTTTTCCAGGCCTTCTCGCGCTCCGGATCCGGCTCGACTGGCCTGTGGCAGATGAAGTTGAGGTTGATCGGGTGGGGCGTGCGCTGCCGGAAGATGCCCACCTGTTGGCGAAGCTGCTCGGCGGTCAACATGGCGCAGGCGAGGGCCCCCAAGCCACCGGCCCTGGAGACTGCGATCGCCATCTCGGTAGAGGCCGCCCCGGCCATCGGAGCCAGAAGGATCGGCAACTCGATGCCGAGGAGGTCCAGGATACGACGATCAGGCCAAGTCATGACGCATATCCCCCCTTGCAACGCGCCAGCCGGTGGCAAGTCCTAAGGAGCATGCTAGCATCGAACGATATGATTAGCGGAATCAATCACATCACGCTTTCGGTCAGAGATATTGAACGGTCCTTCGACTTCTACGCAGAGGTGCTGGGCCTTAAACCCCTTGTCCGCTGGAACCAAGGGGCCTATTTCCTGGCAGGGGCGACCTGGCTCGCGCTGACGCTCGATGAAGACACCCGCGAGCAGCCACTGCCTGAGTACACGCATCTAGCCTTCACGGTCTCCGAGACGGACTTTCAGGCCATGTGCCAGCGGGTGCTCGCATCGGGAGCTGAAGTTTGGCAACCGAACAGTTCAGAAGGTGCCTCTCTCTACTTCACCGATCCCAACGGACACAAACTGGAGCTTCACGCCTCCGATCTGGAAACCAGGCTACGAACGGCCAAGGATCACCCGTGGGAAGGGGCCATATTCTTCGTCTGAGGCTCCCCACACAATGCCAAGCGATGAGGGCAGCGAGGGAATTATCGCAATGGCTCTTAAGGCTAAAGAACAGCCTATCGCTTATAGAGGCAGCTTCCCAAGAGCCTTATTAGCGCCTCAACCTTAAGCACCGTATTACGCAAGCTGCTAGCGATCATTTCTTTCCTGGCCTGCCTTTGCTATATTCGCCGCGGTTGCATTCCATCGCTCAGTCGTCCTCTGCATCCCGAGCAACCAGGAAAGAGGGGCAAGATGGTCAAGAAGGTATGGGCACGTGTGGCTGTTGGAGGCCTTGCGATCGGAGTTGTCGGTTGCTCCAGTGCGGCTCCTACGGCAACCCAAGCGCCCGCTGATCCGGTGACTCCCGCGCGCGCCATTCAAGCAACCGAGAACACGATGAATCCGGACCAGCTGCGCGCAACGCTCCCCGAGAGCATTCCCGCCTCGGAGGCCAGCAAGCGTCTGGTCACAATCGACCCTAGCAAGATCATCGGCCTGCCGGCGCAAGCGCAGAATAGCAATGAGCGTAGTATCCAGCAGCGTGGCTGGGGCGGTCGTGGCCTAGGTTTTCGTGGCGGCTTTGGCGGGCGTGGCCTGGGCTTCCGCGGCGGCTTGGGCGGCTTTGGCTTGGGCGGCCTCGGCTGGGGTGGCCTCGGCTGGGGCGGCCTTGGCTGGGGTGGCGGTTGGAGTGGCTTCGGTTGGAATAGAGGCTGGGGCGATTTAGGCTACTTCCCGTACGTCTCGATCTACTACCCTGTCGGAAACAACCTCTATCCCTACTATCAGCACGGCGGCAACTACCATCCCTATTACACTTCGGCAGGGGCCTTCTACAGCATGCCGGGGCTGCAAGTCACCCCGATGGGCCTCTACAATACTGCCTCCTATAACTGGTACTAGGGCGAATAGTGAGTGGCCAGCCTGACTTCGTCAGGCTGGCCACGATGCTTCTAGGAGATTCAGACGCGCTTCTCAGAGCGCCAGGTCGATCTGCTGGACGGTGCCAGCAGTGCCGTTCTCCCGAAGAAAGATCCCGGTGCTTCGGACCTGGCCCAGCAGATCGGTTGGGGACGTTTTGTAGTGGTAGGGGGTGGCGATGCTGCCCACGAAAATCGCACCGATGCCCTTTTGGCCCAGCGCGAAGAGCTGATCGCGCCCCTCTTCATCCTTGGTCCAGATGCGCAGGCGGTCGTAGACGGAGTCCGCCTCATCGATCCAGCCGTTGCCATCCTCGTCATAGGCGGCCAGCTCGGCGAACCCGTCACCGGATTTGGGGCCGAAAAGCTCGCGACCGTCGTTGATTTGCCCATCACCGTCGAGATCGAGGGCCAAGAAGCCGCTGCCTGCCGAGACGAACGACACCTGATCAGGCTCGCCGTCCGCATCGAGATCGAAGCGATACTTGGTCTGGGTCAGCTCTGCGGCAGGAGCATCGAAGTTGATCACCAGGGGATCCATGAGCTTGGCATCGCCGGCACGGAATCTGACGTTGGTGCTCTCCATGTAGAACCGGCTCATCTGGAGTTGCACGGAAAAATCGATGGATTTGCCGTCAGCCGTCTGGATCTTGCCAGCCGCCGAAAAGCGGGTGGTCTCGACCTCCGTGTAAGATTCGTGATAGTCGTAAGCGATCCCCCAGCCCACCCTCTCGGATCCACGAGACGGGCCCTGCTGAGCTATCTGGTTGGTGCGAGTGACGGGCTCGGAGCGATCGCCCGCGTCATTGGTCCCCTGCTCAGAGCTATCGCCGGCGTCATCCGCGACAAGCTCCGGTTCGAGCGAGTAAAAACGCATCTCCTGATCCGTCAACAACCCGAGCAGCTTCTTGAGCATGGAAAGCTTGAGCTTGTCTTGGATGCTGGGCTCGAACGAGACATCCTCGGGTTTCGTACGCTCGGTAACCACCTTGGCAGGGCTTGCGGCTGGCGGCTGTTCGGCTTGCGGCTTATCCTGCCAGACTCGAAGCGACTCTCGCTTCTCGGATTTTTCCATCTGAAAATGCTCGCCTTGCATGGCGACCGCCGAATGAGTAATACGCATTGGAACTCCTCCCTGAGTTTCAATCGTCTTCAACGTCATCCAATTGGATCCACTCTCATTATCGACCAAGCGTTCAAGAAACTTGATGGTTTCGCTGCCGGCGCTCTATCATCGCTGTCGCTCCTCGCCAAGAAGTCCCAAGCAGTCGAGATGGACAAGCGGCCCGTTCAGTCACATCATTGGGAATCACTCGCCGTCACGACAAGGTTTCAGCGCGACCATGCGGATGGCCGTCGTGGGACCGAGACCAGCGCTTGGAGGAAGGATGTCTCGCGCCATTTCACGCATCGCCATCACCATGGCCGCGCTCTTGCTCAGCGGGTGCGCCACCGTACAGGTGCAGCATGAGGTGCTTCAGGGCGAAGCGCCGCTGTATCAGCCGACCCGCCTCCCCCTCGGCGTGCTCTCGGTGCGACCGCTATCGCGCTGGCGCCCCGACCAGAAGGAAGTGCCGGCGCGCGAAAAAATCGCGCGCGCAGCCATCGAGGCGGTGTTCCGGAACCTGCCCTCCGGGAGCGTCGCCGAGATTCGCCCCTTCGAGCCCTTTTCCGCCCAGTCCGATCTCAAACTCGCCGAGGCGAGAACGGCCAATATCGACACAGTGGTGACCATCACCGTCGAAGAACTCGGACCTCAGCTCTATCTCTCGATTCCAGTGCTCTGGAGCACGTACAGCGACGTGAGGTTCCAGCTCCAAGCCGTTCGCACCCAGACCGGTGAGACGGTTCTGGACGTCAAGCACAAGCGATTGGTGGGCGGCCCCTTCGAGTTGCGCGGCGTCCAACCGTTGCAAGCGGAGATGGAGACCGCCTTGCGAGAAGTCCTCGGGCAGCATTGAGCGGCACAGGACTTCTCGACGCGCTCCCGACATGAACGGCCAGCCCGCAAAAGCGAGGCTGGCCGTTCGATTTACTCAACGCTTGAGCGCGCCCAGGTCATCGACCCTCAACCGATCAGCGGTCGATTCAACTCCGTGCGCCAGTCGGCCGGATTGGGGCTCGATTCCGGCCCCTTGACGTAGCATTCCCACAGATCGGAGGCGGGGGTGTGGCCCTGAGCTTCGATCCAATCCATGAACTCGCCCCAGGCATCGCCAAGGCCCTCGTAGTTCCCGTGGAAGACCGTCCGCGCCACCTTCGCAGCAGGCAACTGGCCCGCCTGCACACGACCCGCGGGGGCGACCGGCGCCGTGACGGGCACGCAGATCTCGAAATCGAAGATTTCAGGATCCATCCTCAGGTGATGCGTGAACCATGGGCCGGCCGGCGCGATGCCCTGAGCAGCAATAGCAGCCATGACCTCGCCGATGCCCGGGCCCATGACCTCCTGGATCTCTTCGCGCGGAACGGTGAGGTGGATGAAGGCGGTGAGCTGGGCCTCACTCTGCGTAATTTGCGGTGTTTCGATCATCGGGGAGCCTCCTCTACCTGCCGGCATTGCGCATGTCTTCCGCCAAGGCTGCCTTCATTTCCTCTTCCGTGCGGGTCTGAACTTCCTGGTTGAGCTCCCAGAGATGACCATACGGATCGAGGATCTGGCCGTAACGAGCCCCCCAGAACGTGTCGGCCACGGGCATGTGCTCGGCAGCTCCCGCCTTTACGGCGCGCTGATACACTGCATCGGCATCGTCGACATTGAGCGCGATGGCGACCGTGGTGCCCTTCGCTGTGCCAGGAGCGCACATCACGCCGCCTTCCTCGCGGTTGTCGGGGAACTCGTCGACCAAGAAGATCGGATGACCGTCGATGGTCATGACGGCATGAATGAGCCTCTGTCCATCGGGCGTCGGCATCGTGGAGACGATCTCGGCGCCGAACGCTTCCTTGTAGAACTCGAGCGCCTTGGCGGCACCCGCCACGATGAGGTGGGGAATGATGGACTTCACGGTCGGTTTCGACATGAATCGGGAACCTTTCTCTTGCAATGAACCACAGACGGCATTCAGGAGGCTTGGAACTTGGGCGAGCGCGGCGAGGGCGCCGCATCTCCCGCTAGGTCCTTTTACCTCTGCTCGCTTCGATTTATTTGAAGCAAGGCGCATTCAAATCATCTCGTCGTGAGCTTTCGAGCGCCGCTCAGCTTGAGCCGAGCCAGTCGGGTAGAATTATCACAGGATGCCTGGCTGACCACGTCATCGCTTGCTGGACCTTTCCGAAAGGATCCGCCGCCATGTCAAAGCCCGAGTACGTCTACTTTCGAGGCGACTACGTGCCCTTCGACGAGGCCAAGGTCAGCGTCATGACCCACGCCCTCAATTACGGCACGGGGTGCTTCGAGGGGATCCGCGGCTACTGGAACGAAGCGCACCAAGAGCTTTACGTCCTCAAAATGGCGGACCACTTCGAACGGATCCACCAGTCCGCCCGGATCCTCCGCATGCCGCTCCATCACACCGTCGAGGAGCTGTGCGCGATCGCCCTCGGCCTCATCCGCCGCAACGCCTTCAAGCAGGACATCTACTTGCGTCCGCTGGTGTACATGGCCGATGAGCTGATCGGGGCGCGCCTGCACAACCTGACGGCAGACTTCACCATGTTCGCCACCCCCATGAGCGGCGAGCCCGCCACCAGCGGCATCAAGGTGACCGTCTCGAGCTGGCGCCGCATCGACGACAACGCCATGCCCGCCCGCGCCAAGATCACCGGTACCTACGTCAACTCGTCGCTCGCCAAGACCGAGGCGTACCACAACGGCTTCGACGACGCGATCTTCCTGAACACGGACGGCCACGTCTCGGAGGCGAGCGGGATGAACCTGTTCCTCGTCCGCAAGGGCCAGCTGATCACCCCCGGCGTCCAACAGAACATCCTCGAGGGCGTGACGCGCCAGGCGGTCATGACCATCGCCAAGGAAACGCTCGGGATCGAGACGCTCGAACGTCCGGTGGACCGCACGGAGCTCTACGTCTGCGACGAGATGTTCCTGTGCGGCACCGGCGCCCAGATCTTGCCGGTCGCCTCGATCGACCACCGACCGGTGGGGGGAACGGGCGTCGTGGGGCCCATCACCCGAGCGATCATGGACCACTATGCGCAGGCCGTGCGCGGCGAGCACCCGCGCTTCGCCGACTGGGTCACCCCGGCCTACGCCTCCTCGCGCAATTAGTTCCCCCGCTCGGGAAACGACGCCAGGCGTCGGCGGGCACCTTCCACGCACGGAAATCCCGTCCAAGCATCGAAACTGGCCACTTAGCGATAACCTCTGATCGGCACAGGAAGCCAACTTCAGACCCTCATGGGCAGTTTGACCGAAAGCTCGTCCTCATGCTAGAGTTCCTTGCCTTACGCGTGACGGTGGAGGGGGCAAGGGGTCGCTGACCTCGGGCTCCTTTGCTTTCATCCCCGACGTAGAGGAGGCTCCGCATGGTGACGTCCTGCCGTGGCGTACGAGGTGCCACCTCCGCCGACGCAAACACCCCCGAGGCCATCCTTGCCGCCACGCGCGAGTTGCTCGAAACCCTCATCGAGGCCAACGGCATCGCTCCCACGGACGTCGGCAGCATCTTCCTTACGGCCACGCCCGATCTCAATGCCGACTTCCCGGCCCAAGCAGCCCGCCAGATGGGCTGGGCCGATGCCGCGCTCCTCTGCGCCCAGGAGATCGCGGTCCCCGAGGCGACGCCGCGGGTGATCCGCGTGCTGATCCACTGGAACACCCCCAAGAGCGCCGCCGAGATCCGGCACGTCTACCTCAAAGAAGCGCGTGCCCTGCGCCCAGACCGTGCCCTCGCCTGATCTTGCCGTAGGAGGGTCCCCATGATCGTCGTGATGCGCGCGGACAGCACCGCCGAGGATGTCCTTGGCGTCCTCGCCCTGCTCGAACGCCAAGGCCTCAGCACGCACGTCTCGACGGGCGAAGCGCACACCATCGTGGGCGTGCTCGGCTCCCCGATCAACCACGAGGAGCTCGGCCCGGCGCTCGAGGCGCTCTCCGGGGTCGATCGAACGGTCAAGGTCTCGAAATCCTACAAGCTGGCGAGCCGCCAGTTCCAGCCGACGGACACCGTGATCGACGTGCGCGGCGTACGGATCGGGGGGCCCGAGGTCGTGGTGATCGCAGGCCCTTGCTCGGCCGAAAGCGAGGATCAATGCCTGCGCATCGGCGAGGCCGTCGCACGCGCCGGTGCGCGCCTGTTCCGGGCCGGGGCGTACAAGCCGCGCACGAGCCCGTATGCTTTCCGAGGCCACGGCGAGGCGGGCCTCGAAATGCTCGCCAAGGTCCGTGAGACGACCGGGCTGCCCATCGTCACCGAGGTGCTGACGCCGGCCCACGTCGAGCTCGTCGGGCACTACACCGACGTCTTCCAAATTGGCGCCCGCAACATGCAGAATTACCTGCTGCTCGAAGAGGTGGGGCGCACGGACATCCCGGTGCTGCTCAAGCGAGGGCCCTCGGCCACGATCGAGGAGTGGCTGCTTGCGGCCGAATACGTGATGGCGCAGGGCAACCGCAAGGTGATCCTGTGCGAGCGCGGCATCCGGACGTACGAGACGGCCACGCGCAACACCTTCGACGTCAACGCCGTGGCGTACGCCAAGCGCGAGACGCACCTGCCGGTGATCGCCGATCCGAGCCACGGGACCGGCGTGCGCCCCCTGGTCTCGCCGGTGGGGCTCAGCGCGATCGCCGCCGGCGCCGACGGCCTGATCGTCGAGGTGCACCACGACCCTGACAAGAGCTGGTCAGACGCCGCGCAGGCGCTGGGGCACGAAGCCTTCGCGGAGCTGATGGCGACAGGGGAAGCCGTCGCCCGAGCCGTCGGCCGCAAGTGGGCGGGCCTGCCGGTCTGACGCATGCGCGTCGCGTTGCTCGGCCTCGGCTTGATCGGCGGCTCGCTGGGTCTGGCCCTGCGCGCCGAGCGGCCGGAGATCGAGGTCGTGGGCTGGGACCCGGACCCGGCGGCCCTTGCGCTTGCGCGCGAGCGGGGCGCGATCGCCCGCGAGGCAGCCGACCCCGCAGCAGCGGTCGCCGATGCCGACCGGGTGGTGCTGGCGGCTCCGGTGGGGGCCTTCCCTGCGCTGTTTGCTGCGATCGCGCCCTGCCTGCGGCCCGAGGCCGTGGTCACGGACGTCGCGAGCACCAAGGCGGCAGTGACCGCCTGGGCGTCAAATGCCGGCCTCAACTTCGTCGGCGGGCACCCGATGGCAGGGAGCGAGCAGGTGGGGGTGGCCCACGCGCGGGCGGACCTGTTTCGCGGCGCGGCCTGGTGCGTCACACCGCCCCCAAGCGCTGACCCTGCGGCGGTAGCTGCAGTCGAAGCGCTCGCGACTTCGGTGGGGGCCCGGCCTCTTCGTCTCGATCCGAGCACGCACGACGCGTTCGTGGCCGCCGTCAGCCACCTGCCCTTCGCGACGTCGGCCGCGCTGGTTTCGCTCACGACAGCCGATCCGCGCTGGGCACAGATGGCGCCGCTCGCCGCGACGGGCTATCGCGATGCAACCCGGCTGGCCTCGGGGAGCCCCGCAATGTACCGCGACATCTGCCTCACGAACCAGGAAGCGATCGCCCCCTTGCTGCGCCACCTCGCCGCCACGCTGACGACGCTCGCCGACCAGCTCGACGACCCGCAGGCCGTCGAGGCCTTCTTCACGCGCGCGCGCGATGCACGCGATACCTGGCTCGCAGCGCGAGATCACCTCCGGATGCCCCATCCCTCCCGATGAATCTTTCGCGTCGAAAGGGGAAGTGCCGCGATGGCGAGCGAGGCGAAAAAACTGACGCCCCCCAAGCTGATTCTCACGATGGTTTATCTGCTGATCTACCCGCTGGGCCTGTTATGGCTTGCAGGGGATTGGAAATGGGTCGAGGGCTGGCTCTTCAGCCTCTGGTTCGTCGCCTTGTGCGCGGGCACGATCATTTATCTCTACTTCAAAGACCCGGCGCTGCTCGCCGAGCGATACCGCAAGCCCGGGGCGAGCGGCGAAGCCAAATGGGACCAAGTATTCGTCTACGCGATCATGGGCCTGTCCTTTGCCTGGTTTGCGGTGATGCCGCTGGATGCGCAGCGTTTCCACTGGACGGCGGAGTTCCCGCTCTGGCTGAAAACCGTCGGTGCCGTCTTGCTACTGCTCTCGTCCTTCTTCCTCTTCCGCGCGTTTCGCGACAACACCTTCCTCTCGCCATTGGTCAGGATCCAGCGCGAGCGCGAGCAGCAGGTGGTCTCGACGGGGGTATACGGCTTCGTGCGGCATCCGATGTATCTGGGGGCAACGTGCATGTTCATCGGAGCCCCGCTATTCTTGAGCTCGCTCTGGGGGCTCGCCATCGGTCTGCTGATGACCCTGCTGCTGATGGTGCGGATCGTCGGCGAAGAAGCGCTCTTGCTCGACGAGCTCGCAGGTTACGACGCCTATCGGCAGAAGGTGAGGTATCGCCTCCTGCCGTATATCTGGTAACGCCTTTGTCGAGCGGGCCGCTCAGAAGGGTCCCTCCCCGAAGGAAATGCTGACGAACATCAGCACCCCGACGAGCGCCAAGAGGAGGGCAAGCGCGAGCGCCACCCCGGTTCGCCCCTCCGCCAGCCCGGCGCCAAGGCCGCGCATGGCCTGTAGATGCTGGAAGGCGGCGGCAAGCAAGCTCAAGGTCCCCAGCGCGATCAGAGTGAGGCCCAGATTGCGAGGAGCGTGCAGATGTCCCAGGCCCTCGGCCTCGCGCAGGTACTGGAAGAATTTGTAGATGCTGAAGCCGAACCCCATCATGGAGAGAGAGGTCCTCACCCAGGCCAGGTAGGTCCGCTCCGCCGCGAGCACGGTCCGCCGCAGGGCCAGCTGGTTCGCATCCGGCGGGGTTTCGTCCTGCTTCATCGCCATCCCCCTGCTGAATCCGTCGGGCTCGGCCCTCAGCGAGCACATCAACCATAGGCGTCCGCGCCCACTTCCACAACGCTGCGCCGAGCGTCACTGGCGACGCCGTTTCATTCCGGCAGGGCTTATGGTCTCCGAGATCGTGCAAGCAGAGAACGATGGGTTACCATGGCGAAGCGACACGAGAGGAGAAAGCTCGATGACCCTGCGAAATCTCGGACGAACGGCGCTGCGCGTCTCCCCGCTCTGCCTGGGCGGCAACGTCTTCGGCTGGACCGCCGACGAGACGGCCTCCTTTGCCGTGCTGGACGCGTACGTAGCAAGCGGCGGCAACTTCATCGACACGGCGGAGGTCTATTCTCGCTGGGTGCCGGGCCATCACGGCGGTGAGTCGGAAGCGATCCTCGGACGCTGGCTCAAATCCCGCAAGAACCGGGACCAGCTCGTCATCGCCACCAAGGTCGGCGCCCCCATGGGCGATGCGCCCGAGCAGAAGGGCCTCTCGCGCCGGCGGATCCTGGACGCCGTGGAAGGCTCCCTGCGCCGGCTGCAAACGGACGTCATCGACCTCTACCAGGCCCACTTCGACGATCCCGGGACGGCCCTCGACGAGACTCTCGCCACCTTCGACGAGCTGGTCAAGGCGGGCAAGGTGCGTCACATCGGGGCGTCGAACTACACCGCCCCTCGCCTCAATGAAGCGCTCGAAACGGCGCAGCGCCTCGGGCTTCGCCCTTTCGAGACCATGCAGCCCGAATACAACCTGCTCGACCGGGAGCAGTTCGAAGGGGCGCTCCAGGCGCTCTGCCTGGAGCACGGGCTGGGGGTCATCACGTACTATTCGCTCGCAAGCGGCTTCTTGAGCGGCAAGTATCGCAAGGACCAGCCGCTCCCAACCTCCAGCCGCGCGGCCTCGGTCCAGCGGGAGTACATGAACCCGCGCGGATTCCGGGTGATCGAGGCTCTCGACGCCGTGGCAGCCGCGCACCAGGCCACCGTCAGTCAGGTGGCGCTGGCCTGGGTCATGGCGCAGCCGGGGGTCACGTCGGCCATCGCGAGCGCGACCTCGGCCGCTCAGGCCCAGGACCTGCTCGGCGCCCTACGGATCCAGCTCGACGCAGAGGCGCAGCACCGCCTGAGCGAGGCCGGGAAGCTCGCCTGACGCCACGTCCGGCAGCCATTCCAGCAGCCCTGTGAGCACGTCCGGTGCCGTCGCAGTGACGCGGCCCGAGGCTCACATCCCCGGCTTCAGGTAGCTCCAGCCGGCTTCCTGCTTCAGCACGAGCTCCGCCGCCCCAGAGGGGACCACCCGCACGAAGGGCAGCAAGGCGTCTGGGGTGAGCCCTCTGCCTTGCAGCGTATTCTGGCAGGCGACGAAAACGACCTGGCCGCGAGCCAGGGCCTCCATCCGCGCACGATCCGGCGCCCCCTCTTGGAGCATCATCCCGAGACCGGGCCCGTAGGCGACGACTTCGACGAAGGTGTTCGCGGTTCCGAGCTGGCGCTGGAGGTTCTCGACGTTGTTGAGCACCCGTTGCCAGGTGGCGGAATCGCCCGATGAGACATCGATGACCACCCGATGGAGCTGGCTGGGTTTGGCCGAGGCAGCAGCCTGCCATCCGAAGACGAGGCCGAGCCCCACGAGGGGCAGGGCGAATAAGGCTTTTTTCACGGGTCGATCCTCATGCCGAGCTCTACGGTTGACGTCCGTAGAGTTTTCTTGCTAGGCTCTCTACGTACCCTGTCCGTAGGAGAATCTCAATGCCCCCCGCGCACGATTCCGTGATCTGGCCCCATCGCGAGGGCCTCGGCAAGGTCCTGGGCGACCTGGAGCTCTTCGTAATGGAGCTCGTCTGGAAGTGGCCGAGCGCCTACCCTGTGACGGTCAAGGAGGTGCACCAAGCGGCGCAAGAGAGCCGTCCCCTGGCTTACACCAGCGTCCTTTCCACCATGAGCAACCTCGTCAAGAAAGAGGCGCTGCGCGTGGAAAAGGAGCACTTCGCCCATCGCTACTGGCCGACCAGCAGCCGCGAGGAGTTCGAGCAAGAGATGCTCAGCCGCTTGATGGGCTCGCTGGTGAAGGACTTCACGGCTCCGGCCCTCCAGCACTTCGTGGGTTCGCTCGAAACCGTGGATCCCCGATTGCTCGATGCCCTCGACGCTGAGATCCAGCGCCGGCGGCGCCAGGAGGCGCCATGAAGCGCTGGCCCTCGATCGTCACGCTGGCCTGGCCAGCGCTGCTGGTGCTCGTCGGCGACCTCTACGCCGCGACCCACTACCGCGTCTCATGCTTGATTGCCCCCCAGTGGAGCGGCAAGAGCCTCGGGCTCGGCGTCCTGCTCGCGGCAAACTTGCTCTTGCTTGGGAGCCTGGTCTGGCAAGTCGTACGCTTGCGTGCGGTTTCCCGCCGCATCCATCGCCTGCCGCGCCTGGAGCCGAGCGCTTACCAGCGGCTGGCGCTCGATGGGCTCGATGGGGTCGAGGTTCGGGTGCTCGAACACGACGCCCCCGTGCTGTTCACCACCGATGGCTTGCGCCCGACTATCGTGGTCTCGCGCTGGATGCTGCAACGCCTGGATGAACAAGAGCTTCGAGCCGCCTTCGCGCACGAGCTGGCTCACCTTCAGCACCGGGACGGCCTCGTGATGCTGCTGGTGCACGGCCTCTGCCCAGGCGGCTTCGGGCTGGGCTTCTTTCAACAGCGCCTGGAGTGGCTCGCGCGAGAGTTCGAGCTGCGGGCTGATGCGATCGCCGCCCGGCGAATCGGCGATCCCCTCGCGGTCGCGAGCGCCCTCGTCAAGGTGGGCCGCCATGCGCACCCCCAGGCTGCGGCCATGGCGTTCGCCGCTCGCCCGTCGGCATTACAGACCCGCGTCGCGGCCCTGCTCGCGGACGCCCCTCGGCCACGGGATCCCCATTCTTGGGAGACTCCCTGGTTGATGCTGGTCGGGGCAAGCTCCCTTGCCGCATGGCTCGTCTTTGTCGCCCACCTCTGTGTGCGTGGGCTCGGCTAGCAGAAAGGACCTTTGGATGAAAGCTTCTATCCCGTGGATTCTCGCCGCGCTCGTGGTGGTCGGCGGCGGCGTCGCCTACTTCGCCACCAAGGGGGGGCCTGAGGCCATCACGACGAGCAGCACCGGCGCGCCGGGCTTCGAGCTGCCTGCCGCACCCGGTCCCGGTTCAGTCAAGTTGTCCGACTACCAGGGCAAGGTCGTGCTGGTGAACTTCTGGGCGACCTGGTGCCCGCCCTGCCGCGCGGAGATCCCCGATTTCATCCAGGTCCGCGACTCGCTCAACGCCAAAGGCTTCGAGATCATCGGCATCTCGCTGGACGAGGGCGGAGCCAAGGACGTGGTGCCGTTCGCCAAGGAATACGGCATCACCTACCCCCTGGCGCTGGGGAATCAGGACGTGGTGGACCGCTACGGCGGCATTCGCGGCATCCCGACCTCCTTTCTGATCGACCGCACGGGGAAGATCGTCCAGAAATGGCCCGGCATGATCGACCGGAGCACCCTCGAAAAGGCCGTCACCGCGGTGCTCTAGCCCACGGCTCAAGAAGGTACTCATCCAATGAATCAAATCCCTTTTTACACGGCCTTCGGGGCCGGGTTGATTTCGTTCGTCTCGCCCTGCGTCCTGCCCCTGGTGCCCGGTTATCTCTCTTTCCTCTCGGGGGTCTCGCTGGACCAGCTCCAGGAGACCGAGGCACAGGCAGGCATCCGTGGCAGGGTGCTGGCCAACTCCCTGGCCTTCGTCTTCGGCTTCAGCCTGGTCTTCGTGCTCCTGGGGGCCTCGGCCACCTTCGTCGGGAAGCTCCTGCTCGAGCAGCTCCCGCTGCTGAGCAAGCTGGCTGGCGCGCTGATCGTGCTCTTCGGCCTTCACACCATGGGGGTCCTGCGCTTTGGTTGGCTCTACCGGGAGAAGCGGGTCCAGATCCAGCGCAAGCCGGTTGGCCTGCTGGGATCCGCCCTGGTCGGCGTGGCCTTCGCCTTCGGATGGACGCCTTGCATCGGCCCCATCCTGGCAGGCATCTTGACGTACGCGAGCACCCAGGAAACCATGGGGCAAGGGATTGGCTTGTTGGCGCTGTACTCCCTGGGCCTAGGCGTTCCCTTCGTCCTGGCGGGGCTGGGTTTCGAGCGCTTCCTGGCGATCGCCGATCGCTTCAAGCGCAAGATGCGGGCAATCGAGCTGGCCAGCGGCCTGCTGCTCGTCGTCATCGGCCTGATGATCGCCACCAACGGCCTGACCTGGCTCTCGGGGAGGCTGGGCTTCCTCGGTCAGTTCGCACTCTAATCTGAAGTTTGGAGATTCACATGGCTTCGACCCCCACCGCATCCCCCAGCAAGTTCGTCTGGCGTGAGCTCCTCACCCTCGACCCGGAAAGCGCCAAGCGCTTCTACGGCGAGCTCTTCGGCTGGCAGTGGACCGCGATGCCGATGGGCGAAGGTCACGCCCCCTACAACCAGGCAGCGATCGGCGACAAGACCGTGGCGGGAATCCTGCAGCTCGACTGCGAGCTCGACGCGGCCTTCTGGGCCCCATACATCGCCGTGGCGGACGTCGACGGCGCGACCGAAACGGCCGCCTCTCTCGGCGCCTCGGTGGTGGTGCCCCCGACGGATCTGCCCGAGGTCGGTCGCTTCTCCTTCTTGCACGATCCCCAGGGCGCGGCCTTCTACCTGTTCTGTGCCGCGAACGGTGAAAGCACCGACGCCGAGCCCACCCCCGGCGAATTCTGCTGGGAGCACCTCAACACCTCGGATCCCGCGGGCGCGATCGCGTTCTACACCAAGCTCACCGGCTGGGGCACCCAGTCGTTCGGCCCCGTGACCTTCCTCACCCACGGCGCCGAGGCGAAGCCCCTCGGCGTGGTCTCGCAGGCTCCGGCTGGCATGCCGGCCCATTGGCTCTCCTACGTGCTGGTCGACGATCTCGCCGCCACCAACGCCAAGGCCAAGGCGCTGGGCGCCGAGGTCATCGAGGAGCGGATCGAGGTCCCCGGAAAGGGCGCGTTCGCCCTGCTCAAGGACCCGTCCGGCGCGCTGTTCATGCTCTCCGAGCCGGAGACGAAAAAGCAGTAGTCCCTCACGCCGAGCGCTAGAACACCCGCTAGCGGCTCGGCTTGCTCCATGCTATTGGCCTGCTCGTCCATTTCCGTCAGGACGAGCAGGGTACTCGATCTGGAGCGCCACGAAGGCAGCGGTGGCACGGCCATAAGAGGCCTCGATGCCGGCGAGCGCCCAATCCAGCGCCGACACCGCAGGCATCGCGTCGAACGAAGGCAGCATGCGGACAGACGGCTTCGAGGCATCCGAGACCTTGTCCGGCAGCAGGCTCAACCCTCGCCGCGTCCGGATGGCCCCCTGCATCTGGGCGATCGCCAGCGCCTTCGAGCGATAGGTGCGCGAATAAGCATCGGCGACCAAAGCGAGCGCGATTTCATCGGTTCCTGGGCCAACCTGGAGGCCTACCTCCTCGTGTGCCCAGAAGGCCAGCGTGTTGCTCGCTGCCGTGAAGAGGTGCCCTGCGCTCAGTCGAAAGTCGTCACTGCGGTGAGCCGGCGTCCAATCGACCTCGCCCAGCTCCTTGGCAAGCTTGGTCGCCCGCTCTCGGCCGGCGATGGCTTCGACCAACGCCAGCGACGCCGGAATCGAGGCGGTCACGCCCGTGGTCGTCACCACGGTGCCGTCCGCGACATAGCGCAGATTCTTCTGCCAGCGCGTCTCGGAGAACTTTCGTTCGAGATCAGCCCGTGAGAACCAGTGCCCCGTGGCGCGGCGCTCCTTCAGAAGCCGGGCATTCGCGACGACCCACACCCCATCGCAGACACCGATGACCGTCGCTCCCTTGGATGCTTGAGAGGCCACCCAGCCCACCAGGGCCGGATCGTCATTGCGGTGAACGGCCGGCACGATGACGTAATCAGCCCCCTTGGGATAGCGAGCGTCGAACGCAGCGATCGTGTCCTGAGGCTCAATCTTCAGCGCAGGAAGCAGCTGGATCGGCCCCTGCTGCGTGGCCAAGGCGACGACGTCCGCCACCCCCGACTGAGTGAGAACACCATAGGGAACCACGTAATCCGTCACTTCGGTCCCGCTGTTTTCGCCGATGACGGCGACCAGCGGCCGGGTGCGCCCGAACCTCGCCTGGTAAGGCGCGATCGCTTCCGGAGTCGGCGCGATCGCCGGCTTCGAAGCCTCACCCGAAGTCGCGGCAGGCGCCTGGTCGGCACGCGCCGCCAGCGGGGCGTGAATCAAGAGCAGGGCGCACAAGACGGCCAGGCGCTGGGGGAAGGTTCTCATGGGGGGTCTCCTTGCTCAGGAATGGGGGACAGCCCGGAAAAGCAGCGGAACTTTCAAGTACCCATACTCATGAGTATACATATGAAATACGTTTAGGTATACAATATCGAAGGATGTCGGGTCTCTTGGAGGCCCGGTTGCAGGATGGAGAGACATCACCTTGCACATGAAGGAGCGCATCTTGGCGGCTGCGCGTGAATTGGCAGCCACCAAGCCCCTGGATCAAATCAGCCTCGCAGAGGTGGCGCGACAACTCGGGATCAGTTGGCCGACGGTCCGCCGTCACGTGGGTGACGCAAAGCAGCTGAGAGCCCTCTTGGCGGATCAGCAACCGCCAGGGCTCTCGCACGTCGATACCCGAGGGCGGATCCTCCAGGCCGCCGCGACGATCTTTGCCCGCCATGGGTACTCGGAAGCCACGCTCGATCAAGTTGCCGCGGAGGCGGGGTTGACCAAGGGAAGCGTCTACTGGCACTTTGCCAGCAAGAGCGACTTGTTCCTCACCCTGCTCGATGTGCGGATCCAAGCACAGCTCGCTGGCTTCCCGGCGCTCATCCAGACGCTGTCCCAGACACCGGACTTTCAGAGCGGCCTCGCGTCAGTCCTGACCCTCCAGTTCCAATCGTTCCTGGCCGATCCCGATTGGCCTCGGCTTTTCCTGGAGTTCGCGAGCCGCAGCCGAGAGCGAGGGCTTCAGGAGCGCCTGGCCGGATACTATCTCGCCATCCGTGAAGCGCTGTCGACGGAGATCAAGCGGATGCAGGCCGAGGGCCTCATCGCCTCCGACATAGACCCCGTCGCGCTCGCCATCCTCTACACCGCCATGCTGGACGGTCTGATGGAAGCCTGGGTCATCGATCCGGTGCGGATCGATCCGCCCGCCCTGGCCTCAAGCCTGGCGCGGCTCCTCTGGCAAGGCGCACGGCCGAATCCCTCTCTTTGAAATCTGACGACCCTTGCTTAGAGGTAAACTGAAACGATGGACACGACGATCACCTTCAAAGCCCTCGCCGAAACTGATCTCCCGCTGCTGCACGCGTGGCTCTCTCGCCCACACGTGACCGAATGGTGGGAGCCCACGCCCACGCCCGAAGAGGTGCGCGAGGACTACTTGCCGCGCCTGGCGCCGCAGGCGACCCTGCCGCTCGACGCTCCGGCCGGCGTGGTGCAGTACCTGGCGTGCGAGGCGGGCGAACCCTTCGCCTTCGTGCAGGCCTACCGGGTCATGGCCCATCAGGACGAGGGTTGGTGGCTGGACGAGACCGATCCCTGCGCCCTGGGCACCGACCAGTTCATCGGCTTGCCCGATCGCCTGGGCCAGGGACTGGGCACGCGCATGCTGCGCGCTTTCATTGCCTTCCTCTTCGCGGATCCCCGGGTGACCGTCATCCAGACGGATCCCAGTCCCGACAACGCACGCGCGATCGCCTGTTATCGCAAGGTCGGCTTCCGTGAGGTCGGCCCCGTGGAAACCCTCGATGGCCCAGCCCTCTTGATGCGCATCACGCGCCAGGATGCCGCAGCCTGCTAGAGTAGGAAGAGCCCCTGTCTGCTTTTAAGGAAGGAACGACCCATGGCAGTGAGAGATAGCAACGGCAACGTGCTCAACGATGGCGACTCCGTGCACGTCATCAAGGACCTGAAGGTGAAGGGCACGTCCGTGACGCTCAAGCGTGGCACGCTCATCAAGAACATTCGCCTGACCGAGAATGAAGAAGAGATCGAGTGCAACGCGGAAAAGGTCAAGGGCCTCGTCCTGAAGACCTGCTTCCTGAAGAAGGCGTAACGGCCAATCATCCCCTTTCCGCTTCAAGCCCGCCGATCAACTCGGCGGGCTTGCGCCATGAAGGCTTGACAGGCAAGAAGGCCATGGCTTACTTTACCATGTAGTTAATTAACCAAGAGGTTTAACACGATGTCGGCTGATCGCCTGAGCACCACCTTCGCAGCCTTGGCCGATCCCACCCGGCGGGCCATCCTCACCCGGCTGGCTTCGGGCGAGGCCACGGTCACCGAGCTTGCCAAGCCCTTCGATTTGACCCTGCCCGCCGTCTCCAAGCACCTCAAGGTCCTGGAGCGGGCAGGGCTCATCTCGCGGGCCAAAGAGGCCCAATGGCGGCCATGCAAGCTCGAAGTGGGGCCCATCCGGGATGCCGCCGAGTGGATGGAGGCGTATCGCCAATTCTGGGACGAGAGCCTCGACCGCCTTGAGAGCTACCTTCGCGACCTGCAAGAACAGGAGAAGAGAAATGACCCAACCAAGCCATAGCGCCCTCACCCCCTCGCATCCGGCCGAAGCCGGAGCGGACACGCTCGTCATCACGCGCGTCTTCGACGCGCCTCGATCGCTCGTGTTCAAGGTGTGGACGGACCCGAAGCACCTCGCCCAATGGTGGGGCCCGAAGGGCTTCACCCTGCATGTCCAGGCGCTGGATCTTCGCCCGGACGGGGTCTTCCACTACAGCCAGCAATCGCCCGACGGGCAGGTCATGTGGGGCAAGTTCGTGTATCGCGAGATCGCTGCGCCGGAGCGGCTCGTCTTCGTCAGCTCCTTTTCCGATGAAGCGGGCAACACGGTTCGCCACCCCTGGAGCGCCGATTGGCCCCTGGAAATCCTGAACATCGTGACGCTGAGCGAGCACGAGGGCAAGACGACCTCACCATGCACGGCGGCCCGCTGAACGCGACCGAGACGGAGCGCAAGACCTTCGAGGCCGCGCAGCAGATGGTCCAGAAGGGCTTCGGCGGGACCATGGATCAGCTCGCCGCCTACCTGGCCAGCGCCCTGGAGGGAGAGCAAGCATGAGCGCTACGACCCACCTGAGCGAAGGAAACGTCGCCGATCGCGAGATCGTCCTCACGCGCCTGCTCGACGCGCCCCGGGAGCTGGTGTTCAAGGTGTGGACGGATCCGAAGCACATCGAGCAGTGGTGGGGGCCTCACGGCTTCACCGCCACCGTTCACGAAATGGCCGTGAAACCGGGCGGCACCTGGCGCTTCCTGATGCGCTCGGCCGAGCACGGCGACTTCCCGAACAAGGTCGTCTACCGCGAAGTCGTGGCGCCTGAGCGCTTGGTCTTCGACCACGGCGCGGACGGTGACGACGAGGCCGGAACCTTTCTCGTGACGGTGACCTTCGAGGAGGAGGACGGCAAGACGCGCCTCACCCAGCGGATGGTCTTCAAGACGGCCGCCGAGCGGGATGAGACCGTGGCGTTCGGCGCAATCGAGCTGGGCTACCAGACCCTCGATCGCCTCGGCGCGCACCTGGCGACGCTCTAAGCACCTAGCCTGCATGACCGCCCGTCCCGGAAAAGGGGGCGGGCGTGCTCACGGCCTCGCAGTCCTCGCTTGCGGCGATCAAGCTCGTCAAGCAAGGACTGCCGCCCTCGCAACGAGGGGAGCGCCTGGTATCGCCCAACGATAAGCGACCCTAACTTTCAGAAGGATCGTGAATTCGGCAGTTCCGAGCGGTGCGCACCATCTTTATCGTGATGAGCGGCGAGGGCGACCGGGGGCACCAGGGCATCCCGGCTTGTCACGGACCTCGCGCATCAGGAGGTTGGATGCGAATGAAGCGCTTGAGCAGCCTGCTCGTGCTTGGGGCGATCGGGATGTCGGTGGGATGCGCCGAGCAACCTACGGCGGTCGACAACACCAAGCGTCACGAAGGATCGCGGGCGATCGCCCAGCAAGCCATGGCCGAGCAAGTGGATCCCGACCAGATGGTGGGCGCCCTCGAAGAGCCGGCCGAAGAAGACGAGGAAATCACCGCGACGGCGAGCGCTCCTGTCATGATGGCCACGGACCGCCAGATCATGCAGCGGCGGCGGTTCCGGGGCGTCGGTCGCTGGCGGAACGGCGGGTGGTGGCAGAGTCGCTGGTACGGCCGGCGCTTCTGGCAGAACACCTGGTGGGATCCCTACTTCACCGGCACGCGCGTCGTCTACGTGCGCGTCCCCACCGTCGTCGTCATCTAACGCCAAGTCACAGGGCAACGGCCTGAGAGCGACCCGGCTGGTAACGGCCGGGTCGCTCTCGCCGTTGCGCGCCTTGTTTTTAGCATAAAATTAATGCGGAGTTTATCGATTTTCGGTCGAAAGACGGGACAACCATCCTGAAAGGCCCCCTCATCGCTGACTCGCCCAGGAGACGTTCCCCATGCCCAGCTCGATCAACAGCAACCAGGCAAGCACCCGACGCCCTGGCGCCAGCGCGACCCACACGGTCAAGGCCGGTGAGACCCTCTCGACCGTCGCCGCCAAGGTCCTGGGCAGCGCCAAGCGCTGGCCGGAGCTCTACGAGCTCAATAAGGGCATCATCGGGGCCGACCCCAATCGCCTCAGAGCGGGGATGGTGCTGAAGCTGCCGCAGGGCACCGCTCCGGCCCCCTCGGAGGCGCCGAAGGAGCCCCAGAAGCCTTCCGGCAAGACCCTGCCGAGCGATCGCTTCGAGCCCACCCCCCAAAAGCCCCACACCCCGCGCGGCGAAAAGACGCTGATCGAGGCGTACGGCGCCTTCGTCGAGCGTCAAACCGCCGCGCTCATGGCCAAGGGCATCGAGATCGACTGCGCCGACCTCGCAGCCAAGCTGCTGACGGATTTTTGCAAGGAGAACGGGATCCCCAACCCGTTCGGTAGCAAGGCCAACTGGCGCGTCTACCGCCCCGAGGCGCCCGGGGGCCTGCCGAACGTGCACGGGCCCAACTACTTCCTCCCGGAGATCAACGCCGACAATCTCGCCAAGGGCTACGCCAAGCCCGTGAGCGATGCGAACGGCAACGGGGTGGCCGGCTTCAATCGTGCCACCGGCGAAGTGGACGTGGGCGATCTGCGCGCCGGGGACATCCTCTTCTACGACTGGGACCGCAACGGCATCGTCAACCACACCGTCAACGTGCTCGGGGTGGAGCAGGACGGCACCGTCCATCTCGCCTTCGGCACCTACAACAACCTGGGCAACTCTGGCCCCGTCACCTGGGAGAACCTGGACCTGCAAGCCATCCAGCGGCTGGAGCTGAAGCCCGGCACCGACGACTACAAGCAATGGCTCGGGGAGGGCAGCTCGATCCATAGCGTCCGGCGCTTCAAGGTACTGACCGAACCCAACGCCTAAAATCGAAAACACAAGAGTGATCCGGGCTCGATTTTTCGAGCCCGGATCACGCTGTTTGAGCCTTGTCCCCGCCTCGGGGCCCTGCCATGGTCTTCCTGTTCATCCCATCCGGTCATTCGCCCGAAGGCCCCTTCCTCGGGCCGGTGAACAGGAGAGACTCCCATGGCCACAAGCATCCTTCGCGGGATCGTGGGCGCAACGACCTTGGCGCTCATCGCCTCGTGCGCCTTGCCCCCTCAGGCCACGAACCCGCAGCCCCAAGGGGCGCCGCGCGCGGCCTCGACCCTCACCACCTACCGAACCCAGCAGTATAGCGCGCTCTTCTCGCAGGGCTCGCAGTGGGTTTACCACGACAACAGCTGGCGCTACATCTACCCTGGCCAGTACGGTTTCAGCGGTTGGGTCTATACCCGCCTGCCATGGTGGGGATGGGTCTGGGTCTGGTTCCCGTTCAGCTACACCGGCTGGATCTACGTCTGGAGCTTTGGGTGGGCCTACATCGGCAATCTCGGCTGGGGCGGAGGCGGACCCTGGGGCGGCCCATGGGGCGGTCCTTGGGGCGGCGGTCCCGGTGGTGGCTGGGGAGGTGGTCCCGGCGGCGGCTGGGGTGGCGGCCCCGGCGGAGGCTGGGGAGGCGGCGGCCCGATCATTGCCCAGCCCGGCGGCACGGTCAACGTCCCGACGGCTTACTCCGCCCGTGGCGGTGGGGCCGCCGCCACGGCGGCGGGAGCGACCCAGACCCTGCAGGCGCCTCAAAGTACGCCGGGCACTCCGCCCTTCGGCGGGGCGCGCCCGAGCGGCGGCCCCAGCGGGAATCAGGGGCCAAGTGGCGGGCCGAGTGGTGGGCCGCCTGGTGGCCCGACGGGCGGGCCGCCAGGCTTTACCCCCGGTGGCGGTCCAATGGGAGCAGGTCCAGGGAGCGGGCCGCCCGGCCCCCCGCCGGGCTCACCCCCTGGCGGCCCTCCGCGCTGACGTGTCCTGAGGCATCTCGAGGCTCGCGCCTCAGAGGTGCCTCAGAAAGGCTTGCGGATTCTGGAGGAAGTCGCGGGTCAGCCGGACGTGCTCCAGCTCGTCATAGGGGACTTCACGAATCGGCGCCTGATCACAGCTCAGGATGCTCGCCCCGGGAAAGGCCAGGATGATCGGGGAATGGGTCGCGATGATGAACTGGGCCTGCTGATCCACCATGTCCTTGAGCAGCGCCAGAAAGGTCAGCTGCCGCAAGGGGGAGAGGGGCGCCTCGGGTTCGTCCAGCAGGTAGAGCCCACCCGGGACGAAACGCGATTGGAAGAGCTTGAGGAAGCCTTCGCCATGCGAGTTGGCGTGAAGGTCCCCGTAGCTCTTCTCGAGGGCCGCCTTCTGCCCGCGCAGCGAACTGGTGGCAAGGAGTCGCCCGTACCCGCTGTAGCGCGACTCGGCATCTTCGGCGTCGTCCGCGAGGTCCTGTCTCAGGTGGTTGATGCGCTGCGCGAAGTTGAAGAAGTCCTCAGCGCGCATGTAGAAGCCCCGGCGGGTACGGCGGGCCCAGGCGAAGCGGAGGTGCTCCGCCAGGCGGCGCGCCGATCCCAGGGTGGGATCGCGGCTGACGTCGACGCCGCCCACCGTGATGGATCCGACCCCGGCTGCGATCGCTTCCATGAGGGTCGATTTGCCGCTGCCGTTCTCGCCCACGAGGAAGGTGACGGAGCTTCGGAACTCCAGGCCTTCGAGGGCACGAACGAGGGGAACGTCGAACGGATAGCCTTCGGGAAAGGCGGCCTCGGTTCGAGGGGCGATGCTGCGCAGGTAGAGCATGCCCCGAGTATACAACCGGGAGTAGCCCTCGGCCATCTCGCCGGATCCGGCGAGATGGCCGAGGGGCGCCTCATCGCTTGGCGTAGGTCCTAGCCGCCTCGAACTCAAGGGCCACGAAGGGCTCATCTCCGAGGACCCAGGAATCGTGCGGCTCGGTTAATTTCATGACGTCGCCGGGGCCGACCTCCAGGCTCCGACCGTCCTTCGTCTGGAGGTGCAAACGCCCGGACAAGATGTAGTTGAAGTGCGCCTCCTCGCAGTACTCGGTCTTCGCCACGGGCTTGAGCGATGTTGACCAGCGCCAGCCAGGTTGAAGCGTAATCTTCCCGACGGTAGAGCCCGCGAACTCGAAGACCTCTATCTGCCCCTTCTCGAAAGTCCGCGTCTCGTCCGGCTTCAGGAACGAGCGTTTCTCGAAAATCGGCGTCTTGAGTGCCATACCTGCCTCCTTCCAGCCTCTGGGCCCGTCCATGCTGGCTCCGAGGCCGCACCGGGACAAGCCAGGACCGTTCCCTTTCGGCGATGGGGGTGGCGTCGTTGACAAATAGTACTACGTAGAATTATATTGAAATAGTTCGAACTAGAACGACAAGGAGGCTCCAATGGCCAGGCTCCCCGCCCTCTTCGTCTCTCACGGTGCTCCGACCCTTGCGATCGAGCCGATGCCGGCGCGCGCCTTCCTCTCGGGCCTGGGCGAACGGCTCGGCAAGCCGAAGGCGATCCTCGCCGTCTCGGCCCACTGGGAGACGATCGTCCCCACCCTGAGCCTCGCCGTGAAACCCCAGACGATTTACGACTTCGGCCGCTATCCCGAAGAGCTCTTCCGGATGACGTACCCCGCCCCCGGAGCCCCCGCGCTCGCCGAGCGGATCGCCGAGGCGATCGGGGCCGCGGGCCTTCCGAGCGCCCTGCACCCGAGCCGTGGCCTCGATCACGGGGCCTGGATCCCCCTGAAGCTGATGTATCCGGAGGCCGACATCCCGGTCGTGCAGCTCTCGATCCAGCCGCGCCGCAGCCCCCTCGATCACTGGCGCCTGGGCGAAGCGCTCAGGCCCCTGCGCGACGAAGGCATCCTCGTGATCGGCAGCGGGTCCGCGAGCCACAACCTTGGTGAGCTGCGCCAGCACCGCCACGATCCTACCCCGCCGGAGTGGGTCAGCACTTTCGATCGCTGGCTCGCCGAGGCGGTGCGTCAGGGCCAAAAAGACGAACTGCTCGATTACCTGCAAAAGGCTCCCCATGCCCTGCGGAACCACCCCACCCCGGACCACATCCTGCCCCTGTTCGTGGCAGCAGGCGCCGGCGCCCCGCAGAGCGCTGGCGAAGTGATCCACGAGAGCTACGGCTGGGGGATCATCAGCATGGCGGCCTATTCCTTCGCGTGATCGGGTCTCTTCAGATCGAGAAGGCGCGACTCAACCAGGCGATCGCAGCCTCCATCACCGGGGGCGGGATCTCGTGGCCGCCGTCGTGCGCGACCACCTCGGGCTGGATGCCTCGGGCCTGAAGCTGCTGGGCGCTCTGAGCGAGCCAGGCGAAGGGGAAGAGGGCGTCTCGCTGCCCCAGCGTCAGGAAGACCTTGAGGTCGGCACCTTCCGACGATCCTGACGGCAGCGCGTCCAGCACGAGCTGGGGGATGTAGCCGCTGAACGCCATGACGCCCGCCACCTTTTCCGGGTGCCGCAGGGCGTACGAGAGGGACATGATGGCACCTTGGCTGAATCCCGAGAGGACCAGCGGGCGCTCGGCCATGCCGGGAAGCTGGCGCAGCTCGTCGAGCCAAGCATCCAGGATCTCGAGGGCCTGCGCAAAAGAGGCTTCTTCGGGGACGCCGAAGCGGATCAAGCGATACCAGGCATAACCCGGCGGATGGGAAAGGGGGCTGCGGGGGAAAGCGAGCGCGACGCGATCCGCCAGCGGCTGGTAAGCGTTCGGCAAGTCGTCCTCGTTCGAGCCGATCCCGTGCAGCGCGACGACCAGCGGCGCCTTGGGGTCCTGGGCCTCGAAGACATGGGTGGGAAGGCCGTGTACCGTACGTTTCATGACTCTCCTCGATTCGTTGCGCTAGTCGCCTTTTACGGGGGTCGGGGGTGAGAGCGGCTCTCCGGCGACTCCCCAGTTTTCGGGCGGGAGCTCGTGCAAGAGCACCCGGACGCGCCCGGGTTCGACTCCCAGGGTCTCCACCGCGGCCTGCGTGAGGCGACGCATGAGGGCCGCCTTCGCCTCGGCCGAACGGCCTTCGAGCATTTCCACGCGAATGATGGGCATCAGGCCTCCTGGGGTGCGAAGGTGAGCGAGACGTTCCCGAGCGAGCCGAAGCGAGCCTCGAAGGCGTCGCCGGCCGAAACGGCGAGCGGAGCGACCAGCGCGCCACTCAGCACCACCGCCCCGGCGGGCAGGATGCGGCCCTGCGCATGGAGTGCACGGGCCAGCCAAGCGACAGCCTGCGCGGGGCTCCCCATCACGTCCTTGCCCGTCCCCTGCGAGACTCGCCGGCCGTTTTGGTAGAAGGCGACTTCGAGTGCTGCGAGGTCCAGGTCCTGAAAGCTTGCGATCGCAGGCCCCAAGACGAAGGCCGCTCCCGAGGCGTTGTCCGCGATGACGTCCGGCAACTGGAAGCGAAAGGCCTCGTACCGGCTGTCAATCACGTCGAGCGCCGGATGCAGGCTGGCCGTCGCCGCGCGCACGTCCTGCTCCGTCACGGCCGGGCCCGAGAGGTCACGCCCCATCACGAAGGCGACCTCGGGCTCCACCCGGGGATGAATGAAGCGGTCGAGAGGCAGGCTGCCTCCATCCACCCCCTGCATGCCTTCGAGCAGCGTGCCGTAGATAGGCTCGTAAACGCCCATCGCTGCTTGCTTGGCCAGGCTGGTGAAGCCGAGCTTGTAGCCCACGAGCCGCGCGCCCTCAGCCTGGCTGCGCTCCACCAGCGCCTGCTGGATCCCGTAGGCTTCGCGCGGCGTGAGGGCAGGCAGACGCTCGGTGAGCGGCAAGATGAGCTGCCTTTTCGCCTCGGCCTCGTGAAGGAGCCGCGCGAGGGCCTCCGCATCGGTGAAGGGTGGGTCAACGGATGATGCGGCAGGCATCGGAACGGCCCCTTTCGCCAGGTGAGTCAACGACTTTTCGTTCTACATCGAACAATATCCAGACTAGTTCGAACTAGAACCAGTGTCAACTCCGCCGCAAACGCTCGGCTACCGAGCCCGCTGCACGGGGGGCGGCGCCCAGCTCCCCTCCAGGATCGGCGCTTCGGGCCAGTAGAGGCGCTGCATCAGGATGAAGGGACCTATGGGTGCGGGCAGCCAGTTCGACTCCTTTTCCTGTCCGGGCGAGTCGTGCTGGATGTAGAGATCCAGCGAACCATCCGGGTTGTACTTGAGGGGGTCGCGCGGGCTGAGGGTGTAGCGGTGCAAGGGGTTGTCGACGAAGAAGAACTGGTCGTTGTACAGCGTCAGAGACCAGAAAGCCTTGACTGGGGGCATCTGGCCCTTTGCAAAGTGCATGACGTAACGATTGGCCCCGTTCAGGGGGTTGCCGCTCGCATCCCTCGCGGTGAGCGGATACACGGCATCCTGAGGCAGGTTCGCGCCGAGCCCCGCATAGGCCGTGGCCGCCCGAAGGAGGTAGTCGGTGCCGTAGGTGCCCAGGTTCAGGAACACGGTCCAGCCGTTCGTCCGTTTGCCGAGCTTTGGCCCCTCGGCCGCGATGCGCCCGGGGCCGTCCGCAACGGCCCGCACGAGGCCCCGAGCCATTGCCGGGTCGAGCTTGCCCAAGTCGAAGGCCTGGCCCGGCACGATGCCCAGCCGGGCGAGCATTCGCACCATCGGAGCATCCGCAGGGGCCGGGGGATTCTCCTTCATCAGGATCGCCAGACGCTTGAAGTAGGCCCCCGCATCCATCGCGTTGACCTGCTCTCTGACCGGGGTCTTCATATCGACGTTCGGATCCACCGTCACGGCCGAAGGCGGGGTATAGGGCTTGCCGTAGGCGCTGAGCGGCATCAGCTTGTACTGATCCTGGATGGCGTGCACGGCCTGATAGTCGGCGGGGGTGCCGGTACAGTAGGTGCGCCCCAGGATCCAGACCATCGTCGTCGGCGCCTGGATCTTGGTGATGCCCTTCGGCAGGGCCCCCTTCCAGCCGGGCCCAACGATGGCGAAATCCTGCGCCTTGGTCCCCGTCGTACGGCTGCCCGGCGAGGCGAACACGTCCGTCCAGCCGGAGAGCATCGGCATCAGGTAGTAGCGCCCCGCCTCATCGGGCACGTGCAGGACGTAGGGCTCCTTGGCAAGATCGAGCCAAGCGGTCGAGTAGAGCGTGTCAGCGTTGGGCGCCGTGACATCCCGGAAGGTGGCATCCGGGTAGGAGCGCAGGTTGACGAACTGCCCCATGGGCGCGCGCCGCGCTTCGGGGCGCGGCACGTTGGTCATCACCCGCCGGGTGGTGTCCATGGTGACCAGGGGGTAGCCGTACACGTAGGCCTCGCTCCCCAGGTCGTAAGCCTCTTGCTCGCTCAGCGCCGGAGTTTGCTGGGCGTTTCCCGGCAGCGCTCCGAGCGTGATGGCGAGCAATGGTAGCCAACCCAGCCGCTGCAATCGCTTAATCGCCACTTCTTTCGCCTCTTCTTGCTCGCATGCTACGAGCGGGGGGACGATGGTGACTCTAACCATCCGTCAACGCTCGGAGCGCGTCGCGGTTGCCAAGAAGCGTTGTAAGCGCACAAGCCCCGAGGTAAGCTGAAGGGAGCGAGCTTGGAAGGAAAAAGGCCCCATGAACCCTGAGCACCCTGTCAACGCAGTGGTCAGCCGTCGTATCGACGCATCGCCGGATCGCGTCTTCGATGCCTGGCTCTCGCCCGAGATGATTGGCCGCTGGATGTTCGGCCCCGCGCTGCGCGACGAGGAAGTCGTGCGCATCTCGCTCGATGCGCGCGTGGGCGGCGCCTTCTCCTTCGTCGTGCGACGCCAAGGCGCGGAGATCGACCACGTCGGCGAGTACCTGGAGATGAGCCGGCCGCAGCGGCTGGTGTTCACCTGGGGGGTAATGCCTTCAGCGGACCGCTCTCGGGTAACCGTCGAACTCGTGCCGCAAGAGGCCGGGACCACCCTGACGTTGACCCACGAACTGCACCCGGATTGGGCCGAGTACGCAGCGCGCACCGAGGCCTCCTGGGCCTTGATGATCGACGCGCTCGCCGCGGCCCTCGGTAAAGCCGCCCATCGCTGAATTCGAGCCACCGTAAGCCTCTGCCCTGATCGGTTTCGTTCAGGGCGACTGCCCAGGAGAGCATCATGATCGCCTATTTCGTGAACGGCCCCAAGGTCGACACCATCGTCATCCCCGAGGTAAACCTCGCCGTAGAGGTCAACCGGCAAACCCTGATGGCCTTCCTCGGGGACTCGCCCGACTTCGCCAGCTGGTCGGGCCAGGCGCTCGGCGATCGCAAGCCTACGGACTTCGGCCGCATCCTTGCGCAGCGAGAGGGCGAAAACTCGCCCACGATCCTGGATCAAAACGCCTGGAACCAGCGCGTGTTCCAGCACTTGCGCCGCTAAGACAGCTTGCCCCGTGACCTGCGAACATGCAGCGCCTCGATGAAGGGCAATCCCCCCGACCTCACGGAGGTGGCCTTACCCGATAGCTCGGGCGGCAACTGCGGGTAATCGGGATTGACGCGCAGCAAGTGAGCGTCAGGGTGCTGCTGCGCGATTTGCTCCATGGGCCAGCGAATCACGCTGGGGGTATTGAAGCCGGCGCCGATCTCGACGAGGAGCAGCGGCGCCCCCCAGGCGTCATCCAGCCAATCATTGAACTGCTCGCCCAAGGCCTCGTAGGGCTCCTCCACGAACCACGGGCCGCCCCGCACGTTCATGAACACGGGGCCGCCGCAATGGGGGCAGCGCGGGATAACGTCAGGATCCGTCACCTGCTGGGTCGCAGGGTCGATGACGGGCAGGATGCGATCGATGACCGGCTCGATGGGCCAAACCTCGGTCGTGCAGGGCGCGAGGCACTGGAGATAGTCGTAACGGCCCTGACGGGTGAAGATGCGACCCTCCGAAAAGCCCCCCTTGGCGAACTGCGCGTCCACGTTGCTCGTGATGACGAAGTAATCCTTGTCCTTCACCAGCTCGAACAGCTTGGTGTACACCGGCTGGGCAGGCGTCTCGTAGCGCACGGCGTTCACGTGATCCGCAAGGTATCCCCACTGCAGCTCCTCGCTCCAGTCCAGGTCCCCCATGAACTCGTACTGGCACGTGAAGCCGTACTGCAACATGGCAGGGAAGCGCCGCGCGAAGTAGGCCGTATCCAGGTAGTTGATGCCTGCATCCACCGAAAGGCCCGCGCCGGCGCCGATCAACACCCGCTCGGCCCGCGCAAGGCGCGCCAGGGTCTCCTCGATCAGCCGATCATCCGGCAAAGTCACGGGAATGGGCATGGGACGTTCTCCGTATAGAGGGCTCAGACCGCCAAGAGGCTCTCGTAGAGCTCCTGATCGGCCGCCGAAAAGACGTTGAAAATCACCCGGTCGATCACGCCGGGATGGTCCTGGAGCCACCGAGCGACGGTCTGCAGGGCCACTTCGGCCGCCGGGCGCGCCGGAAAGCCGAAGACGCCCGTCGAGATGCTGCAAAACGCCAGGGTCCGGATGGAACCGAGCGCTGCCGCCAGATCGAGGCAGGAACGGTAGCTGGCCGCGAGCGCCTCGCGATCGCGCGCCGAAGGCACCGGCCCTGGGCCGCGGTAGAGGGGGCCCACCGTGTGCAGGACGAAGCGCGAAGGCAAGTGGTAACCACGGGTGACCTTGGCGGTGCCCGTCGGCTCGGGGCCTCCTTGCAAGGTCATGAGGCGATCGCAGTCCTCTCTCAGGCGGGGCCCCGCCGCCGCATGGATCGCGTTGTCGATGCAGGCGTGAAAGGGCTGAAAGCAGCCCATCATGGCATCGTTCGCCGCGTTGACGATCGCATCGACTTCAAGGGTCGTGATGTCTCCTCGCCACAAAGCACACCGCGCAGCCGCCGAGAAGGAGGTCCCGACGAAGCGCTCCGCGAGATTCGGAAGGGTCGCCCCTTGGGTGATGGCCTTCTGGCTCAGTTCGTATTGCAGGAGGCGGTCCAACTGGTCGTGGAATGCCGCGGGCATGGCAGGCCTTGCGGGCAAGACCGTCAGCATCCCCTGCAAGCGCTGCCGCACGGAGAGTTGATCGGCCTGCGCGAGCCGACGGACCAGTGGATCCTCAGGCATCGCCCTGATCAGTTCCGAGAGCAAGGTCTTGATCAGCTCCGGCGCCTCTTGGGCCGAGGCAGGCGCCGGGGCTTGGTAGGGCGCATCCAGCGCCAAGAGCGTACGGTAATCGTCGAGCGAAAGGGTCATGAAGCGATCGCTCCAGTGCAGCGGAAAGGGGGGCTTTTATGTAACCATTACAGCAACACACTAACCCAAAAGTCAAGCCCGGCATCCCAGGCATGAGGGGCGCTCGATTCTTGACGCGATCGCTGCGGCTGAGATAATGCAACGCGGCTGGATAGCGCTCTCTGACTGCGTTTTACGCGCCCCGGCCACGACCATGAGGAGCTTAGAATGAATCCCCCCGGCATCCCGGATGAGCAAGCAGCTATCACGCTGAGCGAGCGGCACTACCGACATATCATGCAAAAGTCGGCCGACATCCTGCACATCCACGACCGGGCCGGCCGGATCATCGAGACCAACGAGCAGACCTGCATTTCGCTGGGCTACTCCCGCGACGAGATGCTGTCGCTGAACGTCTCGGACTTCGAAGAGAGCCTGACCCAGGAGAAGTTGGAGCAAATCTGGCAGCAGATTCGCTACGGCTCGACCTGCACCCTGGAAGGGCTGCATCGCCGCAAGGACGGCAGCTGCTACCCGGTGGAGGTGCGGCTGGGGGTCTTCGAGGCGGAAGAGCGAGAACTCATCATCGCAAGCGCCCGTGATTTGACCATGTGCAAGGAGGCGGCGGCCGAGATCGTGCGCCGCAACCTGGAGCTGGTGAAAGCCCGAGAGCTCGCCCGCCTCAAGGATCACTTCCTCTCCACGCTCTCCCACGAGATGAAGACGCCCCTCTCCTTGATCCTCGGCTACACGGAGCTCTTGCAGGACATGTATCCGGACCAGGAGCTGCTCAATGGGATCGAGGACGGCAGCAGGCGGCTCTCCGAGCACATCAACCACATGCTCGACTACAGCGCGCTACTCAGCGACAGCCTTCCCTTGCATCCGACGGAGGTCGCGCTCGACGAGGTCATCGATCAGGCGATCGCGCTCTCGCGCGAAACGTTCCAAAGCAACGTGCTCAATGTGGTGACCGAGAGCGTCCCCGACTTGCCGCTCGTTCAAGGGGATTTCCGGCGGCTTCTCCAGATGGTGCTCGAATTGCTGGAGAACGCGCGAAAATTCTCACCGCCCGGCGGGAAAATCACCGTGCGCACCCGGGCTTGCAAGTCGCACGTGCGCCTGGAAGTCGAGGACTGCGGCGAGGGGATCCCTCCCGCCTTCCAGGCACACGTCTGGGAGGCCTTCCGGCAGTTCAAGCAGGGGGATTCCCAGCGCGCCGGCGGCCTCGGACTCGGGCTTACGCTCGTCAAGAAGCTCGCGGAACTGCACGGAGGGCGGGTCGAAATGGCGAGCATGCCTGGGCGCGGAAGCCTCTTCGCCATCTTCCTGCCGACTTGCCAGTAGCGATCACCGCGCTTGAATTTAGCCCTCCTCTTCGAGGTGGAACGGAGCGTCCACGACGTTGACCCGGGGCATGAAAAAGAGCGCGAGCTTGAACTTCAAGGCATCCAGGTTGAAGAGCACGTACTGCCACCAGCGCTGCGGTACCAGCTCCGTCAGGACAACGAGGATGGGGCCCGCGGGTGCTTGGGGCCGGCAAGCCCGCAGATAGGCGATGATCGGCGAGACGAGCATGCGATACGGCGACTCCACGATCACGAACGGGAGAGCGGGGAAGTGGCGCTGCCACTCGCTCTGCACGCGATCGCCCTCCTCCGGTCGATCAGTGACGTGGACCAATGTCACCCGCTCGGAGAGAGCTAACGCCAGCCGCACCGTGTTCACGCCGGCCTTGTTGAGGCCCGAAACGGGCACGACGACCCAGCCAGGCTTGAGCGGGCCGAACGCGCGCGCGTCGGGATCGAGCGCCAGCACTCGCTCAATGCACTGGTAGTAAGTGCGAACCCAGGAAAACGCGGCAACCATCAAGGGGATCAAGAGGACGATAATCCAGGCGCCGTGCACGAACTTCGTCACGACGACCACCAGCGAGACGATCCCCGTGGCCAGCGCCCCGACCCCGTTGATCACCAGCCCTCGGGGCCAACCTGGCTCTCGCCGGCTCCACCAGCGCCAGGCCATGCTGGCCTGCGACAAGGTGAAGGCCACGAAGACTCCGACCGCGTAGAGCGGGATCAAGGCGTGCGTATCGGCCCTGAAGAGCGCGACAAGCAAGCCAGACAAAAGGCCGAGCACGATGATGCCCGTCGAATAGGCCAGGCGATCGCCGAAATAGGTGAACTGCTTCGGCAAAAAGCCGTCCTGCGCCATGAAGTTCGCGAGTCGCGGAAAGTCCGCGTAGCTGGTGTTGGCAGCCAAAAGCAGGATGAGGGCCGTCGAGGCCTGGACCGCGTAGTACAGCACGCCGTGACCCGCGATCGCGCGCGTGAGCTGGGATACCACGGTCTCTTCGGGCGCGGGGTGGATCGCGTAGTGCTGCGCCAGGAAGGTGATACCGAGGAAGAAGAGGGCCAGCAAGGCGGCCATCCAGGACAGGGTCGTGGCCGCGTTCCGAGACTGAGGCTCTCGAAAGATGGGAATGCCGTTCGAGATGGCCTCGGTCCCCGTCATGGCCGTGCAGCCCGAAGCGAAAGCCCTCAACACGAGAAAGACCCCGATCGCCTCGCTCGCCGAGCGCGTAGCTTCGGTCGTCGCCTCGACGGGCGGCGCGCCCAGAGCGATCTTCCAGGCCCCGAGGCCGAGCAACACGAACATGCTGCCAATGAAGAAGTAGGTCGGCAACACGAAGATCGTCGCCGACTCGCGCGTGCCCCTCAGGTTTGCGAGCGTCAGGAGCACCACGACCCCCACGGCCAAAGGCGCCTTGTAAGGATGGAGCGCCGGAAACGCCGAGGTCACCGCCGCAACCCCGGAAGAGACGCTGACCGCCACCGTCAGCACGTAATCGACCATGAGCGAGGACCCCGCGACCAGGGCGGGCCTGAGACCCAGGTTGTCCTTGGTCACGGTGTAGGTCCCCCCGCCCTGGGGATAGTGAAAAATCGTCTGACGATAGGAGAAGGCCACGGCCGCGAGCAAAAGGGCGATCGCCCCGGCGATGGGGAGGCTGAGCCCCAGGCTCGCCGTCCCCGCCACGACGAGCACCAAGAGGATCTCTTCCGTCGCATAAGCCACCGACGAGAGGGCATCCGACGAGAGCACCGCCAGCGCCTTCCACTTGGGGATCCGCTCGTGGGGCAACTGAAGGGTGGCCAGAGGTCGCCCGATCAGGAAGTGCTTGAAGCGAAGCAACGTTCGCCCGAAGAAGGGCGCGCCTTCGGACGCACCTTGCGAGAGGGTGAAATGCGCCGGGCCCTTCTCGGCGGGCTCGGCTGAACAGCCCGATGGTAAAGGGGCACCTCGGTCAGAACGATCGGCCGGGCCCGGGGTGGCTTCAGGCGGCAAGTCTTGAGCCATGGCCGAGATCCTCTCTCATGTGAGGGAGGTATAGAAACTCGCCCCCAATCCCGCAACAGGCACGCATGGGATCTGTCCAGTGACTTAACAAAATATCGTATAATTTTACGAAGATAAATTTTGTCGAATTTTGTAGGAGGAAGCACGATGAGCCTCACCCACAGCGCGACGAGCACGAGCCTTCACGAGATCGCAGACAGCATCTATCGCATCAGCACGCCGATCCCCCCGAGCGTCATCCCCGGCGGCTTCACGTTCAACCAGTATCTACTTGTCGATGACGAGCCCCTCTTGTTCCATACCGGCCCGCGCAAGCTGTTCCAAACGACGCGCGAGGCCATCGAGAAGGTCCTGCCGATCTCCAAGCTCCGCCACATCGCCTTCTCCCACGTCGAAGCGGATGAGTGCGGCGCCCTGAACGACCTGCTCGCCGTCGCGCCTCAGGCCAGCCCGCTCTGCGGCTTCATCGCAGGGGTCACGTCCATCAACGACCTGGCGGATCGCCCCGCGCGCTTGCTCCGCGATGGCGAGGTGTTCTCCACCGGCAAGCACATGTTCCAGTGGTTCGACACCCCGCACCTGCCCCATGGCTGGGACTGCGGCTTCCTGATGGAGACGACCACGCGCACCCTCCTCTGCGGTGATCTCTTCACCCAGGGGGGCGCCGACCTCCCGGCGCTGACCGAATCGGACATCCTCGGCCCGAGTGAAGGCTATCGCGCCGCGATGGACTACTTCGCCCACACGCGCGACGCGCGCACCATGCTCGAGCGGCTCGCCGCCGCCATTCCCACGACACTCGCATGCATGCACGGCAGCGCTTGGCGTGGCAATGGCGCGGGCCTCTTGCTCGCGCTCGCCGACGCGCTGGAGAAGTGATTGCCGGACGTTCAATCGCGCCGGCCGCCTGGCTCAACCCTGGGCGGCCGGCGCGGCGGCGTTCGCTTCGGCGAGCAGCGCGTCCAGGCGGTGCTCGCTCAGCCTTCCTTCCGAGGTCTCCACGAACTTGTGGATCAGGGTGTCGGCGATCATGCGCTCGAACATGGTGAGGGCCTCGGGATCGGTCTTGCCCTCCATGCCAAAGACGGGTGCCACCGCCTCGAGAATCGTGCGATAGAGGACCTTGCCGTGCGGATGCGCCCCCACCTGCTTCAGTAACGAATTTCGGGTGAGCGGGGCGAAGGCCCTGCGCGTGGCTTCGACGGTGACGGTCCGAGCGTCGCGCACATCCTGCGACGAGGCCCCGACGAGCACGTCGTAGTCGCCGCTCGCAACGAGCCAGTCCTCGATCGACGGCTCGAAATAGGCGAAGTCCCGAAAGGTGAGCGCGAAGGTGACGGTCTTCGTCTCGCCGGCTTCGAGCGCGACCTTGGCAAAGTGCCGCAGCTCCTTGTCGGGAAAGACTGCCGCCCCCGTCCGGTTGCGCACGTAGAGCTGCACGACCTCCTGGCCGGCACGCGCGCCGACGTTGGCGACGGGCACGCTCACCTGCAAGGTGTCGGTATCCTTGATCGCCTCGGCGCTCAGGGTCGGCGCGCCGTAAGCGAAGCGGGTGTAGCTCAGGCCGTGGCCGAAGGGGAAGAGGGGCGCGACACAGCGGGTGTCGTAGTGGCGGTAGCCGATGAGCAGGCCCTCGCCATAGCGCGCGACCCCGTCCCGGGCGGGGAAGTAAGGATAGGCCGGGGTATCCTCGATCCGACGGGGGAAGGTCTCCGAGAGCTTGCCCGATGGATTGATCCGCCCGGTCAGGATGTCTGCGATCGCCTCGCCGCTCGCTTGACCGCCGAGCCAAGCCTCGAGGATCGCGCCCACCTTCTCGGCCCACGGCATGGCGACCGCCGAGCCGTTCATGAGCACCACCACGGTCCGGGGCTGCGCCTGGGCCACCGCCGCGATCACCCGATCGTGCCCCGCCGGCAAGAAGAGGTGCGTGCGATCGAAGCCTTCCGACTCGCAAACCTCGGGCACCCCCGCAAAGACGATGGCCACGTCCGCGCCCGCCGCGACGGCCACCGCCTCGGACACCAGCGCATCGGTGGTCTCCCCGTCGCTCAGGTAGCCCTCGGCGTAGGCGAGGCGATCGCCCAGGGCCAACGCGAGGGGCTCGAAGGCGTTCGAGAGGCGGGTCGGGTTGACCTGGGAGCTGCCCGAGCCCTGGTAGCGCGGGTGCTTGGCAAAGCCACCGATCACGGCGACCTTCGAGGCCGAGGCGGCCGCCAAAGGCAAGAGGCCCTGGTCGTTCTTGAGCAGGACCATGCTGGCAGCCGCCAGCTCGTGGGCCAGGGCGTGATGGGCGTCGGCGTCGAAGCTCGCCTCGGGCCGATGCGTGGCGTGAACGGCCAGGATGGCCCTGAGCAGCTCGCCGACCATCGCATCGAGGGTGCTTTCTTCCAGGCTCCCGTCACGCACGGCGGCAATCAGGCGCTCCATGTGGTCGTTATCGGTACCGGGCATCTCCAGGTGCATGCCCGCACGCAAGGCAGCCACGGGATCGTCCACCGCTCCCCAGTCCGAGACGACGACGCCCCCGTAGCCCCATTGATCCTTCAGGATGCGCCGCAAGAGCAGCGCGCTCTCGGTCGCGTAGGTGCCGTAGAGCTTGTTGTAGGCCGCCATCAGGGACCAGGGGCGGGCCTCCTTGACGGCCGTCTCGAAGGCCGCGAGGTAGACCTCGTGCAGGGTGCGCGGGTCCGGGTCGGAGCTGGACGTGAAGCGCTCGGTCTCCTGGTTGTTGGCAGCGAAGTGCTTGAGGCAGGCGCCGACGCCCTCGGCCTGCATGCCCGTGATCTGGGCCGCGGCCATCTTGCCTGAAAGGCGCGGGTCCTCGGAGAAGTACTCGAAGTTCCGGCCGCCGAGCGGCGATCGCTTCATGTTGACGCCCGGGCCGAGCACCACGTGGACGCCGCTCGCCTGGGCCTCGCACGCGATCGCCCGACCGCAGCGTTCGAGCAACTCGACGTCCCACGACGAGGCCAAGGCCGAGGCCGTGGGAAAGCAGGTCGCAGGCTGCGCCTGGCCCATCATGCCGCCTCCCGCCTTGCGCAGGCCGTGGGGCCCGTCGGAGAGCCAGATCGAGGGCAGCTGAAGCCGCGCGATGGCACGGGTCGTCCAGAAGTCCTGCCCCGAGCAGAAAGCAGCCTTCTCTTCGAGGGTCATCTGCGCGACGAGGTCGCGTGCCTGCTGATCGAACGACACCGGTGCCTCCTCTCGGCGAGCCCTTGCGAAGGAGCATCATAACGAGTGAGCGAGTCCGTGTCCAAGGCCTGGGAGCGGCACGCGCCAAGTCGCCGAGATGGGGGGCTAGCCCTCTTGTCGTGGGCGACCGCGCTGACCATGATGGTCCCTTCGGGCCGCTATTGGGAGACGGCCCGCTCGGAGCCAACCATGAAACGAATCCTCGCCGCCGGTGCGTTCCTGCTCGCCCTCGATCTCGCCGCCAGCGCCTACCTCTACGATCTCGGCGTCGCGCGCACCTCCAAGGAGTTCCTCAAGCAGGATCCTCGGCTGGCGCAGACGAAGAACGCCCTGGCCTTCAAAGAGGGCCACGCCTGGCTCGACAAGCAGCCGCTCGAAACCATCGAACAGACCTCCTTCGACGGGCTCAAGCTGCGCGCCTACTACCTCGCGGCCGCCACCCCCTCGAACAAGACCGCGATCCTCACCCACGGCTACTCCTCGCAGGGGCGGCGCATGGGGGCCTTCGCCCGCTACTATCACGACAAGCTCGGCTACAACGTGCTCATGCCCGACGCCCGCGGGCACGGATCGAGCGAAGGCCAGTACATCGGCTACGGCTGGCACGATCGGCTCGACCTCTTGCGCTGGATCGACGTGGCCGCCCAGAAGACGGGCAGCGGTGCGACCCTCGTCCTGCACGGGGTCTCCATGGGCGGCGCCACCGTCACCATGGCAAGCGGCGAGAAGCTTCCCGCCGCGGTGAAGGCGATCGTCTCGGACTGCGCCTTCACCTCCGCCGAAGAGGTTCTCACCTACCACCTGGACCGCATGTATCACCTGCCGCCCTTCCCTCTGATGCCGAGCGTCAGCCTCATGACCAAGATCCGGGCGGGCTACAGCTTCGACGAGGCCTCGGCGATCGCACAGGTGCGCAAGGCCGAACGCCCCATGCTCTTCATCCACGGGGCCTCCGACTCCTTCGTGCCCGTCGAGATGGTGCACCGGCTGTACGCGGCCTGCCCGACCGAGAAGGACCTCCTCCTCGTGCCGAACGCCGAGCACGGGACCTCCATCGCGATCGACCCGGTCGCCTACGAGCGAAAGGTCAGCGCCTTCCTCGCCAAGTACGCGCGCTAAAGCCGCAACGCCCAGGTCGGGCAGGCTTTGAAGCCTGCCCGACCTGGGGGACGCCTAAGGGCCTTGCCTGAGCGGGGCCTCGCGCTTAGCCGAACTGGAAGCCCGAGATCGCCTTGCCGAAGATCCGATCGTTGTAGGTGCGATGGCCGCGATCCTCCTCGGCGGCGCCGGCGGCCACCATCAGCGGGATGAGGTGCTCCGAGCGCGGGTGGGAGAAGCGTCCCCCCGGCGCCTGATGCCAGCGGACCAGCTTCTCGTCGCGCGAGGCCCGGTCGGGATCGGTGAGCGCGTCGTTGAGCCATTCGTCGAAAGCCTCGGAGAGACGGTTGGCCTCTGCCTGCTCCCCGAAGAAGGCCCGCAGGTTGTGGTAGCTCATGCCGCTGCCGACGATGAGCACGCCCTCGTCCCGCAAGGGCGCGAGCGCCCGCCCGATGGCGAGGTGATCGGCCGCATCGAGGTTCGCTTGCAGCGAGAGCTGCACCACCGGGATATCCGCCTCGGGGTAGATCAGCAGGAAGGGAACGAACACCCCGTGATCCAGACCGCGCGAGGCATCCTCGCCCGATTCGATCCCGCTTGCGGCGAGCAGCTCGCGCACGCGCGACGCCACCTCGGGCGAGCCCGGGGCCGGGTACTTGAGGCGGTAGGTATGCTCCGGGAAGCCGTAGTAGTCATAGAGCAGCTCCGGCTTGGGGGCCACGTTGACCGTCGGGCGATCGACCTCCCAGTGGCCCGAGATGACGAGCACCGCCTTGGGACGAACGCCGATCTGCGCGGCGATGCCGCGCAGGTAGGCGGCCATCGATTCCCACAGATCAGCCGGCGCGCCGGGCATGGGATCCATGAAGAAGCAGGGGCCGCCGCCGTGCGGGATGTACAGGGTCGGCATGCGGGTCGTGGCGCTAGACATGGTTCGTCTCCTCCGCGTAGGCGGCTGTGAGCTTGTCGAGCAGCTGGGCCAGCTGCGTTTGCTCGTTGGGGGTGAGGCGGTTCAGGACCCCCTGGGCGTGGTCGATGAAGGGCAAGAAGGTCGCTTCGTACTGGGCCTGGCCCTCGGGCGTCAAACGCACGAGGGTCTGGCGGCTGTCCTTCTCGCCCTTGCAGCGAGAAACGAGGCCCTTGGCCTCCATCCGGTTCAAGACGGGGGTGAGGGTCCCGGCCGTCACCATCGAGCGCTGGCTCAGCTCCTTGAAGGTCATCCCCTCGGTGTCCCCCAGGGTGGCCAGCACGTCGAACTGCGAGGGCGTCAGGCCTCGCTGCTCCATGAAGCGCGTCATCACGCGGCTCGATTGCTGGACGCAGGCGAACAGCGCGCGGTGCACCGGCAGCAGCGAGATGTCCTGGTCGACGGGGTAGCGCGGGTCTTTCATTCGAAATAATCCTAAGTAGTCCTATTCCAAAACCCATAATAGTTCTACGTAGTTCAAAAGTCAACCCGCCCTCCGCCCTGCGGCCTTCTTGAAGGGCTGGGACATATTTGCGATACTAGATAGTTCGCATCAGAACCCTTTTCTCCCGAGGAGACCCCGTGCTACCACTCGAGCAGCCCTTCTCCAGCCAAGACGAAGAGAACGCGCAGCTCCGTGCCCAGTTGGCAACCCTCCAGGAGCAAGCCGCCTGGATGGAGGCGCGCTATCGCACCCTGATGGGGGCGACCTCGCAGATTACCTGGCTTGCGGCCCTGGATGGCCGCCTCATCGAGTCTCCCGGCTGGTGCAGGTTCACAGGCCTCTCCCCCGAGGCGATCCAAGGCCGGGGGTGGCTCCAGGCGATCCATCCGGACGACTTCGCCCCGGCCGCCGACGCCTGGGCGCGAGCGGTCGCCGACGAGGATCACTACGTGGCGGAGTACCGGGTGCGGCGGCACGACGGGGTCTATCGCTGGTTCGCCGCCCGAGGCCGCCTCGTCCGGGACGCACAGGGCGTGGCGCGGGAGTGGATCGGCGCGAGCCGCGACATCGAAGATGAGAAGCGCAGCTCCGAGGCCTTGCGGTACCGGACCCTGCGGATCGAGGCCGAGGTGGTCCAGCGCACCAGGGCCCTGCGCAAGAGCGAAGAGATGCTCGCCGAGGCCCAGCGCATCGCGCACATCGGCAGCTGGGAGCTCGACGTGACGACGCGCGAGCTCACATGGTCGGAAGAGCAGTGCCGCCTCTTCGGGATCGACCCGCTCACCCGCCAGATCCCCCGCGCCCAGGCGATCGCGCGGATCGACCCCCACGACCTGCCGCGCCACGAGGAGGTCATGCAGGGGGCGATCGCGCGGGCCGAAGCCTTCTCGATGGAGTACCGGGTCATCCACCCGGACGGCAAGGCGCTCGACCTTCACTCGATCGGGCGGCCCATCCTCGACGACGAGGGGCGGGTCGTCAAGATGATCGGCACCAGCCAGGACGTCACCGAGCGCGCGCGGCTCACCGCCCAGCTCCGCGCGCAGTACGAGCAGCTCATGGCCCTCGACCAGCTCAAGAACAACTTCGTCAACTCGGTCACCCACGAGCTCCGGACGCCCTTGACCTCCATCGTGGGCTACGCCGAATTCCTCGAAGACGAGCTCGGCGGTCCCGTGACCCCCGAGCAACACGAGTTCATCCACCAGATCCAGCGCGGCGCCACGCGCCTCGAGTACCTGCTCAACGACCTGCTCGACTTCGCCCGCATGGAGGCGGGCACCTTCACCCTCAAGATCGAGCCCGCCGAGCTGAGGGACCGGGTGCGCGAGGTGGTCGAGAGCCTGCGTCCCCAGGCCGACGAGAGCCGCACCTCGCTGGTGGCCAGCATGTCCGATTGTCCGCTGGAGCTCGAGATGGATACCCAGCGCATCGGCCAGGTGCTGACCAACCTCATCTCCAACGCCATCAAGTTCACCCCCGCGGGGGGCACGATCCGGGTCATGGCCTGCCGCCTCGACACGACCGTTCGCTGCGAGATCCAGGACGCCGGCCCCGGCATCCAGGCCGAAGACAAGCCCAGGCTGTTCCAACGGTTCTCCCAGCTGGAGGCCGGGGTGCGCATGGGCAAGGGGGCCGGCCTCGGCCTCTCGATCAGCAAGGCCCTCGTCGAGGCCCACGGCGGCACCATCGGGGTCGAGAGCACCCCGGGGGTGGGCAGCACCTTCTGGTTCGAGCTGCCCATCAAGCAGCCCTAAACGGGCAAGAAGCTCAGCTCATGGGAGGCCGCGTCAGGTTCGGCGAAGCGCAGGAGCGCCTCGCCCTCGGCCGCCAGCGCGTCGCGATCGGCCGGGGCGATCGCCTCGAACGGCGAAAGCGCGAGCGTCGCGCGCTTGGCCTTGCGCTCGATGCTCCAGGTCCCCGCGATGCGTCCGTCGACCGTGAAGCTCGCGAGCACCTTGAGGTTCTTGGTCACGAGGCGGGCGCGATGAGCGTCGTCAACCAGGCGCGTGCGGTCGGCGTGCGCGAGCACCAGGTTGTCGTACTCGGGCAAGAAGCGCATGGGCGCGCTCACCTCCTCACCGGGGCGCGGGGCGTCGGGCAGATCGAACAGCTCGCGCCCCTTGGGGTCCTTGAAGGTGACGAGCTCGTCGCGCAGGGCCTCGAAGACGGGCTTGAGGCCCTTGAGGCCGGACCAGGTCTGCGCGTCGGCCACCGTGGCGGGGCCGAAGGCCGCGAGGTAACGCCGCACCAGCTCGTGCGGAGTGTCGACAGGCGCTAGCTCTGCCCCGAGCCAGGTCTCGGCCAGGGTGAAGGCCGCATCCGCCGGATAAGCCCAGGCCGAATCGTCGGGCACCATGACGAGCGGCAGGTGCATCCGGGCGGCGAAGCCCATGACCCGCTCGTCGCCTTCCGGAAAGCGCGCCATGAGCTGGCCCCTCAACTCGGTGAAGGTGCGAGGGCCCTCGGCAAACAGCTCGCGGGCCGCACCGGCCACCCCTTCGAGGTCCAGGCCTTCGGCGCGGCCGCGCAGGGTCGTCGCGATCGCCCCCGAGAGCATCTCGCTCAGCGCGGGGCGCAGGCGGCGGTAGTCCTCGGCGGTCATGTAGTGGATCGTGCCGCGCATCATGGTCGCCCGGACCACCTCCCGGCGATGGACGAGAGAAGCGAGATCCTCGCGCTTGAAGCCCTCGAGCCGCGTCCAGAGGCCGATGAAGGGCGGCTTCGGCACCTGGCCCTGCATGCCGGCGAGGGATGCGATCGCCTGGTGCGGCGAGGCGCCGGCGCGCGCGAGCAAGAGCTGACGGGCGAGCGTTGCGCGATTGAGGGCCTGAAGGGAGAGAGACTGGGCGGCGGTGCGAGGCATCGAGGCTTCCTGAACAAGGGCGAGCACGCGGCGCACGGCACGCACGCGAGGCCCTCCTCAGCTTACCCAAAAAAGGCCGTTGTTGCGTACGAGCCCCCTTCGTCGTAATCGCCGATGACGCAGGCGCCCCGCGCGGCGAAGATGCTCCCGCAAGGGCGAGGAGGGGAAGCAGCGCGTGAGCAAGATTGCCATCCTGGACGACTACGAAGCGTACTCCCAGATGATCGCCGCGCCGCTCAACCAGGCGGGGCACGAAACCCTGATCGCGCTGGTCCCGATCGACTTCGAGCGCGTGCTCGACTTCGGCCCGGACGTCATCGTGGTGGCCCTCTACCGCAAAGAGGAGGCCTTCGAGCGCCCCATCCGGGATCCGGCAGCGGACCTCATCGGCTACGAGGCACTCTGCGAAATGGAGCGATACCCGGCGATCAACCTCCTGCCGATCGTCTTGCTCGGGCACGGGGTCAGCTCCCGCGACGTGCCGACCCACGTCCGCTACGACTGCTTCTTGAGCTTCCCGCACGACATCAACAACTTCCCCTCGGAGATCGAAACGGTGGCCGCCAAGGTCAAAAGCCGGCGCAAGATCTCAGGGTACGTCTGCCCCATCTGCGGCAATCGCTTGACCTTCAGCGAGGAGCCGGTGCGGGATCTCTTCTGTCCCAAGGATGGCACGGCCGTCGCCATCATCAACCCCGAGACGGCTCTGGTGACGGGCCCCGATGGCGCCTCGCGGCACGTCGCGCTCGAGACGCTGATGCCGCCGCCCAAGGACGAGCGCTAGCCTTGGTAGACGGGTAGCTTGGCGGGGTCCTGATCCGCAAGGCGCGGGTGCACCTTGTCCTTGTCAGAGAGCAGCACGTCGGTGAGGGGCCACTCGATGCCCAGCGCCGGATCGTTCCAGGCGATACCCTGCTCGGAAGCCGGGTGATAGTAGTCCGTGACCTGGTAGAGGAAATCGCACTCCTCGGAGAGGACCACGAAGCCGTGGGCGAAGCCCGCCGGCACGAACATCTGACGGTGCGTCACGTCGTCGAGCACCGCCCCGTAGGACTTGCCGAAGGTCGGCGAACCGCGCCGGATGTCCACCGCCACGTCGTAGACCGCCCCGCGCGCCACGCTCACGAGCTTGCCCTGGGGCTGCACCAGCTGGTAGTGAAGGCCGCGCAGCACGCCGCGGCGCGAACGCGAGTGGTTGGCCTGCACGAAGCGCTCGGGGATGCCCGCCTCGCGGTAGCGGCTCTCGGCGTAGGTCTCAAGGAAGAAGCCGCGCGCATCCCCGAAGGCCTTGGGCTCGACCACGATGAGTCCGGGAATCCCTGTATCGATCACGTGCATGGTGTCTCTCTCGTCTACGGCTGTTCTAAGGACAAAAGGCTGCCTCCATTGTAGCGCAGGGGCAAGGCCCTCCGCCCCTCGTTTCACTCCTTGAGGCCGGTGGTCGCCACCCCCTTGATGAAGTGGCGCTGGAAGAGGGCGAAGACCACCAGCACGGGCAGGGTGTTGAACATGGACCCTGCCATGATGAGCGTCCAGCGCGTGACGTAGAGGCCCTTGAAGAAGTTGAGCCCGACCGGCAGGGTGAAGAGCTCGGGCGAGTTCAGCACGATCAGAGGCCAGGCAAAGGCGTTCCAGCTCGCCATGAAGCTCGTGATGGTCACGGTGGCGGCCACCGGGCCGGTCAAGGGCACGATCAGGCGCCAGAACATCCCGTAGCGCGAGAGGCCGTCCAGGGTGGCGGCTTCCTCGATCTCGATCGGCAGGGCCCTGAGGAACTGCGCGACCAGGAAGGTGCCGGTCGAAAGCGTCGCCACCAGCCCCGGCACGAGGCCCCAGTAGGTGTTGACCCAGCCGAGGCGCGACAGGGTCGTGTAGTTAGGGATCCAGAGGACCTGGTTCGGGATCATCATCGAGGCGAGCAGGATCAGGAAAAGGGTCTTGCGGCCGGGAAAGGCGATGCGCGCGAGCGAGAAGCCCCCCATCAGGCTCAAGAGCAGCAAGAGAGCGACCGTGACGACCGCGACGGCGAGGCTGTTGAGCACCCAGCGCAGAAAGAGCGGAGTGGTTCTCAGGACCTCGTGGTAGTTCTCGAAGGTGAGTGCTGCCGGCCACGCCCCGAAGGAGAAGGCCTCGCTCGGAGCCTTGAAGGAGGTGAAGAGGGCGAAGGCGAAGGGGAAGACGGAGGCCAGCGCGCAGGCGACGAGCACCAGGTAGAAGAAGAGGGTCTTGGCGCGCGCCATGGTCAGTCCCCCAAGAGCCGGCGCTGCAGCATGGTGCAGCCGAAGATCAGGGTCGCGAGCACGAAGGCGATCGCGCAGGCGTAGCCCATGTTGAAGTTCATGAACGCCTCCTGGTAGAGCAGATAGGCAATCGTGAGGGTCGACTTGAGCGGCCCGCCGCTCGTCATGATGAAGACCTGGTCGAAGACCTGAAAGCAGCCGATGAGGCCCACCGTCGCCACGTAGAAGGTCGTGGGTTTCAAGAGCGGCAGGGTGACGTGGCGGAACTGGGCCCAGGTGCCCGCCCCGTCGAGGCGCGCGGCCTCGTAGAGGGCCTCAGGGATGTCCTGCAAGCCCGCAAGGAACACGACCATGAAGAAGCCCGCCGTGGACCAGACGTTCTGCGCCATGATCGCCCCGAGGGCGGTGTGGACGTCGCCCAGCCAATCCACTGGCACCGAGAGGCCGAGCCAGGCCAGGAGGCGATCCAGGTGCAGGATGGCGAGCAGCTGGTTGAGGACGCCGTTCTTGAAGAAGATGAACAGGAAGATCAACGAGATCGCCACCGAGCTCGTCACCGACGGCAGGAAGAGCGTCACCCGAAACAGGTCCTTGCCCCGGATCCGGCGGTCCATGAGCACGGCGAGAAAGAGCGCGAGTGCCGTCTGGCACGAGACGACCACCAGGGTGTAGAGGGTGGTGTTGCGCAGGGCGATCCGGAAGTCCGGCTCGTTCAAGAGAAAGCGGTAGTTCTCGATCCCCACCCAGCGCGGCGCCGAGAACAGGTCGTAGGAGTGGAACGAGAGCCAGAGGGCATAGCCGATCGGCCAGCCTACGAAAACCGCCAGCAACACCAGGTAGGGCAGCAAGAAGACGTAGCCCGCGATCGCCTCGCCCCACTGCCTTCCGCCCATCCGCTCCTCCCTGTCCTAGAGCCGGTTTATCCGGTCGATGGCCGCGGCGGCCTCCGCGAGCGCCTGCTGAGGCGACTTCACCCCCAGGAGCACCTCCTGCACCGCGAGGCCGAGGCGATCGTTGACGCGGTTGCCCTGCGGCCCGAAGGCGTAGGGCTCGGCGTAGGCCGCCGCGTCGAGGATCGGGCGGTACTGGGGATGCTTTGAAACGAAGCGCGCGCTGACCGCCTTGCGGCTGGGCAGGGCGAAAGTGATCCGCTCCTGGGCGGATGCGCTCGTCAGGTACTCGATGAGCTTCCAGGAGGCCTCAGGGTGGCGGGCGCTCTGGGGGATGACGTAGGCGACGGTGAAGAGGAAGTTGCTGCGGCCGGCAGGGCCCCGGGGCAACTGGCTGATGCCGTAGCCGAGCCGGGGGAAGGACTCCGCGAGGTAGGGGGTCAGCCAGCTGCCCTCGAAGACCATGGCCGCCTGCTCGCGCCCGAAGGCGTCCCCGGCCCAGCTGCTGCCGACCTCGGACGGGAAGATGGCCGCACCCGAGCCCCTCAGGCTGGCGTAGTACTCCATGGCCTTCACGCCCGCAGGGCTTGCGATCGCGCACGACCCGTCGGGCGCATAGAGGCGCGCACCGAACATGGCGGCGACGGGCAAGAAGCGATCCGCCGTCTCGGGCGTCAGGGCAAAGCCGTGGCGGGGCGCTGGGCCCGTGTTGCGCGTCAGGCGCTCGGCCACGTCTCGAAAGCGAAACAGATCCCACTGGTCGCTCGGGTAGCTCAGCCCCGCCCGGTCGAAGCTTTCGCGGTTGTAGTAGAGCCCGAAGGTGTTGAAGTCCTTGGGGATGCCGTAGACCTTGCCCTTGTCGCTGAAGGCGCCGATCAAAGAAGGGATGAAGTCGCTGGCCTTGGTCGAGGAAGTGGCGAGAAAATCGTCGAGCGGGAGTAAGATCGAGCGCTTGGCGATAAAGGGCTGGAAGTACAGGATGTCCAGGTAGAAGACGTCCGGGGCCGTCCTGCTCGCGAGCATGGTGAGCAGCTTGGGGTAGTACTGGCCCGGCACCGGCTCGTAGCGCGCGGAAATCTGGGCCTGGGAGGCGTTGAAGTCGTCGACCAGCTCGCGCATCAGGTCGGTCTCGGCAGGGTTGCCCGCATAACCTGACAGTCGCAAGGCAATCTTGCCGTCCCGGCGGGCCTCTCGGCACCCCGAAGCGAGCGCCAAGCCGATAACGGCGGCCAAGACGCCGCACGCGCGCACCCAACCAACCATGGCTCCTCGCCTCGCTGCCCTCGATGACCCGCGCATGGTGCGCCGAGGCCAGGGGCGAGCGAAAGCGTCCCCGCGACGATTTTTCTTGGAACTCTTGCGCCGCTGCCCGGGCTCAGGCCTCGCGGGTGAGGATCCAGCGCCTGGCCGTCAGGCAGCAGGCGAGCCAGAAGAAGCCCACCAGGGCTCCGGCCACGATGTCCGAGGGCCAGTGGACGGCGAGGTACAGCCGGCTGAGGCTGATGAGTCCCGCGAGCAGCAGGCAGCAGAGGGCCACCAGCCAGCGCCACGGCTCGCGGGGACCCTGCGCGACCGTCCAGTAGGCCAAAAATCCGAAGAAGCACACGGACATGAGGGCATGGCCGCTGGGGAAGGAATAGCTCGCCTTGTGGACGGGCGAGGCGTACAGGTCCGGCCGCGTCTGGCGGAAGGCCTGCTTGAGGACGTAGGTGAGCCCCCCGCCCCCCGCCAGGACCGCCGCCAGCGTCAGCGCATCGGCGTGGCGTTTGCGGGCGAAGAGAAAGAGACCGAAGACCACGCCGAACAGGACGATGGCCCCCACCGAGCCGACCAGGGTCGTGGCGACGACGAGCGGGGTCCATTCCGGGTCCACGTGCGTCTGGACCCAGGCGAGCACCGCCCGGTCAAAGCGTGCCGTGTCGGTCTCGAGGACCTCGTCGGCGAGTTTCGCGAAGGCGAGCAGGGCAAGCACCGCCGCCCCGAAGGCGAGCGTGTAGAACCACCCGAGGCGACGAATGATCTCCTCTAACCAGCGCGGCATGCGGATCCTCCTCACCGTATGATGCAAGCAATAGGGCGAGAGTTCAAGGCCGTGGCCAAGCAGGACGCCGTGTTCTTCTCGCGATTCTGGGGAAAAATTCTACTGCCCCCTCGTCAGAAAGGCCTGGATGCAAGCCCCTCGTCCCCACCCTCCGGCAATCGAAGCCATCGAGACGGCCATCCCTGGATGGCAGCTCGCCGCGATCCTTGCGTCGTCGCCCGACCTGTTCTTCCTGTTCGGGCCGGATGGCCGCTACCAGTACGCCAACCCCGCGGCTCTCCATGCGCTGGGGCTCGCGCTCTCGCAGGTGCAGGGAAAATCCTGGCAGGAGCTAGGCCTCCCGCCCGAGGTCCTCATTCCCTTCGCACGCAAGGTCCAGGAAGTCGTCGAAACCGGCAAGCCCACCCAGGGCGAGAGCCACTTCCCGACCCGGCAAGGCCTGCGCTTCTACGATTACCACCTGGCTCCGATCCTCGGCTCCGACGGCCAGGTCGAGGGGGTGGCGAACACGATCCGGGACGTCAGCGACCTGGTCATCGCCAACCGCAGGCTCCGCGAGCAGCAGGAACGCTTCAAGGGCGCCTTTCAGTTCTCGGCCCTCGGCATGGCGCTGGTGGGGCTCGACGGCAAGCTCCTGAAGGTCAACCCGGCCCTCTGCCGGATCGTGGGCTACTCCGAAGCGGAGCTTGCGACCATGAGCGTCCAGGACATCACGCACCCGGACGACGTGGAAAGCGATTTTGCCCTCTACGACCAGCTCCAGCGCGGCGAGATCGAGACCTACCAGCTCGAGAAGCGCTACATCCACCGCTCGGGAAACCTGCTGTGGCTCAAGCTCACCGTCTCGCTGGTCCGCGACGAGCAGTGCGCCCCCCTCTATGCCGTGGGGCAGGTCGAGGAGATCACCCGGCAGAAGGAGGCCGAAGCCAAGCTGGAAGAGGCTAACCGACGCCTGCGCCAGGCGGATCGCCTCAAGGACGAGTTCATCAGCGTCGTGGCGCACGAGCTCAAGAACCCGCTGAGCATCCTCAAGGGCTACAGCGTCCTGCTCGAGAACCAGGCGCTGGGTCCTCTTACCCCCGAGCAGCAGCGGGCCATGCAGCAGATCCGCACCGGGACCGAGCTGCTCATCCACCACGTGAACGACCTGCTCGACATGGGCATGATCCAGGCGGGCCACTTCACGCTGAACGTCCAGCAGGTGGCCTTCGATCGCCTGGTGGAGCGCACCCTCGGCCTGCTCGCCCTGAGCGCCGAGCAAAAGACCCTTAGCCTCACCGTCTCGCTCCCGGCGGCTCTGCCCATTCTCGATTGCGACGAGAAACGGATCGGCCAGGTCCTCCACAACCTGCTCTCCAACGCCATCAAGTTCACCCCTGCCGGCGGCCGGATCGCCGTGCGCGCCGAGGCGACAGCCGAGGCTCTGCGCTGCGAGGTGAGCGACACCGGGCCGGGCATCTCGGCCGAGGACGTGCCACGCCTCTTCAAGCGCTTCAGCCAGCTCTCCGGGGTGCCCGGCCTGAGCGGCAGCGGGCTGGGGCTCTCCATCAGCAAGGCCCTGATCGAAGCCCACGGGGGCGCCATGGGGGTCGAGAGCGAAGGACCGGGCAAGGGCAGCACCTTCTGGTTCAGCCTGCCCCTGACGGGTGCGGAACCTTCGCTTGGGGTATGATGACCCTGCATCCCCCGCCTCACGACAAGGATTCCGCCATGATCGTCACCACCACCCCCAGCATCGACGGCCAGCGCATCACCAAGTACCAGGGCCTGGTCAGCGGCGAGGCCATCCTGGGGGCCAACATCTTCAAGGACTTCTTCGCCAGCATCCGCGACATCGTCGGCGGCCGCTCGGCCTCCTACGAGAAGGAGCTGCGCCGGGCCAAGGACATCGCGGTCAAGGAGATGATCGAAGAGGCCCGCAAGCTCGGCGCCAACGCCGTGGTCGGGGTCGATCTCGACTACGAGACGATCGGCGCCGACGGCAGCATGATCATGGTCAGCGCGAGCGGCACCGCCGTCTACGTCGAGTAGTCCGACCCCGCACGCAGGGCGGCCACGGCCTCGACGCGACCGGCGCGCTCCAGCAGCGCGATCGCCTCGTCCCAATGTCTGGCCGCCACGTGCGCATCGAGCGCCGCCCAGTCGATCCGCCGCGCGCGCTCGGCCTGCGCGGCGAAGACCTCCCCGAAGATACGCCAGGCCACCGGCACGAGCTCGCGCCAATCGGCCTCCCACACCCAGGCGAAGTCCTCGGTCATGAGCGCTCGCCAGAACGCGAGCAACTCGTCGGCCGGCTTGGCCTCGGCTGACGCCTCGCGGCTGCAAGCGATCGCAAAGCGCTCGGCTGCGCGCAGGAGCGCCTTCTTGTCGTTCTTGCGCCGGGCCGCGTACATCGCAAGCAGCGGCGCCTCGGCCGTCCGGAAGTGCCCGAGAGCCGCCTCCCAGTCGTGGGCCTCGGCCATGAGCCGGCCGGCAGGCAGCCAGTCTTGCCCCTCGCAGTAAGCCGCGTAGGCGCGATCGCGCTTGCCCGCGCGCTCCCAGTGAACGCCTGCCTGCGCCCAGGCCCCGCAGGCCTCGAAGCGCTGGGCCGCCGTCTCGTTCTGCCCGAGCCGCCCCATGCAACGCGCCACGCCCGCCGCATCCCCCGCCTTTTCATAAGCCTCGGCGGCCTCTTCGTAGACTTCGAGGCGCTCCAGGCACCGGGCCGTCCCGGCCGCATCGCCCAGGGCCCGCAAGCGAGGCAGCGCCTCGCGCCAGGCCCCGAGTTCCAGCAGTCCCTGAGCGGCCCGACGCTTGTCGCCTGCCATGTCCCAGTAGGTGACGGCGTCGCGCCAGAGGCCCCCGCGCTCTGCGCAGGCGGCGGCTTGCTTGAAGCGCTCGGCGTGCTCGTAGCACACGGCCGCATCCGCCCAGCGCGAAAGGAGTTCGTAGCAGGTTGCCGCCTCGCTCCAGGCGCCGATCCGCTCGTAGAGGGCAGCGGCCTGAGCGTGATGGCCCCGCTCTGCGAGCTCCTCGGCCCGCTGCGCGATGAAGGTCGCATCCTCGTCGGCCGCTTCGAGAATGTCCTTCAGCCGCAAGAGGGCCGCCTCCCCCTCGACCAGGGGGCAATCCGCGAGCGGCTCCCAGCCACGGGGCCAAAAGGCGTCCACGATGAAGAGCTGCTCGATGGCCCGGGTGACGGCCACGTTGAAGCGGTTGATCGCATAGCGCAGGCGCGAATCGGCCGGATCCCGGCGCTCCCAGACGGCCCAGTCCGCATCGAGCAGGTTCCAGAGCACCACGTATTCGCGCTCAAGGCCCTTGGCCTCGTGAACGGTGAAAAGGGGGGCCTCGCCGAAGCGATCCCTCAGCTCCTCCTTGGCGGCCTCGCCCGAGACGACGACCATCAGGCGGGCACTGAGGCGCTCAGGAGGCGGCAAGCTTCCGATCTCGCTCGGCCTCAGGCGACAGATAGCGGGCCCCGACTTGAGGGCCGCGACCGGCGCCCCGTCGGGATCCCCGAGGACCTCGCCACGCCAGGCGGCGATCTTGTTGGCGAGGGCCACCACGGGCTCAGGCGAGCGATAGTTGGTGGGCAGTTGCAGGACCGCCTCGCGCCCGAGGCCGATGCGCCAGTGGCGATAGAGCCGCTCGCGGAAGCGCAGCCAGTCGAAGCGGCCCGGGTGGATGGCCTGGTGGGTATCGCCCGCCAAGAAGAAGCCGTCAGGGCGCGCGCAGAGGCGCATGAGGATCCCGAGGTGGAAGGCCGTCAGGTCCTGAGCCTCGTCGATGACAAGCTCGTCGAAAGTACCGAGCGAATTCTCGCCCGCAAGCACCGCGCGGTAAGCCGCCTGGGCGAGATCCAGGTCGTCCCAGCCGTCGAGAGCACGGTAGGCCTCGAAGACGCGGTAGAAGGCGTCCGGGTCATCCGACGTGCGCAAGGGGCTTTCCAGGTAGGCCTCGCGCGTCAGGTAGGCGCGCTCGGGGGCCGCAAGCAGTTGCTCGTCCCCCTTGATGACGGCCTGGATCTCTTCCCAGTACCGTTCGGGATCGCGGCCGATGAAGCGGTTGAGGCGGCCGAAGAGATGGTGCTTGAAGGCCGAAAGGGTCAGCCGCTGCTCGGGGGCAAAAGCGCCGTCGTCCGGCAAGAGGGCGCGGCAGACCTCGTCGAGGGTCATGAAGCGCGGGGGGTTGTCGCGCCGAGGCGAAAGGCAGTGGTAAAGGCGCTCGGCGTGGCGCTTGAGCTGGGGGGTGTAGGTGACGTAGAGCTGACGGCCCTGCCCCTCGCCCATCATGAGGCGGTAGAGGGCCACGGTCGTCTTGCCGCTGCCCGCGCCGCCCTTGAGCAGGACCGGCCCCGGCCGCATGGCGATGGCGCGCTGGGCCTCGTCCAGATCGAGCAGGAGACCTGCCTCGGGGTCGCGCCGGCGGCGCTCGTCCCAGGCGGGATCCCAGACCCGACGAACGGGCCAAGGCCTGTCGGAGACGAGGGGGGCATCGAACTCGATGGCGATGGGCGAAGGCGCCACGTGCAGGGCCTCGGCGATCTCGACCACCGGCGCCACCCGGTGCCAGACCTCGCCCGCGTCGTGCGAGCCGATGTCCCCGAAGTGAAGGGCGAGCCCCTGGGGCCCCTCGGTGAAGAAGAAGGGGATGCGCAGGGCCTCGGTGAGGCGCATCTTGTACAGGCCGTCGCCCAGCCGTCGGATCTGCTTGCCCGGCGCGCACCGCCCGCCCTGGTGGAACTGCCAGGCGATGCGGGTCAGGGCCCCGAAGCGGCTCGCGAGGTCCTTGAGCTCGTGCTTCAAGAGCCCCGCGGTGCGCTCGGAAACCGTGACCTTATGGAAGGCTGGTGTCATGCCGGAGGCCGGCCTCCACCCACTCGTTCCAGAGGACCATCCAGACCGCGAGGATCGCAGGCCCGATGAAGAGACCGACCAGCCCGAAGAGGGCGAGGCCTCCCAGGATGAAGAAGAAGGTCTGGAGGTACGGCAGGCGCGAGGTCCCGCTGATGACGAGCGGGCGCACGAGGTTGTCCACGGTGCTGACCACCAAGACACCCCACGCGACCAGGATCAGGGCCTTGATCGTCGAGCCCGCGAAGAAGAGGCCGAGGGCCGCCGTGCCCCAGATGAGGACCGCCCCGAAGGGGATGAGGGCCAAGAGGCTCGTGGCGACCCCCAGGAGGATGGGGGCGCGCAAACCGACCAGGGCGTAGCCCAGGCCCGCGGCGATGCCCTGGGCGACGGCGGCGAGGATGACCCCCGCGAACACGGCGCGCATAGCCTCCTTGGTGGGGTCGAGCAGCCGGCCGGCACGCTCGCCCAGGAGGTGAGAAAGGACGGCCTTGCCCTGCACGAAGTAGCGCTCACCGTTGCGATACAGGAAGAAGAGGGTGAAGAGGGCAAGACCCGCCTGGCCCAGGTTGGCCCCCACCAAGGCGAGGGCCTGGGTGCCCGGGCGCAAAAGCGGCAGGAGCATCTCCTTGCCGAGGCCCGAGCCGTGGTGCAGGGCCTCGGCCGCATCCAGCCAGGCTTGCTCGGCCGCCGGCACCCGCGAGAGCCAATCCGGCGGAGGCGGCGGGGCGGCGAGCAGGTTCTTGACCATCTCGTAGGCGGGTCCCAGCTCGGCGATCAAGGAGCTTGTGATGAGGGCCAGGGGCACCACCACGACGGCGACAATCCCCAGGCTCATGATGACGGCCGAGAGGGTGTCGCGGCCCTTGAGGGCAGCGTGCAGACGCTTGTAGAGGGGCCAAGAGACCGCCGCCAGGATGAACGACCAGGCGATCGCCTCCCAGAACGGGCGCAAGAGGTTGAAGGTGGTGAAGAGAAGCAGGGCGTAGATGAAGATCCAGCCGAGCGCGCGTGAAGGGAAGGCGTTCATGGTTCGTCCTATGCAGCCGTGACGCTCCATTGTAGCGTGCGGCCTGAAATTGCGGGGCTCAGAGCGAGCGAATCACCCGGCACGGGTTGCCCGCGGCGAAGACGTTCGCCGGGATGTCACGCGTCACCACGCTGCCCGCCCCGATGGTGGTGTTGTCGCCGATTTTGACCCCGGGGCAGATGACGCTGCGGCCCCCGACCCAGACGTTGTCCCCGATCGTGACCGGACGCGCGAGCTCGGGCCCCTCGATCCGTTGCGCGGCCTCCAGCGGGTGGGTCGCGGCGTAGACGTGGACGCCGGGGCCGAACATGACGTTGCGGCCGATGCGCACCTCGGCGCAGTCCAGGATGACGCAGTCGAAGTTCATGTAGAGGCCGTCGCCCGCGTGGATGTTGAAGCCGTAGTCGCACCGGAAGGGCGGCTCGATTTCGAGGCGCGCGCCGACCGAGCCGAAGAATTCCTTCAAGAGGTTGAAGCGGAAGGGGGCCTGGTCCTCGGTCGAGGCGTTGTAGCGGCGCAGCTGGGCGCGCGCATGCTTGCGTGCCTCGACCAGCTCGGGATCAGACGCCAGGTAGAGATCCCCTGCGACCATCTTCTCGCGCTCGCTTCGTTCAGCCATGGCGCTCCCTCCTCGATCGCCCGGCCCACGATCCGCCAGGCCCCTCCATGATAGCGCAGGCATCATCGCCTGCCCATTGAGTGCGGCCCCGAGCGCGCCATACTGGGGGCGTCGCTCGCGCAAAGGAGGCCGCCATGCAAAAGGCTCCCCAGACGAAAGCTCCGACGCTCAGGCACACCTGGCTCTCGCGCTACATCGAAGAGGGAAAGCGCTACCAGGGCCCCGCCTGGCTCCGCTACGGCGTGCTCGGCGCTTGGCTTGTCATGACCCTGCTCAACGTGTTCAGCTTCGCCCTGCTGCCCATGACCGTCCAGCAGGTCAGCCAGCTGAGAACACCCCTCTACCTGGATCCCGCGCCGTACGCCTTCTCGATCTGGGGGCTGCTCTTCGCGGCCCTCGGCGCCTACGCCGTCTACCAGTGGCTGCCCTTCCACCCACGCGGCGCGCTGCTCGCCGAGACCCGCGTCCCCATGCTCGTCTCGTTCGTCTGCGGGATCCTGTGGCCCGTGGCGGTCGGCTTCGTCCAGATGCCGCTCGCCCTCTTGCTCATCGTCGGCATGCTCGCAAGCGCCGCCGTCGCCTACCAGCGCTTCAAGCCCGAGGCCGCGCACGGCATGCCCCAGCGGCTCTGCGTCAGCTGGCCCCTGGGCCTCTACCTCGGCTGGCTCTCGCTTGCGACCGTGGTGAGCCTCGCGGGGGTATTGACCGACGACCTGGGTCTGCGCAGCGTCCTGCTCTCGTCGGTTGCTTGGTCTGCGATCGCCATCCTCGGCCTCGGCGGGCTCGGCGCCGTCCTGGGCTACCGTAAGCGAGACTGGGCCTTCAACGCAGCGCTCGGCTGGGGCCTAATCGCCATCGCCGGCGAGCAGCGCACGCCCCCCATCGGCTGGGCAGTCGTCTTCGCCATCGCCCTGATGGCCTTCGGGCTGATCGCCGGCAGCCGGAGGCGCACGCCGCCTCGTTCCATGCGGGATCGCCTGGCATAAAGCCCCGTCCAAGCTGATGCACTAATTTTTGCATTGCCCCAAATTTTAGTATGATCCTGTTCCATGGACATGCCCACCCTTCACCCCGGCGGGACGATCCTGCTGAGCGCTGGGCCGCGAGCCGGCAAATCGGCGCTCTTGGGCCGCTGGCAGCAAGAAAGCACCCAGCCGACGCTTCTCCTGACCCTGAGCGTCGAGGATCGCGTGCCCGAATTCCTGCGGCACCGACTGCTGCTGGCGTGGCCGGAAGTCCGTGAGCCCTACGAAGCGCTGACCCGCTCGGGCCTCTCTCCCTCGTGGGGGGCACGCCTTGCGATCGCCCTGGCCGAGGCGACACCCACCACCTGCCTGCTCGTCGACGACCTGCACCTGCTCGAAGACTCCGAGGCCCTGCCCGAGCTTCTCGCGCTGCTGCGGCACTTCCCGCGCACCGGGGCCCTCGCCGTGGCCTCGCGCCACCGGCTGCCTTCGCTCCAACGACCGGGCTGCCACAGCCTGGAGGCCGACGCGCCGCACTGGCATGAGGCCCCCCACCCCGACGACCTGATCACCCTGCCGGATCCCCTGCGGGCCGAGGCCCTCGCCCTCACCCTCACCGAGACGGCCCCTCCGTCGCCCGAGGGGCTCGAGCTCGTGCGTCGGAACCTGGCGCACCTGACGCCGGACGATACCGTCCAGCTGCGCCGGCCCTGGCTTTCGCCGGCCCACGTCCTCATCCAGCAAAGCCAGCCAGACGGGCTCTGGCCGCAAGTGGAGCGACGGCTCAGCGCGCACGCCACGCGCCTGTTGCGCACCGCCCGTAAGCCCTCCCTCGCCGACCTCTTGCAGCGGATCCCGACGGCGGTCCGCGCTGCGCAACCCTACCTGCTCCAGCTGGAGGGGGACACCCACTGCGCGACAGGGCAGTACCTGCAGGCGCTCGGCTGTTATCGTCAGGCACTCGCCCTGCGCGAGGCCGCCAAGGGCCCGACGGCGGATCTGCTGATCCGGTTGGCGAAGGTGGCCACCGCCACCGAAGATCTGGACGCGCTCCAGGTGTTGCTCGCACGCCTTGAGGCCCTGCCGGCGCTTGAACCCACGCAGCACGCTCAGACCCTTCACCTGAAGGGGCTTTCGCACTGGTTCGAGGGCCGACAGGATCAGGCCGAAGAGCGCTGGCGTGAAATCCTGGGCGTGCCGGCCGCCGGCGAGCGTGCCGTCTACTACGAGCAGTTCCGGGCGCTGCGCAATCTTCAAAGCCTGAGCGTCAACCAGTACCGGCAAGCCGATGCCCTGCGCTACGCCGACCAGATGCTCAGGCTCGCCACCACCCACGGCTTCCAGGTGGACCTCTTGCGGGCGCACCAGGCCAAGTTCGACGCGCTCGCCCTCGACGAGAATGCCCCCCCGCGCTTCGAGCAGCTCGTCTCGCTGCCCCTCGACGCATTCATCGGTCTATCGACCGAGAACTTCCTGTGCTATCTCTTGGGCCTCTCCGGCAACGCTTACCAGCACCAGGACCACGCACTCGCCGCACGCCTCTGCCGGTACCACCTGGGCCATGCCCAGGCACACGACAACCTGGAGCACATGCACGCGGCCTACCTCGGCCTCATGAACGCGCTCAGCCGTATCGGCCGCTTCGAGGAGGCCGCCGCGACCCGCGACGAGCTGTTGCGCCTTCAGCCGGTGGCCAAGTACGCGGGCAGCCTCGCGCGCCAGTGGGCCCTCGCCCTTCATCGGCAAGGCAGGGACGCCGAGGCCGTCGAACACCTCCAGCGCCACCTCAATACCCCGCTCTCGGAGCACGACACGACCTTCGGCCGCCTCGTCCTCCTCGGGATCGAAGCCAAAGCGGGTGACGCCAACGCCCCGGCGGCGATCGACGCGCTGCTCGCCACCCCCCACGGCCAGCGCCTTCGCAAGAGCGAGTCCCTGGTCCTGGAAGAACTCGGCCTCGCCGAGCCCCGCCCCGTCCTCAGGATCCGGGGCTTCGGGGATCTGGGCGCCTATCGGGGGGCGGCACAAGCTGCTCGCTGGCCCCGCAAGAAGGCCCTCGCCTTGCTCGCGCACCTGGTCCTACATCCGGAAGGCTGCTCGTCGGAGTCGCTGGCCGAGTGGCTGTTCAACGACCCGGAGGCGCTCGAGCCCCTGCACACGACGGTCTACGGCATGCGCCAAAGCCTCAAGGCCATCGGGCTGGGCGACATCCTCGAATCCACCCGGGGCCTCTACCGCCTCAAGCAGGACCAGGTGGCCTTTTGCGACCTGTACGCCTTCGAGGCCCTGTACGAGAACGCCCGCGCCCTCGAGGCGCTGGGCCAGAAGGGCATGGCGGTCGTCTTCGACGAGCTGGCCCTCCAGGTCGGTAACGCCCCGCTCTTCGACAACCTGCCGGACGACTTCGAAGCGGCACGCGAGCGCCACCAGGAGCGCCTGCGCGTATCCCGCAGCGCCGCTCAGGCGCACGCCTCTTTCCGCTGACCCCGTAGACCCAAGGCCTGTCCAGCCGGCTGCCGCTGCGCTATGATGGGCCACGTCCTCGAAAACGAACCACAAGGAAGGCGCCCCGTCCGCATGAACCTCGCCACGCATCCGGCCGCCGTCGGCGCCTCGCCCGTCGCCGAGGGCCTCAGGATCCAGGACCTGCGCAAGGTCTACCCCGCGCGCCTCGGCCGCGCAGCGCACACCGCCGTCCAGGGCGTCAGCTTCCACGTCGATCCGGGCGAGATCCTCGGCTTGCTTGGTCCCAACGGGGCCGGCAAGACCACGACCCTCAAGATGATCGCGGGCCTCTTGCAACCGACCTCGGGTTCGATCAGCCTGGCTGGCATCGACGTGGTGCGCGATCGCAGCCGGGCCGTCCAGCGCCTGGGCGCGGTGCTCGAAGGCAACCGCAACCTCCACTGGAAGCTGACCATCCGGGAGAACCTCGATTACTTCGGCGCCCTCAAGGGAGTCTCCCGCCTCAAAGAGCGCGCGAACGACCTGATTATGCGCCTCGACCTGCAGGAACACCTGCAAAAGCGGGTGGGTGAACTGTCGCGGGGCCTCCAGCAGCGGGTGGCCATCGCGATCGCGCTCATTAACCAGCCGCGGGTGCTCCTCCTGGACGAGCCGACCCTGGGGCTGGACGTGCTCGCGGCCTCGACCTTCAAGGAGACGGTCCGCGCGATCGCCGACGAGGGCTGCGGCATCATCCTGACCACCCACCAGATGGAGGTGGCCCAGGCCCTCTCCGACCGCATCGCCATCATCGCGGGCGGCAAGCTCGCCACCTTGCAATCGCTCGACCAGCTCATGAGCGCCCATCGGACCCCGGGGTACGACGTGCGGGTGCGCGGCGAACTGTCCGCCGCCCTGAAAGCGGCCGTCGGAGCGGCAGGCGGCCAGGACCTCAGCGCCGAGGCGGGAATCTCTCGCTTCACCTTGCCCGAGGGGGATGCCAGCTTGCTGTACCGCGCGCTCGACCCGCTGCGCGAGGCGGGCGTCGAGCTGATCGGCATCCAGCAACACGAAACCAATCTCGAGGATATCTACCGCCGCGTCATCGAAGGGATCGCATGAGCTACTTGAACCTCTTCTGGGCCGAACTCAAGCGCGAGTTCATCCTGCTCACCCGCTACCCGTTCGAGCTCGTCAGCCGACTGGTGTGGAACCTGGGCTTCGCCTTCATGATCTACTTCGGCTTCGGCGCCATGGGCGGGGTGGGCACCTCGTCGCTGCCCGGCTTCGAGGCGGGGCAGATGGAGCGGCTCCTTGGCCTGCTCATCACCTACATCGCCATCAACGGGATCGGCAACGCCACCGAGCTCTTGGCCGACGAGGTCCAGACCGGCACCCTCGAGCAAGCGGCGCTCAGCCCGCCTCCGCTGGTCGTCATCGTCCTGTTGCGCGACCTGGCCTCGTACGTGGAGATGCTCGCGCGCTTCGCCCTGGTGCTTGCGATCGCAACCCTGGTCACCGGCGTGCGCTTCCACCTGAACGTGCCGGGCTTCGCCATCCTGCTCACCCTCATGTACCTGGGCACCGAGGGCATCGGCCTGATGCTCGGCGGGGCCGCCCTGCTCTACAAGAAGGTCGCGACCCTCTCCCAGTTCGCCGTCATGCTGGTCTTCGGCCTCGCGATCCTGCCCCTCAACGCGCTGCCCGGCTGGATGGCGGGCTTCGTGAACAACTTCCCCTTCACCAAGGCCCTTTTGGTCCTCAAGGATCTCGCCGTCACCGGCGTCCCGCTCTCGAAGCTCTTCGCGAGCGGCGCCATCACGAGCCTTGCGATCAACACGGCCATCTTCCTGGGGCTCGGCATCGCCGCCTTCGCCCTGGCCGAGCGCAAGGCCCGGCAGTGGGGGACGCTCAACCAGTACTGATGCTCGCCCCGCCCTAAAGGCGAGGGACGGCAGCACCTTTCAAGCAAGGGGCCTCTTGGGGCCCCTTACTTGCGCCCGCTTGATAACGATGATATAACGGTGTTATAAATCGACCGAAAGCGCCGGCGAGGGGGGAAGGATGAGCAAGGATCACGACGCACTACGCAGCCGCATGCTGGACGGCGCCCGCGCCATCTTCCAGGCCGAGGGGCTAGAAGCCCTCTCGGTGCGCCGCGTAGCCGACGGGGCGGGCACCTCGACCCAGATGGTCTACACGATCTTCGGGGGCAAAGAGGGGCTGCTCGGGGTCCTGTACGAGGAGGCCGCCGAAATGCTGGCTGGCTTCCTCGATGCCGTGCCCTCGGGCGAGCACTACCTCTACCGTCTCGCCTGGGCCTACCGGGCCTGCGCCATCTCGCACCCGGCCCACTACGCCCTGGTGTTCGGCGCCCGCTTTGCCGCCTTTATCCCGGCGACCGCCCTGCGTGGCCGGCAGACCCGCGCCTATCGCCTGCTGCGCGACGGGGTCCAGCGGGCCATGGACGCAAACGAGCTCATGGCGGGCGACGCTGACCGGGTCGCAGACGCCATGTGGACGACCGTTCACGGCGCCGTCAGCCTCGAACTCGCCGGCTACCACGAAAGCCCGGAGCAAGCGGCGGCGTGTTTCCAGCTCGCGGTCTTCGCCATCGGCTCGGCCTTCCGCACCCTCTCGCACTGTCCGCTGCCCCTGCCCCCCTCGGCGCTCCCGGCGCCGACCCGCTAGCAAGGAGAAAGCCCCATGCCCCACCATCAGTCGACCGCTCCTGCGCCGGGCTCGGCAAATCCCCAGGACAGCGGCCCCATCGCCTCGCTCGAAACCGTGACCCTCGGCGATCAGCCCCAGTGGATCCTCATCCGAGGCCAGCGGCGGACCAACCCGGTCCTGCTCTTCATCCACGGCGGGCCGGGTGCGACCGAGATGACCGCCATCCGAGAATATCTCGGCCGCCTTGAAGAGGACTTCGTGGTGGTGAGCTGGGACCAGCGCGGCCAGGGCAAGTCCTTCGCCCCAGGCCTGGCGCCTGAAACCATGACCCACGCCCAGATCCTCTCGGACGCGCACGAGCTGATCCTCCAGCTCAATCAGCGCTTCGGCAGTCGGCAGGTGGTGATCGTCGCCCACTCGTGGGGCACCATCACCGGCACCATGCTCGCCCAGCGCTACCCCGAGCTGGTCGCCGCCTACGTGGGCGTCAGCCAGTGGACGGACGGGATCGAGCGCGAGCGCGCCTCCTACGCGCTCATCCTCGATTGGGCGAAGAAGGCGGGCAAGCGCCGCGCAGTGCGCGAGCTCGAAGCCCTGGGCGCACCGCCCTACGCGAGCCTCCAAGAAGTGGGCAAGCAGAAATCCTGGCTCGTCAAATCGGGCGGCATGCTCTTCGGGCAGCGCGGCATGAGCCTGTTCTTCGGGCCGCTGCTGCGCTCGAAGGAGTACGGCCTGTTCGACAAGCTGAACTTCATGCGCGGCTTCATGGTCGCCATGGAGCGCCTCTGGCCCGAAGCGATGGAGATCGACCTGACCCAGCGGGTCCCGCACCTCGCGGTCCCGGTCTACTTCGTCTCCGGGCGGCACGACTTCAACATGCCCCTACCGCTCGTCGAGGCTTACTTCCAGCAGTTGCAGGCTCCCTACAAGGAGCACGTCGTTTTCGAGCAGTCGGCTCATGCGGCGTGCTTCGAGGAACCCGAGCGCTTCGTTTCGCTGATGCAGCGCATCAAGCAAGCGTGCTGCGCCGCCGCGCGGTAGGCGGGCTCAGCGCGCGGTCTTGCGCCCTCCGCGGATGACGAGCATCACCGAGACGACGATGAGGCCGGCGCCTGCGAGCAGCCAGGCATCGACCGGCTCGGCGGCGAGCAAGGCCCCGAGCATCACGGCCACCACCGGGTTCACGTAAGCGTAGGTCGAGTAGAGACTCGGCTCGGCGTTTCGGACGAGCCAGGCGTATGCCGAGAAGCCGATGCAGGACCCGAAGGTGACGAGATAAGCCAGCGCCAGCCACGCGGAAGTCGGGACGCTCGCCCATGCGAAGCGCGAAGGCTCGCCGAAAGCCAGTGAGAGCACCAGGAAGCCCGCCGACCCGGCGAGCATGGAGATCCCCGAGTGGTAGACCCCGGAGGCGGGCAGGGGCACCCGCCGCGCCAGCACCGAGCCGATGGCCCAGAGCAAAGAGGCGAGGACGACCGCGCCCTGCGCGAGCAGCGACTGGCTCGCGCCGGTGGCGAGCTTGGGCCACATCAGGGTGACGACGCCCCCGAAACCCAAGAGGACCCCGGCCAACCCGAGCGGAGCGGGACGCGCCCCGCCCTTGAGGCTGGCCTCCAGGCCGAGGATCCACAGGGGGACCGTCGCCACCATGAGGGCGGCCATCCCCGACGAGACGTACTGCTCGGCCCAGACGACGAACCCGTTGCCTCCGACCAAGAGGAAGATCCCGATGATCGAGGACCAGACGATCTCGCGGCCGCTCGGGCGCGCGTGGCGGGCGGCGAAGCCGAAGGCGACCATCAGGAGGCCCGCCAAGAAGAAGCGCAGCCCCGCCATCACGAAGGGGGGCAGGCCCTCGACGGCGAAGCGAATGGCCAGGTAGGTCGAGCCCCAGACGACGTAGACGACGCCGAGCGCCAGGATCACCTGAGACGAGATCGAACGAGAGGCACTGGCCGGGGGATGAGAGGTCACGCGGGCTCCTGGAGGTCTGAAAGAGGGGCAGTCTCTCAATCTTACTCCTTTCGTTGGCCTTTCGCTCCGCGCAAAGCGGCCTGGCATCGGTAGTAGCGCCCTTCGGGAGCGCTTATACTCCGCAGCACATTCTCGCGCCCCATGGGGCCGGAAAGAGCGGGTGCCGATGGAAAGGCTGTCCGGAAACCTGCGCGGGCTGAAGCCCAGCGAGCTGCGCGTCCTCGAACGATTGACGTGGCGGCGGGTACCGCCGCGGCAGCTCGTGGGCTACGAGCTGGTGGACCGGGCCGCGGAGCTTGCGCGGCACCTGAACCGGGACCTGGCGTTTCAGATCTCGCGCAAGGGCCACGTCGAACGCGTGGTGGTGGGCGACGGGCGGCTGGATTTGCCGAGCGAGATGGAGCGGCTGGGTGCCGCCAGGCTCTCGGGCGATCGCCTCGTCATCGTGCGCAACAAGGGCGGTGGCATCGGCAGCGCCGAACTGGTCTTGCTGCAACGCCATCGGCTCGACCTGATCGCCGTCGTCGAGCCCGAGCCCACGGACCTGACGCGATCGCTGGTCTGGATGGCCACCCTGTCGCCGCTCGCCGATAGCGAGGGGCACCTCTGGCGGCTCGACGAGCCCCACGGGCTGCGCGAGGTCCTCGAAAGCCTCGACGTGGTCTTCCTGGTGGACGAGATCGAGCGCGAGTTCGCGCGCTACAACCGCGCCATCGCCGTCGAGACCGGCAAGGAGAAAGCCCTCCTGGCCGGCGTCCAGACCGGCGACCAGACCCACGACGCGGCCGAGGCGAGCATGGACGAGCTGGACCAGCTGGCCCAGACCGCCGGGGCCGAGGTGCTGGGGCGGGTGCTCCAGAAGCGCGATCGCCCCGACCCGGCGACGCTCGTCGGCAGCGGCAAGGCCGAAGCTCTCGCCCTCATGTGCCAGGAGCAAGGCGCGACCATGCTCCTTTTGAACGAAGAGCTCTCACCGGGCCAGCAAGCCAACCTCGAGAAAATCGTCGGGGTCAAGGTGGTCGACCGCACGGCGCTCATCCTTGACATCTTCGCCCAGCGGGCCCACACCCGAGAAGGCAAGCTACAGGTGGAGCTCGCGCAGCTCAACTATCGCTTGCCCCGGCTGGCGGGCAGGGGTGAGGCCCTCTCGCGCCTGGGCGGCGGCATCGGCACCCGGGGCCCGGGCGAGACCAAGCTCGAAAGCGATCGCCGCCGGATCCGCGCGCGGATCACCCAGCTCGAGCGAGAGGTCAAGGCGCTGCAGCGGCACCGGGCTCGCCTGCGCCATGGCCGGGTCCCCTTGCCTCAGTTCGCCCTGGTCGGCTACACCAACGCGGGCAAGTCGACCCTCCTGAACACCCTGACCCGGGCCTCGGTGCTTGCCGAGGACCGGCTCTTCGCGACCCTGGACCCGACCACGCGGCGCCTGGTGCTACCCAACCGCGAGGTGGCCCTGGTCTCGGACACGGTCGGCTTCATCCAGCACCTTCCCCACATGCTGGTGGCCGCCTTCCGCGCCACCCTCGAAGAGGTGGTCGAGGCCGACGCCCTGATCCACGTGGTGGACGGCAGCCACCCCGAGGTCGAGGGCCAGGTCCGGACGGTGCTCGAGGTCCTCGACGAGCTGGGGGTCAGCGGCAAGCCGATCCTCACGGTCATCAACAAGCGCGACCTGATCGACGCCCCGCGGCTCATCCGTGCGCTCACCGGCGAGGTGAGCCGCCCCCTCTTGGTCTCCGCCCTGCACGGCACGGGCATCTCGACGCTCCTGGACGAGATCGCGCGCGTCGCGCGCCAACTGCATCCGCACCCCATCCGCCACTGAAAAGGAGGGCCACCATGACTCCCGTCTGCAAGACTCACGAGCGCCACGAGCACCAGCACGGCCAAGACTGCGGCCATCTTCGGGTCCAGTGGGCCGACGAGACAGGCTACCTCCACGACGGCCACCTGCATCGCCAGCACGGCGAGCACTGGGACGAAAGCAGCATCCCCGTCTCCGATCACAACCCCGACACCTGCCAGCAGGTCGCCTGCGCCATGCACGCCGAAGACCAGCCCATGGTCCCGCACGGCGACCACATGGACCGAGTGGTCAACGGACGCCTGCACCACGAGCACGCAGGCCACTGCGACGACCACGGGCCCGTCCAAATCCTGGGGTAAGCTCCCGTGGCCGCCCGTCGGGATCGCGCCGGGCCCCGCCTGAGGGAATGGGGGGCCCACTGGCTGGGGGCTGACAGCTCCGCCGTGGCCGGTAGCAGGCCGCCTTGGCGCGCCTACGGCTGGGCCCTGGTTGCCGTGGCCCTCTGCACCCTCCTGAACCGGCTGCTGTTCGGCAACGTGCCCGAGGCTACCCTCATCATGCTCTACCTGCTCGGGCTCTTGCCGGTCGCCCTGCGCGGCAATCTCGGGGCCGCAAGCTTCGCGGCGGTGCTCGCGGTCCTTGCCTTCAACTTCTTCTTCACCGCGCCCTACTTGACCCTCAGGGTCTACGACCTCAGCTACCTCTTCACCTTCGCCACCATGGGCGTCATCGGCGTGGTGATCAGCAGCCTCACCTCCCGCCTCAGCGGCAAGATCGCCGCGCTCAAGCGCGCCGAAAGCGAGCTGGCTCATCGGGCCGACGAGCTCTTGCACGCCAATCGCGCCCTGCGCGACGCGGACCGCCACAAGGACGAATTCTTGGCGGCGCTCAGCCACGAGTTACGCACGCCCCTCAGCTCGGTGATCGGCTTCGGCACCATGCTCGCCGAAGGCGACGCCGGCCCCATCAACCAGGACCAGCAACTCTACCTGGATCAGGTGCTCGCAGGCGCGCAGCAGATGAACGCCAAGGTCCGGGACCTGCTCGAACTGGGCCGGATCCAGGCAGGCAAGTTTCAGCTCGCATGCTCGGCCACCGAGTACCCGCCGGTCATCCTGGAGGCCCTGCGCGACCTCGAGGAGAAAGCCGCCGAGAAGGGAGTCGCCCTCGAGGTGGGCGTGGACGTGCCCGGCGAGCTCGTACTCGACGGCGAGCGCGTGATCGAAGTCGTCCACAACCTGGTCGACAACGCCGTCAAGTTCACTCCGCGCGGCGGCAAAGTCACGCTGCGCGCCTGGATCGAGGGGGATTCGGTCATCACCGAGGTCCGCGACACGGGCATCGGCATCCCGGAAGAGGTGCTCGCGCGCCTCTTCGTCCGCTTTCAGCAGGCGGATATGGGCACGACGCGCGAGGTGGGCGGCCTCGGGATAGGGCTCGCCATCTGCAAGGCGATCGTCGAGGCCCACGGGGGCCGCCTCAACGTGGCAAGCGAGCTCGGGAAAGGTAGCCGCTTCTGGTTCAGCTTACCGCTGCAGCGGGTCCCCGCCGAACCGGTGCGGTACGATCACCTCACGCGGTGAAGGGAGCGCCTACTTGCTCTTCTGGACCAGCTCCAGGTCGTAGCCGTCGAGATCGCGCAGGAAGGCCACGCGAGAGCCCGAGGGAATGGCATAGGGTCCCGACTGGAGCGAAGCGCCCGCCGCCTGTAGCGCCTGGACCGCCGCCTCGATGTCCTCGACCTTGAAAGCCAGGTGCATCATCCGCGCGGGCACCGCGAAGGCCTCGTCGCCCGGGTACTGGCACAGCTGCAGCTCCGCGGCCTCTCCGGGCAGGGAGATGAAGGCGATCTCGCTGCCTTCCGGCCCCGGCCGCCGGCTGCGCAGCTGGTAACCGAAAGAGCTTTCGTAGAACCGCAAAGCCGAATCAAGGTCGCGGACGCGGAGTTTGGTGTGAAGATAGTGCATGCTCAAGGTCAAAAGCCTCCTTCTGTCCATCTTAGCGCATCACGCGTAGTTTATTCGGACGTCCGGCGCAGGCGGATCCGGGACAATGATCCCGTCCGTTCCGAAGGAGGTCGTCATGAAAATTCTCGTTGCTACCGATGACTCGCGCCACTCCCAGCTCGCCCTGGAGCGCGCCGCGCAGTTCGCCAGCGCCAACGCCGCCGAAGTCACCGTCCTGACCGTCTCGACCCTCGTCAACTTCGCCACCTTCGGCGGTCTGGGCTACGCGCCCGAGGCGATCTACGAACTGCCCAGCAAAGAAGATGCCGAGGCCCTGCTCGCCAAGGCGGCCGCCTTCTTGAAGGAGAAGGGGATCGACGCCCGCACGGTCCACCGGATCGGGGCGCCGGCCGATATGATCCTCGCTGAAGCCGAGAAGCTTCATGCCGACCTGATCATCGTCGGCTCTCACGGCCGGACGGGCCTCCAGCGCTTCCTGCTCGGCAGCGTTTCCAGCGCGGTGGTCACCCACTCCACCTGCTCGGTGCTGGTCACCAAGGGAGCCCTGAGCGGCGCAACGATCGAGCCTTCCGCGCTCACCGCCGCCGACCCGGCCTAGCCCCTCTCTGTCCTCTGACGCCCCGTGGCCCGACTTGGGCTGCGGGGCGTTTCGCGCTGCTATCGACGGGGCTTGGCGGCGAGGCGCTCGCGCTCGCCCGCGGTCTCGGCCTCGCGGGTGGAGATGACGAAGAGCGACGAGCGGATCCCCTGGTACACCGCCACTGCGATCGCCGCCCCGACGAGCGGCGCCACGATGAACAGCCACAACTGGCTCAGGGCCCAGCCTCCGACGAAGAGCGCGGGCCCGATGCTGCGCGCCGGGTTGACCGAGGTGTTGGTCACCGGGATCCCGATCAGGTGGATGAGCGTGAGCACGAGCCCGATGGGGATGCCCGCGAAGCCCGGCGGCGTCTTGACGTCCGTGGCCCCGAGCACCGTCACGACCAGGAAGAAGGTCAGGACGACCTCGGCGCAAAACGCCGAGAGCAAGTCGTACCCACCGGGGGAGTGCGCCCCGTAGCCGTTCGCCGCGAGGCCCGACACCGCGGCGCTGTAGCCGCCCGGCACGCCCCGCGCGATGAGGTAGACGAGGCCCGCGCCGAGGATCGCCCCGACGATCTGGGCACCCGCGTAGGCGAGGGCGTCCCTTCCCCCGATCTTGCGGCTCAGGTACATGCCGAAGGTCACGGCCGGATTGACGTGACACCCCGAAATGGGGCCCACCACGTACACCATCGCAAGCAGCGACAGGCCGAAGGCCAATGCTACGCCGAGAAACCCAACCTTGCTGCCGGCCAGGACGGCCGTCCCAACGCCTCCGAAGACCAGGACGAACGTCCCGAGCAACTCCGCCCAGTATTTTCGCATGCCCCCTCCTTTGACGCCGTCTCGTCAGCGGCTTTCGGGGGAAATATAGGGCTCAGCCTCGCCTGGAACAAGGCTTAAGCGGAATTTTTCGGCTAGGGTGCGCTGAAGTAGGCGTCGAAGAAGCGGTTGAGAGCGTGGAGATCCGCCTTCGAGGAGAGCTCGAAGGTGCCGTGCATGGCGAGCAAGGGCGCTCCCACGTCCACCACGTCCATGTTCAGCTCCTGGAGCTGGGCGCCGATGGTGGCCCCGCCCCCGCCGTCGACCTTGTAGGCGTAGGTCTGCCAGGAAATGCGCTGGTCGGCGAGCATCCGGCGCAGACGGCCACGGAAGGCCGGGGTCGCGTCGAAGCCGGGCTTCATAGTCTTGACGGTGAAGCCCTGGCCCAGGCGCGCGGTGTTGTGAGGGTCCTCGGTCCCGGGGAAGTTGGGGTTGATGGCCTGCGACACGTCCGCCGAGATGGCCTCGGAGTTCTCGAGCAGGGTCGAGATGTACTCGCTGGACGCCTCGCGCCCAAGCTCTCGGTTCGCGAAGCGTTCGAGCGCCGAGACGAAGAAGCGACTGCGCACGCCGGTGGTGTTGATGTTGCCGACCTCCTCGTGGTCCACCAGGTAGACGATCGAGGTGTACTCGGGCGTGCCCTTCAGCTGCTGGAGGGCGTTGATCCCGACGAACGAGCACAGCCCGTCGTCCTGACCGTAAGAGCCGATCAGCATGCGGTCGAGGCCCACCTCGCGCGGTTCCTGGGCAGGTACCAGGGCGAGCTCCGAGGAGATGAAGTCCTCCTCGTCCAGGCCGTAGCGCTTGTTCAGCTCGCCCATGACGGCCTTCTTGAGATCGCCGCTGCCGTCCGGCACCGAAGCCGCGATGGTGCTCAGCTCCTCGCCCTTGAAGACGTCCTCGACGCTGCGGCCGCGGAACTCCTTGTCCACGTGCGGGGCCAGATCCGGCAGGATGAAGACCGGATCGTTGGGCTGCATCCCGATGGAGACGTCCACCAGCTTACCGTCCTTGCGCGCCACCTGACCGACGAGCGCCAGCGGCAGGTTGGACCACTGGTAGCGCTTGATGCCGCCGTAGGGCTGGGTCTTGAGCATGCCGAAGCCCTCGACCGTCTTGAGGGGCTTGAGGCGCAGATCCAGGCGCGGCGAGTCCAGGTGGGCGCCGATCAAGCGCACCCCCGCCTTGAGGGGCTTCTTGCCGACCACCACGGCCATCAGGGCGCGATCGCGGTTGACCAGGTAGTACTTGGCCCCGGGCTGCCAGGCGGAAGACGGCCCGAAGGGCTTGAAGCCGGTCTTGGCGAGCTCGGTCGTCAGGTACTGGGTCCGGTGGAGCGGGATCTTGGCCGCCTTCAAGAAGCGCATGTAGGCCTGAGCCAGCTCATCGGCCGCGCGGCGCTCCGCGTCGCTCATCTTGAGCCAGGAGGCTGCGGGCGGCGTGGCGGCCTGCTGCGCGAGGGCCGGCGAGGCCGAAACACCGAGCATGGCGGCAAGCAGAGCGGGAAGGAGGCGGGAAGTGGTCATGGATGCACAGCCTTTGGTGAAGGAAGCCGGAGACAAGAATGGTTATACCGTGAAGCGAGGAAGTTGGCTCGTCCTCGCACCTCGACAGGGGAGCACGCGAGCCGCTAGGATGAGGGACGCAAAGCCGCCCCTCACGAGAACAGGACCCCAAATGGCCCTCGACCTGAAGACGCAAGTCCCTCGCAGCCCCTTCGACACCCTCGAGGGCTACGCCTGGCTTCCCCGCCTGATCGACAAGGCCCGCGCCTTCTATGCCGGCACCCACGGCGACTACACGCCCTACCCCTGCCCCGGCGACAAGAAGTTCCTCGCGTACTTCGGCCTCGACGCCCAGGCGCTCGGCGACCTCATCAAGAGCGGCATGAGCGACGCGGAAATCGCCGACTACGTGAAGCAGACCACCAAGCGCACCGCCGCCGAGGCCAAGGCCTATCGCGATGAGCTCTTCCTCCCGGCGAGCAACCTCTTCATGCGGTTCGTGCTCGGGCTGCTCATCCGGCAGATCGTCACCAAGGCCAAGAAAGAGCGCCCCAGCCTCAACACCAGCGAGATCGACTCCATGGCCAAGGCCCTCTGCATCGAGGAAGGCCACCCCATCCCACTGGCCTAGCGCGATTCCCCGAGCGTCTTCAGCAGGCGCTTGGGGGCCGCCTGCCGGTAGCTGATGCCGATCAGGCGCGGAATCTCGTCCCAGTCCGCCTGGCTACCAGGCTTCATGGTGACCCAGCCGTGGCGGCCGATGTAGTGGGTCAAGGTGAAGCGCGGATCCTCCAGGTACAGCGGCTGGTCCAGGATCGGCACCTTGAGGCTGAAGTCGTCCTCGCCCATGATGACGAACGGCTTCTTGCCCACCCTAAAGGCCGGGTGATCGTGCATGACGTACGCTTCGGCCTCGGGTAGCGCCAGGCAGATGGTGCGAATCGCCGCCAGGAAGTCCTGCGGCACGCTCATTCCCTTCATTCGTCCCGTCCTTTCACGACGAAACAGAGGCAGCGTGAGGCGCCTCCTCGGCCTTGATGACGCCGAGCCGGCGCAGCGCGGGCGATCGCCACGCGACCATGCCCACGACCAACAGCGTCCCGATCCCTCCGAAGAGAACCGAACGCACCGGCCCCCACCATGCGGCCGTCACCCCCGACTCGAAGCCGCCCAGCTCGTTGGAGGTGCCGATGAAGATGCGATGGACCGCCTCGACCCGGCCCCGCATCTCGTCGGGGGTCAGGATGGTGGCGAGGTTGACCCGGATGACCACGCTCAGCGTGTCGCAGACCCCGGTCAAAAAGAGCATGGTCCAGGCGAGCAGCGGGTCCCGCGCCAGGGCGAAGCCCACCGTGGCGAGACCGAAGCCCGCCACCCCCCAGAGCAGGACCGGCCCGTTGCGCCGGATGGGCGGCAGCGCCGAGAGGACGATGCTCGTAAGGGCCGCCCCGAGCGAGGGGGCCGCGATCAGCCAGCCCAAGCCCTGAGGGCCGACCGCGAGCACGTCCTTGGCGAAGACCGGCAACAGCACCACGGCCCCGCCCAGCAGCACCGCGAACATGTCGAGGGTGATGGCCCCGAGCATCAGCTCGGTCCGCATGACGAACTTCAAGCCCACCAGGGCATCGGTCCAGGTCGGTGCCTGCTTGTTCGACTGGAGCGGCGGGGCCTTGAGGCCCGCGAGCATCAGGAGGAAGAAGATACAAGCAACCGCGTCGAAGAGGTAGATGGTGTCGGCCCGCCGCGTCGCCCCGATGAAGAGGCCCGCGAGCGCCGGGCCGATCAAGTAGGTGAGCTGCCAGGCGGTCGTGTTCCAGGTGACGGCCCGCGCGAGCAGCTCCTTGGGCACGAGCCTGGGCAAGATGGCGGCGCGGGCGGGGCCCGAGAAGGCCTGGGCCACCCCGCTCAAGAAGAGGCACGCGTAGAAGACGGGAAGCGGTGCGCCGAGGTGCGTCGCCGCCACCAGGCCCAGCACGCCCACGACGTGGAGGGCGATCGCCCCCATCAGGACGCGGCTGCGGTCGTAGCGATCGACCACCTGCCCGGCGGGCAAGGCGAGCAGCACGACCGGGATGAACTGCACGAGGCCGACCAGACCGAGCAAGAAGGCGCTATGGGTCCGCTCGTAGAGATCCCAGCCGATGGCGGTGCCGAACATGGCCTGGGCGAAAGAGGCAGCGATCGACCCCAGCTGGAAACGCCAGAACTTGGGGGTGCGCAGCAGGGCCAGAACGTCGTTGGATAAGGGCATTCCCTCATTCTAAGGGACAGAGGGCGGATCGTGCGTCGATCTCGGTCACTTTCGCCGAAGCCCGGGGTCCCGAAGCAGGGCTAGGATCCCCCTCGGTTTGAAAGGAGGGTGAGCGTGGCGCAGATCAAATCCCCCCTCAAGGAGCAGGCCATCCAGGGGGTGGCCGTCGAGCTCCAGAGCTCGCTGGTCGAGATGATCGACCTGTCGCTCTTGGGCAAGCAAGCCCACTGGAACGTGTTCGGCCCCAACTTCCTCTCGCTGCACCAGCAGCTCGACACCCTGGTCGATGCGTTCCGGCTGCTCTCGGACGAGATGGCCGAGCGCTGCGTGACCCTCGGCGTGAGCCCCGACGGGCTCGCCAAGACGGTCGCGAGCCACAGCCGGCTGGATCCCCTGCCGCCGGGCCGGATCCCCGACGCGCAAGCGATCGAGCTGATGTGCGATCGCATGGGCACCGTCATCCAGCGGCAGCGCGAACGCCTCGAAAAAATCGAAGCGCAGGACCCGGTCACCCACGACCTGTTCATCAAGAGCCTCGAGACCCTCGAGAAACACCACTGGATGCTGCGATCCCAGAAGGCCTGACACCCAAGAGCAAGGGCCCGCGCTTGTTTGACAAGCGCGGGCCCTTCACTTATGGTTAATGCAGCTATGTTGCACCACGTCCCCCTCCTCCAACGCCTCTTCAGGCGCCACCTCCGGCTAGGCCTTCTCTTGGCCATGGCCTGGCTCCTGGGGCTTTCCGGGGGGTTCCACTCGCACGTAGCGCAGGCCCCGGGCCATCCGACCCTCAGCGCCGCGCAGGCCCCGGTCACGATCGCCGAGACCGCCCCCTGCGCCGAGGAGCACTGCGTCCTCTGCGACTGGAAGGCGCACACCCCGTACGTGCCCACCGTCGAGCCCCAGCCAGCGACGGCTCATCTCGTCTCGGCCGATCGCTCGCTCCTGCCTGCTCGCGCGCCGCCGGCCGTCCTCGTTGCGCGCTTCCACAGCCGTGCTCCGCCGCACGTCCTCTTCGCCTTCAACGCTTGATGGTCGAAGGTCGAGTCGCCATGCGCGCTCGATCCCGAAAAGAGGACACCCATGCACTTCGAGTCACGCCCGCTGACGGCGCTCGGCTTGGCCTTCGGGCTTTGGGCCGCCGCCGCGCCCGCCCTGGCCCAGGCCCCGGCCGAGGCCCCCGTCGATGACCAAGACGTCGCCGACATCCTGGACGCCCTGACCCACGACGCTCCCGCCCCGCAGGCCGCCCCGATCCGCCCCCAGGGCGCCCAGAGCATGAACCCCGATCTCAGCTTCATCCTGGACGGATCGCTCGCGGGCTTCAGCCGCACGCCCGACCAGCGCGGCGGGCACGACCCTTCCAAGAACGGCTTCAACCTCCAGCAGCTGGAGCTGAGTGTTCGCTCGGTCGTCGACCCCTTCTGGCGCTTCGACGGCAACCTGGTCTTCAGCCAGTACGGCGTCGAAGTCGAGGAGGCCTACGCCACCACGACCGCGCTGCCCCACGACCTGCAGCTGCGCGCGGGCCAGTTCCTCACCCGCTTCGGCCGCCTCAACCCCACCCACCCCCACGCCTGGGAATTCGTCGACCAGCCCCTGGTGCTCGGCAAGTTCTTCGGAGGCGAAGGCAACCGCGGCCTCGGCACCGAGCTCTCGTGGCTCTCGCCCCTGCCCTGGTACCTGGAGGTCGTGGGCTCGGCCACCGAGGCGGGCGGCGCCTCCACCGCGCGCTCCTTCTTCGGCGGCCAGGACCTGGGGGTGCAGGGACCGCTCGATCTCCAGTACACCGGCGCCATCAAGCAATTCTTCCCCCTGAGCGACGCCTGGTCCCTCTCGTGGGGCCTGTCGGGAGCCACCGGCCCCAACAGCAGCGGCCGTTCCAACCGTAGCGACATCTACGGCACCGACCTGTACCTCAAGTACCGGCCCGCCACGAGCGGGGATCCCACCGTCATCGGGCTGACCTGCGAGGCCCTCGCCCGTCGCCGCCAGGTACCCGGCGCGGTGCTCGGCGACATGGGTGGCTACGCCTCGGCCTTCTGGAAGTTCGACCCCAGCTGGGCGGTCGCCGCCCGCTACGAATCGGTCACGGGCACGGCGAACGACCCCTTGGATCCCGAGTGGACCGGGGGCCGCCAGCGCGCGAGCGCCAACCTGACCTACTGGCCGAGCGAGTTCACGCGGATCCGGCTGCAGGGCAGCGCGGATGTGCGCCGCTGGGTGAGTGAGCCGACCTATGCCGCCATGCTCGCCTTCGAGACCGTCATCGGGGCGCACGGCGCCCACGCCTTCTAACCAAAGGAGCCGCTTCATGCGTAACTGGATCACAGGCCTCCTCTTCGGCGGCCTCGTCGCCCTCACCCCCCTTGCGGCCGAGGCCAAGGTCAAGGTGGTCACGAGCCTGCCCACGCTGGCTGCGATCGCACGCGAGGTCGGCGGCGACGACGTCGAGGTGACCTCGCTCGCCAACCCCAACCAGGACGCCCACTTCGTGGACGCGCGCCCCAACCTGGCCCTGGCCCTCAACAAGGCCGACCTGCTCGTGGTCGTCGGCCTCGAGCTCGAAACCGGCTGGCTGCCCACGCTGCTCACCGGCTCGCGCAACGGCCGGATCCAGCCCGGCGGCAACGGCTACCTCGACGCCTCCACCCTCGTCCCCCTCAAGCAGATCCCCCAGCAGAAGATCGACCGCGGGATGGGCGACATCCACCCGGGCGGCAACCCTCACTACCTGACGGACCCGCGCAACGGCGGCCGCGTGGCCGTGGGGATCGCCAACAAGCTCGCGAGCCTCGATCCGGCGAACGCGGCGGCCTTCAAGCGCCGCGCCAACGCCCTCAAGGCGGGCGCGGACGCCCTCGCCGGCAGCCAGAGCAAGCGCTTTGCAGATCTCCAGGTCATCGAGCGGCACGTGGTCACCTACCACAACTCGTGGATCTACTTCCTCGACTGGCTGAACCTGATCGCCATCGGCACCATCGAGCCCAAGCCCGGCATCTCGCCCGATCCCGGCCATGTGGCATGGCTCCTCGGCCACATGCGCAAGGTCCACGCGGACGTGATCATGCAAGAGGCCTACTACCCGACCCGCATCGGCAGCCTGCTCGCGAGCAAGGCCCCGGCCACGCTCGTCGTGCTGCCCGGCGGCGCCGACTTCGCAAAGGGTCAGACCTACCTCGACTACGTCAAGGAGCTCGCGGACAAGACCTACGCCGCCATCGTCAAGGACACCGGCCGATGAAGCGCGCGCTCCTCGCCTTCGTCGCCCTGGGCGCGGCGGGCTGCGCCTGGCAGGACGGCGCGGGCTTCGGCACCTTGCATCCGGTCGCCCTCTCGGCCGCCTTCAGCCCGAGCGCCGGCCGGCTGGATGCCCAGGGCTGGCTCAAGACCGACAACAACATGCGCGTGAAGCTGGAGGCCCTCACCCTCCAGGTGCGCGCCCTCTCGTTTTCGACCACCACGGCGGCGAGCGCGGGCACCGGGGGCACCTTCGATCCCGCCAACCCGCCGAGCGGCTACAGCCTCTGCCACAACGGCCATTGCCACCGCAGCGACGGGGCCCTGGTCGATTACGCGGAGATCCAGGCGGAGATGAACGGCGGCAAGGCCGGCGAGACGACCGTGCTGAGCCTCCCCGGCGCGGGCGCGACCGGCCTGCTTGCAGGCACCGTCGCGCTGCCGCTGGGGGCCGCCACTCCGAGCGCCATGCTCGCGAAGGGCACCTGGACCAAGGCGATCCTCGACATCGCGCAACTGGAAGCCACCGGCAGCGTGCAGGATCCCACCCCCGAAGCCAGGCTCGGCGGCCAGCCCCGAACCTTCGCCTTCAAGCTCGTTCCCTCGCCTCTGAGCAAGCGCCTCACGGTCGAGATCGACCGTTCGCAGCCCGACGCGGTGAAGATCCAAGGTGCGCTCGCCCTCAGCGAGAAGCTCCTGGACCAGCTCGACTGGAAGCGCCTGGCCGCACTTCCCGGCTCCATTGACTTATCGGCGGATGCCACCGCGAGCGCCCAGCTCGCCGAGAACTTCGCCCAGAGCACCTTTACCCTCGATGTGACGCGCTAAGCGCCCAATAAGGAGACCACCAATGTTCAAGCTCAACTCCCGCTTTGCCCCCATGGCGGCTGCCTCGTTGGCCCTTGCGCTCAGCCTCTACACCGCAGGCTGCACCCTCGACGGCGGCGTCACCCCGAGCGCGACGCCCACCCCGACCCCCAGCCACGACACGCACCAAGAGGCGAACGCCGAGGCAATCGAGCACATGGCCGAAGGCCCTGCCAAGACGCTCACGGCCATCGCGCTCGACGCGGCCGACAGCGAGGCGCCCAAGGTGGGCAGCGACCACCACCGCTACGACGTCACGCTCGTTTCGAGCGGCAGCGAGATGGTCGGCAAGGTCAAGTTCGACAGCGCCGAGGCGGGCGATTACACCTTCTTCCTCAACGCCGACGTGCCGCTCGCCCTCAAGGACGCGGCAGGCGAGACGGTCGAAATCGAGGAAACGGGCGGTGCCATCGCCAACAGCCTGATCAAGCAGCACTACGTGGCGGAGCTCGGCGTGGGCAGCTACTACCTGCACTTCGGCCCCACCCAGGAAGCCTCTTTGAGCCTCGTCATCGAGGGCGGCGCGCACGACCATGCCCACTAGCGAAGTGAGGCCCGTCGTCGAGGCGAACGGGCTTTTGGTCGGATACCAGGGGAAGGCGGTGCTGCCGCCCCTCTCCTTCGCCATCCAGCCCGGGGAGCTCTGGGTGCTCGCCGGGCGCAACGGCTCGGGCAAGTCGACCCTGCTCAAGACCATCCTGGGCCTGCTTGCGCCAGTGGGCGGCGCGCTCGGGCGTGCCCCCGGAGCGAGCATCGCCTATCTGCCCCAGCGCCAGGCCCTGGACCCCATCGTGCCCATGCGCGCGCGCGACATCGTCGCCGAGGGGGTCGAGGCGGGCTGGAGCTTCCTCAAGCCGTGGCTCGGCAAAGAGGAGAAGGATCGGATCCGCGAGGCCTTGGCCTTCACGGGCACCGAGGCGCTCGCCGAGCGCAACTTCACCGAGCTCTCCGAAGGCCAGAAGCAGCGGGTGCTGCTCGCCCGCGCGCTCGCTGCCCGCCCGCAGCTCATGCTGCTCGACGAGCCCACCTCGGCCATGGACCTGACCGCCGAGCAAGAGGCGATCGACTTGCTCGATCGGCTGCGCAAGCAGCTGAACACGGCGGTCCTCTTGGTCAGCCACCACCTGCCCGCGGCGGTCAAGGCCGCCGACCAGGTCCTCTTCGTGGACGCCGAGCACCAGAAGGCCCTGGTGGGGCCCGTTTCCGCGGTCGCCGCCGACTCCACCTTCCGCCGCCAGTTCGCCGGCCTGACGGGCGAGCTGACGCCCTTGAACCCGCAACCCCACGAGGAGCGTTCCGCCAATGCCTGACGTCATGCAGCCCCTTCTGGACTTCCTGAACGGCTGGGAGCTGTTCCGCGACCCCATCCTCTGCGGCATGGGGGCCGGGGCCGTCCTCGGGATGCTCGGGGTGTTCATCGTCCTGCGCCGGATGGTCTTCATCTCGGCCGCCCTCTCCCAGGCGGCGGGCCTCGGAGTGGCGCTCGCCTTCTTCGCCCAGATCCACCTGGGAATCGCCGCGAGCCTCGCGGACCCGCGCCTCGGGGCACTGGTGCTGACGCTCTTGGCCGCGGGCCTCTTGCGGAAGGAGCCGAAAGGCCGCCTCAGCCGCGAGGGCCTGCTCGGGATGGCCTACCTGGTGGGTGCCGCGGGCACGCTCATGGTGGGCACCCGGATCACCCAGGAGGCCCACGACATCCAGGCCATCCTCTTCGGGACCGGCGTGCTGGTACGGCCCTCCGATACCGCCTGGGTCCTGGTCACGGCCCTGGTCCTCATCGCCTTGATGGTCTGGTGGCGGCGCGGGCTCGTCTTCTCGAGCTTCGACCCGGACGGGGCCAAGGTGCGGGGGCTGCCCGTGAGCTTCCTGGCTGGCTTCATCCTGGTGGCGATCGCCTTCACCGTCTCGATCGCCACCCGCGCGCTCGGGGCGCTGCCGGTCTTCGCCTTCAGCGTGCTGCCCGCCATGGCGGCAATCGCCCTGGCGCGCAACCCGACCGCCGCCATGCTCCTCGCGGCCCTCTTCGGGGCCCTCGGCGGCGTCGGCGGCTACATGCTGGCCTTCTTCGGGGACTTCCCGGTCGGCGCGAGCCAGAGCGTGTTCTGCGCGCTGCTCGCGGTGCTCGCCCTCTCAGCCCGGGCCCTCGTGCCATCCCCCAAACACGCCTGACGTCGCATCTTCCCCCAGGGCCCTGCGTGAATCACGCAGGGCCCTTTCACATTCGCAATCCCATAAATGCAATATCTTTGCATTGACAAGAACACCCTAGATGTATTAAAAGCAATATTATTGCATTAACAACCAAGGAGATGCGCATGTTCGAACGGATGATTCGAGAAGCCTTCCACAGCGGCTGCGAGGCCAAGGTCTACATTCGCGGGGTGCCCGACACCTACTTCCACGGCCGCGTTCAGGACGTGGAGGACGGGTACTTCTCGCTCTTCCACTCGGGCGCAAGTCGCGGAATGCTCTGGGCGTTCCGCTTCGAGGACGTGGCAGCCTGCGCCCTCGAAACGCGGCTGCCCGCCGCGGTTCCCCTGCCCGACCCGCTCGCCGACTCCGTCTCCGCCCCCGACCCGTCCTGACCCCCACGATTAGGAGCCCGATCCATGGACTTTCAAGACCAGCAACTCGCCTGCGACGCCTGCGGCGGCACCTTCACCTGGAGCTGCGGTGAGCAAGAATTCTTTGCCCTCAAGGGCCTTACACAAGCGCCCAAACGATGCCTCGGCGCCCGGCGCGCCCGCAAGAACGGCGACCATGCGCGCTATGAGGCCTGCCCTTTTGCTGACGGCGCGCGTCCGATCCCTCAGAATCGTCCCCGCGAGCATTCGCGTGCAGCCGGTGCGTTCCGTTCGTCCCCTCGCCTGACGCCGGGCGTCCTGAACGGCACGGTCCTCAAGGTCCTGCAGGACAAGGGCTTCGGCTTCTTGCGTGGCGACGACGACCAGGACTACTACTTCAACGAGAGCAGCCTCCTGACCCTGACGATGCACCAGCTCAGCGCAGGTTCGCGAGTCAGCTTCGAGGCCGCCCACTCGGCGCGCGGCCTGCGCGCTCAGAACGTCTGTCACGCCTGAGCACCTCTGGAGGTATCATCATGGCCGCGAGCGGCACTCGGATCATCATCAAGCTGAAGAGCACGGAGAGTCACGTCACCTATGTCACGACCAAGAACAAGCGCAACGACCCGGACCGTCTGGTCCTCAGGAAGTACGACCCGGTCGTCAAGCGCCACCTGGAGTTCAAGGAAAGCAAGTAAAGGCCGGCTCCGCGTCCCATGTTTCGAAAGGAAGACCCCATGACCAACAAGCTCTTCATCGCCGGCCTGGCCTTCGCCGCCACCGACGAGGACCTCCGCGCCCACTTCGCCCGGGTAGGCGACGTGGTCTCGGCGCGCATCGCGCGCGATCGCGAGACCCAGCGCTCACGTGGCTTCGGCTTCGTCGAGATGGCCACCCCCGAGCTCGCCCAGAAGGCGATCGAGACCCTTGACGGGACCTTGCTCTCCGGCCGCGCCATCACCGTCAAGGTCTCGGAGCCGCAGGAGCGCCGCCCGGCAGGCGGTCCTAGCCGCTACTGAGCCGGCCACAGGCAGGCCCCGCCCCTCGCGCGAGGGGCGGGGCCGCTTTCATGCGAAAACCCCGTCGCCGTGGCGACGGGGTTCGAAAGGTTTACGCGAGCGCCTTGGGGGGCTTGGGGGGATGGGGGCACTCGGGGTCGTTGCAAGCGATGGTAGCCTTGGGGGGCTTGGGGGGGTGCGGGCACTCCGGATCGTTGCAATCGACGGTGATCTTGGGGGGCTTCGGGGGATGCGGGCACTCGGGGTCGTTGCAGGCGAGCGCGCTGCCGGCGCCCATGGTGAAGGCCGCCGCGATCAGGGCAAGGGCCATCTTCTTCATCATCGTGAGAAACCTCTCTTGCTACTACGGTTCTACGTTTGAAAGCCGAGGCGTCTATGGACGCGCCCCTCTTGTTCAAGAGTATTGCAATAAGCAGGCAAAAGTCAAGTATCTCTTAAGATTTTCTTAAGCTAACCTTGAACTTTTCCACCGCCCGGTTCTGACGCCCGAGGGCGGCTCCTCACCGCTCAATGGATCCCGGCAGCGTGACGTCTCGTCAGGGGCGCAGGGCGATCGCAAAATACTGGTTGATTTCTTAATAAAGTTATGTAAAGATTACTCCAGCTTAATTGCTTCGTACCGCGCCGTGTGTCCCACCCAAAGGAGAAACACCATGAAAGTCAACCAGCTGATGAGCAAGAACCTCGTCAAGGTCACCTCGATCACCATGGTTCCCGAGGTGGCCCAGAAGATGCGTCAAGAGAACATCGGGCTGATCCCTGTCGAGGATAACGGCCAGCTCGTCGGGGTCGTGACCGACCGCGACATCGCCATCAACGCCGTCGCCAAGGGCGAGATCAACCAGCCCGTCAAGGCCATCATGACCAAGGCCCTCGTGACGATCGGCCCGAACAGCAACGTCGAAGAGGCGATCCAGACCATGCTCCAGCACAACGTGCGCCGTCTGCCCGTCATCGACAACGGCCGCCTGATGGGGATGGTCTCGCTCGAGGACCTCACCGAGGCCGGCAGCGACCAGGACCTGATCAAGGCCCTTCGCACCTTCCACAAGAAGACCAAGCACGCGTAAAGCGAGGCTCTGGCCTTGGGCCCCCGGCGCGCAGGCGCCGGGGGCCTCTTTGCTTATTCGCCGGTGATCGCGAGCAGGTCCTCGGGACAGACGTGCCGGTCCTCGACCCGGTAGTCCTTCGCGATCGCCCGGACGGCCTTCACCTTTTCGAGCAGGGCGTCCCGTTCATTCTTGAGCTCGGCGTAGTTCTTCTCGGGCTGGTTGCGGTGCTGCACCGCGTCCCGCACCAGGGCCTCGACGCCCGCTTCGTCAGCTAAGAAGTGGTCCACATCGACCACCAGCAAATCCTTCATCTTGTCGAGGTTCAGCGGGTGATGATCGGTGATACCGTTCTTCTCGCCGAGCCCCAGCACGACGCAACCTTGCGCCTTTCCCACGACCGTGCTCACGCCCCACCTCCTTGGCTGCCAGCTTCCTTCCCGGGGCCGCGCCGAGCTTCGGCCTACAGGCAGGCGCTCTCGGGCCCCAGGCCCGCTGCGGCCATAATAGGCGCGGGAGGCTTTGGCGCCAATGGGCAAGCCCGGCTCAACGCGTAGGCCCGAGGCAGCGCGCCAGAGCCTCGGCCAGCACGGGGGCGCTGGACACCACTTCGAACCCCGGCCAGGGGGTCGGCGTAAAGGGAATCGAATCGCTCACGACGAAGCGCCGGATACCGAGCGAACGGAGCAAGCCCTCGGCCTCTCCTGCCATGACGGGGTGGACCGCCGCCACGTCGATGGCGCTCGCGCCGTGCTGCCGAAGCTGGGCCGTGACCTGCTGGATAGTGCCGCCGGTCGTCACCATGTCGTCGACAACGAGCGCCTCCTTGCCCTCGATGTCTCCAAAGAGCTGGAGCACCCTCGGAGAGTCGGGCGCCAGGCGCTGCTTGAGGGCGACCCCGAGCGGAACGCCGAGCAGGCTAGCGACATGGCTTGCGCGCTTGATCCCGCCCGCATCAGGCGAGACGACGACCGTGCGGCGCGCGCTGGCTCCCGCGAAGCGGGATGCGAGCAGGCCAAGGGCACTGGCCTCGACCACCGGCACGGTGAAGAAGCCTGCGATCGCGGGGCTGTGCAGATCCAGGGTGACCAGGTCGGTAATGCCGCTTCCCTGCAAGAGATCGGCGACCACCCGGCACGGGATGGGCGCGCCCGGGTGGGCGAGGCGCTCGCCGCGTGCGTAGCCGAAATAGGGCACCACGGCGACGATCCGGACTGCTCCGGCGCGCCGGGCCGCATCCGCCATGAAGGCCAGCGTCAGGACGCGCGAGTCCACCGGCGGTGAGGTCGCTCCCACCAGCACGACGGGCAAACCCGCCAGCTCCTCGCCGAGCCGCACCATCCGCTCCCCGTCCGTGAAGCCCCCGAGCTCGGCCCTGCCCCGTTCAAAGCCCGTGGCCGGGGCCAGCGCCTCGACCAAGGCCTCCTGGCCCTCCAGCCCGAAGATCCACCCGCGGGGCATCATGGAGCCCCTCTCCCTTCAGAGGCCATCGAGAGCTCCAGGCCTTCCGGCGTCTCGCGCAGGGCCGTCTCGAAGGGGCGGCACCGGCTTTCCATCCGTGTACGGATGGCCTCGAACTCCGTGCCCTCAGCAAGGTCCACCCGGGCGAACCTCAAGCGAACGGGCAACATCCTGAGGCGATGGAGCGACGTCCCCCTCAGCTCGAGCAGGAACAAGAAGGACCAATCATTACGCAGGCTCGGATCAACCACGTAATCGTCCAGGAAGTCCCCCGCGTCGTACAGGATGAGGCCGTCCCCGTGGCGCTCCACCGCCTGGAAGAGGTGGGCGGAGTGCCCGTGAAGCACGTCGACGCCACAGGCGAGGGCCGCGTGCGCGAAAGCGCGAAAGTGCGCGGGGGGCTCGGTCACCATGTTCGGCCCCCAGTGAAGGGAGAGGACGACGAGGTCCGCGCCCTGGGCTCTGGCCGCCCGGACCACCCCCTCGATCCGCGCGAGGGTGGCTGAATCCGTGCCGATCGGCAGGTACTGGGTGCCGGGATGCTCGGGCCCGGCCGCAAAGGCGGGCTCATTGTCCGTCATCCCGATGACCGCGACCGAAAGGCCTTTCGCCTCGAAGAGGGCGGGGGTACGGGCCTCCTGCTCGTTCCGGCCGGCTCCCGCATGCGCGATACCCTCCGCGTCCAAGGAGCGGAGGGTATCGAGCAGACCTCTTTCCTCGAAATCGAGGGAATGGTTGTTCGCGAGGTTGACGCAGCGGATGTTGGCGGCCTTCAGGACCTGGGCGGCCCAGGGCTCGGCCCGGAAGTGGAAGACCTTGGGGGTACGGGCCCACGGCGCGGCGTGATCCGTCAGGGCGCACTCCAGGTTCGCGATCGCCGCGTCGGCCCGTTGCAAGCAAGGCAGCACCGTCCCCCACGGGGCCTCCGGGGGAAGCCCGCGGAGCGCCTCGTTGACGCCCCGCCCCAGCATGACGTCGCCCATGAAGGCGAGCGTGACCGTGCCAGCATCCATGACCGCCTCGCTCCCGCGTGCGCTTCGCGAGGTGGATCTTAGCCCCCCGAGGGGCGGGGCTCAAGAGACCGGCGCGGCGGCCTCCTCTTGCAGCACCTCTTCATCGGCGAGCTTCCAGAAGGGGAAGGGATCGGGCAATTGCTTCCAGGCCTCGGGCCCAAGCGCCATCTCCTCGTCGGTCAGCAGGCAAGCGTCGAGTTCCGCGGTCCAGGCGGCCTGATCCAGCTCCAGGCCAATGAAGACGAGCTCCTGGCGGCGATCGCCGAAGGGCTCCTGCCAATTGGCCTGGATCTGCGCGCGCAGCTCCGGATCCGCCGGCCAGTCCCCCTCGTCGAGGCTCTCGGCCCACCAGACGCCCATGGGCTCGAAGCCGCAGGCGGCACCCGCCTGGGACCACATCCCCACGAACGGCATCCGGCTCGCCAGCCAGAAGAAGCCCTTGGAGCGCAAGACCCCCTTCCACTCCTCCTGAAGCAGGTCGTTGAAGCGCTGGGGATGGAAAGGGCGCCAGGCCCGGTAGACGAAGGTCGAGATGCCGTACTCCTGCGATTCGGGCACCTCCTCGCCGCGCAGGGTCGCAAGCCAGCCGGGCGCACGCGAGGCCTTCTCGAAGTCGAACTTGCCCGTGTCCAGCACCGCCGCGAGGGGCACTTGGCCGCGCGCGACCCGGTGGATCTCGGCCGAGGGATTCAGGGCGCGGAGGATCCCTTCCAGGCGCTCGACCTCCGAAAGCGAGACCAGGTCCGTCTTGTTGATCAGGATGACGTCGGCGAACTCGACCTGATCGATCAAGAGGTCCACCACCGTACGCTCGTCGGTCTCGTCGAGGGCAGCACCTCGGTCCGCCAGGTAATCGCTCTCCTCGTAATCCCTGAGGAAGTTGAGGGCGTCCACCACCGTCACCATGGTGTCGAGGCGAGCGATCGACGAGAGGCTCTGGCCCTCGTCGTCGGTGAAGGTGAAGGTCTCGGCGACCGGGACGGGCTCCGAGATGCCGGTGGACTCGATGAGCAGGTAATCGAATCGTCCCTCATCCGCCAATCGCTTGACCTCGACGAGCAGGTCCTCGCGCAAGGTGCAGCAGATGCAGCCGTTGGACATCTCGACGAGCTTCTCCTCGGTGCGGTTGAGGCTCGCCTCGCCTCCGCGCACCAGGGCCGCGTCGATGTTCACCTCGCTCATGTCGTTGATGATCACGGCGACCTTGTAGCCCTGACGGTTGTGGAGGACGTGGTTGAGGACGGTCGTCTTGCCGGCGCCGAGGAAGCCCGAGAGGACCGTGACGGGAAGTCGCTTGGTCATCCTGCTTCCTCCTAGCGACGCAAGAGGGCTGGGTCGGCCCCGTAGCGGCGGATGGTCTCGCGCAGGCCGTACTTGCCGATGGTCTTCAGGACCTCGGTCGAAACGCGCAGGCGCACGTAGCGCTTCTCGTCGTCTAGAAAGAAGCGCTTCCACTGGAGGTTGGGGTTCTGGACGCGCTTGGTCTTGTGGTGGGAGTGGCTGACGGCATTGGCCGTTCGGGGCTTCTTGCCCGAGATCATGCACTGCTGGGCCATGGGGGGCTCCTTTCACGAGGGATAATTAAAGCAATAATATTGCAATTTCATGGCAAGCATAGCCGCAAAAAGGCCGCCCGTCAAAGGGGCGGCCTGGAAAGGACGGGAAGCTGGTGTCAGGAGCCGGTCTGGGCCTTGAGCGGGTAGCGCCGAAAGGCCAGGAGGGCGAGAGCCGCGATGAAGAGGGCCTCGAGCAAGAAGCCGCCGAGGGCCTGGGCGACAGGGGTGACCCGCTCGGCGAAGCGGGGCTCCTCGAAGCGCAGGCGCGGTAGCTCGGCGTAGGCGGGAGGACCATCCTGGCCGTCGATGATCCGCTGCTCGGCCTGCAACTTGAGATCCCACAGGTAGCGATTGAACGCCGCCAGCACCGTCCGGTGGCGTTCGGGGTCGGTGCCTGCGAGCACCGAGGCGAGCTCCTGATAGGCATAGGACGGCGAGAGGCGCGCCCCGAGGGCGAAGGTTCCGTTCCAGCGCGAAAGGGTGCCCTCGTAGTCCGCCACGATGGCGTCGAGCTGCTTGCGGTGGAAGGCGTAATACGAGAGCTTGAGCTCGGCGGTCGCCTTCGCGTCCGGCCGCTGGCCCCCGTGGGCGTCCTTCCACTTGCCGAACTCGGCCCGGTAGTAGTCCTTGGAGGCGTCGAGGGCCTTGGAAAGCTTCTGCTCCAGGGCGACCGGCGCGGGCAGCGGGTGCATGCGGTTGGCCGTTGCCAGGGCGACCTTGGGCAGGGCGATCGCAAGCAGCAGCCAGACGCCCGCGAGCACCACGAAGCTCGTGGCCGAGCGGCGTACCGAGGCCGAGACCGCCACCGCGAGCAGGCTCCAGAGGGCAAGGTAGAGCAGCGAAGCGAAGAAGAAGGCCCCCACCCGCGCGAGGTTCTCGGGCGTGGATGCGATCGCCCCCAGCGCAAGCAGTGCCCCGAGGCCCATGAGCAGTGGCAGCCCCAGCACCAGGCCGAGGGCCCCGAGGGTGCCGAGGGCTTTGCCGAAGATGAAGGTCCCGCGCCCGATGGGGTTCGCGAAGTGGAGGGCGAGGGTGCCCCGCTCGCGCTCGCCCGACACCGCATCGAAGCCGAGGGCGAGGGCTGCGAGGGCTCCAACGAGCGCGACCAGACCCGCAAGGTCCAGGCCACCGAGCAAGGTCCCGAGCGGCGAGAGGTCCGCCTTTCGGCCGTCCAGCTCGCGCAGGTGGAAGCCCGTCGGGATCGCCCAGGATCCCGCGAGGTCGTCGATCCCGCCCGAGAGGGCCCGCGCGGGGGCGGGCGGCTTCTGGAGCAAGAGCGGATTCTCGACGGCCATGTAGACCGGGCGCCAATCCCCTTCCGGGTAGAGGCCCACCCAGCGCTCGTAGGCGTCTCGGGCGACGGAGGCCGAGGCCTGGTGGCTCTCGACGGCCGAGCTGGCAGCGAGGGTGCCCGACCAGACGGCGAGGAGCACGAGCAGGGCCCAGAAGATCGCAAGGAACGTCCCGCGCGGGGCGAGGGCGGCCTCTTGGAACTGGCGGCGCGCGATCACGCGCATCACGGCAAAAGCGGTCATCGGCTCATCTCAGATCGTAGCGGCGCATGCGCCAGGCGGCGAAAACGAGGGCGGCGGCGAAGAAGCCCAGGAGCAAGGCAACCCGCGAGGCCTCCTTGCCGAAAAGCGCCGCCGGGGCGAGCTCCTCGAAGTTGAAGGCCCCGATGGAGGCGTAGTCGGTGAAGGTCTCGATGCCCTGGTCCTCCATGGCGTCGAGGCGGCGGATGAAGTCCGCCCGGTAGGTGTTGGCCTGGGAGATGAAGGCCGCATGCCGCTGCCAGTCGGTCCCGGCGAAGGCCGAGGCAAGCTCGAAGTACAGGGCGGTGGGGGTCAGGACCGAGAGCCTGCCGAGGCGCGCGAGTTGCCCTTCACGCCAGGCGGTGAGGGGAGCTTCGGCGCGCGAGCGGGCCTGGGCGGCCTGGGCGTCGATGTGGTCGCGGATGGCGGGCGTCCCCTCGGTCTGGACGAAGGCGCTGGCCGAAGCAAGCTCGCCGCGCGCGGCGGCGGCCTCGACGAGCTTGCCCTGCTCCTGGCGCAGGCTCACCTCGGCGACCCGGACCTCGAGGCGCGCGGGTGCGGTCAAAGGCGGCGGCGAAGTGAGCTCGGCGATCGCCGAGAGGGTGCGCGGCGCCACCGGCACCAGCACCACCCAGAGGGCGATCGCCCCGAGCACCGCGGGGGCCAGGCGGCTCGAAAGCACCGAACACACGACGCCGAGCCACACCCAGAGCGCCAGATAAACCGCCGAGCAGAAGGCGAAGGCCAACAGGCGCCACCCCCAGCCCCCGCCCAGCGGAACCCCGCCGGTGACGAACCAGGCGATAGGCGCCGAAAGGCCCACCGCGAGCAAGAAGGCCGTGGTGTGGGCCGTGCCCTTGGCCAAGAGCCACCGACCCCGGCCCAAAGGGTTCGAGAAGAGCAGGCGCAGAGTTCCGCGCTCCTTCTCGCCCGCCACCAAATCCGCCCCGAAGAGGGCCGCAAGCAGGCTCAGGACCACCCCGACCACGAAGGCCGCGTCGAGCCCGCCCACCGCCTGAGCGATGGGCGCATCCCCCGCGCGCGAACCGACCACCGGCAATACCCGGTGGGCGTCGGTAAAGACGTGGCCGCCGAGGGCCGCCTCGGCCCCTTCGGCCAGAGCACCGAGAGGGGCTGCGGGCTTGGTGATGAGCACGGGGAAATGCGCGGCCGCGTGGGGATTCTGCTCGCCCTGTTCGAGCCAGGCGCGGCGGTTCTCGGCCTGGGCTTCGGCCTGGCTCTTCGCCTGCTCGCGGACGCGATCGCCACCCTGCGCGAAGGCCAGGGCGAAGAAGCAGAAGGCGAGGACGAAGAGCAGCGCCGTGCGCGGGTGCCGCAGCTGTTCACGCAGCTCGTGGCGCAAGACGGCCGCCGCCGCGGCCCAGTCGCTCATCGGGCGCATGCGGCCTCCTCGCGCTGGGACATGGTTTCGAGGTACAGCCGCTCGAGATCCACCTTGCCGATCTCCTCGGCATCCAGCTCACGGACCAGCTTGCCGCGCCGCATGATCCCGATGGCATCCGCCAGGCTGCGGGCGCGGAACAGGTCATGGGTGCTCATGAGCACCGAGCGGCCCTCGGCTTTAAGCGCACGGATCGACTCGGCGAGCTCGGCCGATGCCGAAGGGTCGAGCCCCGAGAAGGGCTCGTCGAGGAAGAGCACTCGCGCATCCTTGGCGAAGGCGATCGCAAGGCCGCACTTCTGACGCATGCCCTTGGAGAAGAAGCGCACGTGACGCTCGAAGGCATCCTCCTGCAGGCCCGCCTTGGCGAGCGCCGCGTGGGCCTCGGTCTTGGTGAGCTTGCGCCCGGCCAGCTCCGAGAAGTACTGGAGGTTCTCGCGCGCCGAGGCGTAGCCGTAGAGCATGACGTTCTCGGCGACGTAGGCGAGGTAGCGCTTGGCCTCGGTAGGACGCGCGGCCACGTCCACCCCGCAGACCCGCGCCTCGCCGCCGTCCGGCTGGATGAAGCCCAGGAACATGTTGATGGTCGTGCTCTTGCCAGCACCATTGCCGCCGAACAGGGCGTAGACCTGCCCGGGCTGGACCGTCAGGTTCAGACGATCGAGGGCCGTGTGGGCGCCGTACCGCTTCGTCAGATCGATGGCTTGGATCATGGGGGCTGCATCCTCTCGCGCGTCGCCTTGTCTTGCAAGACTCTTGCAATTTCAGAAGCAACCGTACGAGATTCCACGATCGGCGTCAAGGCGCCTTGCAGCGCGGCTCTGCTATACTCGGAGGCGAGGAAGAAACCATGCCCACCTACGCCGAAAGCGCCCTGCAGATCCTGAAGGCTCGCGGCTACCGCATCACCAAGCCACGCCGTCGCGTCGTCGAGCTCCTGGAGCAGAACGACACCTCGCTCTCCCCCTACGAGATCAAGGATCTCCTGGACGCAGCAGGCGAGCACGTCGACACCGTCAGCATCTACCGCATCCTGGAGTGCCTCGAAGAGAACCACCTGGTCCACCGGGTGCTCACCACGGGCAAGGTCCGCCGCTGCGACCTCGAAGCCGACGAGCACTGCCACCTGGACCAGCCCGACCACTGCCACCACAACCTGGTCTGCCGCGCCTGCGGCGCCATCGAAGAGCTCCACTGCCCCGGCCTCTCGACCCTCGAAGCCGAGCTCTCGAAGCGTGCGGGCTTCCGGATCGAGGCGCACCACCTGGAGTTCACGGGCCTGTGCGGCCGGTGCGCCACCTCGGGCGCCAAGTTAGCCAAAGCTTAATCGACTTACCAATCACCCTTAAGAAACTCTCCCGGCGCAGGGCCGGATAGACCTCTTGTCCGGTATTTACGAGGAGGTCAACCAATGAGCAGCGTCAATTCCATCATGGTCAACATCCGCTCGCTGCTGACCGCCTCGTCGGCCCTCAAGGCGGGGGGCGCCGCCCAAGAGCCCGTCCAGACCTCGCTCAACCTCGCGGCCATGAACCCCGCGAACCCGGCCACCGCCGCCCAGGTGATGGGCTGCAACTGCTCGGTCAACCCCAGCGGCCTGAGCCCGGCCGAGATCGCCGCCGCTCAGGCTAAGAACGCCGGCAAATGAGCACCCCCTGCTTCGAGGTCGTGATCGACCACAACGCCCCCGATCACGGCGCGCAGATGGCGCGGGCCACGCGCGACCTCTTCGCGTGGGCCAAGCAGCAAGGCTGCCTCCAGGTGACCCGCGAGGAGCGAGAGCTTCGCCCCGGGGTTCGCCAGCTTCGCTTCTGCCTGGACCCCAAGGGCCGGGCGCGCCCCGCGTCGGGCGACACGCTGGTGCTGAGCCGCAAGCCCCAAGCGTGACGGGGCTTTCCGTTTCTTCTGACATTTCTATCGAGACTCTCCCGTGCTAGCCTGAGCTTCGTCTTCCTCCGCTAGGGGAGAGTGCTCGACATGGCCCTGCTACCACGGCTCTCCTTCAACCCGTACGACTGGCCGCTACAGCGCACGCTGGTGGTCCTCTTCCTCCTGATCGCGACCCTCTCGCTGTTGCCGCTCTCCCTGCTCCACGCCTCCAACACGCGGCAGGAGCTCGAGCGCCAGACCCGCGAGCGCATGCTGATCGCCGCCCGGGACACCAGCACCGAGCTCGAAGCCTACCTCGATCGCTTGCTCGCGCACGCGTGCTTTCTCGCCACCGAGCAGCCCCGGATGCGCGCGCTGCTGCTTGGCAAGGACGAGCACTCCCCGACCGAGAGCCCCATGGTCGAGCGGATCCGCAAGCGCTACGGCTACCACGGCATCGCCGCCCTGCGGCCGGACGGCACCCCCCTCTGGCAAGTCGGCACGGACCTGCGGCCCTGGCGCGACGCCTTGGCCCCGGCCCTGCGCAAGGCCAGCGCCGGCCAGGCAACGCTCTCCGACATGCTCAAGGACGCGCAGGGGCGGCCGGTCGCGCTGGCCGCCGTGGCCCCGGTGCGGCGCACGCCCAATACGCCGCCGAGCGCCCTCTTGGTGCTGCTCGACTCGCCCGACGCCCTGCGCCGGATCGTGGCGCACGACCGCGCGAGCATCGGCGCCCACAGCTTCGGCGCCCTGCTCGACCATGACCTGACGCGCCTGATCCACGGCGCCGATCCGCGCCTCGAAGGCCTCAAGCCCCACGCCCTGCCCGAGAATTTCGAGCGCATGCGCGAGCGGCCCCTGACCCCCCACTTCTACCGGGCCCAGCTCGCGCACGACCACGCACCGGGCTTCGGCATGGTCGTCTTCCTGCGCACCATGCCCTGGAGCTACTCGCTCCTGGTCCCCGAGTCGTACTACATGGCCCCCATCTGGCGCGCGCTGCACCAGGACGCCCTCCTCTTCCTAGGGCTGCTGCTCTCCTTGGGGGTGCTCGCCACCCTCATCGGGCGCTGGTACCTGCGGCCCGTCGCCGGCCTCCAGGCGACCGCACTCGCGTGGCAGCACGGTCAGCTGGACGCCCGCGCCTTGCCGAGCGGCCGCAACGAGATCGGCCTGCTCGGCCAGACCTTCAACCAGATGGCCGACCAGCTCCAGGGCTACACGCGCAACCTCGAGGAGATGGTCGAGGCCCGTACCCGAGAGCTGGTGCAGCTCAACGAGGTGCTGCGCGATCGCGAGCGCCGGCTCATCCAGGCCCAGGGCATCGCACAACTCGGCAGCTGGGAGTGGGAGATCGAAACAGGGCGCGTCGCCTGGAGCGAGGGATACTACCTCATCACGGGCAAGGACCCCGCAAGCTGGGCCCCCTCGTTCGAGCACTTCCTGCAGACCGTCCATCCGGACGACCGCGACCGGGTCGATGGGGCGATGCAGGCGGCCCTGAAGGGGGAGGCGAGCTACGACCTGGAGTTCCGGCTCGCCGAGTCGCCCGACGGCATCCGGACCATGCACGCGCAAGGCGAGGTCCTCCGGGATCTCGAAGGGCACCCCCTTCGCATGTACGGCTTCATCCAGGACATCACCGAGCGCAAGCGCCTCGAAGACGAGCTGCGGCGACGCTACGAGGGCCTCAAGGAGCTCGATCGCCTCAAGAACAACTTCATCAACGCCCTCACCCACGAGCTGCGCACCCCGCTCACCGCGGTGCTCGGGTACGCCGAACTGCTCGAGGACGAGGCGGGGGGGCCCCTGAGCCGCGAGCAGCGCGACTTCATCCACGAGATCCAGCGGGGCGGCAAACGCCTGGAGTCCCTGCTCAACGACCTCTTGGACTTCGTGCGGATCGAAGCCGGGAGCTTTCACCTCAGCCTGGCCGAGGCCGACTTCACGGCCCAGGCCCGCGCGGCCATCGACGAGCTTACGCCGCTCGCCGCCGAGACCGGCGTCACCCTCAAGGGGCCCTTGCCCGACACCCCCGTGACCCTGTGCATGGACGCGCGCCGGATCAAGCAGGTGCTCTCCAAGCTGCTCTCCAACGCCATCAAGTTCTCCCCGGCCCAGGGGGTCGTGGAGGTGCGGGTCCAGCGCGAGGGGGCCTGGCTACGCTGCGAGATCCAGGACCAGGGCGAGGGGATCGCCCCGGAGGATCAGGCCGACATCTTCCAGCGCTTCGTGCAGCTCGAAGGGGGCGTGCGCAAGGGCAAAGGCGCAGGGCTCGGCCTGAGCATCAGCAAGGCCCTGGTCGAGGCGCACGGCGGCGCCATCGGGGTCATGAGCGCATGCGGCGCGGGCAGCACCTTCTGGTTCACCCTGCCCCTCGTCCCGGAAGGCTGAAGCCTCAGCCCTGGACCTTGCGGACGGGAACTGAAAGGCGCAGCTCGGTGCCGCCCCGGAAGACGAAGGTCATGGGCACCGTCTCGCCGTCGCGCAGGGGACGCTTCGGGTCGTAGATCATGAGGTGGGCGCCGCCCGGCACCAGCTTCGCCGTGCCCTTGGCAGGAATCTCGAGGAAGGGGATGGCCTGCATCCGCATCACGCCGCCGCGCATGGCCATGGTGTGGATCTCGACCCGATCGGCCACCTCGGTCTTCACCGCCACCAGCGCGTCGGGCTCAGCGCCCGCGTTGCGGAAGGTGGCGTAGCCCGCCAGGACCCGCGCGGTGGGGGGTGCCTCGCGGACCCAGGGGGCCTCGACCTTGAGGGGGCCGGCGGCCAGAGCGGCGGGGGCCCAGAGGGAAACCAAGAGCGTCGCGAGGGCGAGACGTTTCATGACAGGCTCCTAGGAAGCGAGTTGCAGGGTCTTGCGGAAGGCCCCCGGCGGCAGCGGGGTGAGGAAGCGGCTCTGGAGGCGGCCGTCAGGGTCGAGCACGAAGAAATCGAGCGAGTGGTTGATCTCGTAGCCCTGGCCGGACTTGCCGGGGGTCTTCTCGTACTGGACGCCGAAGGGCTTGATCACCGCTTCCAGCTGAGCGCGCTCGGGCCTGAGGCCCACGAAGGTGGGATTGAAGTAGGGCACGTAGCCGGCAAGCAGCTTGGTGGTATCCCGCTCGGGATCCAGGGTGACGAGCGCCACCTGGACCTTCTCGGCGTCCTTGCCGAGATCCTTCATCTCCTTGGCGATCTCGGTGAGGCCGGTGGGGCAGGCATCCGGGCAGCCCGTGTAGCCGAAATAGACGATCAGCCACTTGCCGCGGTAACTGGACCAGCTCGCGGGCTTGCCGTGGTGGTCGGTCATGGGCACGTCCGCGAGCGGCGCCGGGCCCTGCGGCAGCAGCATGCTGAAAACGGCCGCCAGCGCGATCGCACCGGCGAAAAGCCCCCCAACAAGCCAAGTCCACGACAGCTTGAGCCCTGCCATTCCCGTGTCTCCTTCGTTTACGGGCGGCTGCCTGCCGCCAACCAACAGTCTATCGGGCTTCCAGCCGCCCGTCGAGTAAGATGGTGCGGCCTGCTGAAACTTCATCAAATCCTTGGTCATCGTTGGCTTTCGCTTCGATGAAAGCAGAGGCAAAGTGAAGGGGTCGGGGGTGGTGTGTCACCCCTGGTTCCTTGCTCGGCCCCGGTGAACCCGAGAGCCCCCGAGAGAAGAGGAGGACCTCGTGAAACGCATCGCTCTGATCGTCACCCCGTTGATGGCGCTTGGCCTCATGGGCGCTGGCGCGGCTTACGCCACTCCGGATCACAATGGCCCCATGACCCTCGCCGCCCAAAACGCCAAGCACAAGAGCTCCACCACGACCACGACCACGACCACCAAGAAGACCCACAAGAAGGCGGCCCCCAAGGGCGGCGGCGGCGGCACCATGAAGCACGAGAAACAAAAAGCCCAGAAACACAAGACGACGCCGCCCGCCAAGAAACCCATGTAGCGCTTCCAGGGCATCACGTGAAGTGAGGCGGAGTGCGCTCCGCCTCACTTCACGCTATGAGCCAAGCAGCCAGGAGACCCAGGACCAGGACCGGCGGGGTCAGGCGCAGGGCGTAGCGCATGTACTCACCCCAACCGACATGGAAGCCCTTGGCCCCCAAGAGCCCCATCCAAAGCAGGGTGGCGAGCGAGCCGTATGGGGTCAGCTTGGGCGCCACGTTCGCGCCCACCACGCTCGACGCGATGGCCGCAGGAGTGGCGACCTCGGGCACCTGGCCGAAGCTCAGAAGGCCGAGCAGCAAGGCCGGTAGGTTATTGAGCCCCGCCGCGAGGGCCCCGATGGTCCCGCCCACGGCGAGCGGGCGCAAGCCGGGTGCAGCCGCAAGCCACGCTTCGGCGAGCAGGTGCTGTCCGCCCGTTCGGGCGACGGCCTCGACCATGACGAAGAGGCTCAGGGCGAAGACCGGGACGTGCCACGGGGTCAAGCGCGGCAGGTCGACGACCGCAAGCTCCCCCGAGGCGAAACCCACCGCGAGCAAGCCCAGGGCCACCGCCCCCACCACCGCGCAGACCGGCCAGTGGAAGACGTGGGCGAGGCAAAAGCCGAGGCCGAGCGCGGCAAGGGCCGTCCAGCCGGCCGCGAAGACCAGCCCCTTGGGGCGCGGGGCCACAGCCGCCGAGAGGGGCAGGCGCTCGGGCACATGCGCGCGGAAGGCCAGCCAGCCGAAGCCCAGCGCGGCGAGGCCCAGCACCAGGCTCGGGACGGCCATCAGGCGGGCGTATTCCCCGAAGCCGAGGCGGAAGTAGTCCGCCGCCATGATGTTGGTGAGGTTGCTCGTGACCAGGGGCGTGCTCGCAACGTCGATGAGGAAGCCCACGGGGAAGAGGAAGGCGTAGACCTGGGCGCGCGTCGCGCCGCTCTTGAGCAACAACTCGGCGTAGATGGGCACCAGGATCAGCATGGCCCCGTCGTTGGCAAGCACCGCGGTGGTCGCCCAAGCGAGCAGCATCAGGCCCCACCACGCCCGCGTGCCGCTGCCGCCGCTCGCGAGCGCGATGCGCCCGGCGCACCAGCGGAAGAAGCCCCCGCGATCGAGCACCAGCGAGATCATCATGAGCCCGAGCAGGGTGAGGGTCGCATCCCAGACCAGGCCCCACACCGTCGCGATCGCCGAGGGCGGGGTCAGCCCCGTCACCAGCAGCACGGCAGCCCCCGCCACGGGGGGCGCCACCACGGGCAAGCGAAACGGCCGCCAGACGATGAGCAGGATGCAGAGCGCAAGCAGCGCCGAAGACAGGTAGAAAGCCGGGTTCATACGGGTTAAGATTCTCTCGTTCTACTGGAAAGGAGCAACCATCGTGTCCGACGTCGTCATCTACCACAACCCTCGCTGCAGCAAGAGCCGCCAGGCCCTCGCCCTCGTCGAAGAAGCGGGCGTCACCCCTTCGGTCGTCAAGTACCTCGACACCCCGCCGAGCGCCGAGGAACTGGACGCCATCCTGAAGAAGCTCGGGATGGAGCCCCAGCAGCTGATGCGCACCGGCGAGGACCGGTACAAGGAGCTGGGCCTCGGGGCCAAGACCCTCTCGCGCGAAGAGGCGATCGCGGTGATGGTCGCGAACCCGGTCCTCATCGAGCGCCCCATCGTCATCAAGGGCGACAAGGCCGTCGTGGCGCGCCCGCCCGAGCGCGCTCAGGAACTGCTCGGCTAGCGCGCCGCTCCCTGCACCGCCCGGGTCTCAGTCACCACTTGCCTGAAGGCTTCGAAGCCCGGCTTGAGACGGCCCTGGGCGGTCATGAGGCCGAAGGTCCCCTCGGTCGGATAGAAGGGGATCTTCGGCGGGTCCATCAGCTCGTAGAAGACCCCGAAGAGGAAGCGATCCTTGAGCGGGGAGGCTGCGATGGTGTTCAGCATGGCCCGGGTCGACTCGGCGGTCCAGCGCGCCTGGCGCTGTTCGCCGAAGGCCGTGAGGCAGCCTGTCTCGCAGATGGCCCCTTCCTTGCCGTAGCGCTTCATGACGCCCTCGATGTGGGCGAGGCCCGGCCAGGCGCTCCAGTCGTGCAGGTGCGAGTAATTGCCCGGGTAGAAGTCGTAGCCCACCACGTCGATGGAGGGCGAGGCCTCCTGCATGACCCGCTCCAGCTCGTCGTGCCAGGGGATCGAGAAGGTATCGCAGACGTTGATCACCGTCTTGACCTTCCAGCCGGGGCGCGCGGCCTTGAAGCGATCGATGACGACGCGGGCCTCGTTGAAGACCCGAGAGTCCAGCTCGCGGGGGATCGGATCCAGGATGGTGTTGAACTCGTTGCCGAGCTGGTAGTAGCTCACCCCCGGCCCCAGGGCGTCGACGGCGGCCTCGACGTAGGCGCGGTAGCGCGCGAAGAAGGCGTCGGGGTCCCGCTTGAGCAGTTCGATCGCCCAGCCGGGGTAGTTGCCCAGGTTCACCTTGACCGCCATGCCGCGCGAGAGACTGCCCTCCACCTGAGCGCGTATGGTTTCGAGCACCTTGGGGTCGAAGGGCGCATCCGCCGTGGGCTGCAGCTTGAACCATGGGGCATCGAAGCGCAGCAGGCCCACCCCCAGCTGCTGGGCGGCGTCCATCTGGGCGGCAGGCGCGATCGCGCCCTCCGTCTCGTCCGAAGGGTGCCAGCTGATCCCCCAGGCGAAAGCCTTCGGGATGTCGGCAGAGAGGGCAGGGGGCGGCGGCCAGAAGGGGTGATAGGCGAGCGTCGCGAGCACCGCCACGGGCGTCAGGCCAAGGATCGCCCGCCGGGGCCATTTCGAACCGAGCACAACCTTCCCTTTCCAAGACAACAGCGATAATTGCTAGGCAATCATACGCCAAAAGGCCCGAGAGTTCGAACTCTCGGGCCTTTTGGATTCGGAAGGGGGCTAGAGCGTCTAACGAAACTGTTCCTTCAAGCCGCCCACGGCGGCCACAGGTCGTAACATGCCTGGTTTTGTTAGATGCTCTTTAGTCGGCGTAGGACTGGCGCAGCTCCTTGAGGTCCTGGAGCTCCTCGCGGGTGGCCTTGAGCTCGCCCTTGAGGCTGCGGATGCCCGCCTCGAGCTCGGCGATCTTGTCGGCGATCTCCTTGGCGTCCTGCTGGCGAGACGCGATGGCGTCGGCCAGGATCTCGTCGCGCAGGCCTTCCAGGTCGTTGATCTTGCGCTCCAGGGTCGCGATGTTCTTCTGGGTCTTGTTGATCTGGGCGTCGGTCTGGGAGATCTGGCCCTTGGTGTCCGAGATCTGGCCCTCGACCTTGTCCTGCTTGCGCAGGAGGCGCTCGATCTGCTGCTGGGTGAGGTTCAGCTCGCCGATCTTGGCGTCGCCCTTGGTCTCGAGGCGGGTGCGCTTGACCTGCAGGAAGTGGTTCTCGAGGCCGTTGAGGGCCTGCTGGGTGTTGGTGTCGACCAGAGCGTACTCGGTCTTGTGCAGCAGCTCCTCGGCGCGCTGGGTCTTGTTGGAGGCCGCCTCGCGCTTGGCGGCGGAGAGCTCGCCGTCACCGCGGGCCGTCTCGGGCAGGGTCTTGAGGTACTGCTCGTAGTTCTTGGCGCCGTTGGCCTCGTCGTAGAAGGTCCGGTGCTGCTTGGAGAGCTGGGCCTCCTTGGCGAGCAGGGCGTCCTGCTCGGTCTTGAGATTGCCGATGCGGCCGTCCACCATCTCGAGCTGGTCGCAGATGGCGTTGATCTCGGCCTGGAGCTGGGCCTTCTCTTGCTTGGCGCCCTTGATCTCGCCCTTGAGCTCGGTGGCCTGCTGCACCTTCTCGGCGAGCACTTCCTTGAGTTCGGCGCGCTCGCGGTGAGCTTCCTTCAGCTCTTCCTGGTTGCGGCCGAGGGCCTTGTTGAGGGTGCCGATCTCCTTGTCGATGCGCAGCACCTGGTTCTTGACCGAGGAGCCGGACGCCGACGGGGCGTCGGTCGAAGGCCGCGAGCCAGTGGACGGCAGCTTGAAGTCGTAGCGATCGCCGCGGACCGGGCGCGCCGTCTCGGGCTCCGGGGCGGCTTCAGGCTTGGGGCGCTGCTGCACGCCGCCCTGCAAGGAGGCCCAGTTGATGCTGTAGAGCTTGCCCTGCGATCCGTTCGCCTTATCCATCGGAATCCCCTCCTGAACGCGCCGCCGGGTGGCGGCTGTCTTTCCGTCATGTCTATCGGACGTCCTAGCGTAAATCTTGCGCGCTGGTCGGCGCAAGATCCGTACTTGGCACGGACCCAGGCCGGTAGGCGCTTGATCTGCGGCCATGGTAGACTGGCCTAATCACCTGGCCCCTTCGCGCCCGGCCTCCGGTGCGCCCCAGCATAAGGATTGACGAAGGAACCCACCATGGAAAACAACTCGACCGAGCATCGCCTCATCCGCGCCGCGCGCCGCCTTCCCAACGATCGGCCCCCGGTCTGGATCATGCGTCAGGCGGGCCGTTACATGGCCGAGTTCCGCGCCATCCGCGCCAAGGTGGACTTCCTCACCCTCTGCCGCACCCCGGATCTGGCCGCCGAGGTCACCATGCAGCCCATCGACAAGGTCGGGGTGGACGCGGCGATCATCTTCTCGGACATCCTCATCCCCCTGACCCCCATGGGGATGGACGTCTACTTCGACGACAAGGGCCCCCACCTGGGCAACCCCATCCGCACCCTGGCTGACATCGACCGCCTGCGCATCCCCGTCGCGGCCGAGGAGACTCCCTACACCGGCGAGGCCCTCAAGCTCACCAAGCAGGCCCTCGGCGGCCGCCTGCCGCTCATCGGCTTCGCCGGTGCGCCCTGGACCCTCGCGGCCTACATGGTCGAGGGCGGCGGCTCCAAGAACTACAGCCACATCAAGGCCCTGATGTACCGCGAGCCCGCGGCCTTCCACCGCCTGATGGACAAGCTCGCCGACACCCTGATCGACTACCTGCGCTACCAGATCGCCTCGGGCGCCGACATCGTCCAGATCTTCGAGAGCTGGGGCGGCTACCTCTCGCCCGAGGACTACCGCACCTTCGCCCTGCCCGCCACCAAGAAGATCATCGAAGGCGTCCAGGACATGGGCAAGCCCATCATCCTGTACATGAACGGCGCGGGCCACGTCCTCGAAGACCTGGCCAACTCGGGCGCCGACTGCGTCGGCATCGACTGGCGCGTGGACATCGCCGACGCCTTCAAGCGCATCGGCGATCGCGTCGCCATCCAGGGCAACATGGACCCCTGCCGCCTCTACGGCAGCCCCGAGACCATTCGCGCCGAGGTGCGCCGTATCGCGGCGGCGGTGGGCGATCGCCCGGGCCACATCTTCAACCTGGGCCACGGCATCCTGCCGGACGTGCCGGTCGAGCACGCGCAGGCCTTCGTCCAGGCCGTCAAGGAGCTCGCCGCCTCTCCCGTCGCGTAACCGGAGCCACCCATGAGCACGACCACCACCACGACCCAAGCGGTCAAGGCCTACCTCCAGGGCCTGCAGGCCGACATCATCGAGCACATTGAGGGCATCGACGGCGGCCGCTTCCTGCGTGACGCATGGGAGCGCCCCGAGGGCGGCGGCGGGCTCACCTGCCTGATCGAGGGCGGTGACGTCATCGAGCGGGGCGGGGTCGCCTTCTCCCACGTCTTCGGGACGAAGATGCCCCCCTCGGCCACGGCCCACCGGCCGGAGCTCGTCGGAGGGTCGTGGGAGGCCATGGGCGTCTCCTTGGTGCTTCACCCGCGCAACCCCTACGCGCCGACGGTCCACATGAATGTGCGCATGTTCTCGGCCACCAAGCCGGGCATGGATCCCGTCTGGTGGTTCGGCGGCGGCATGGACATGACCCCTTACTACGGCTTCGAGGAGGACGCGGTCCACTTCCACCAGCAGTGCCGCGACGCGCTTGCACCCTTCGGCGAGGACTACCACCCGCGCTTCAAGAAGTGGTGCGACGACTACTTCTACCTCAAGCACCGCAAGGAGCCGCGCGGGATCGGCGGGATCTTCTTCGACGATTTCGCCGACCAGGACTTCGACTTCAGCTTCGCTTTGATGCAGAGCGTGGGCGACCACTTCCTGGGGGCCTACGCGCCCATCCTGGACCGCCGCAAGGACACGCCGTACGGCGAGCGCGAGCGCGACTTCCAGGCCTATCGTCGTGGCCGGTACGTCGAGTTCAACCTGGTCTGGGACCGGGGTACCCTGTTCGGGCTCCAGTCGGGTGGGCGCACCGAGTCGATCCTCATGTCCATGCCCCCCATGGCGGCGTGGCGCTACGACTGGCACCCCGAGGCGGGCAGCCCCGAGGCCAAGCTCTACACCGACTTCCTCATCAGCAAGGATTGGATCTAATCGATGCCCGTTTCGCTCTACCTCTGGGTCAAGGCCATCCACGTCATCGCGGTCATCGCCTGGATGGCGGCCATGCTCTACCTGCCCCGGCTCTACGTCTACCACGCCATGGAGACCGACCAGACGGTCATGGACCGCTTCCAGGTCATGGAGCGCCGCCTGCTGCGCGCCATCATGAACCCGGCGATGATCGTGAGCCTGCTCGCGGGTCTCGCCATGATCGGCATGAACCCCGCCCTGCTCAAGATGCCCTGGTTCCACGTCAAGCTGACCATGCTCGTCGGCATGTTCGCCTGCCACGGCATCTACTCGGCGGCGCGCAAGAAGCTCATCGCCAACCCGCACTACAAGTCGGACAAGTACTTCCGGATCCTCAACGAGGTCCCCACCCTCCTGATGATCATCATCGTCATCATGGTCATCGTCCGCCCTTTTTAAGCTGATGTAACCGCCCCCTGAATCCCCCTGCCCCCTGGCGGGGCGGGGGCGGGGGTGGGGGGTCTAATTCGCTCCGAGTCCCCCAAAGACTTGACCCAAACTTAATCCGAGAATGAGAATGTCGCCCGCTCGCGCGGGCGACAACTTCATGGTCACCTTTCTCGTTGCCACGGAGAACCGCAATGGACGTCGGAAGCATCGGCACCGCCCCTACCCCCACGCCCCGCAAGACCCCTCAGCCGACCCCCGTCCAGGCAGGCACCACCACCGCCACCATGCCCTCGGACAGCCTCTCGCTCAAGAGCAAGGCCCCCGTCCTGGCGCTCCCCGCCCTGACGGCCGGCCAGCAATTCAAGATGCAAGGCGAAGCCAAGGGCACCGAGTTCGGCGGCACCGCCACGGTCAAAACGCGCAACGACAGCCTGCTCGAAATGTCGCTCAACGCCCAGGTCCTCTTCTTCAGCAAGAAGATCGACCTGCGGATCGAATCGCGCCCCGACGGCAGCATCAAGGCGGCGGCAACCCAGCCCGGCGAAGACAAGCCCCTCTTCGACGGCACCTTCAAGCTCGTCTCCCAGAAGGACGGCAAAGCCATCCTCAAGGACGCCGACGGCAAGAACGCCACCATCACCCAGCACGCGAACGGCGCGCTCTCCATCCAGCTCGACACCATCAAGCTCGACCTGAAAGCCTGACAGGCGGCGCCTGTTTCGTTCACGGTTCACCGGGCATAATAAACCGGCTCATCCCGACGGGGTGGGCCGGTTTCGCGTTCGCTTGGAGAGGTCGATGAAGAAGTTACTCGCTGCCCTGGCCTTCACCGTTGGGCTTGGCGCCCTCACTGCCCCGGCCTTCGCCGCCACCAGCTTCGAGCCAGGCATCGAATGGAAGACCCTCGAAAGCGATCACTTCCGGGTCAACTACCCGCCCGGCCTCGAGCAGCTCGGCCGTCGCGCCCTGGCTTACGCCGAGGACGCCCACAAGAAGCTCGCCCCCTACATGGGCGTCAAACCCTACGAAAAGACCGAGATCGTCTGCTTCGACACCTACGACGACACCAACGCCAACGCGAGCAACTATCCCCACAACCGGATCATGCTCAACCTGCACCCGCCCTCGCCCGACTCGGGCTTCGCCATGGGCCGGTACGACGACTGGATGCGCTACGTCATCCTCCACGAGTACACCCACATCCTGCACATCAACGCGACGCCCTGGGAGCTGGCGCAACTCAACGCCATCCTCGGCCAGCTCTTCTTCAGCAACGTGCAGCTCCAGGGCATCCCCCGCTCGCTGACCGCCTACATCCCGCAGCTCATGATGGAGAGCCCCCGGTTCATCACCGAGGGCTGGGCCGTCACCACCGAGTCCAAATTCACCCCCGGCGGCCGCGCCAAGGAGGGCGACCTGGACATGCGCCTGCGCATGGCGGCCCTTGCCGGCAAGCTGTACGGCATCGACCAGGTCAACGGCTCCTACGAGCTGGAGTGGCCCGCAGGCGGCAACGAGTACGACTACGGCACCTCCTTCTTCCAGTACCTGGTCGAGACCTACGGCGACGACAAGCCTGCCGCGATCCTGCGCGCGCTGGGCCGCGCCCCGTGGCTCGGCATCGACTTCGCCGTCGGCCAGGTCATCCCCGGCAAGAACGGCAGCACCATCTGGAACGAGACCATGGCCTGGCTCAAGCAGCGGAGCGATCGCCAGCTCGCCCAGATCAAGGAGCACCCGCTCACCGAGGCCCGCGCCCTGACCGCCTCGGGCCGCCACCACCACCATCCCCGCTGGCTGCCGGATGGCTCGATCACCATCACCGAATCGTACAAGGGCAAGGGCTCGGCCCTGGTCAAGGTCGCCACCGGTGAGAAGCCCGCCATCACCCGCCTCTTCGGCAAGGCCGCCATCGGCGACGCGGTACCGACCACGGACGGGCGCTACATCTACTACGCCGCCCAGGGGGACGATCGCTTCGCGAGCTACTCGGACCTCTACCGCTTCGACACCACCACCCGCCAGGTCAAGCAGCTCACCACCAACCGTCGCGCCGCAGAGCCCGCCATCTCGCCGGACGGCAGCCGGATCGTCGCGGTCACGACCGCCGAAGGCAGCAACTACCTGGTGCTCTTCGACGGCGAGGGCAAAGAACTCAAGCGCCTCACCAATCCGACCGCCGAGGCCACCTACGCGAACCCCAACTGGTCGCCCGACGGCAAGCGCCTGGTCGTCTCTCGCTGGAAGGGCGGCCGCTACAACCTCGTCGAGCTGAACCCCGAGACCCTCGCCCAGAAGGAACTGACCTCGGGGGATGCCCTCGACTTCTACCCGGCCTACACCCCCGACGGCAAGTACGTGACCTTCACCTCGGACCGCAGCGGCGTCTTCAACCTCTACGCCCTACGCCTCTCGGACGGTACGCTCAAGCGCCTCACCAACGTCATCGGCGGCGCCTTCGACGGCCGGGTCTCGCCGGACGGCAAGCAGCTCGCCTTCATCGACTACGACGCTGCGGGCTACGACCTCAAGGTCATGCCCTTCGCCCCCGACAAGGGCATCCCGATGGCCATGAACGAGGCCTACACCAGCGACTTCAAGGGCCGCTTCGTCTCGCGCGTGACCCCGGCCCCCACGCAGGTCGAAATGGACTTCGCCCTCTCGGCCACCCCCCGGCCCTACAGCCCGTGGCCGACGCTCGCCCCGAACAACTACCTGCCCTTCGCCGCCATCAACCAGTTCGGCGCGCAGGCGGGCTTCGCCACTCACGGCCGTGACGTGCTCTACCAGCACTTCTACTACCTGTACGGCGGCGGCTACGTCACGGGGATCCCGGCGCTCGCCGGTCACCCGTACCTGGGCTTCACCTACCAGAACGACCAGTGGATGCCCTCGCTCTCCATCGAGTACAGCAAGGGTCCCTCGCCCAGCCTGTACGGGGTCCTGAACAACGCCCCCGTCTACCTCTGGCAGGACCAGCAAACGTTGAACCTCCAGGCGCGCATGCCGGGCATCCCCACGCCGCTCATCGGGTCGAACTGGGTGACGGGCGACAGCGTCGTGATGGGGCTGCGCACCGTTCACAACCAGAACTACATGCTCAGTGACGCCAACCTGAAACAATTCAGCGAGATCCCGGCAGGCACCGCCGTTCCCGCCTCGCCCATCGTGCAAAACGGTGGCCTCTCGAACAGCGTCTACGCCATGTACCAGAAGGCGAACAACTTCCGCCGGACCTACGGCGTGAGCCCCGAGGGCGGCTCCATCTCGACACTCGGTGCCGAGGTCGGCGTCCCGGTGCTCGGCGGCTCGACCAACTACCAGCGGGTGTGGGGGGACTACCGCCAGTACGTCTCGCTGCCCTGGACCCACCACGTGCTCGCCGTGCGTGGCCTGACGGGCCTGAACTTCGGGCAGAACGGCGGCCAGTTCACGGTCGGCGGCTGGGATGCGAGCAACCGCATCCTCAACCAGATGGACCTGACGGCAGCGACCGACGTCTTCACCAGCCGCGTGGGGCTCAGGGGCTACGACGCGGTGCTCGCCAACACCGGCAACCAGATCGCCGTGCTCAGCGCCGAGTACCGCTTCCCGATCGCCGAGGTCAACCGCGGGCTGTGGACCCTGCCCTTCTACCTGGACCGGGTCTACGGCGCGGTGGGCTACGAGGCCGCGAACGTCTGGGCCTCGCCCTTCATGTCGGACGGCGCCTTCCGCTTCGATCGCACCCTGCACGGCGCCTCGCTCGAACTGCGCAGCCAGCTGAGCCTGTGGCGGTACATCAAGACCGACATGCGCCTCGGCGTGGCCCAGGGCCTCAGCACGCCCGCAGGCGGCTTCGTGAACCCCTCGACCCAGTTCATCTTCGGGTTCGGGAACGCGTTCTAGATCGTTCGGCGCAAGGATCCGCGTGCTCCCCACGCCGGCGAGCCATTCGTGCAGCACACGTCTTAGGGGCTAAAAGGCACGGCCAGCGCTTTACGTCGTGTCCTTCTGGAGGCAGAATCGTCTCGCCAACGAGACCTGTTCGGAAGGAGGCATCCCATGGCAGAACGTCGCGGACACGGACACCCCGAAGGCGAAGGTGAAATGACCGTCCGAGAAGCCGGACAGAAGGGCGGCGAGACCGTCAAGGAGAAATACGGTCCCGAGTTCTACTCGGAAATCGGACAAAAGGGCGGCGAGGCCGTCAAGGAGAAATATGGCCCCGAGCACTACTCGGAAATCGGCCACAAGGGCGGCCAGAGGGTCAAGGATCTGATCGAGAAGGGCGAAGAAGCAGAGGGACGGGGGAAATAAGCGCTTCCCTCGCTGTTTGGGCCCCTTATCCCTTGGTTGGGCAAGGTCTGCCCAAAACAGACAAGAGAAGGCCTCTGAATCTCCGCCGATCGGAAACCCTTCGGCTTGCGTGCGTCTGCGGACCCGAGGCCACCATAACGACCGCATCTGGCGCCCACAGAAGCAGGCAAACCCTCCGTTCCTGGCGAGACCGTGTTGACCTTCCCTCAAAACGTAGCGAGGCTCCGCCTGAAATTCAGGCGGAGCCTCGCTGCGCGCAATGAGATAGCCGGATGCCAAAGAGCGCCTCTGCCTTTACTTCAAGCGCGGCGCTACTAGAATAACCGTGCGCCATTGGCGCTACCGGAAAGGAGCAGGAAATGGCTGAGCGTGACACCGAGAAACGTTCGAGCGAAAACCAAGAGTTCAAGGGCGAGATGACGGTTAGGGAAGCTGGGCAAAAGGGCGGTGAGCGGGTCAAGGAGCTCGTCGAAGAAGGCAAGGAGCAAGAGCAAGGCAAAGGTCGCCAGCAGTGATGGCAACGTGACCGTTTCGCAAAGAGCATCCCTGTTCGATATCAGGGATGCTCTCTTTTTGAGCAGAAAAGCATGACAGGTGTGCAAATTAGCGTGTATTTCGGACAATTAAGGCTTGAACGACGCTTTACCTCCCGAAGCCCGGGAGGCAGGATGGTCTTGCCAACGAAACCCAAGCGAAAGGAGGGAAACCATGGCAGAGCGGCGTGATCGTGAACATCGTGAGCCCGAAAAGGGCAAAATGACGGTCAGCGAGGCTGGTCATAAGGGTGGTGAGACCGTCAAGGAGAAGTACGGTCCTGATTTCTACTCCGAAATTGGGCACAAAGGTGGCCAGAAGGGCGGCGAGGCCGTCAAGGAGAAGTATGGCCCCGAGTTCTACTCGGAAATCGGCCACAAGGGCGGTCAGAAGGTCAAGGAATTGATCGAGAAGGGTGAACAGGCAGAGGAGAAGGGCAAGTAGCGATCGCTGCCTGAAGCATCGACTTGACTATCCAAGCGGCCTGCACAATGTGCGGGCCGCTTTCATGCGACCACATCACGCATGCTCGCTTGTAAAAAAGCACTTTAGTGCATTACATACGGTCGCTAGAGGTTGTCGGGAACGGGCTTCAGCACGGCGTCTTCCTAGATCGGGCATCGACGCCATGCTCTCGGGCTACGCTCGCCCAGATAACGAAAAGGCGGAGGGCTCCCCTCGCACTTTTCGGCCACTACAAGGAACCTCTTTTAGATCTTTAAGAAAATATGGGACAAGCTCAATGAGCTTGCTTTTCTGCAATGGAAAATCGTCCTTGTTGACTTGATGTCAAATATGCTCGGATTTTCCACTTTTGCTTGCACCGATTTATTGCATTAGGGTCAAGCTGCTATCACCCATCTCCTGAAACCCTACGACTAGCGGCCAATCCCGACAGGGATTATAATAATATTTTCATCACTCAAAGTCACAAACCAAATCCCAGCATTCTATATCAAGAGACAAATACTTCAACAAGGACTACCTAGTGACAACCGAAGAAGGCCGACTCCTGGAAATATCTCAGATCCCTGCCGATCTCTGGGATGCTACTCAGAATGCAATACGACTGCCTGACGTATTGTCAGCCGCATATAAATCGTTAATCAATCAACATGGACTTATTGACTTATCCAGCAGACAAAGAGGCTCTGAAGCTCCTGTCGGCGGCCTTAGTAAATCAGAAACCGATCGACATTTTGCTCAAGCTTTCGATGGATCGGCTGCGCGAGCGCAACTTGCGTTGCTAGATCCAAAACGCGAAGTAACACCGACTTCTGAAGTTTTCTTGCTAAGCCTAACAGGAAACTCGTTAACACTAACAGACGTACCCTGTGGGGCTGGTGCCGCAGCATACGCGCTTCTTACTACCATTGCACAACTTCGGAAAGCATCCATTTTACCTAGGGAGCCACTAGATGTAAAGTTAATCGGTGGGGAGCTCTCCTCCTACGCAAGAACTTATGCGAGTGAAATGCTCGAGCTTATTAGAGATGAGCTCCTGGATCAAGCAATCACCGTTCAAGAGTTTTTTTTGGAATGGGATGCGACTGATCAAATTAGCACAGCAGACTTAATAAAAGAGACAACTCACCACAGATCAGACAGAAATCTTTTAATAGTAGCAAACTTCAATGGCTTCTTGATCGAACAAAGAAAATATAAACACGCAAAGCCACAGCTCGATAATTTATTTCTATTTTCTTCTGGACCAAACAGCTCTGCATTATGGATTGAGCCCGCAAAAAATACCGCTATAAAGAAGGGCGGCATATTACCCAATATTGCTGAAAATATAAACAACACCTGGAAAAAATTCGCAAAATTCTTCCCGGGCTACAAAGGTGAAGCTCCTACAACAATAGCTCGATTTATTGACCCAATTTTCGAAGAAAAAACCCACAGACTTACACTAGCAGTTCTCCCATTGAGTCTTGAACGATGAACAACACCTACGAAGCAAGCCATATCTCAGTAAAAGCCATAAACCAGTATAGAGGTCGAGACATATTTCCATATATCTCGCTACGGTATTATCTTTACAATAGTGCTACCCGAAGTTCTCGATGGGCACAAGATGCTGCCGTAAAAATGGTAATAAGTCGTAGTAGTACTCCATATTTTCGCTCAAAGCACTACAAGGAACTTGATACTTCTAGCGAAATTGTCTACCGAGACATATACCTTCCTGGAGCAAATGAAGCATTAGCTGAAGCAAGTCTATTAGATGAATGCTCAAAACATCCAGGTATATTTTCTAACCACCCATCAGTATTTAGTTACGAGTTAACAAAATCAACAGATTTATCTGGTATTTATTTGCCATTCATGTCAGGCGTAATAAAAAGACATAGTACTATTTCGTCAATTTGTTCCAATAATACAGAATTCCGAGTACATACTGTCGATATAAAGCGATTTTATCCGAGTATCAGCCATGAATTGGCAGTCTCTGCCTGGGATCACCACGCCAGACTTGCTGGATTTGATGTATTTCGCGATCTGGGAAATAAAATCATCACAGACTACCGAAACTCCTCACATTCTGGAGACAATGGAATACTAACTGGCCCAATGTTTAGCCATCTCATCGCAAATCTTGTTCTGCGAGAGTTTGATGAGTACTGCTCAACGAAACTTCCTGCTCATTATATTCGCTATGTAGACGATATCTCGCTTATAGGAACTCAACAACAAATTGACCACTCAATAAATATAATAAAATCCAAACTTGAATCTCTTGGTTTCCACCTTCACGACAAGAACAAAGCAAATAAAAATATCCTCGTTTCCGCCGAAGAGTGGTTAAGCTGTGCGAATATAAATAATAGTAATCATATTAGCACCCAATGGATGAAATTAATTTTCGGAATTAAGC